>DATJIF010000176.1:0-24612 GCA_035493475.1 Actinospica sp.
GCAGGACTCCGACAACGCCGCCAGGCGAGAGCCATCGGCACGCGAGCCCGGCCCACACCCCTCGGACGCTCTAGGGGTGCCCGGGCCTGCTGTTCTGCGGCCCGAGCACCGGGGACGTCCGGGGGTGTCGGCTCAGCTCGCGGAACTGGCGGAGGAGACGTAGGACTGCGTCATGGCCACGCTGTCCGACTCGAGCGCGCAGATGATGTAGCGCTGGCTCGAGAAGGTGTCCGCGTCCTGCGGGAAGTAGTCGGCGATCTGCGCGCTGGACGGCGCGTCGGAGGAGATCACGGACTGCGCGCTGTCGGAGCCGCAGTCGGTCTCGGCCTCCTTCTGCAGCGTGCTGTCGCCCGGGTAGCTGTCCTCGCTGATCTGCGGCTCGGCGTAGACCTGCGAGTCGTGCGACTGGCTGCACGGGACGGCCTTGATGGAGGAGATGCCGGAGGTGCCGCTCGGCGCGTCGAAGCAGTCGCCGATCTGCAGGTCCGTGGCGTCCATCGAGCCGGACTGGCTCACCTGCCCGGTCGAGTTGCGCTGCGCCGGGTCCGCCGTGGCGAAGTGGTACGCCGCGATGCCGCCGACGACCAGCAGTCCGAGCACGACGCGGCCGAGCACCGTGCCCACCGCGACCGCGAGGAAGCCGCCGAAGCCGCGGCCGCGCTGCTTGGGCGGCTGCGCCGGGGTGCCGTACTGCGGGTACGGGTTGCCCGCGGCGTACGGGTTGGCGTTCGGGTCCGGGAACGGCTGCGTCGGCTGGGCGGCGCCCTGGCCCCACGCCGGCGCGCCCTGCGGCTGCTGGCCGAACTGCGGCTGCGCGGGCGGCGCGCCGAACGCCTGGGTCGGCTGCTGCGCCTGCTGCGGGGCCGGCGCGCCGAACTGCGGCGCCTGGCCGTACTGCGGCTGCTGCGGAATCTGGCCGGACTGCACGAACTGGGTCGGCGTGGCGTCGGCAGGGTTCTGCTGCCGGCCCTGGTTCGGATCGTACGGAGTGGACATGAGAGTGCTGCTCCCCCGCTGAATATTCGAAGTCTGCACGATGACCGCGCTCAACATCTGGATTAAGAGCTGCGCAAGCCAAACGCATCCGTACGCGCTAGGGCAAGCGGCGTTACCGAACCGAAAGACAGCGCGGCCCGCCGTCGTCCGAAGCGATTCGGAGAGGCGGGCCGCGCTCACGTTCCGTCGATGTGTCAGATCAGGCCGAGCTTGCCGACCTCGTCGCGCTCGGCGGAGAGCTCGGCGACCGAGGCGTCGATGCGGCCGCGGGAGAACTCGTTGATGTCGAGGCCCTGGACGATCTCGAAGTCGCCGTCCTTGGTGGTCACCGGGAAGGAGGAGACCAGGCCCTCGGGCACGCCGTAGGAACCGTCCGAGACGATGCCCATCGAGGTCCAGTCGCCCTCGGCGGTGCCCTGGAACCAGGTGCGCACGTGGTCGAGCGCGGCGGAGGCGGCGCTGGCCGCGGAGGACAGGCCGCGGGCCTCGATGATCGCGGCGCCCCGCTTGGCGACGGTCGGGATGAAGTCGCCCTCCAGCCAGGCCTGGTCGTCGATCAGCTCGGCCGCGTTCTTGCCGTTCACCTTGGCGTTGAACAGGTCCGGGTACTGGGTGGCGGAGTGGTTGCCCCAGATCGTCAGGTTGCTGATCTCGCTCACGGCGGCGCCGGTCTTCTTGGCCACCTGGGCGATCGCCCGGTTGTGGTCGAGGCGGGTCATCGCGGTGAAGCGGCTCTTCGGCACGTCGGGGGCGTTGCTCACGGCGATCAGCGCGTTGGTGTTCGCCGGGTTGCCGACGACCAGCACCCGCACGTCGTCCGCGGCGTGGTCGTTGATGGCGCGGCCCTGCGGCTTGAAGATCCCGCCGTTGGCCGAGAGCAGGTCGCCGCGCTCCATGCCCGCCTTGCGCGGCATCGCGCCGACCAGCAGCGCCACGTTGGTGCCGTCGAACGCGGTCTTCAGGTCGTCGGTGATCTCGATCCCGCGCAGCAGCGGGAAGGCGCAGTCGTCGAGCTCCATCGCGGTGCCCTCGGCGGCCTTGAGCGCCGGGGTGATCTCGAGCAGCCGCAGGCTGACCGGCACGTCCGGGCCGAGCAGGTGGCCGGACGCGATGCGGAACAGCAGCGAGTAGCCGATCTGGCCGGCCGCGCCGGTCACCGTGACGTTGACGGGGGTGCGAGTCATGTCGTGACGCCTTCTTCTGCTTCGAAGTCTGGGGGCTTTGGCGGGGTTTCCCGCCGGTAACGTTACTCCGCCGCGACCCCGGGTACCCGCCGCCCCGGCTGTGAGACTGGCGACAGCGGGCCCCGCCCCCGCACGGCCGGGTACGGATAGCATCACGTCTCAGGAAGACTTCAGGCTTCAGCTTCGGCACGACGGGGAGGTCGCGTGCGCTTCGCGCTGCTCGGTCCGCTCTCGGCGCACGGCCCGGCCGGGCCGATCCCGGTGGCCGGACGGCTGCGGCGCACGCTGCTGGCCGCGCTGCTGCTGGAGGCGGGCGCTCCGGTGTCCACCGACCGGCTGGCCGAGCTGCTGTGGGGCACCGAGGCGTCGGACGCTTCCTCGATGACGCCGCTGCACGTGCAGGTGATGCGGCTGCGGCAGGCGCTCGGCGACGAGGACCGGGTGCGCGCGGTGCCGCCGGGCTACCTGATCCACGTGGAGCCGGGCGAGCTGGATCTGCAGGTGTTCGCCGAGGAGTACGCGGCCGGGCGGCGGAAGCTGGCCGAGCAGGCGTGGGCGGAGGCGGCGCGGCGGTTCCGGGCGGCGCTCGAGCTGTGGCAGGGCCGTCCGCTGGCCGACATCCCGGCGCTCGCGGACGACGCGCGGGTGCGGGAGCTGGAGGAGACGTACGTCCAGGCTTTGCAGGGCCGGATCGAGGCGGAGCTGAACCTCGGGCGCCACCACGAGCTGATCGACGAGCTCGCCGCGCTGGCCGGGGAGCACCAGCGGCACGAGGCGTTTCGCAGCCAACTGATGCTCGCGCTGCACCGCGCCGGACGCACCGACGAGGCTACGGCCGCGTACGAGGCGTACCGCACCGCGCTGCTCGACGAGCTGGGCCTCGAACCGAGCACGGAACTGCGTGAGCTGCGTGACGCGATCGTGCGGCAGGATTCCGCGCTCGCGCCGCCGCAGAATCCGAGCGCGCCGCATCAGCTGCCCGCGGACACGCGCACGTTCACCGGCCGGGCCGCGGAGCTGGCCGAGCTCGTCGAGGCGGCCGGCAGCGCGGCGCGGGCGCTGGTGATCACGGCGCTGGACGGCCTCGGCGGGATCGGCAAGACCGCGCTGGCCGTGCACGCCGCGCACCGTGTCGCCGACCGCTTCCCGGACGGGCAGCTGTTCATCGACCTGCGCGGCCACTCCCCCGGCGGCGATCCGATGGCGGCCGAGGAGGCGCTGGGCTACCTGCTGCGCTCGCTCGGCGTGCCCCCGCAGGCGATCCCGTCCGGCGTCACGGAGCGGACCGCGCTGTACCGGTCCACGATGGCGGACAGCAGGGCCCTGATCGTGCTGGACAACGCCGCCGACGGGGCTCAGGTCGAGCCGCTGCTGCCGGGCGCGCCGGGCTGCCTCGTGCTGATCACCAGCCGGGGGCGGCTGGCCGACGTCGCGGGCGCGCGGGCACTGACCGTGGACATCCTCGGCGAGGCCGAATCCGTGGCGCTGCTGGTCCGGGTCGCGGCGCCCGAGCGTGAGCTGACCGACTCCCCGGCGCTGCGCGAACTCGCCGAGCTGTGCGGCTACGTCCCGCTGGCGCTGCGGATCGTCGGCGCGCGGCTGCGGCACGGCGGCGCGACGGTCGAGGACCTGCTCGCGGAACTGCGCGACGAGAACGTGCGCCTCGACCACCTCACCGACGGCGAACGCGACCTGACCTCGGTGTTCGAGTCCTCCTTCGTGCACCTGCCGGAGCCGGAGCAGCGGGCGATGCGGCTGCTCGGGCTGCTGCCGGGGCCGGACATCGACGCGTACGCGGCGGCGAACCTGCTCGGTACCGACCCGGAGCCGGCCGTGCGGCTGCTGGACTCGCTGCTCGATCGCAGCCTGCTGATCCAGCAGACCGACGGCCGGTACGCGCTGCACGACCTGGTCCGCGCGTACGCCAGGACCCTGATCGACCCGGAGAGCGCGGAGGCGGCCGCGGCGCGCGGGCGGCTGTACGCGTACTACGAGCACACCGCGTGGACCGCCTCGAAGCACTTCTCCGGGCACATGCGCTGGCGGGTCATCGGCGAGCCGCCCGGGCCCGCGCCGGAGTTCGCGGACCTGCGTCCGGCGCTGGCCTGGCTGCGCGCCGAGCGGGACGGCATCCTCGCGGCGGTCGAGCATCCGGCCACGCCGACGGCCCGGCGGGTCGGGCTGACCGCGGCCGTCGGCGTGCTGCTGCACCAGGACGGGCCCTGGTCGCAGGCCACGAAGCTGCACGAGCAGGCCGCGCGGCTGGCCGAGGAGCTCGGCGACCGGCGCGAGCAGGCCGACGCGCTGCGCAACCTGGCGCAGGTCATCGTGTGGTCGGAGCCGCACGACAGCGCGTGGCCGCGGGTCGTGCTGGAGCAGGCCATCGCGCTGCATCAGGCCACCGGCAACGAGATCGGCGAGGCCGACGCGCTCTTCCGGTACGGCGACGCGCTGCGGATGCGCAACGAGCCGGACGCCGCGCGGGCGGCGCAGACGCGGGCCCGGGACCTCTTCCACGCCAACGGCGACCTGCTCGGCGAGGCGATGGCGCTGCAGACGATGGCGCGGCTGGAGCAGGCGCTGTACCGCTTCGACGAGGCGCGCGCCGCCGCCCGGGCCGCCGCGGCCGCGTTCCACGAGGTCGGCAACTCGCACGCGGCGACCGCGACGCAGACCACGCTCGGGTACCTGGAGTACGACCTCGGCGAGCTCGAGGCCTGCCACGAGACGTTCGTGTTGAACCTCGCGTCGGGCCGGGCGCACGGGCTGATCCAGGTCGAGGCGGCGGCGCACGGCACGCTCGGCCGGGTCGCCTCGATGTGGGGCGAGCACGAGCGCGCGGAGGCCGAGATGACCACCGCGATCGGCCAGTACGAGAGCCTCGGCTACAAGCTCGGCATCGCCTTCACGCTCACCTGGCGCGGCCAGGCCCGGGTGGCGGCGGGCGAGCCGGCCGCGGGGATCGCGGACCTCGAACGTGCCCGGGACCTCGGGCTCGAACTCGGCGGCAGCGCGGCGGGCAACGCGAACAACGCCGTGCGCGAACTCGGCTGGGCGCTGCACGTGTCCGGCGACGTCGGGGGGCGGCGGCTGGTCGAGCAGGCGCTGGACTTCTGCCGCACCGTGCAGCGGGACCCGTCCGGGGAGATCGACTGCCTGGTGTACCTCGGCCGGATCGTCACGGACGAGGGCGACCCGGCAGCCGCGCTGAAGCTGCTCGACGAGGCCGTGGACCTGGCCCGCGGCGCGCAACGCGGCTTCGCGCTCGCCTACGCGCTGGACGCGGCGGCCCGCTGCCGCGAACTGCTCGGCGACCGCGCGGGAGCCGCGGAGGCGCTGCGCGAGGCGGTCCGGCTGTACCGGCGGATGCGTCTCGCCGAGCTGGCCGGGGCCGAGGAGCGGCTCGTGGAATCGGGTGGTTAGATCCACTCCATGCGTATCAGCTTCAGCCTGCTCGGCCCGCTCTCAGTAGCCGACGAGTCCGGCCCGATCGTGATCCGCGGAACGCGGCGGCGGACCCTGCTGGCCATACTGCTGCTGCACGCCGGCGAACCGGTCTCCGCGCAGTCGCTCGCCGATCTGCTGTGGGGCGAGGGCACCGACCCGGACAACATGATGCCGCTCTACAACCAGATCACGCGGCTGCGGCAGGCTCTCGGCGACAATGACCGCGTCCGCGCCGTCGCCCCCGGCTACACGATCCACGTCGAACCCGGCGAACTCGACCTGCGCGTGTTCGACGAGGAGTGCGCCGCCGGACGCGAGCGTCTCGCGGCGCGCGCGTGGGCGGATGCTTCACAGCACTTCGGCGCGG
Organism: Actinospica sp.; assembly: GCA_035493475.1. Taxonomy (GTDB): domain Bacteria; phylum Actinomycetota; class Actinomycetes; order Streptomycetales; family Catenulisporaceae; genus Actinospica. Next base: position 5,995 of record DATJIF010000176.1, read on the forward strand.
CTCTCGCGTTGTGGCGCGGCCGACCGCTGGCGGACATCCCGGCGCTCGCCGACGACGTGCGCGTGCGCGAACTGGAGGAGACGTACGTCCAGGCGCTGCAGGGCCGGATCGAGGCGGAGCTGAACCTCGGACGCCACCACGACCTGATCGGCGAACTCAGTGGTCTCACACGCGAGCACCCGCACAACGAGACCCTGCACAGGCAACTGATGCTCGCGCTGCACCGCGCCGGACGCACGGACGAGGCGACGGCCGTATACGACGCGTACGAGAGCGCGCTGCTGGACGAACTCGGCCTCGAACCGGGTGCGGAACTGCGTGAACTGCGCGCCGCACTGGACCGGGACGACCCCGCGCTCGCCCTGCCGCAGAACCCTGACGCGCCCCGCCAACTGCCCGCCGACACCCGGCTGTTCACCGGCCGGGACGACGAGGTGGCCGAACTCGTCGCGGCGGCCGGACAGTCCGCGGGCACGCTGGTGATCTCGGCGCTCGACGGCCTCGGCGGCATCGGCAAGACCGCGCTCGCCGTCCGCGCCGCGCACCGGATCGCGGACCGCTACCCGGACGGCCAGCTGTTCATCGACCTGCGCGGGCACGCCCCCGGCATCGAACCCGTGCAGGCCGCCGACGCGCTGGCCTACCTGCTGCGCTCGCTCGGCGTGCCGCCGCAGGGCATCCCGGCCGAAGTCGACGAGCGCGCCGAGCTCTACCGGACCAGGCTCTCCGACAGCAGGACCCTGATCCTGCTGGACAACGCGGCCGACCCGGCGCAGGTCGAGCCGCTGCTCCCGGAGCACCCCGGCTGCCTGGTCCTGGTCACCAGCCGGAACCGGCTGACCGGCCTGGAACGGGCCCGGGCGCTGACCGTGGACCTGCTCGGCCCGCCCGCGTCGGTGGACCTGCTCGCGAAGGTCGCCGGGCCGCGCCGCGCGCTCACCGACTCCCCCGCCGTGCGCGAGCTGGCCGAACTGTGCGGCCACCTCCCGCTCGCGCTGCGCATCGTCGCGGCCCGGCTGCGCCATCAGGACACGTTGACCGTCGAGAGCCTGATCGCCGAACTCAGCGACGACGATCGGCGGCTCGGCGTGCTGTCCGACGGCGAACGCGACCTGCGGTCCGTCTTCGAGTCCTCCTTCGCCGCCCTGCCCGAGCCGGAGCGCGCCCTGCTCGTCCTGCTGGGCCTGGCCGCCGGACCCGACATCGACGCGTACGGCGCCGCGAACCTGGCGGACCTGGACCTGGCGACGGCCCGCCGCCTGCTGGACGCCCTGGTCGAGCGGAACCTGCTGAACCATCCGCACCCGGACCGCTACAGCCTGCACGACCTCGTGCGGACCTATGTCCGCTCGGTGGCGGACCGCTCCGGCGACGAGGCCCGCGCCGCCCGGGAGCGGCTGCTCGACTACTACCAGCACGTCGCGTGGGCCGGTTCGCTGCGCCAGGCGGGCGGCGTCTCCTGGTGGCCGCTGCCCCTCCCCGAGCCCTCCGGTCCGACCCCCGAACTGCCCGACCTGACCGGTTCGCTGTCCTGGTTCCGGGCGGAGCGGACGAACCTGCTCTCCGCCCAGCGCGACGCGGCCACCCCGGCCCGGCGCCGGATCGGCCTGGCGGCGGCGCTGGCGGGCTACCTGCTGGTGGACGGCACCTGGTCGCAGGCCGCGGCGCTGCACGAGGAGGCCGCGCGCATCGCGGCGGAGCTGGGCGAACCGCTCGCGCGGGCCGGCGCGCTGTGCAACCTGAGCCAGATCCTCCGGCAGCTCGGGCGGACCAGGTTCGAGGACGCGACGGCGGCGGCCGAGGAGGCGCTGCGGATCTGCCGGGAGCGGGGGCACCGGCAGGGCGAGGCGGACGCGCTCTACCGGCTGGGTCAGATCTCGTACAACCAGGGGCGGCCCGCGGACACCCTCGCCGCGCACCGGCAGGCCCTGGAGATCGCGCTGGAGCTCGGCGACCGCTACATCGAGGCCCAGGTCCGGCACGCGCTGGCCCAGTGCCTCGAACTGCTGAGCCAGAACGCGGAGGCCCGGGTGCAGAACGGCATCGCCGGGAAGCTGTACCGCGAGTTCGGCTTCCCGCACCAGGAGGCGTTCGTGCTCAGCAGCCTGTCCAGCCTGGAGATCACCGACGGCGACCTGGCGGCCGCGGCGGAGACCGCCCGGCGCAGCGTGGCCATCGGCCGCGAGTACCGCCACCGCCAGGTCGTGGCGGGCGCGCTGACCAAGCTGGGCCGCGTACACACCATCCAGGGCGACTACGACGAGGCCTACACGGTGTTCCGCGACGCGCTGGCGATCTACGAGGAGCTCGACTACGAGACCGGGCAGAACATGGTGCTGGCCTACCTCGGCCCGTCCCGGACCGACGCGGGCGACCTGCAGGCCGCGATCGGATACCTCGAACGCGGATTCGCGGTCGTCGCGGCGGAGGGTGCCCACCTCTACACGCGGATGGAGCTGATGCGCGAACTCGGATTCGCGCGCTACCTGGCCGGCGACGAGGAGGGCGTCACACTCGTCCTGGACACGCTGGAGGCCTACCGCAGCACCGTGGACGACGAGCAGGGGATGGCCATGACGCTGAACCGTCTCGGCACGGTCGCCCTGCGCCGGGGCGAACCAAGCGTGGCGCTGGACCGCTTCGAGGAGGCCGAGCGGCTCTCCGCCAGGGTGGGCATGCTGATCGACCGGGCACGCGCCCTGGACGGGATGGCCCGCGGCCGGGAGGCGCTCGGCGAGCTCGAGACGGCCCGAGAGAACCTGCGCGAGGCGGTCGCGCTGTACCGGCGGATGGGCGCGTTCGAGCTGGCCGGGGCGGAGAAACGGCTCGCGGCGCTGGGCGGCTGACGGCCGGGTACGTCGCGGGCCCGGGACTGAGGTATCTTGATGTCGAGAAAATAGCGAAGTCCTCAGCCGAGCGGAGCACCCGGTGACCGATTCGACCATCATCTACACGCACACCGACGAGGCGCCCGCGCTGGCGACGTACTCGTTTCTGCCGATCATCCAGGCGTACGCCTCGACCGCCGGGATCGCCGTGGAGACCCGCGACATCTCGCTCGCCGGACGTATCCTCGCGGTGTTCCCGGAGTACCTCGCCGAGGACCAGCGGATCGGCGACGCGCTGACCGAGCTCGGCGAGCTGGCCACCACCCCCGGCGCGAACATCATCAAGCTGCCGAACATCTCCGCCTCGGTGCCGCAGCTCAAGGCCGCCGTCGCCGAGCTCCAGGGCCAGGGCTACGCGCTGCCGGACTACCCGGACGAGCCGAAGACCGACGAGGAGCGCGACGTCCGCGCCCGGTACGACAAGGTCAAGGGCAGCGCCGTGAACCCGGTGCTGCGCGAGGGCAACTCGGACCGCCGGGCCCCCGCGTCGGTGAAGAACTACGCGAAGACCCACCCGCACCGCATGGGCGCCTGGTCGGCCGACTCGAAGACCGAGGTCGCGACGATGGGCGCGAACGACTTCCGCAGCACCGAGAAGTCCGCCACCGTGGCCGCCGCGGGCAGCCTGCGCATCGAGCACGTGGCCGCCGACGGCGCCGTGACCGTGCTCAAGCCGAGCGTGCCGGTGCTCGAGGGCGAGGTCGTGGACGCCTCCGTGCTGCACGTCGCCGCGCTGGAGACCTTCCTCGGCGCGCAGATCGCCCGCGCCAAGGCCGAGGGCGTGCTGTTCTCCGTGCACCTGAAGGCCACCATGATGAAGGTCTCCGACCCGATCATCTTCGGCCACGTGGTGCGCGCCTTCTTCCCGAAGACCTTCGCCGCGTACGGCGCCGACCTCGCCGCCGCCGGTCTGAGCCCGAACGACGGCCTCGGCGGGATCCTGAACGGCCTGGCCGCGCTGCCGAACGGAGAAGCGATCAAGGCCTCGTTCGACGCGGAGATCGCGGACGGCCCGGCGCTGGCGATGGTCGACTCGGACCGCGGCATCACCAACCTGCACGTGCCGAGCGACGTGATCGTGGACGCCTCGATGCCCGCGATGATCCGCACCTCCGGCCACATGTGGGGCCCGGACGGCAAGGAGGCGGACACCATCGCCGTCCTGCCGGACAGCAGCTACGCCGGCGTCTACCAGGCCGTCCTCGAGGACTGCAAGGCGCACGGCGCGTACGACCCGGCCACCATGGGCTCGGTGCCGAACGTCGGCCTGATGGCGCAGAAGGCCGAGGAGTACGGCAGCCACGACAAGACCTTCGAGCTCGCCGCCGCGGGCACCGTGCGCGTCGTGGACGAGTCCGGCGCCGTCGTGCTGGAGCAGCCGGTCGAGGCCGGGGACATCTTCCGGATGTGCCAGACCAAGGACCTGCCGATCCGCGACTGGGTCAAGCTCGCCGTCACCCGCGCCCGCGCCACCGGCGACCCGGCCGTGTTCTGGCTGGACGCCGACCGCGCGCACGACGCGCAGCTGATCAAGAAGATCGAGGCGTACCTGCCGGAGCACGACACCGAGGGCCTGACGATCAAGGTGCTCTCCCCGGTCGAGGCGACCAAGCTGTCCGTCGAGCGGATCCGCAAGGGCGAGAACACCATCTCGGTCACCGGCAACGTGCTGCGCGACTACCTGACCGACCTGTTCCCGATCCTGGAGCTCGGCACCAGCGCCAAGATGCTCTCCGTGGTCCCGCTGATGAACGGCGGCGGCCTGTTCGAGACCGGCGCCGGCGGCTCCGCGCCCAAGCACGTGCAGCAGCTGGTCAAGGAGAACTACCTGCGCTGGGACAGCCTCGGCGAGTTCCTGGCCCTCGCGGTCAGCTTCGAGCAGTTCGCCACGACCACCGGCAACGCCCGCGCGCAGGTGCTCGCGGACACCCTGGACCGGGCCACCGCGACGTTCCTGAACGAGGACAAGTCCCCCAGCCGCAGGCTCGGCGGCATCGACAACCGCGGCTCGCACTTCTACCTGGCGCTGTACTGGGCCCAGGAGCTCGCCGCGCAGACCGCGGACGCCGAGCTCGCCGCGGCCTTCGCCCCGCTGGCCGAGACGCTGGCCGGGCAGGAGAAGGCCATCGTGGACGAGCTGATCGCGGTCCAGGGCTCGCCGGTCGAGCTCGGCGGCTACTACCAGCCCGACCCGGCCAAGGCGAGCGCGACCATGCGCCCGTCGGCCACCTTCAACCAGGCGCTCGAGCAGTTCGCGAAGTGAGCGGCGCCCGCCGGTAGGCGGGCTCCGGATCGCGGCGTAAGCACGAGGCGCTTTCCAGAACGGCCCTCGGCCCCGGGTGTGCGGACCCGGGGCCGAGGGCCGTTCGCCTGCGAGAGTCCTCGGGCTAGTTGGTCAGCGGGAAGAGCGAGAGGATCAGCATCACCAGGCCGAGCAGGCCCATGGTGACCACGTCGGCGCCGCGGCCGCGGATGGCCAGCAGCCCGGCGCGCGGGGTGGGCAGGGCGAAGCGCAGGCCGGAGCCGATCAGCAGCGCGCAGCCCAGGATCAGCACGCCGTGGTCCAGATTGCCGAGCGCGATCAGCGCCACCGCGCCGAGGGCCACCGCGATAACGGTGGCGAAGGGCCACTCCCGCCGTACGTCCATACCTCCATGGAACCACGCTTCGTGCGCTCGTGCGGACCGCGCCCGACAGGCGAACGCGTCGTCGTGCCCTTATCCTGTCACCGACGAGGAGGCACACATGAGTGCGAACATCCCGCCCGTCGGCTCGGCCGAGCCGGAGCGGAAGCGCGAGTCCAGGCTGGTCGAGAGGCTGGCCACGCCCAAGGTGATCATCGGCGGCCTCGTCACGGTGGCGGCGCTGTGGTTCATCATCGCGAACAACTCCCGGGTCCGGATCCACCTGTGGGTGGTCTGGATCAGCGCGCGGCTGTGGCTCGTGCTGCTGCTCGTCTTCCTGGCCGGCGCCCTGGTCGGCTTCCTCGGCGGGCGCCGCCGCCGCGCCAAGCGGAAGTAGCGGGTCCGGCCTCTTCGCGGGCTCCTGCCCGGCCTCCGGCTTCCCCCTACCGTGGCGGATCGCGCCAGGGGCGCGCGACGTGCGCGGCGGGGTGCGCGCTCCCGGGTCGGCGGCCGGAGGGCGCCGTATGCTCCGTGGCCGCGCGGCGTCCGGAGATCTACGGTGGAGGGGACCGGCGGGCAGGCTCGGTACCACCACCCACAGTCCCGACATCCGGCGAGGTGCTTCCGTGGTCCCCGATCGTTCGTCCGCGCATCGTTCACCCGTACAGCTCAAGCCCGTCGACCATCCCGAGCTCTGCTCGATCCGCGTCTTCTGCGGCGACTGCAGCTGCGGCTGTCCCGAGCTCTTCCTCGACCCGGCCGCCGACCTGCCGCGCCGGATCGTGCTCGCCGACGACTTCGGCCAGCACGTGCGGATGTCCGTGGAGCAGCTCGAGCAGCTGGTCACGGACGCCAAGTCGGGCCTGCTGGACGACCTGATCCAGCGCGCCGTCCGCCCCGGCGGCCACTCCTGACGACGCGTCGGGGCGGGCATCGGCCGGGGCCGTCCGTCCGCCACGCCGTGTGATACAGGTAACGCCCCCGCCTCCCGTAGCTTCCCTGAACGTGGCAACCTGGGACAGGTGACGGGAGAACAGAAGAACAGCTCGGCGGCCCTCGAAGCCCCCGCCGCGACGGCCGCCCCCGCGGAGCGTCCGGATCCGGCCGGTCTGGACGGCCTGCTCGGCGGCGCCGTGCACGATCCGCACGCGCTGCTCGGCGCCCACCCGGCCGGGGACGGCGCCCGCGTCGTCAGGGTGCTGCGGCCGTTCGCGGAGGGCGTGTCGGTGCTCCAGGCGGACGGCGAGTACGCGCTGCAGGACCAGGGCGAGGGCCTGTTCGCCGGGGTCGTGCCCGGGCAGGCCGCGGACGCGTACCGGCTGAAGGTGGACTACGGCGAGTCGGTCGTCGAGCAGGACGACGCGTACCGCTTCCTGCCGATGCCCGGCGACATCGACCTGCACCTGATCGGCGAGGGCAGACACGAGCAGCTCTGGGAGGTGCTCGGCGCGCACGTGCGCACGGCCGAGGCCCCGGACGGCGGCGCGGTCGCGGGCACCGGATTCGCGGTCTGGGCACCGAACGCCCAGGGCGTGCGGGTGATCGGCGACTTCAACTACTGGGACGGCACCGGCTACCCGATGCGCTCGCTCGGCTCCAGCGGCGTCTGGGAGCTGTTCGTGCCGGGCATCGGCGCCGGGCAGCGGTACAAGTACGAGATCCTCGGCCGCGACGGCGTCTGGCGGCAGAAGGCCGACCCGCTCGCGCAGCGCACCGAGTGCCCGCCGGACACCGCGTCGGTGATCGACGAGTCGCACTACGAGTGGGCCGACGAGGAATGGCTCAAGCGGCGTGCCGAGTCCGACCCGTACCGCGAACCGCAGTCCGTGTACGAACTGCACCTCGCCTCGTGGCGGCCCGGACTGACGTACCGCGGACTCGCCGAGGAACTTCCCGCGTACCTCAACGAACTCGGCTTCACCCACGTCGAGTTCCTGCCGCCGACCGAGCACCCCTTCGGCGGATCGTGGGGCTACCAGGTCTCCTCGTACTTCGCGCCCACCGCGCGGCTCGGCGGCCCGGACGACTTCAAGGCCCTGATCGACGCCCTGCACGCGGCCGGGATCGGCGTGATCGTGGACTGGGTCCCCGCGCACTTCCCCAAGGACGCGTGGGCGCTGGCCCAGTTCGACGGCACCAACCTGTACGAGCACCCGGACCCGTGGCGCGGCGAGCACCCGGACTGGGGCACGCTCGTGTTCGACTTCGGACGACGCGAGGTGCGCAACTTCCTGCTCGCCTCCGCGCTGTACTGGTGCGAGGTCATGCACATCGACGGCCTGCGCGTGGACGCCGTGGCCTCGATGCTCTACCTCGACTACTCGCGGCCGGCCGGCGCCTGGCACCCGAACGCGTACGGCGGCCGGGAGAACCTGGAGGCCGTCTCCTTCCTGCAGGAGCTGACGGCGACGGTGTTCAAGCGCGTCCCCGGCGTGCTGATGTTCGCCGAGGAGTCCACCGCGTGGCCCGGCGTGACCCAGCCGACCAGCCAGGACGGGCTCGGCTTCGGCTTCAAGTGGAACATGGGCTGGATGCACGACACCCTCGGCTACGTCTCCGAGGAGCCGATCAACCGGCGCTACCACCACCACCGGATGACCTTCTCGCTGGTCTACGCGTTCACCGAGAACTTCATCCTGCCGCTCAGCCACGACGAGGTCGTGCACGGCAAACACTCCCTGATCGGCAAGATGCCCGGCGACAGGTGGCAGCAGTTCGCCAACCTGCGGGCCCTGTTCGCCTACATGTGGGCCCACCCGGGCAAGCAGCTGCTCTTCTCCGGCGGCGAGTTCGCCCAAAGCGACGAATGGTCCGAACAACACGGCCTCGACTGGTGGCTGCTCGACCACGCCGAACACCGCGGCGTCTTCCGCACCGTCCAGGACCTCAACGCCGCCTACAAGCAGCGCCCGGCACTGTGGCAGCAGGACTTCAGCCCCGCCGGCTTCACCTGGCTCTCCTCCGACGACGCCGACCACAACGTCTTCGCCTTCGCCCGGTGGTCCGCGGACGGCACCCCCCTGGTCTGCGTGGCCAACTTCGCCGGCGTCCCCTGGGAGGACTTCCGCCTCCCCCTCCCCCTCCCCGCCGACCGCGCCCCCCGCTGGACCGAAGTCCTCAACACCGACGCCGAACAGTACGGCGGCAGCGGCGTGGGCAACATGGGCACCGTCCACGCCAGCGAGGAACCCATGTGGGGCCAGCCCGCCCACGCCGTGCTCCGGCTGCCCCCGCTGGGCGTGCTGTGGCTGGAGCCGGAGGGTTCGACGAAGGCGGAGTAAGGGCTTCGGGTAGGGCTGACGGCGGCTTGCGGCTAGTTGTCGGCCCTACCTGCGTCACCGGCACTGCGCTCGTTCCTCGCTCCGTGCCGGTGACTACGTCCGGGCCGATTACTTACCCCGCCCACCCGCCCTACTCAACCGGCCCTACAGTCGCTGCGCTCCTTCGGGTAACGCCCTCCGGGCTACATGCCTTCGGCCCGCTACCTTCGCTTCCTCGTACCTCGGTCGCTACGTCCGCGGACCTGCGGCGTTACGCGTGGCTTTCAGCGCACTGACTCACCGTCGGCGCCAGCCGGAAGGCGTCAACGGCAACCGGATCTTCGTACAGTGATACGTCCCGGACGCGCAGCGCCCACTTCCGAATGCCCTCCCCGACGGGACCGTGCAGATCCGCATTCACGTACTCCTCGACCACGGCGTACTGCCCCGGTGCGCCCCGAAAGAACCGGAACACCAGCGTCCCCGGCTCGGCATCGGCCCGCGCCGTGAACTCCGTGACCGCACGCTCGAACTCCTCGCGCCGATCTTCGCCCACGGCGAAGCAAGCCGTTATCAGAATCGCCCGTGCGCGAGCGCCGTAGGCCTGCGGACGTAGCGACCGAGGTACGAGGGAGCGTAGGTAGCGGGCCGCAGGCTGGTTGAGTAGGGCGGGTGGGCGGGGTAAGTAATCGGCCCGGACGTAGGCGTGGTGCGCAGCGAGGAACGAGCGCAGCACCACGCCGAAGGTAGGGCCGACCACGCAACCGCAGCTAGAGAACCGCCGCCTCGACGACGTTGGTCAGCAGCAGTGCCCGGCCGTCCAGCGCGGTCGCCGTCATGGTGCCAGCCGCGCATTTGCTCTACGCTCTTTCGGTGTTCGGCTTGATCAGCCGAAATCCAGTGATCTGATCAAATACTTCACAATCAGCCACAATCAGCCGTAATCGGAAGGGTGAGGATCAGGGTGTCCGAGCAGTGGGGGCAACAGCCGCAGGAGCAGCCGGACCGGGAGCCGGCTGCGCCGACCTTTCCGCAGTATCCGCAGCAGCAGTTCCCGGCGGCGCCGCCGCTGGAGGGCGGATTCGGCGGTGGCGCGGGCGGCGGGTACGGCGTGCCGGGCCAGCAGCCCTACGGGCCGCCGCGCACCAGCAAGCTCGCGATCGCCTCGCTGATCCTCGGCATCGTCTCGCTCCCGCTGATCATCACCGCCTTCCTCGGCTCGATCGTCGGGCTGGTCGGGCTGGTCCTCGGCATCGTCGGCATCGCGGGCGCGTCCCGGAAGAACCTCAAGCGCGGGATCGGCATCGCGGGCATCGTGCTGTGCGTGCTCGGGATGGTCGGCGGCGGCCTGGTGACCGTCGCGGCGGTGCACGCGCGGAACGCCTGCAAGTCGATCGACCAGAACGACAAGACGGCCTACAACGACTGCATCAAGAACAACCTCAAGCTGTAGAAGATGTAGCAGAAGACTGCGCGGCGGTCCCCGGCATTCACACCGGGGGCCGCCGCGCACGTTGTGCGTACCGCGTCAGTGTGCGAAGTGCCTCGTGCCGGTGAGGTACATGGTCACGCCCGCCGCCTCGGCCGCCGCGATCGAGTCGGCGTCGCGGACGGAGCCGCCGGGCTGGACGACCGCGCGCACGCCCGCGTCGATCAGCACCTGCAGGCCGTCGGCGAAGGGGAAGTACGCGTCGGAGGCGACGACGGAGCCCGCCGCGCGCTCGCCAGCCCGCGCGACCGCGAGCCGGGCCGAGTCGACGCGGTTGACCTGGCCCATGCCGACGCCGACCGAAGCCAGGCCGCTGGCCAGCAGGATCGCGTTGGACTTGACCGCGCGCACGGCCCGCCAGGCGAAGGCCAGGTCGGCCAGCACCTCGTCGGACGCGGCCGGACCCGCGGCGAGCTGCCAGGCGTCGACCGCGTCGCCGGGGGCCTGGTAGAGGTCGCCTTCCTGGACGAGCAGGCCGCCGCAGATCTGCCGGAACTCGACGTGGCGCCGGGCCTTCGCCGGGGTGCGCAGCAGGCGGATGTTCTTGCGGGCCGCCAGGATCTCGACCGCGCCGTCCTCGTACTCGGGGGCGATCAGCACCTCGGTGAACACCTCGGCGACCTGCCGCGCCATCTCCACGCTGACCGGCCGGTTCACGGCGATGACCCCGCCGAACGCGGAGACCGGGTCGCAGGCGTGCGCCTTGGCGTGGGCGTCGGCGATGTCGACCGAGGAGACCGCGATGCCGCACGGGTTGGCGTGCTTCATGATGGCGACGCAGGGCTCGTCGAAGTCGTACGCGGCCCGCAGCGCGGCGTCGGAGTCCACGTAGTTGTTGAAGGACATCTCCTTGCCGTGCAGCTGCTCGGCCTCGGCGAGCGTGCCCTCGCTGTGCTGCGCGAGGTAGAGCGCGGCGCCCTGGTGCGGGTTCTCGCCGTAGCGCAGCACCGAGGAGCGGGTGTACGGCATGGCCAGGAACTCGGGGAACGGCGAGTCGTCGGCGGGCGCGTAGTCGCGGGCGAACCAGGAGGCCACGGCGGCGTCGTACGCGGCGGTGTGCGCGAAGGCCTCGGCGGCGAGACGCTTGCGCTGCGCGAGGGTGAAGCCGCCCTCCTCGGACTGCGCGGCGGCCAGCACGTCGGCGTACCGCTCGGGGTTGACCACGACGGCGACGCTCGGGTGGTTCTTCGCGGCGGCGCGCACCATGGACGGGCCGCCGATGTCGATCTGCTCCACGCACTCGTCCGGCGCGGCACCGGAGGCGACCGTCTGGGTGAACGGGTAGAGGTTCACCACGACCAGGTCGAAGGCCTCGATGCCGAGTTCGTCGAGCTGGGCGACGTGCTCGGGCAGCCGGCGGTCGGCGAGGATGCCCGCGTGCACCTTGGGGTGCAGGGTCTTGACCCGGCCGTCCAGGCACTCGGGGAATCCGGTGAGCTCGGCCACCTCGGTGACCGGCACGCCCGCCTCGCGGATGCGCGCCGCGGTGCTGCCGGTGGAGACGAGGGCCACCCCGGCCGCGTGCAGCCCGGCGGCCAGTTCCTCGAGGCCCGTCTTGTCGTAGACGCTGACCAGCGCCCGGCGGATCTTCACGTTCTTGTCCTCGCTCATTTCACGGTCACCTTTCGCTCCGCGTCGATGGTCCAGCCGCCTCGGGCCATCCGGCCCACGTAGTCCACGAGCAGTGCGCGTTCCGCCACCTTGATGCGCTCGTGCAGGGAGTTCTCGTCGTCGTCCGGTTCGACGGGCACCGCCGTCTGCGCGATCACCGGACCGTCGTCCACGCCCTCGGTCACCGCGAACAGCGTGCAGCCGGTGACCTTGACGCCGTACCCGAGGGCGTCGCGCACGGCGTGCATCCCGGGGAAGGACGGCAGCAGGGCCGGGTGGGTGTTGACGACGCGGCCCGGGAAGGCGGCCAGGAAGTCGGGGCCGAGCAGCTTCATGAACCCGGCGCTGACCACGAGGTCGGGCTCGTGCGCGGCGACGGTGTCGCGGATCGCCAGGTCCCAGGCCCGGCGGTCCGGGAAGTCCTTGACCCGGTGCGTGAAGGTGGGGATCTGGGCCGCTTCGGCCCGTTCGAGGCCCGCGATGTCCGCGCGGTCGGCCCCGACGGCGACGACGGCCGCCCCGTAGGCCGGGTCCCGGCAGGCGTCGAGCAGGGCTTGGAGGTTGGTTCCGGCGCCGGAGACCAGCACGACGAGGCGTGCGGGGGCATGCCGGGGTAAGAGATCCAGAGTGGAGGCCACGACCGCGGCTCCCTTTCTGTGAGATTCTGGCTGCAGGTACGGCTGGACCCATGCGGGCCGACCGTGATTCGCGGCCAACGATATCTATGGATACCGTGAGAGGGCCAATTCAGCGACTGACGACGATATGACGACAGAGCCTGAGGAGAACGTGACCGACGCCTCGCCCAGCCAGACCGAGCCCGCCGAGCCGGCCAGCGCCGCGGCCGCGGATTCGGGCGACGGTTCCGGCGACGCCGCGCACGACGGCTCGCCGCAGTCCCCGCGCTGGTCGGACAGCCAGCCGGCGCCCGCCCCCTGGTTCGTCGGCCGCCCCGGCGCCGCGCCCGCACCGGGGGCCGGCTGGGGGCTCGCGATGCCGCCGCAGCAGACGGCGCCGCCGCGCGGGCCCGCGGACCAGGGCGAGACGAAGAACGCGAACGGCGAGGGCGAGGGCGCCGACTCCGGGCAGTCCGCGGCACCGGAGGGCCAGGGTCAGTCCCCTGAGGCGCCGAAGCAGGAGCCGCCGATCGCGCCGCCGCCTCCGCCGCAGAGCCCTTACGGTCCGCCGCCCCCGCCGATGCCGCCGTGGCAGGACCCGAACCGGTACGGCCCGCCGACCCGGCAGCAGCCTCCGGGCCAGCGGCAGGACGATCCGTGGCAGCGTCAGCGCCAGCCGCGGCAGCCCGCCGAGCAGCAGGAGCGGCCGCCGCTGGACCTGCGCACGCGCTGGTCGCGCGGCCTGGCCCTCGGCGCGATCGCGTGCACGCTGCTGTCGATCTGGTACAGCATCTCGAACTTCCCGACCTGGATGGTCGGCGCCGGGGCCGGTCTGGTGCTCGGCCTGGTCGGGCTGTGGCTGGGCGTGTTCGCGCAGCGTGCGGCGCTGGCGAAGGGCCGGCGCGCGCCCGAGGCGGTCGGCGCGATCGTGTGGAGCTCGATCGCCGCGCTGCTCTCGCTGATGATCCTGGCGTTCTCGCTGATCTTCTACACGCAGCTCTCGCAGCTCTCGACCTGCCTGCGTTCCGCGACCACGATCTCGGCGCAGAACCAGTGCGAGACGAACTTCCAGAACGACTTCGGAACGCGCGGCTGATGACCGCGGCCGGGGTTCCGGCCCGGAGCCGGCTGGTCCGGCTCGCACCCCGCAGCGTGCCCGAGCGGCTGCGCGGCTCCGGCGGACGGCTCGGGCTCGCCGCGGTCTGCTCGGTCGGCGCCGCGTGGATCCACCAGAACCACGACCCGGGCGCGCTGTGCCCGCTGCGGCGGCTGACCGGCGTGCCGTGCCCGCTGTGCGGCTCGACGACCGTGTTCATGGAGGCCGGGGCCGGGCACTGGACCGCCGCCCTGACGGCCAATCCGCTCACCGTGCTCGCGTTCGCCGTCTTCCTCGCCGCGCCGATCGCGCTCGTGGACCCGGTGGCGTCCTGGGCCGAACTCCCGGCCCGGCGGCGCAACATCGTGCTCGGAGTCGTGCTGGCGGTCTCCTGGGTCTGGCAGCTGCACCGGTTCGGGTTCGTGTTCGGCGGCACGCGGTTGGAGTAGCCCGGGAGGCGACACGCGCGGGCTCGTCACATGATCTGTTCGACGGACGGACAGATCTTGGAGGCCACGGTGAGCACGCCGGAGAACCCGAGCCCGCAGGACCCCCAGCACCGGGAGCAGCAGCAGCCCGAGGCGTCGGGCGAGCAGGGCCAGGGCGATGTCACGCCCGAGGACGCGCTGCGCGAACTGCACCAGCAGCCGCGGGTGGACGAGCAGGGCAACCCGACCGCGTTCACCGCCGTGCCGCCGCCGCTGGGCCGGCAGGATCCGGCGCAGCAGGGGCAGCAGCAGGCGTGGCAGCCGCCGGGCGAGTACGGGCAGCAGGCACAGGGGCAGGGGCAGCAGCAGCCGCTTCCGGGCTACGGACAGCAGCCGCAGCAGCCCTCGTACGCGCAGCAGCCGGGCTACGGCGGCCAGCCCCAGCAGCCGTACGGCCAGCAGCCCGGGCAGTTCGGCCAGCCCGCGCAGCCCGGCTACGGCCAGCAGCCGCCGCAGGACCAGCCGCCCGGGTACGGCTACCCGCCCCCGCCGGGATACCAGCAGTACGGCGGCGCCCCGTACGGCGAGACCGGGATGCCGAGCGGGATGCCGCCGTTCGCGACCTGGGGGCAGCGCGCCGGGGCGTGGCTGATCGACAACCTGCCCGCGGTGATCGGCGGCTGGATCACCGACGCCGCGTACTACAACTGGGGCACCGGGCCGCGGGTGATCGGCTGGGTCATCGCGGTCGCCGGGCTCGTCTGGGCGGTCTACAACGCGTACCTGGCCGGGAAGACCGGGCAGTCCACCGGCAAGCGGATGTCCGGCATCAGGCTCGCGCGATACGCGGACGGCCAGCCGGTCGGCGCCGGGTACGGAATCCTCCGGTTGTTCATGAACGCGGTGTTCTGGGCGATCTGCGTGATTCCCGGGATCCTCAACTACCTGTGGCCGCTGTGGGATCAGAAGTCGCAGACCTGGAGCGACAAGATCGCGTCGTCCGTGGTGGTCCGGGCCAGGTGAACGCGGGGGTATCCAAGACCACAATCCGGTGACAAGTCCGGGGGCGGGGTTACCTGACGTCGATTCGTCGGATAACGTGCGGAACCATGTCCGACCCCTCTTCCGAGTCCAGTCCCGGCCAGCCCGACGAGCAGTCCCCCCGGCCCGCGCCGCAGCCCGAGCCGACCCAGTGGGCGATTCCCGCGCTGGGCGGCCAGAACCAGAGCCCCGAGTCGGCGCCCGAGCCGCCCGCGGCCGGGCAGCCCTCGCAGGCCGAGCCGACCCAGTGGGCCATCCCGACGCTCGGCGGCCAGCCGGGCGCGCCGCGCGGACCGCAGCCGGGCGCCGACCAGCCCCAGCTCACCTGGGGTCCCGGCGGCGAGGCCGGCGGGCAGCAGCAGTTCGGGGCGCCGCAGGGCCAGCCGCCGCAGGGGCAGTTCGGACAGCCGGGCCAGGCGCCGCAGTTCGGCGCGCCGCAGCAGGGCCAGAACCCGCAGTTCGGCCAGCAGCCCGGGCAGCAGCCGCAGTTCGGCCAGCCGCAGGGCCAGCCGCAGCAGGGACAGTTCGGGCAGCCCGGCCAGGCGCCGCAGTTCGGCGCCCCGCAGCAGGGCCAGCAGCCGTACGGCCAGCCCGGGCAGTACCCCGGCGCGCCGCAGGGCCAGCCCCAGTTCGGCCAGCAGCCGGGTCAGAACCCGCAGTTCGGCGCCCCGCAGCAGCCGTACGGCCAGCCGCAGCAGCCCGGCCAGTTCGGCCAGCCCGCGCAGCCCGGACAGCAGCCGCAGTTCGGCGCGCCCGGACAGCAGAGCCCGTACGGCCAGCAGCAGCCGACCCAGCAGTTCGGCGCGCAGCCCTCGAACACCCCGCCCGGCGGCTCGCCCGCCGCGCAGAACCCGTGGGGCGCCCCCGCCGGACCGCAGGACCAGGCGCCGGGCCAGCCGCAGTTCGGCCAGCAGCCCGGGCAGTACGGCCAGCAGCCGCAGTACGGCGGTCCGCAGCAGGGCCAGCAGTTCGGGCAGCAGCCGTACGGCGCGCCCGGGCAGTACCCCGGCGCCCCGCAGCAGGGTTACGGCATGCAGGGCGCCTACGCGGGCGTGCCCGGCGTCGGCGCGGGCTCAGGCGCCCTCGCCGGCTGGGGGCAGCGGGTCGGGGCCGGCCTCATCGACTACGTCGCCCTGATGATCCCCACCTACATCTGCTACGCGGTCTACTTCTCCACGGCCAAGGCCGCCACCATCGACCCCAACACCGGGACCATCACCCCCGGCAGTTCCGGCAACTTCCTCTTCCTGCTCATCGGCGCCCTCTGCGCCCTCGGCATCGGCCTCTGGAACCTCAACCGGCAGGGCACCACCGGGCAGTCCGTCGGCAAGGGCGTCCTGCACATCAAGCTGATCCGGGAGCAGGACGGCCAGTTCACCGGCTTCGGCGGCTCCTTCGTCCGCGCGCTCGCCCACATCCTCGACGCCCTGCCCTGCTACATCGGGTACTTCGCCCCGCTCTGGGACGCCAAGAACCAGACCTTCGCCGACAAGATCTGCAACACCGTCGTCGTCCAGGCCTGATTCGGGAAGTCCCTCGTAGACGACTCCGTCCTCGTACTCCCCGCGCCCGCGCAGCCGTTCGGTTAGCGCGGGCGCGGCGTACCAGAGCCCGAACGTGGCGGTGGCCGCCAGCAGCAGTTCCGCGGACACGAGCGCGCCGACCAGCCACGCCGTGGACCCGACCACCGACATCGGCCCGAACGCGACCGGCCCGCCCGCGTACATCTCGGCGACGGCCAGCGTCAGTCCGCCCGCCGCCGCCATCGCCGCGGTCGCGGTGATCCGGTCCGACCACGAGCGTGCCCCGCGCCCGATCACCACCGCCGCCAACGCCCCGGCCGCCGCCGGCACCAGGAACAGCGCCAGCCAGCCGGCCGACGGCTGCTGCGGTCCGGGCGTAGCGTCGAGCAGCGGCAGTCCGGGCAGCGGCCCGCGCACGACCGAGAACAGCGACACGCTCGTGCCGGTGCCGAGCGCGAATCCGGGCCCGGCGAGCACGGCGATCACCCACAGCGCCGCGTTCGGCACGAGCGCGACGTCCACCAGGAACAGCCCGGTCTCCCCCGCCGTCCCGCCGCCGATCTGCTGCTGCGTCCCGAGCGCGTCGTCGGCATGCGCGACGACCAGGCCCGCGGCGAGCAGCGCGGCCGCGCCGAGGAAGACGCACAGCGCCACGACGGTTCCGCGCACGGCCGCCGGAAGCCAGGGCGCCTCCAGCCGCGGCATCAGCTCCCTGATCGCACCGGCCGCGCCGACCGCGTGCCCCGCGAGCGCGATCAGCATCGGATACAGCACCACCTGCGCGTACTCAGGCGACAGGCCGTTGCCCGCGCTCACCGCCGCGATGCCGCACGCGCACACCGCGTAGCCCACGGCCGCGCCGAACGACGCGCGGACCGCGTACTCGGGCGCCCGCCGCGCGGTCCGATGCCCGGCCGCGACCAGGCCCATGACCGGCAGCAGCGTGAATCCCAGAGGACTGAGACCGAACGGCCCGTCCGGCGCGTGCAGCAGCACGTGGTGCGCCGCGAGCCAGAGCTGCCCGCTGACCCGCAGCGGAATCGCCGGGTCCGCACCCGCGGGCGCCGCCGTGGCCCACAGCAGCAGCGTGAGCGACACGGCCACCAGCCATCCGCTCAGCGCCACCAGCACCGCTGCCCGCACCCCGTACAGGTACGCGGCGCCGTGCTCGGTGAAGTCGCGCCGCACCCGGGACGGCAGCTCGCGCGCCGCCTCCGGCAGCGGCGGAAGCTGGGCCAGCTGATCGGCGATCAGGCGCGGAAGGGGCAGCCACGGCCGATTCGGGCTGAGCTCCCCCGGCTCCGCCTCGACCCCGGCCGTTTGTTCGGTGTCGGCCATTCCCCCATGCTGGCGCCCGGGCCCGCGCACGCGGCGCCAGGCTCGCCCGGCGATCACCCTAAAGAGAAAAACGTGCCCCGGCATCGAAGAGACGATGCCGGGGCACGGGGAATGCGAGAGCCGACCGTACTACTGCCTCGGAGGCCGACCCCGGCCCGCCGCAGCCGGTCGCGCAGCGGGCCTGCGAAAGCTAAATCACAGTGCCTCGACGATCTCGCGCATCAGCTTGGCGGTCTCGGACGGCGTCTTGCCGACCTTCACGCCGACGGCCTCGAGGGCCTCCTTCTTCGCCTGCGCAGTGCCGGAGGAGCCGGAGACGATGGCGCCCGCGTGGCCCATGGTCTTGCCCTCGGGCGCGGTGAAGCCGGCCACGTAGCCCACCACCGGCTTGGTGATGTGCTCCTTGATGTAGGCCGCCGCACGCTCTTCGGCGTCACCGCCGATCTCGCCGATCATGACGATCGCCTCGGTCTCCGGGTCGGCCTCGAAGGCCGCCAGCGCGTCGATGTGGGTGGTGCCGACGATCGGGTCGCCGCCGATGCCGATCGCGGTGGAGAAGCCCAGGTCCCGCAGTTCGTACATCATCTGGTACGTCAGCGTGCCCGACTTCGACACCAGGCCGATCGGGCCGGTGCCGGTGATGTTGTTCGGGGTGATGCCGACGAGCGACGCACCCGGGGTGATGATGCCGGGGCAGTTGGGC
>DATJIF010000177.1:0-11231 GCA_035493475.1 Actinospica sp.
CCCGCCGACTCCGAGGCCCTCGCCTCCGGGTCGAAGTAGTAGCGAAAGCGTTGAAGGAGCTGAACTTCCTATGAGCACCGCGACCACCGAAGAGCTCATGGACCTCGACGAGGCGCTGGCGCGCTTCGACCCGGTCATGGGCCTCGAGGTGCATGTCGAGCTGGGCACGAGCACCAAGATGTTCTGCTCGTGCCCGACCGAGTTCGGCGCCGAGCCCAACACCCAGGTGTGCCCGACCTGCCTGGGGCTGCCCGGGGCGCTGCCGGTGGTCAACGGGGTCGGGGTGGAGTCGGCGATCCGGATCGGGCTCGCGCTCAACTGCTCGATCGCCGAGTGGTGCCGGTTCGCGCGGAAGAACTACTTCTACCCGGACATGCCCAAGAACTTCCAGACCTCGCAGTACGACGAACCGATCGCCTACGACGGCTACCTGGACGTCGAGGTGGAGGGGCAGACGTACCGGGTCGAGATCGAGCGCGCGCACATGGAGGAGGACACCGGCAAGTCCACCCACGTGGGCGGCGCGACCGGCCGGATCCACGGCGCGGACTACTCGCTGGTGGACTACAACCGGGCCGGCATCCCGCTGATCGAGATCGTGACCAAGCCGATCCAGGTCCCGGGGCACCTCGCGCCCGCCGTGGCCCGCGCGTACGTGGCGGAACTCAGGCAGCTGATCGTCGCGCTCGGGGTGTCCGAGGCGCGGATGGACCGCGGCCAGATGCGCTGCGACGTGAACCTCTCGCTCAAGCCCAAGGGCGTGGAGAAGGTCGGCACCCGCTCGGAGACGAAGAACGTCAACTCGCTGCGTTCGGTCGAGCGCGCGGCCCGCTTCGAGATCCAGCGGCACGCCGCGGTGCTCTCCTCCGGCGGCGTGATCGTGCAGGAGACCCGGCACTTCCACGAGGACAACGGCACCACCACCTCGGGCCGGATCAAGGAGGAGGCGGAGGACTACCGCTACTTCCCGGAGCCCGACCTGGTCCCGGTCGCCCCGTCCCGCGAGTGGGTCGAGGAGCTGCGCGGCACGCTGCCCGAGCTGCCCGGCGCCCGGCGCAAGCGGCTCGCGGCGGACTGGGAGATCTCCGACTTCGACATGCAGTCGGTGGTGAACGCGGGCGCGCTGGACGTCATCGAGGCGACCGTGGCCGCGGGCTCCGACCCGGCCTCGGCGCGCAAATGGTGGCTCGGCGAGCTGGCCCGCACCGCCAACGAGCGCGGCGTGGAGCTGGCCGAACTGCCCATCACTCCGGCGCACGTCGCGCGGATCGTCGAGCTGGTCTCCGCCGGCGAGCTCAGCGACAAGCTGGCCCGGCAGGTCATCGAGGGCGTGCTCGCCGGCGAGGGCGACCCGGACGCCGTGGTCGCAGCCCGCGGCCTGAAGGTGGTCTCGGACGACGGCGCGCTGCTCGCCGCGATCGACGAGGCCATCGCCGCGAACCCGGCCGTGGCCGACAAGATCCGCGGCGGCAACCACAAGGCGGCCGGCGTCATCGTCGGCGCGGTCATGAAGGCCACCCGGGGCCAGGCGGACGCGGCCAAGGTGCAGGAGCTGACCCTCTCCCGGCTCGGCTGATCCACGGGCGAGTGAGCTGAAGCGGGCGCGGACCCCGTCGTGGGTCCGCGCCCGCTCAGTGGGTTTCGCGTGCCTACTGCAGCAGTTCGCTCTGCAGGTCGACCTCCTGCGTGAAGGGCGCCAGGCCGATCGAAGCCGGGGCCGTGTACACGATCACGAAGTCGATGTCGTCGACCTGCGCCACGCCGTAGTACGTCGCGGTCGCACCCTTGACCACGCGGTTATACGTGACCTCGGTGGACGGGTTGACGGTGATCGTCGCGGAGTTGAGGCCGACCGCATCGTTGTCGAACGTGTCGACGACGGCGCTGTAGGCGTCGCTGGCCGCCGAGCCGTCGATGAACTGGAGCAGCCAGATCTTCGTGTCCGCGCCGTCAGGGGTCTTCCACGCCACGCCCGCGGTGTGCCGCCATCCGTCCGTGTCGAGTTGCTCGCTCCCGTTGGCGTTGGCGAGCAACTGCACGGTCGAGGTGCGGGAAACCCAGCCGGACGTGCCCGGCAGCGAGCGGTCCGCCGTCGCTCCCACGGGCGCCGCGAGAAGCAGCTTCCTGATGTCGGAGACGTGCTGCTGCCCGGCATTGGCGGTGCCGGTCGGAGCGGCCTGGCCGGGAGCCAGCGTGGGTAGCGTCAGCGGCGCGAAGGTGTACCGCCCGTCGGGCGCCGTCGCCAGCCCGGGCAGGTCCGTGCGCTGCGGCGCCAGTACGGCGAAGGCGCAGCCGGTGCCGACGGCGAGCATCGTCGCCGCGGCGCCGACCCACCGCCAGGGGAACCCGCGCTTCTCCTTGACCGGCGGCTCGCCCCCGAGTTCCGCAGCCGGTTCGACGGACGCCTCCGCAGCTGGTTCGACGGGCGCCTCCGCAGCTGGTTCGATGGACGTCTCCGCAGCTGGTTCGATGGACGTCTCCGCAGCTGGTTCGATGGGCGCCTCCGCAGCTGGTTCGATGGACGTCTCCGCAGCTGGTTCGATGGACGTCTCCGCGGCCGGTTCGATGGGCGCCTCCGCCGATGCTCCGACCGTCGGCTCCGCCGGTGCTTCCGCCGATGGTCCGACCTGCTCCGACTCCGGCTTCCCGACCTCGATGGTCTCGTGGTCACTCATGCTGGTCCCCCTGGTCCGGCGAGGTCGCCGTCAACGTCTGGTTCGACTTGAGCCGGTCCAACTGCTGCGCGAGCATCCGCACGGTCGTGTTCTGGTCCAGCGGCACCGGACCCTCCGACTGCACGATCACCTCCACGTCACCGTACGAGGCGATGCAGATCATGGCGTCGAGCGTGTCGCTGCCGAGACCCGGCGGCAGCACGCAGGCCGCCGCCGCGCCGTATCCGGGCACTGACGCACCCTGCCGCCAGCCCCAACTGCTCACCAACGCGCTGAGCGCCTTCTGGTCCGCGCTCGCCGCCTTCGGGTCCAGCTGCAGCAGCTGCACGTCGACCTGCAGCGAGGTGGTCAAGTCCACCATCGAGCGCACGGCGATCCCCTGCAGGTGCAGGTCCGCGAGTGTGCTCTCGGTGCTGCTCAGGTCCGACTTCGGCACATCGAGCAGCGAGTTCTGCAGCTTCTTGTCGATCTGCCCGGCGCTGACGTAGTCGTTGTTCCCGACCGTGCCGACGTCTGGGCCGAGCGCCCAACTGTCGGGCGTCGGCAGCAAGTACGCGAACAGCGAGCCGTAGTGCGAGCCGTCGGAACGGACTCCGGCGTCGACTGGCGTGCGCAGCCTGGCGAGCTGCGCCGCGTCGGCCGCCTGGATGGCAGAGATCTGTCGGGCACGGTTCATGTCGCGGTCGTGCACGACGTACTCGCCCACGCCCGCGCCGACCGCGACGGACGCCAGCGCGCCCACGACCGCGAGGAGCGGCTTCCGCGTCGCCATCACAGCCTCCCCATCTGCTGCGTGATCAGATTGTTGATCATCGACGTGTTCGGCATCGTGGTCGGCGAGGTGACCCAGAACTGGACCACGAGGTCGCCGTGCACGGCCTCCGCGGTGTCGTCGTTGGCGCCCCACTTGTCGCGGTACTCGTAGCCGGATCCGTCGATTCCGGGTGCGATCGTGAATTCGCCCGTCTGCCTGTCGCCGTCCTGCGACCACGAGCGCGGCGTGCCCGAGGAGCCCGCGGCGAAGCGGTAGATGCGGATCTCCACGTAGAAGCCGTTCTGGTCCCAGCTCGTGTCGGCGATCGCGTTCAGGTTGTCGCTGCCGTCCCGGCGGAAGCAGGACACAGCGTTGTCGCAGAGGTCGGCCTCCTGCTCCGCGTCGATCGACTGGTCCTGCCAGCCCGTCGGATCGGCCTTCGCGCCCGCGGGCACCGGCAGTAGCAGCTTCGTCAGATCGCCGTCGGTCAGCGTCGCGTCGTCCTGGGACGAGGGCAGCGTTGCCGGTGCAAGGCCCTGATAAACGCCGGCCGGCGCGTACTCGGGCTGGGTCGCGGTGAGCGGGGGGAGCGGCGTGGCCGGGCGGGCGGCCTGGACCGCGTAGCCGGTGCCGACGCCGCCGAGCACGCCGAGCACGAGCGCCGCGCCGAAAACTGTTCTGGTGTGCATGATGCCCCTCAGCCCCTCGCCAGCCGCGCGTGCTCGGCGCTGATGACCCGGCCGAGGTCGGGCGCCGGGATCAGTTGCTCGCCATAGATCGTGACCTGGTAGAACGTGTCGCCCTCGCGGTACGCGCCGACCAGTTCGTAGTTGCCGTCCTTCGCGTAGCTCCAGCCCACGGCCCCGGACTCGCCGGACACGGTGATGCTCTGGTAGCCGCTGCCGGAGAAGCCGAAGCTGCTCAGCCACTGCGAGGATGCGCTCGAGGAGCCGAACTGCATCAGTTCGATCGTGACGTTCGCGCCGATCGTGGTGTCCTGGTAAGTGCGGGTGCAAGCGGTCTTGAAGCCGAGGTACTTCAGCGATGTGCGGGCCGTGGACTTGTCGTTGTACGTGGCCAGGACGTCGTCGATCGTCTGCGTGTCGCCGTCCGGGTTGCCCTGTACCGAACTCGCGCCCTGCGGCGGTGGCAGCAGGAAATAGCGCAGGTCCCCGCTGTGGATCCCGTCGCTCACCGAGCCGGTCACGGTGGACTTCGGTGTCGGGGCCACAGTCGTGGCGGCCGCGGTGGGCGAGGCCGGTGCGCTCGCCTTCGTGCTCGTACGCGGACTCGCGCTCGCCGCGCTCGACGGCAGCGGAGCCGCGTACGCCGAGGCGTCGACGGCGGTCACATCCACCGTCGCGGGTGACTTGGCGGCTATGACTCCGAACGCGGTTCCCGCCGCCAGCACGACGTAACCGAGGCCCAGCGCGACGATCCACGCCGTGCGAGATCGGCCCTTGCCGACGGTTGTCGGTAACTTGTTCGACGTATCCGGAAGAATCTCGGATGCGGCGGATCCGTCGTCGATCGCCGGACCGGCGAAGGATTGTGCGCCCCCGTCTTCCGGGTCCGGATCAGGCACGGACACGGTGTTCCCTCCCTATGCGTGATGTACGCCCTCTACTTTCATGAGGGGCAGCTATATCTACACCCCCTCAGCGGTCGTTTGTCACATGGTTTAGACAACAATTGGATCACCGCGGCGGTGCGCCGGCGCCGGGACACCGCCGCTTCGCTCCATACTTCGCCGCAGTCACTCACAAGGCCCCGTCCAGCGTGGCCATTTCCTGGCTACGCCGCCGAATCCTCACCGGAGGCTATGGGCGTATCGCGTAGAGTGACCGCCGTGCCACATATCCAGATCCGCCCCGGCGCGGCGCACGGCCGCCGCATGCGGGCCTCGGTCCGCGCGGCGCTCGCCGTCGGAGCGGCCCTCGCCGCCACCGGGGTCTTCGTGCTCGGCGCGGCCGTGCACTGGGGGGCCGGGGACGGCGCGCACGCCAGCCACACGGTCTCCGACGTGATGGGCGACTTCGGGCTCGCCGCGGCCGCCGTGCTGGCCGCCGGCTCCAGCCTTCGCAGGGCCCTGCAGGCGCACGGCCGCTGGCGCGCATCCTGGCTGCTGTTCGCCGGATCCGCGCTGGTGGCCGGATTCGGAAACGCGGTCTGGGGCTGGTACGAGCTCGTGCTGCGCGAGTCGCCGCCCTTCCCGTCCATGGCGGACTGGGCCTTCCTGTGCTTCGCGCCGTTCGCCATAGCGGGCACGCTCACCCACCAGCGCGGGCTCGGCGGGCCGCTCGCCTGGATCCGGCTCTTCTTCGACGGACTGCTGATCGGCGGCGCGCTGTTCACCGCCGGATGGGCGATCGCGTTGTCCCGGGACGCGTTCAGCGACGGGCACTCCCCGGTCAAGGTGGCCTTCGAACTCGGCTACCCGGTCTTCGACATCATGCTGGTCAGCCTGGTGCTCTCGCTGCGCACGAAGGGCCGCGGCCGGGACGGCTCCTCGATGGCCATGCTCGTGGCCGGATACACCGTCATCGTCGTCTTCGACGCGCTCTGGACGATGCCGCAGATCCGCGAGCACTACTCCTCCGGCGAGCTGATGGACGCCGGCTGGTTCTTCGGCTACCTGCTGCTCGCCATCGCGCCCTGGGTCTCCACGTGGGTCGAGCAGGCCAGGCACGCGGAACCGCGGCCGGAGTGGATGACCCGCCTCGACTCCGGGATCAAGCGCGTGCTCGGCGTCATCGGCATGGGCTTCCCGTATCTCGCCGGATCCACCTGCCTGGCCGCGATCCTGGCCGACGGACTGCGCGGCTCGCACCACATCCACCCGATCACGCTGTGCACGGCGTGCGGCGTGCTGGCCGCGCTCGCCGCCCGGCAGGCCCTGACGATCGTGGAGAACTACCGGCTCACCAAGCAGCTGACCCTGCGGGAGAACCACTTCCGCTCGCTCGTGCAGGGTGCCAGCGAGGTCATCATGACCCTGGAACGCCCCGGCCGCCTCGGCTACATCTCACCGGCCGTGCGCGGCGTGCTCGGCTACGAACCGCAGCAGCTGATCGGCAGCTCGCTCTACGACCTGATCCACGTCGAGGACCGGCGGCACGTCATCAACGTCGTGGACGGATTCCTCGCCGGAGTCTCGCCCGCCGCCCTCGTCGAATGCCGGGTCCGCGCCGCCCGCGCGCTGCCGCTGCCCGCCGGCAACGGAAGCCAGTCCATCTGGCGGCACGCCGAGGCCACCATCACCCGGCACTACGGCGGGCTCGTCTTCACCATCCGGGACGTCAGCGACCGGGTCGCGCTGCGGAACCAGTTGGCGCACAACGCGTACCACGACGCGCTCACCGGCCTGCCGAACCGCGCACTGTTCACCGAACGGCTCGAACAGGCCGTCAGCCAGCGCTCCGCCGTCGAGCACCCGCCCGCCGTCATCTTCCTGGACCTGGACTGGTTCAAGGAGGTCAACGACGCGCAGGGGCACGCGGCGGGCGACGCGCTGCTCGTCGAGGCGGCCGCCCGGCTGCGTTCCGGGGTGCGCGCCGGGGACACCGTCGCGCGCTTCGGCGGGGACGAGTTCGCGGCGCTGGTGCACGGGGACCGCGAGGGCAAGGCCGCCCGCGACGTCGCCGACCGGCTGCACACCGCCCTCACCCGGCCGTACGAACTCGCCACCGGCCGCTTCGTCGTCGGGGCCTCGGTCGGCGTCGCGTACTGGCGGCCGGGCACCGGGGCCGCGCACCTGCTGCGGCAGGCCGACCTCGCGATGTACGAGGCCAAGAACAACGGCAAGGGCCGCGTCGTGGTGCGCGAACGGGTCGCTCCGCGGCTGCTGCCCGGCCTGCCGACCGTACCCAGGGTGAGAACCGTGCGTCCGCATGCCGAGACGCCCGGCGCGGAAACTTGACGGATCGGGGCACACCGGGAGTACTGTTCGAGCCATGCAGATCCCGTCCGCGCACAAGCGCGAGCTCGTACTTGGCCAGCGCGCCGGCTGAAGCCCACCAGGGCCACACGCCAGCGCGCTTCCCTCGGTTGCCCATTCGGGCCCGAGGGTTTTTTGTTGGCCGAAGACAGCTTTATCCGGGCTGCCCGCCCGGACCTTAACCGAGAGAAGTCACCATGACGGAGCAGGGCAGCCACCGCACGACGACGATGCTGACCGGAGCCCAGGCCCTCATCCGCGCCCTCGAAGAGCTCGGCGTGGACACCGTGTTCGGCATCCCGGGCGGCGCCATCCTGCCGGCCTACGACCCGATGCTCGACTCGAAGAAGGTGCACCACATCCTGGTGCGGCACGAGCAGGGCGCCGGGCACGCGGCCACGGGCTACGCGCAGGCCACCGGCAAGGTCGGGGTGTGCATCGCCACCTCCGGTCCGGGCGCGACCAACCTGGTCACCCCGATCGCCGACGCGTACATGGACTCGGTCCCGATGGTGGCCATCACCGGCCAGGTCGCCTCCGGGCTGATCGGCACGGACGGCTTCCAGGAGGCCGACATCTGCGGCATCACGATGCCGATCACCAAGCACAACTTCCTGATCACCCGCGCCGAGGACATCCCGCGCGCCGTCGCCGAGGCCTTCCACATCGCCGCGACCGGCCGCCCCGGACCGGTGCTGGTGGACATCGCCAAGGACGCGCTGCAGGCGAGCGCGCCGTTCCACTGGCCGGTGGAGCTGAACCTGCCCGGCTACCGTCCGGTGTCCAAGCCGCACGGCAAGCAGATCCGCGAGGCCGCCCGGCTGATCACCCAGTCCAAGCGCCCGGTGCTCTACGTCGGCGGCGGCGTGCTCAAGGCCCGCGCCACCGACGAACTGCTGCAGCTCGCCGAACTGACCGGCGCCCCCGTCGTCACCACCCTGATGGCCCGCGGCGCGTTCCCGGACAGCCACAAGCAGCACCTCGGGATGCCCGGCATGCACGGCTCGGTGGCCGCGGTGACCGCGCTGCAGAAGTCGGACCTGATCGTCGCGCTCGGCGCCCGCTTCGACGACCGCGTCACCGGCAAGCTCTCCTCCTTCGCGCCGGACGCCAAGATCGTGCACGCCGACATCGACCCGGCCGAGATCTCCAAGAACCGCGCCGCCGACGTGCCGATCGTGGGCGACTGCCGCGAGGTGCTGACCGAACTGGCCGTCGCCGTGCGCGCGGAGAACGCCGCCGGGCGCAAGGCCGACTACAGCGTCTGGTGGGAGGCGCTGGACGACTGGCGCACCCGGTACCCGCTGGGCTACGAGACCGTGGCCGGCGAACTGGCCCCGCAGTACGTGATCGAGCGGATCGGCAAGCTGAGCGGCCCGGACGCGATCTACACCACCGGCGTGGGCCAGCACCAGATGTGGGCCGCGCAGTTCATCTCCTACGAGAAGCCGAACACGTTCCTGAACTCCGGCGGCGCCGGGACGATGGGCTACGGCGTGCCCGCCGCGATGGGCGCCAAGGCCGGGCGGCCGGACACGACCGTCTGGTGCATCGACGGCGACGGCTGCTTCCAGATGACCAACCAGGAGCTGGCCACCTGCGCGCTGAACAACATCCCGATCAAGATCGCCGTCATCAACAACGGCGCGCTCGGCATGGTGCGGCAGTGGCAGACGCTGTTCTACAACCAGCGCTACTCCAACACGAACCTGCACTCGCGGCGTATCCCGGACTTCGTGAAGCTCGCCGAGGCCTATGGTTGTGTCGGGCTGCGGTGCGAGAGCCCGGACCAGGTGGACTCGGTGATCGAGAAGGCGATGGCGATCAACGACGCCCCCGTGGTCATCGACTTCGTGGTGCACGAGGACGCGATGGTCTGGCCGATGGTCCCGGCCGGCCTGTCCAACGACGAGATCCTGGCCGCGCGCGACCAGCGCCCGGACTTCGACGAGAGTGAGTGAGTTTTGATGTCCACCTTGGCGCCCGGCCAGACGCACACGCTGTCCGTCCTCGTCGAGAACCGCCCCGGCGTGCTCGCCCGGGTCTCGGCGCTGTTCTCCCGGCGCGGCTTCAACATCGAGTCGCTCGCCGTCGGACCCACCGAGCACAAGGAGATCTCCCGGATCACCCTGGTGGTGAACGTCGAGGACCACCCGCTCGAGCAGGTCACCAAGCAGCTCAACAAGCTGGTCAACGTGCTGAAGATCGTGGAGCTGGAACCCGCCTCCTGCGTCCGGCGCGAACTGATCCTGGTCAAGGTGCGGGCGGACGCCACCGAGCGGCAGCACGTGCTGGCCACCCTCGAGCCCTTCGGCGCCCGGGTGGTGGACGTCGCCGTGGACAGCCTGGTGATCGAGGCGACCGGCGAGACCGCCAAGCTGGAGGCCCTCCTGCGGGTGCTCGAGCCCTTCGGCATCAAGGAACTGGTGCAGTCCGGGCTGCTCGCCGTGGGCCGTGGCTCGCGCTCCATCACCGACCGTTCGCTACGCGCCGTCGAGCGCGCCGCCTGACTGCAGTAGCAGTAGCAGTAGCACACACACGAGAAGGAACACGGAAAATCATGGCAGTGGAGATGTTCTACGACGACGACGCCGACCTCTCGGTCATCCAGGGCCGGAAGGTCGCCGTCCTGGGCTACGGCTCGCAGGGGCACGCGCACGCCCTGAGCCTGCGCGACTCGGGCGTGGACGTGCGCGTGGGCCTGAAGGCGGACTCGAAGTCCCGCGCCAAGGCCGAGGAGCAGGGCCTGCGCGTCGTCACCCCGTTCGAGGCCTGCGCCGAGGCGGACGTCATCATGGTGCTGGTGCCGGACCCCGTGCAGCGCGCCGTGTACGAGGAGGCCATCGCCCCGAACCTGAAGGACGGCGACGCGATCTTCTTCGGCCACGCGCTGAACATCCACTTCGAGCTGATCAAGCCCCCGGCGAACATCGACGTCGCCATGGTCGCCCCGAAGGGCCCGGGCCACCTGGTCCGCCGCCAGTTCGCCGACGGCTTCGGCGTGCCGTGCCTGATCGCCGTCGCCCAGGACGCCACCGGCAAGGCCCAGGACCTCGCGCTGTCCTACGCGAAGGGCATCGGCGGCACCCGCGCCGGCGTCATCAAGACCACCTTCAAGGACGAGGTCGAAACCGACCTGTTCGGCGAGCAGGTCGTGCTCTGCGGCGGTGTCGAGGAGCTCGTCAAGGCCGGCTTCGAGACCCTGACCGAGGCGGGCTACGAGCCGGAGATCGCCTACTTCGAGTGCCTGCACGAGCTCAAGCTCATCGTGGACCTGATCTACGAGGGCGGCCTGACCAAGATGAACTGGTCCGTCTCCGAGACCGCCGAGTGGGGCGGCTACAAGAGCGGCCCGCGCATCATCACGCCGCAGACCAAGGCCGAGATGAAGAAGATCCTCGAGGAGATCCAGTCCGGCCAGTTCGTCCGCGAGTGGATCGCCGAGTACGACGGCGGCCTCAACGAGTACAAGAAGCTCTACGACGCCACCACCAACCACCCCATCGAGCAGGTCGGCAAGAAGCTCCGCGGCCTCATGTCCTGGGTCGACAGCGAAGCCTGATCCGCTGCTCCAATAAGCCCCTAAAGGTGGCCCCCGTCTGTGCGACGGGGGCCACCTTTCTGTTCTGTACTGTTCACAGCAGCCCTACCTACGTCACCGGCACTGCGCTCGTCCCTCGCTCCGCACCGGCAACTACGTCCGGGCACCCGCCCACCCGCCCCAAGCCTTCGGCCCGCTACCTACGCTCCCTCGTACCTCGGTCACTACGTCCGCAGGCCTACGGCGTTTGTGTGTCTCTCACCTTCACCCGGGACCAGAAACGATAAAGGTCAAAATCGCCTCCGGCGGGCCGGCTCAGACAGC
>DATJIF010000178.1:0-18539 GCA_035493475.1 Actinospica sp.
GGATCAAACTCTCCAAAAAAGAATTCAAAGTCCTGGCTGATAAAACATCCCGACGGGGGTCGGGACAATGAATCAGCCAAACTAAACAGTTGGCATCAACAATCAATATGACACGCTATTGAGTTCTCAAGAAACAGTCACGCGCTAGGTACTTCGTTTGTTTCCCTCGCGGTGTTCTCTACTCTATCAGGCTTTCCCGGGGGCTTTTTCCACCGCCCGGTCCGACCCGATGGATTCGAGACCGTCGGCCGCCTTGTCGGGCTCGGCCCGTCGTGGCGACTCGGAGAACATTAGGCAACCGCGCAGGACGAGTCAAATCGAGGTTGCAAGTACCTGACACGCTCTCCGGGCCACCACCCCGCCGCCGCGGGTTCACAAGTGATTCGCCATCAGGGCGCCGCTCGTGCATACTGGACGCACACCACATCGCGGGGTGGAGCAGCTCGGTAGCTCGCTGGGCTCATAACCCAGAGGTCGCAGGTTCAAATCCTGTCCCCGCTACGCGATCGAGGCCCCTTCCGGTTCACCGGAAGGGGCCTTTCGCTGTCTCCGGCCAGTCCTGCCCCCGGCCGGCTCACTCGCCTGCGAACGCGCCGGCCATGCGCAGCCAGGGCGCCGCCTCGTCACGCCGGCCCTGACGCTCCAGCGTGCGGCCGAGCATCAGGTGCGCGTAGTGCTCGACCGGGTCGCGCTCGACGACCAGGCGCAGCTGCTCCTCGGCACGGTTCAGCTGGGCCGAGTGGTAGTAGGCGCGCGCCAGCAGCAGCCGGGGCGCGGTGAGCTCGGGCACCTCGTCCACGACGATCGTGAGCAGGTTCGCGGCCTTCGTGTAGTCCTTGGCCTCGAAGAGCAGTCGCGCCCGCTCCCAGCGCTCGAGCGCGGTCTCCTCGTGCTCCGCGCCGGGCCCGTCGTCGAACAGGTGCAGGGTGCTCGCCCAACGGTCGGCCGACGGCTCACCGCTAGGGGCGTAGTCGTTGAAGTTGTCGGTGACCATCAGGCCCTTCCCTCCGTAGCGAGTAGTGAGGCGTGCGTCGGGGCGTCCGGCACGTTCGCGGGGCGGTTCTTGGCGAACTCCTCGCGCAGCACCGGCACGACCTTCTCGCCGAGCAGGTCGATCTGCTCCAGCACGGTCTTGAGCGGCAGGCCGCCGCCGTCCACGTTGAACAGCTGGCGCTGGTAGTCGCCGAAGTAGCCGCGGAACGTCAGCGTCTTCTCGATGACCTCATCGGGCGTGCCGACGGTCAACGGCGTCTGCTCCATGTACTCCTCCAGCGACGGACCGCCGCCCATCACCGGCGAGGCGTCGAAGTACGGGCGGTACTCGCGGATCGCCTCCTGCGAGTTCGCGCGCATGAACACCTGGCCGCCGAGCCCGACGATCGCCTGCTCCTCCGTGCCGTGACCGTAGTGCGCGTAACGACGCCGGTAGAGCCCGATCAGCTTCTGGAAGTGCTCCTTCGGCCAGAAGATATTGTTCGCGAAGAACCCGTCACCGTAATACGCAGCCTGCTCAGCGATCTCCGGCGAACGAATCGAACCGTGCCACACGAACGGCGGAATCCCGTCGAGCGGACGCGGCGTGGAGGTGAACCCGCGCAGCGGCGTACGGTGCTTGCCCTGCCAGTCGACGACGTCCTCGCGCCAGAGCTTGTGCAGCAGCGCGTAGTTCTCCACAGCGAGGGCGATCCCGTCGCGGATGTCCTTGCCGAACCACGGATAGACCGGGCCGGTGTTGCCGCGACCCATCATGAGATCGACGCGGCCGTCGGCGAGGTGCTGGAGCATCGCGAAGTCCTCGGCGATCTTCACCGGGTCGTTCGTCGTGATCAGCGTCGTCGACGTGGACAGGATCAGCTTCTCGGTACGCGCGGCGATGTAGCCCAGCATCGTCGTGGGCGAGGACGGCACGAACGGCGGATTGTGGTGCTCGCCGGTCGCGAAGACGTCCAGGCCCACTTCCTCGGCCTTCTGCGCGATCGTGGCCATGGCCTTGATCCGCTCGTGCTCGGTCGGCGCCCGCCCCGTGGTCGGGTCCACGCTCACGTCGCCGACGGTGAAGATCCCGAACTGCATCGCGCCCAGCTCCTTTGTTGACTGTTCAACTACCTGCCGAACGGTCCGGGACGCGGCGCTATTCCACGACGAAAAAATCCCGGCCAGTCTGTCGACTGGCCGGGATCCGTTGGTAGCGGGGACAGGATTTGAACCTGCGACCTCTGGGTTATGAGCCCAGCGAGCTACCGAGCTGCTCCACCCCGCGTTGCTGTTCCTCTACTGTACGTCGAAGGCGGCGGGCGGCGCAAATCGGTATCCGGGTGGTCGAGAATGGTCCGCATGGATCCTTCGAAGAACCCGGCGCTGACGCAGGCGCTGATCGAGTTGGAGCAGCACGTGGCCCGGGACGGGTGGGACCAGGGCGTACGGCTGTTCGCGCTGGTCGACACCGCCGAGCTGATCGCCGCCGAACCCCGGCTCGCCGCCGCGCTGGCGCCGGAGACGGTGGAGTTCGGCGGGCAGATCGGGCCGCTGCGCACCTACACGTCGATCGAGCAGGAGGGCGTACCCGCCGACCGGCCGCTGGACGAGCTGCTGGCCGGGATCGCCTGGCCGGACACGGTGCACGGGGCGGCGCTGGTGATCGAGCGGCTGATGCTGCCGCCGAGCGTGCAGGACCAGCTGCCCGCGGACGAGCAGGACGCCGACGCGTGGGTCGCCGCGCACCCGGAACGGCAGGAGGTGCGCATCGCGGTGGGCGTGCTGCGCGGCGGGGCCCGCGACTGCGCGCTGCGGCTGCGCACGAAGGACAAGGACGACGAGGTGCTGTCCGGCGCCGACCTGGTGCCGAACCTGGTGCGCGCGCTCGCCGACACGCTCACCGACTAGAAGGGCGGGGCCGCCGGGCCTAGCAGAGCGGCGGGGTCTTGCCCTCGCGGATGTCGGTGAGGGCGGTCAGCGCGTCCTTGAGCGTGTTGACCTTCACCAGCTCCAGGCCCGCGGGCTGGTTCGCCTTGGCCTCGGCGCAGTTGCTCGCCGGGGCCAGGAAGACGGTGGCCCCGGCGTCGCGGGCGCCGATGGTCTTCATCTGGATGCCGCCGATCGCGCCGACGTTGCCGCTCGCGTCGATGGTGCCGGTGCCCGCGACGACCCGGCCGCCGGTCAGGTTCGTGTCGGTCAGCTTGTCGATGATGCCGAGCGCGAACATCATCCCCGCGCTCGGGCCGCCGACGTTGTTGAGCTGGATGGCCACCGTGAACGGGAAGACGTTCTCGCTCTCGATGGAGATCCCGACCTCGGCCTTGCCGCCGTTGTTCTCGGTGCCGGTGGTGACCGACTGCTTCTTGCCGTCCCGGCTGATCTGGAAGGTGACCTGGGCGCCCGGGGTCAGCTTCTGGATCGCGCCGGTGACCACGTTCATCCCGGTCTGCCCGCCGGTGTTCACCATCGTGCCGTCCACGGCGTCGATCACGTCGCCGGCCTGCAGCTTCCCGGCCGCCGGGCTGCCGTCGGTGACCGAGGCCACCACGACCTCGCTGCCGGTCGGCTTGATGTTCAGCGCGGCCAGCGCCGCGGTGACGGCCGAGTCCTGCGAGTCGGTCATCTCCTGGGTGTTCTGCGCGTCGCTCTGCTGCTGGGTCTGCCCGGCCGGGTAGATCGTCTCCTTGGGCACGATCGCCTGGTCGCTGCTCAGCCAGCCCGCGATCGCCTCGCCGAGCGGCATCTGGTAGCTCTCCTCGGACACCCCGACCGTGACCATGCGCAGCTGACCCGTCGTCGGGTACGTCTTGGTGCCGGTGATCGTGATCAGCGGGGTGCCGCTCGCCGTGCCGTCCTGGGTGCCGAGCACGTTGAAGGTCGGGCCCGGGGTGAGCTCGGCGTAGGGCACGGGCTGCAGCAGCGCCCCCGCGGCGAATCCGGCGAGCAGGGTGCCGGAGACCGTGAGGGTGACGGCGCGTCGACGAGGCATAGCCCGACCTTAGTGCACGCGGCTGAGCGGTCGCAGGCGGGACTACTCCCGCCGCGCACGCTCACGCGGGGCGGCCGCGACCCCGTCCGCCGAGGCCTTGGCCAGCACCTCGCGGGCCCGTCGGTAGTGGTCCATCGTCTCCACGTCGCCGCGCGCGGTGCGGACCCGGCGCACTACGGCGATCACGATCGCGGCCACCACGGCCGCGGCCACCGGGACCGCCCACCAGATCAGGATGGAAAGCACATATCCGACGGTAACTCAGATGCCGCCGGGAGTGTGGGAGCGACTCAGACCCCGACCCAGGTGTGCGAGCCGTCCGCGAAGCCCTCGCGCTTCCAGATCGGGACCTCGGCCTTGAGCGTGTCGATCAGCGCGCGGCAGGCGGCGAAGGCCTGGGCGCGGTGCGCGGCGGACGCGACGACGACCACCGCGGCGTCGCCGACCTCGAGCGGGCCGACGCGGTGCTCGGCGGCGAGCGCGATCACGTCGTGGTCGGCGGCCACCTTCTCGGCCACCTCGCGCAGCCGGGCGAGCGCCTCGGGGTGCGCCTCGTACTCCAGGCCGGTGACGACGGCGCCCGGGGCCTCCGGGGTGTGGTCGCGGACGGTGCCGATGAAGACGGCGGTGCCCCCGGCCGTCGGGTCGGCGGCCAGGGCCAGCAGCGCGTCCACGGACAGCGGCTCGGTGCGGACTTCGACGTGGATCCCGGTCATCGCTCCATCATCGCGCATCGGGGCGGCCGGAGGGAATCAGGTGCGGCGCTTCTTCCGGGCCCGGCGGACCAGCGCGGCCGTGCCGACCAGGGCGACGGTGGCCCCGGCGGCGCCGAGCGAGGCGGCGGCGTCCTTCTTGCCGATCCGCCGGGCCAGCGCGGCGTGGTGGCCGGCGACCTCGTCGAGCAGCGCCTGGAACGCCTCCTCGTTCGCGTACTTCGCCGCGTAGCCCGCCGCCTCGAGCCGTTCCGCGGAGACGGCCCAGGGGTGCATCACGTACTGCAGGTCGGTGGCCGGGGCCGGGGTCAGGTGCAGCCGGTGCAGGCGTTCGGCGGCGCCGAGGGCCAGGCCGGCGGGCAGCTCCATCCGGCGCAGTCCGGAGCTCTCCTCGATCTGCTCCTGGTCCAGCCAGCCGGGGCTCGCCACGTTGTACGGGCCCTCCAGCTCCTCGTGCAGCGCGGCGAACGCGAGGGCTCCGGCGAGGTCCTCGACGTGGCAGAACTGCCAGCACGGCTCGGTGTCCTTGACCACGAGCAGCCGCGGCGCCTCGAAGTGCCGGGTGAAGACGGTGTCCACGCCCTGGCCGGTGACGATCGCCGGACGCAGCACCGTGACGTGCAGGCCGGGATGCGCGCGCGGGGCCCGGCGGCCGAGCCGTTCGATCTCCAGCAGGTCCGCGACCAGCGAGCCGTCCGGCACGGCGCGCAGCGGGGCGGAGTCCGGGATCGGCACCGGGTTGTCGGGCAGCGCGCCGTAGACCATGGCGCTGCTGCGCAGGATCACCCGGTGCACGCCCGCGGCGGCCGCGGCGGTCAGCACGGTCTCCGTGCCGCGCACGTTGTGCCTGGTCCGCTCGGCCGGGTCGGTGTCCGGACTGGTGTCCAGGTCCGTGTGCACCAGCACGTCCACGTCGTTCAGCAGCTCGGCCAGCGAGGGGTCGAGCAGGTCGGCCGAGCGGCGCACCACCTCCCCCGGCCACGCCTCCTGCGGCTCCGGCTTCGGCGCGCGCGGGACCAGGCCGACGATCCGGCCCGCGCCCTGCTGCGCGAGATGCCGCAGCACCGCCGCGCCGACGTGCCCGGCCGCGCCGGTCACCGCCACCGTGAGCGGGCGGGCCGGGGCCTGGTCCGCGGGCCGCGTGTCGCCGTCCGCCGGCCGGAACCTGGCCGTACGCTTGCCGTCGTCTGCCGGGGAACTCAAGAGCACGCTCCGTTAGTTACGGTGGGAGAGGGAGGTTTCCCGCCTCTCATGATCGCCGATCCTTCCGCGGGCCGGTGCACCGGCTCCGGAACTTAAGCCAGTCGAGGTATCGAACGTGAACGACCACCCGGAAAGTTTCCCCGACCCGGAGGACGAGCCGGCCTCGGTGCCCTTCGAAGAGGTGGTCAAGGGGCTCGAGGGGCTCGGCGCGGACGTCGAGCGAGAGGAAGCGGAGCGGGCCGAGCGCGAGCGCCGGACCCGTGACCAGCAGCAGGAGCAGGCGGCGAAGGAGGAGCCGGGCCAGCCGCCGTTCGGCGGGATGCCGCCGGGCTTCCAGCTGCCCAGCCCGGAGCAGCTGCAGCAGCTGCTCGGCTCCTTCGGCCTCGGCACCGGCGAGGGCGGCCTGCCCGACCTGGCGAAGCTGGCGGCCGGGATAGGGGACCAGATCCCCGGCCTGGACCCGCAGATGCTCGCCATGATGATGGGCCGTATCCAGTCCCTGATGAACTCGGGCGACGGGCCGGTGAACTGGGCGCTGGCCAAGGACATCGCGCGCAGCGCCTCGGCCGCCTCCCCCGACCCGTCCCCCACGGCGGGCGAGGTCTCGGCGCTCGCGGACGCCGTGCGGCTGGCCGAGCACTGGCTGGACGAGGTGAGCGAGCTGCCCGCGGGCACCACCGGCGCGCTGGCCTGGAGCCGGGCCGAGTGGATCGAGCAGACCCTGCCGGTGTGGAAGCGGCTGGTCGAGCCGGTGGCCCAGGGCATGACCGGCGCGATGAGCGGGATGCTGCCGACCGAGGCCGGCGACATGTCCGGGCCGATGGGCGCGATCGTCAAGCAGATGGCGGGCACGCTGTTCGGCCACCAGATCGGCACCGCGCTCGCCGAACTCGCGGGCGAGGTGCTCGGCTCCTCGGACATCGGCCTGCCGCTCGGCCCCGAGGGCAAGGCCGTGCTGCTCCCGGTCAACGTCACCGCGTTCGGCGAGGGGCTCGAACTGCCCGCGGCGGACGTGCGGCTGTACCTGGCGCTGCGCGAGGCCGCGTACCACCGGCTGTACGCGCACGTGCCGTGGCTGAGCGACCGCATGCTCGGCGCGGTCGAGGCGTACGCCCGGGGCATCTCCGTCGACGAGGGCAAGATCGAGGAGATGATGCAGTCGATGCAGAATCCCGAGTCGATGATGAACTTCCAGGAGATCCTCGGCGAGGGCGGCCTCACCTTCACCGCGCCGGACACCCCGGCCCAGCGCGAGGCGCTGACCCAGCTGGAGACGCTGCTCGCGCTGACCGAGGGCTGGGTGGACACCGTCGTCGACGCGGCCGCGGCGAACAAGCTGCCCGGCGCGAGCGCGATGCGCGAGACCTTCCGCCGCCGTCGCGCCGCGGGCGGCCCCGCCGAGGAGACCTTCGCCGCCCTGGTCGGCCTGGAACTGCGCCCCCGCCGCCTGCGCGACGCCGCCACCCTGTGGACCCTCCTCGGCGACGCCCGCGGCAGCGAGGGCCGCGACGCCCTCTGGGCCCACCCCAACCTGCTCCCCACGGCGGCCGACCTCGACGACCCCGAGGCCTTCGTCCGCCGCCGCGAGGCCGACCTCGAGACCCTCGGCAAGCTCCTCGAAGCCGAGCAGAACGACGAGCCGGGCGACGAGAGCTAGCCGGCTCTACGGGCCGCCCGCGGTGCTATCGCTGCGGGCGGCCTTCGTCTTCCCTCTCACGCGCCGATCAGCAGACCGAGCAGCTCCCCCGGCTCGATCGACGCGGGCAGATCACTGACCTGCCCATCCCCCACCTCGACGACGCGCCACGCCCCGTCGTTCCGCAGCGCCAAGTCCGTCGTGACGAACCGGCACCCGAGCCGCCGCACCGCCGCCGCGACGTCACCGAGGTCGGGATCCGGCCCAAGCAGCGGCTGCACACTGTCCGGATGCGGCGTCAGCAACCGCGCCTCCCCGTCGATCCACCACACCCGCACCTCCGCGGCGACGAAGGACTCGAACTCGCGCAACACGACTCCCCCGGCCAGCGAATCCCCCTGCAACTCCAAGAACCGCCCCACGATGCGGTTGACGGCCGCCGCGTCCGCAAGGTCCGGAATGAAGCACGCCTCGTCCCACTCGTGCTTCCGCGACTTCACATAGTCCTTGACGATCCCCGCCCCCGGCCGCAGCCCACTGACCAACGCCGCCACGTCCGGAGCGGCCCCCGCACTCCACACACTCCCCGGCGTCAGACCGGTGAACGCCGCGTACCACCCGGGAAGCTCGTGCGCCGCCCGATACCGCTCAGGAGCCACGGCCAATTCAACGCCACGCGACTCCAGCCCCCGAGCCAGCGCCACGTACTCACCGGCAGAAACCATCCACCCGCGATACCAGGCCGCGCCAAGCCCAACCGGCACCCGCTCAACCGCCCGCTCCGCCTCCCCCCGAAGCAGCGCATCGTGGTCGACCAACGCGACCACCCCTCCCCGCTCCCGCACCGCCCGCGCCTCCACCGCAAAGTGCTGATCGACCCGACGCGGATTCAGCGGATCGCAGCAGTACAGGAAGGAAGACGGCGCCATGCCCGCCACCCTAGGCAGCCGCAGCACCCCCGCACCAACGATTTCCCGCAGGGCGACGGCGCTACGTCAGCGGAGGGGAACGCCGCAGGCCCGCGGGCGTAGCGACCGAGGAGCGTCAGCGACGAGGGAGTGGAGGTCGCGGGCTGAAGGCTCCTAGCGCGCAGCGCGTTACCCGAAGGAGCGCAGCGACTGTAGGGCTCGCCTTAGTAGGGCGGGTGGGCGGGGTAAGTAATCGGCCCAGACGTAGCCGCCGCCACGGAGCGAGGAACGAGCGCAGTGGCGGCGGCGTAGGTAGGGGCGAACACGGACCGCAAGGCGACGGCGCTACGTCAGCACGCTCGGCACTGACGTAGCGCCACCACTCCGTCCTCAGTCCTTGCGGATCTCCAGGAGGGGGACGAGCTGCTCGGTGGAGGTGAGGGAGCCGTGCATGCCTACCTGGCGGGAGTCGATGGCTTCGCGTTCGCTGGCGATGACGGCCCAGTTGGCGCGCATGGCCACGATGACGTCGCCTACGCGGGCGGCCATGGCGGCGTCCACGTCTGCCGGGGGGCCGAACCAGCCTTCGGCCACGGCCTGGTCTCTCCCGCGGACCAGGGCGATGCCGTCGAGTCGTTCTTCCCAGATGGCGAGGACGTCGCGGGCGGCGCCGGGGGTGGCGTAGACGTGGCGGGCGCGGGCCTCGCCGCCGAGGAGGGCGACTCCGGCGCGCAGTTCCCAGTCCTGGTCCATGTCGATGCGGCGGTCCGCGGGCACGTCGACCATGCCGTGGTCGGCGGTGACGAAGAGGGTGGCGTCGGCGGGCAGCTGCTCGGCGAGGCGTTCGACGAGGCTGTCCACGTACGCCAGTTCCTCGCGCCAACGGGAAGAGCCGACGCCGGTGGTGTGGCCGATGAAGTCCAGGTCGCGGTAGTAGAGGTAGACGAAGCTGCGGTCCGACGACCGCAGCGCCTCGATCGCGCGCTGGGCCTGGTCGTCGACCGAGTCGGCGCCGGTGAAGCGGGCGCCGCGGAAGACGGATCTGGTCAGGCCCGAGTCGGCGAACCGCGGCGCGGCCACGTGGGTCACCGCGATTCCGGCCGCGGACATGCGCTCGAACATGGTCTCGTGCGGCTGCCACTCCAGGGGATCGACGTTCTGATCCCATCTCAGGAAGTTCATCAGGCGGCCCGAGGCGGGCACCATCAGCCGGTAGCCGAGCATGCCGTGCGCGCCCGGGGGCAGGCCGGTGCCGATCGAGGCGAGCGACGTCGAGGTGGTCGACGGGAAGCCCGCGGTCAGCGTGTGGCCCTTGCCGGGGGCGGCGAGCAGTTCGGTGAGGTACGGCGCGTAGCGCGCGTGCTCGGCGAGCAGTTCCCGGCCCATGCCGTCGATCAGGAAGAGGCAGGCCTTCTTCGTCGGCTCGGGCGTCCAGGGGCGGGGCTCGCGGTCCGGGTCGCCGGCTCCCAGGGCGGCGCCGATCGCGGGCACGACGTCGCTGAGCGCGCCCGACCGGTAGGCGGGCGGATCGAGACCGTCCTCGTCGACGGCGGACTCACCCACCTCAGCCGCGCAGTCCGGCGGTCGCGGCGCTGAGCGCCGTCGCGAACTCGAGGGTCCGGGCGACCGCCTCGGCCCCGTCTGCGCCGGTCGAGACGCGCAGCTGCAGGTCGTCGCCGGACATGGTCCCCGTGTAGCCGTGGTCGGCCTCGCAGTGCGGGTCCCCGCAGCCGGCCGGTTCCAGGTCGATCCGCGCGATGGCGCCCCAGCCGACGGTGAGCACGGCCTCGCGCGGCAGCGTGCCGGGAACGTGCTTGGCCGGGTCGTCCACGACGCGGGTGATCACGCAGGTGGTGATGCGGTCGAGCCGGATCGCCTCGGTGGAGGTGGAGGCGTACGAGCTGACCTGGCTGTCCATGCCGTCGATCGCGGGCTCGGTGCCGTGCTCGTCGGTGTGTCCGATGATCAGCCTGGAGGCGGTGAGCGCGAGCACGCTCACGTGCCGGCGCACCTCCTCGTTGTCGAAGGTGGTCTCCTGGTGGACCAGGTGGCTGAGCACCGGCTCCGGGCCGATCGCCGCCTCGATCGCCTCGGCCACCAGGGCCGGGTAATAACCGCTGCGTTCGATCGCTTCCCGCAGACCGGGGTCGAGCGGAGTCGTGTTCGGCATGCACCAATCCTTGCACTGAAAACCTCCCCGCGCGCACACCGGGGCGGGGCATTTCACGCGGTGTCCTCGGCAGACGGCACAATGGGGCCAGTCCTAGCGAGTTACCACGTGGCGAAGAAGCGAGAAGAGTCGATGGCACGGCGTAGCGCACCCCGGGAGACCGAGCCCTTCGAAGAGCGGATCGTCGACATCGACGTGACCGACGAGATGTCGAACTCCTACCTGGAGTATGCGTACTCGGTCATCTACTCGAGGGCCCTGCCCGACGCCCGGGACGGGCTCAAGCCGGTGCACCGGCGGATCCTGTACCAGATGGGCGAGATGGGCCTGCGTCCGGACCGCGGCTTCGTGAAGTCGGCGCGCGTGGTCGGCGAGGTGATGGGCCGTCTGCACCCGCACGGCGACGGCGCGATCTACGACGCGCTGGTGCGGCTGGCCCAGCCGTTCTCGATGCGGCTGCCGCTGGCGGACGGGCCCGGCAACTTCGGTTCGCTCGGCAACGACGACCCGCCCGCGGCGATGCGGTACACCGAGGCGCGGCTCTCGCCCGCCGCGATACTGATGACGAACGACATCGACGAGGACACCGTCGAGTTCGTCCCCAACTACGACGGCCAGGAGAACGAGCCGCAGGTCCTGCCGTCCGCCTTCCCGAACCTGCTGGTGAACGGCACGGCGGGCATCGCGGTGGGCATGGCCACGAACATGCCGCCGCACAACCTGGGCGAGGTGGTCGCGGCGGCGCGGCATCTGATCAAGCGTCCGGAGGCGACGCTCGACGAGCTGGTGCGCATCGTGCCCGGCCCGGACCTGCCGACCGGCGGGCGGATCGTCGGGCTCAACGGCGTGCGCGACGCGTACGAGTCGGGCCGCGGCGTGTTCCGGATGCGGGCGACGGCGCACATCGAGGCGATCGGCCGACGCCAGGGCATCGTGGTCACCGAGCTGCCGTACAACATCGGCCCGGAGAAGGTGATCACGAAGGTCAAGGAGCTGGTGCAGGCCAAGAAGGTGCAGGGCATCGCGGATCTCAAGGATCTGACGGACCGCACCAACGGCCTGCGGATCGTCATCGAGGTGAAGAACGGCTTCAACCCGGAGGCGATCCTCAACCAGCTCTACAAGCTGACGCCGCTGGAGGAGTCCTTCGGCATCAACAACGTGGCGCTGGTGGACGGCCAGCCGCTCACCCTGGGCCTGAAGGAGCTGCTCGAGGTCTACCTCGACCACCGCTTCGAGGTGGTGCGGCGGCGCAGCGAGTTCCGCCGGAAGAAGCGTCAGGACCGGATCCACCTGGTGGACGGCCTGCTGATCGCGCTGCTCAACATCGACGCGGTGATCGCGACGATCCGCGAGTCGGAGAACACGGCGGACGCGCGCAATCGGCTGATGCAGCAGTTCTCGCTGACCGAGATCCAGGCGAACTACATCCTGGACACGCCGCTGCGCCGGCTGACCAAGTTCGACCGGCTGGAGCTGGAGAACGAGCAGGCGCGGCTGCGGGCGGAGATCGCCGAGCTGTCCGCGATCCTGGAGTCGGACACGCTGCTGCGCAAGGTGGTCTCGGACGAGCTGGCGAAGGTGGCGAAGGAGTACGCCACGCCGCGTCGCACGGTGCTGCTGGAGGCGGACGAGGTGCCGGCGATCGTGGACGTGCCGCTGGAGGTGGCGGACGAGCCGTGCCGGGTGGCGCTGTCCACGACCGGTCTGCTCGGCCGGCTCCCGGCGGACTTCGACCCGGCGCCGGGCCGCGCGCGGGCCAAGCACGACGCGCTGCTCGCGGTCGTCGACGTGACCACGCGCGCCGATCTGGGCGTGGTGACCTCGGCCGGCCAGCTCTACCGGGTGGCGGTGGTCGACATCCCGGTGCTGCCGGACGACGCGACCGGGCTGGCGGGCGGCATCTCCGTGCGCGAACTGGTGCGCAGCCTGCCGGAGGACGAGAAGGTGCTGTGCGTGACGAGTCTGAACCCGGATTCGCCGGGAGTCGCGCTGGGCACGGAGCAGGGCGTGGTCAAGCGGGTCGTGCCGGAGTACCCGGCGAACAAGGACACGATGGAGGTGATCACGCTGAAGGACGGCGACAGCGTGATCGGCGCGGTGGAACTGCGCACCGGACGCGAGGACCTGGTCTTCATCACCTCGGACGCGCAGCTGCTGAAGTTCTCGGCGGAGCTGGTGCGTCCGCAGGGCAGGCCCGCGGGCGGCATGGCCGGGATCAAGCTGGACGACGGCGCGACCGTGCTGTCGTTCACGGCGGTGGACCCGGACAAGGACGCGGTCGTGGTGTCGGTCGCGGGCAGCGGGGACACGCTGCCGGGCGTGATGCTGAGCACGATCAAGGCCACCCCGTACCGGCTGTACCCGTCGAAGGGCCGGGCGACCGGCGGCGTGCGCTGCCAGCGGTTCCTCAAGGGCGAGGACCGGCTGGTCTTCGCCTGGGCCGGCGCCTACCCGGCGCGGCCGCTGGACGAGGAGGGCCGCGCGCTCGAACTGCCCGCGCTGGACGAGCGCCGGGACGGTTCCGGGGCGCCGCTCGCGAAGCCGATCGCGGTGATCGGCTCGTAGCACGGGACGAACGCGGGTGCGGGGCGGTGGCTTCGGTCGCCGCCCCGCACCGCTTCCGCTGTCCAACCGGCTAACCGCCGCTGCGCAGCCGCCATTCGCCGAGGACGAGGGTGGCGAGGCAGAACGGGAGCATCGTCGGCAGCACGGGTCCGCCGCAGGCCAGCCACAGCGCGATCGGGCCGAACGAGATCGCGAGGCCGCGCAGCGCTTTCAGCCGCACCCGGCCGCCGAGCCGGGCGGGGGCGGCGAGCACTCCGGCCAGGCCGAAGGCGGTGCCGACGACGACGGCGGTCAACACGGCTGCGCGTGGATGACGGTGCGCCAGGGTTCCGGTTCGTAGCCGAACAGCCCCGGGTCCAGCGCCTCGTTGAAGCGCAGGTCGGTGAGCCGCGTCTCCCGGGCCGAGACGAGGTCCCGTTCCACGAGCACGATGCCGAACTCCGCGTCGAGGGTCAGGATCCGGTCGTAGTCGGGCACGGCGCCGGGACGTTCGACCTCGACGACGACCGCGGGCCGGCCCTCGTACCGCGCGGCCCCGTCCACCGGGCGCACGTCGCAGTCCTCGGACACGCCAGGGTCGACGAGCCGGTCGATCGTCAGCTCGCCGCGGATCCCGGTCACCACGGGTCCGGCGTGCGCCGGGATCTCCCAGCGGCGCAGGCCGGACGCGATCAGCAGCGATCCGGCGCGCTCCTCGCGGCAGTCGCCGTCGGCCCGCCACAGGCAGCGGAACCGCTGGTCGGCCCGCGCGGACGAGCGCATCGACGTGGTCGCGACCGTGCAGGACAGCGTCGCGAGTCCGACGCGCCCCGCGACGGCCGACCGCATGATCTCGGACAGCCCGAACACCCCCACCGGCATGACGGTTTTCCTCTCCACCGAACCCTCGTACACCGGGGACGGGCCCGTCTCCGCTCCGGTTCAATCGAACGATTTTACCGGCGGGGACCAGCATGTTGAGGTAATGAGACCGTCAACAACCAGCAGTGAGTCGCGCGGATTCTCATGAACGCCCGCCGCGCCCCGGCCGGTGCGGGCCGTGGGAGAATGTCCGCATGCGACCTTCGTTCTCGACCGCCGGCGTGGTGGACCTGTCCGCACTGAAGAAGCCGGCGACGCCGACGGGCTCCGCCGCCTCGGCCGCCGCGCCGGGCACCGGATCCGCGCACGTGATCGCCGTGAGCGAGGCCGACTTCGAGAGCTCGGTGATCCAGCGCTCGACGCAGGTGCCGGTGGTGCTCGAGTTCTGGGCCGACAACTACCCGCCGAGCGCGCAGCTGAGCCCGGTCCTGGAGCAGCTCGCGGAGGAGTTCGGCGGCCGCTTCCTGCTGGCCCGGGCGGACGTGGAGGCCAACCCGGGTCTCGCGCAGGCGCTGCGGGTGCAGGAGATCCCGGCGGTCAAGATCGTGATCCAGGGCCAGCTGATCGGCGAGTTCGGCGGCGTGCGGCCGGAGAGCGAGATCCGGCAGCTGCTGACCGAGGTGGTCGCGCTGGCCGAGCGCGAGTTCGGGATGACCGGCCCGGCGGACGCGGCGCCGCTGCCCGCTCCCCCGCTCGACCCGATGTTGCAGGCGGCTTACGAGGCGCTGGAGTCGGACGACCTCGACGGGGCGGCGCGGGCGCTGCAGAACCTGCTGGCCGACCAGCCCGCGCACGCCGAGGCGAAGGTGATGCTCACTCAGGTCGAGCTGATGCGCCGCACCTCGGATGTGGACCCGGCCGCACTGCTCGCCGCCGCGAAGGCCGCGCCGGACGACGTCGAGGCGCAGTGCGCGGCGGCGGACGTGCTGATCGCCTCCGGCCAGGCCGAGGAGGCGTTCACCGTGCTGCTCGACGCCGTGCGGCACTTCACCGGCGCCGAGAAGGACCGGGCCCGGCTGCTGCTCATCGAGTACTTCGAACTGCTCGGCCCGGAGCACCCGGCGGTGCCCAAGGCCCGGCAGCGTCTCGCGGCCCTGCTTTTCTAGCCGGAGATAACCGCT
This sequence comes from Actinospica sp., assembly GCA_035493475.1. Taxonomy (GTDB): domain Bacteria; phylum Actinomycetota; class Actinomycetes; order Streptomycetales; family Catenulisporaceae; genus Actinospica. Next base: position 15,145 of record DATJIF010000178.1, read on the forward strand.
GGTGATGCGGGCGGCCGAGGGTTGATCGCGGCTCGATAACGGGATTGTGCGGGCCGTGTTACTTACCACCGATGGTCGACACATTACCGACTCTTTACCAAGTCGCACGCGGGCGGTTTCGGTGACCGAGGGTAATGTCGATATGCGCCGACAGTTCGTTCAGCTGGGCTTTGTCCCTTTTTGCCCGGGCACACCGCGTCACCGAAACCCCCTGATGACATGGATCTCCACCCCCTGGCCCGCCCCGTAGGTTACTAGCCGGTAACGGGACTCTTGTGTATACGGTTGGGTCTCTACGAACATCCCCCTACCGGCCTTCAGCCGGACCTACGGTCTGCACATTGGTCTACATAGGAGTGGACGCGGATGAAAGACACCTCGGGAGCCCAGGTTCTCGGGCGCACCTCGCTCAAGCGGCTGGGCATCGTCATGGTGCCGACCGTTATCGCGGCGGGCGCGCTGACCGTTCTGATGGCGAACGGCGCGATCGCCGTCTCCTTCGCCATCTCGGGCCAGACCGCGCAGATGAAGATCGGTGAGCTCAAGGGCAGCGGCTTCGCCCAGTACGGCGGCGTGGACGCGGGTGCCAGCGGCAGCCAGACCGCCGTCGCCGTGTCGGCGTTCAAGTCGGCGACCATCAGCAACGGCCTGTGCCAGTCGGTCGAGACCAACCTCGGCCCGCTCGGCACCTACACCCTGACGCTCACAGCCGACGGGGCCGACGCCACCGACCTCATCATCGACATGCAGTCCCTGAAGGCGGCCGAGGCCGACTTCAGCCAGATCAACATCGGCCAGGACGCGTCGACGATCACCGGCAGCGCCGCGGGCGCCAAGGGCACCGCCGGCCTGTTCGGCCAGTACGCCGACGGCGCGACGCTGACCAACATCCAGCAGGTCTCCAACGCCACCACGGCGGGCAGCTTCGACCTGCACAACATGTCGCTGAGCATCGCCAAGTCCACCACCGGCTGCCTCAGCTAGGGCGAGCGGACCGTCACGTCCGGACCGGGGGTCCACAGCGTCGTCGCGTCGGCCGTACTTTCGACCGCGCGGCGGCGCTGCCTGCCGAGAAGGACAGTCCAGACTGAAAAGCCCGTCCTTGGAGCACTGAATTCATGATCAGCACCCCTGAGCACCGGACCGGCATCGGCTCCATCTGGGACCGGTTCACGGCTCCGACCGAGCCGTACCGCCGGCCCTTCCGCCGCTGGCGGCGGGAGCGTCCGTTCGGCGCGGGACTGAGCATCCTGCTGGCCGGGCTCGAGATCTACTGGGCCCCGCACAGCAGCGTCGGCAAGATGCTCTCGATGGGGCTGCCCGGCATCTCCAGCCTGTTCATCGCCATCTTCCTGGTCGTCTTCGGGATCACCGTCTGGTTCTTCCCGACCTACCGGGTCTTCGCCGGGATCGCCTCGATCCTGCTCGCCCTGCTCTCGCTGGTCGCCACGAACCTCGGCGGCTTCTTCGTCGGCTTCCTGCTGGCCATGATGGGCGGCGCGTTCGCCGTCGCCTGGGCGCCGCGGCAGGACTACACCGCGGAGACGCGCAGGCAGCGCCGGCACCGGCTGGCGACGGACGGCGCGGGCACCGAGGCGGGGACCGCCGAGTTCGCCGCGACCGAGCCCGAGTCCGAGCAGGCCGTGGAGAACGCCGAGAACACCCAGATCATCGAGCAGGCCGCCCACGCGGGCGAGACCGGCCCGAACGGAACCGAGCCCGCAACAGAACAGGAGTGACCCGTGCCCGCCACAGCTCGCTCCCACCGGCGCCGGTCGCATGTGTTGCGCTCCCGGCGGCGGATGACGGCCATCGGCGTGCCGAGCGCGGTGGTCGCCCTGGTCGGAGTGGCATTCGCCGCGGCGCCCGCGATCGCCGCGAACCCCAGTAGCACCGCTCTTCCCTTCCCGACCGTCTGCTCCTCGACGCAGTCGGTCTCCGCCAGCGCGTCGCCGAGCACCTCGAGTGCCTCGCCGAGCGCGTCGGCGACCAGCAGCACCCCGACGCCCAGCGCGTCGAGCGCCGCGGCCTCGGCCAAGGCGCAGTCGGCCCAGACCACCGCCCCGGCGGCGTCGAGCAGCACCACCAAGTCCACCTCGACGACCGCCGCCTCGGCGTCGGCCAGCGCGAGCGCGTCCGCCACCAGCACGAACGGCGGATTCTGGGGCTGGCTCGACGGCATCTGGACGTGGATCACCGGTTCCTCGTCGAGCAACACCACGACGACGACCCACACGGTCGCCCCGGTGACGGCCACCACGACGCACGCGACCACCAAGTCCGAGAGCGTCTCCGACACCACGAGCACCAAGGCCGGCAGTTCGCCGAGCGCCTCGAAGAGCACCGCCGCGGCGAAGAGCACGACGAGTTCGACGACGGCCGCCGCGTCGCCCAGCGCCACGACGAGCAGCGCGAGCGCCTCGGCCACCGCGTCGCCGGACTGCATCTCCTCGGCCTCGGCCGCGGCGCTCAAGGCCAAGGCGGAGGCGAACGGGACGTCCGAGGACGTCTACGCCAACGCCATCCCCTGGGTGATGAAGACCTCGACGCTCACGATGTACGACCTCACGTACAACGGCGTGAAGACGGTCAAGGTGCTGAGCGGCTCGTCGTACGTGGACGAGGACGTGCTCGACTTCACCGCGTCCAAGCTCACGATCGACTCGATGGTCACCTACTCGATCCAGAACGGGCAGACCGTCTACAACAACGCGGGCTCCGGCACCACCACGACGCTGATCAACCCGCACCTGATGGTGACGAAGATGACGGCGTCGCTGTACGGCCTGATCCCGCAGACGTACACGCCGACCAACCAGCCGCCGCTGCCGGTGGGACTGACCGTCCCGCTGATCCCGGTGATCTTCACCGGCGTGACCACGCAGCTGGCGTATCTGCACACGGACTCGATCTCCGTGCCCGGATTCGACGGCTACGGAGTGGTCGGCACCGCGTCGCCCGAATAAGCACCAGGACACGAGAGAGCCGGGCCGCCCGCGTGGGCGACCCGGCTCTTCGTTTCCCGTCCCCCGGGGCGTCAGCCGCCGAGCAGCTTGGAGCCGATCTTCAGCGCGGCCGCGGCGCCGCCCACGGCCGCCGCGGTGCCGGCCGCCTGCTCGGCGCCCGCCGCCGGGCTGTAGTAGCCGGACTGCAGGCCGACCCGGCCCGGACCGGTGAACCGGTTGAACACGATGTTCCCGCCGCCCGCGAGCAGACCGGTCTTCAGGCCGTACATCTGCTGGCCGTAGCCGACCGAGACGTCCCGGTAGATCCAGGAGCCCGGCTCCACGTCGATGACCTCGCCGGGCTGCAGCACCACCTCGAAGGCGTTGCCGTGCGCGTGCAGCCAGAGCAGGCCGTCGCCCTGCGGCGCGTCGAAGCGGTCCTGCCAGAAG
>DATJIF010000179.1:0-54596 GCA_035493475.1 Actinospica sp.
GGCGACCAGGAACCCGCCGGGGCCGCAAACAGCGACGGCTCGTGTTGGTGTAAATATCTGCTTCGCTGTTTGCAGCCCCGACAGAACCCTGGTAACCGGGCTACGCCTGCCAGGCGAGGAGAGCACCCCAACCTCAGGGGATTTTCTGCCGCAGCGCCCGGCCCGCTACCCTCCTGGTTCGCGGCGATGTGAAAAACAGCATCGACTGTGAACCTCGCCCGCCACCAGCAGTTCTGGGTGCGCGATCCGATGTTTAAAGCATAGGCGAACAGCGTGCTGGCGGATCCTTCTATGGGAGTATTCACATACTTCTTCGGGAACTCGAATGGTCGGTCGCCCGTTTTCCGAGTAGATGGTTCTGGCGGCTGGACGGCATGGGTGTGAGGGGATTTTTTACATCGCGCCTGAAGCTGCGCCGACACGGTCTCGGGCCGAGCGCAGCGCTCGCAGTCCCCTGAGGTTGGGGTGCTCTCCTCGCCTGGCAGGCTTAGCCCGGTAACCAGGGTTCTGCCGGGGCTGCAAACAGCGAAGCAGATATTTACACCAGCGGAAATCACCGCTGTTTGCGGCCCCGGCGGGTTCCTGGTCGCCTTCGGTGCCAGGCGAGGAGAGCACCCCAACCGGACCCCACCCCCACCCACAAGACCAACCGCAGCCGGGCGGTGTTGTTGGGTGCTGTCTGAGCCGGCCCGCCGGAGGCGTTTTTGGCCTTTGCTCAACGGAAAGCGGGCGGGACGGGAACGCCGTAGGCCTGCGGACGTAGTGACCGAGGTACGAGGGAGCGTAGGTAGCGGGCCGAAGGCTAGGGCGGGTGGGCGGGTGCCCGGACGTAGTTGCCGGTGCGGAGCGAGGGACGAGCGTAGTGCCGGTGACGTAGGTAGGGCTGGTGGTGAACCGTGAGTCGGGGACGTGACCATCGGCACCACAACGCTGGGGACGAATGCTGACCGTAGGGGGCTTAGCGCAGGGCTAGGATCAGGCCGCTGCGGCGCTCGGTGAAGGTTATGGATGTGCTGCGGCGTTTGCCTTCGGCGTCTACTACGGTGACGGTGCAGCGGCCTACTCTTGGGCTCACTACGCCTACCTTGGCTACGCCGTAGTGGTTGGTTACGGCGTCGGTGGTCAGTAGGACGGCGGCGTTGTCGGCGATGAAGGCTATGGGGAGGCCGGCGCGGGGGGTGCCGTCGGGGGCGGTTACGCGTACGAGCACGGTGTTCTCGCTGAAGCCGTTCGCGGGGGCGTTGTCGTCGATGACGGAGACCGCGTAGTTGAGAGCTGGCGTCGTTGTGCTCACGTCGCACCAGGTTTCCACGAAATACGGGCCCCGGCTACCCCTTGTGCTGACATGGGCATCCACCGATCGGTTGATGCGGCAATCCACCACGCCTCCTTCGGGTCCACCTTGGCGGTCGATTCGGGGCGGGGGGTCGCGGCGGCATCGTTGAGGCATGCCAGTCATCGAGGTAACGAACCTGCACAAGGAATACGGCCGGGTCACGGCCGTGGACGACGTCAGTTTCGCCGTGGAGCCGGGGGAGATCTTCGGGATCCTCGGTCCGAACGGCGCCGGGAAGACGACCACCGTCGAATGCATCTCGGGCCTGCGCGCGCCGGACGGGGGACGTGTGCGCGTCCTGGGGCTCGACCCCGTGGTCGATCGTGATGAGTTGCACCAGACCGTCGGGGTGCAGCTGCAGGAGGCCGGGCTGCCGGACAAGCTCAAGGTGCGCGAGGTCATGGACCTGTACGCCTCCTTTTACCGGGATCCGGCCGACTCGTCTGCTCTGCTGAGCCGGCTCGGTCTCGCTGGGAAGGCGGACGCTCGCTACAAGAAGCTTTCCGGCGGGCAGAAGCAGCGTCTGGCCATCGCGCTCGCCCTGATCGGCAAGCCGCGCGTGGTCATCCTGGACGAGCTCACCACCGGTCTCGACCCGCACGCGCGGCGCGAGACTTGGGGGCTGGTCGAGCAGATCCGGGACCAGGGCGTGACGGTGCTGCTGGTCACGCACTTCATGGAGGAGGCCGAGCGCCTGTGCGACCGGCTCGCTCTCATCGACCGCGGCCGCGTGGTGGCCGTGGACACGCCTGCGGGCCTGGCCGAGCGGACCGGCGGCGGGCAGCGGATGCGGTTCCGGCCGTCCACGCCGGTCTCGGATGCGGAGCTGCTTGCTCTGCCCGAGGTCGAGTCGGTGGTTCGGCACGGTGCGCAGATCGAGCTGTCCGGGACGTCGCAGCTTACGCAGGCTGTCACGTCGCTGCTGGCTCGGCGGCAGATCGTCGCCGAGGGGCTGCGCGTGGAGCAGACGAGTTTGGACGACGCCTTCATCAGCCTCACCAGCGTCAAGGAGAACTGACGATGACCACTATGACGATGAACGCCGCCGCTCCCGCGCACGCGCGCAGTCGGCTCACCGCGCGGGGCTTCTGGGCCTTGGCCGCGATGCACCTGAAGCTGATGCGCCGCGAACCCGGCGTGTTCGTGATGATCCTGGTGCCGGTGGTGCTGCTGACCGTGTTCGGCAGCATCGCCGGGGCCAAGACGCCGCAGGCCGACCTCGGTGGACGCAGCGTGCTGGACGTCTACGTGCCGACGATCGCGGCGATGGTGCCGCTGATGGTCGCCTGCACCGCGCTGCCGAGCACGATGGCGTCCTTCCGTGAGCGCAATACTCTGCGACGGTTCTCGGTCAGCCCGGTGCCGCCCGGCGGGATGCTCGCCGCGCTGGTGGCCGTGCTTTCCACGTTCGCCGCGCTCGGGGTGCTGCTGATCGTGCTGCTCGGCACGCTCGTGTTCGGTGCGAAGACGCCGTCGAACGTCGGTGCCATGGTCTCGTCGTTCGTGCTCGGCTTCACCGCCGTGATCGCGGTGGGCATGATCCCCGCCGCGATCGCCACGTCGAACAACATGGCCAACGGCATCGGCATCCCGTTCATGATCCTCAACTTCTTCTTCGCCGGCCTCTACATCCCGGTGGCGCAGATGCCGCACGCGATGCAGACCGTCGGGGAGTTCGTGCCCTTCGGTGCGGTGATGAACGCCTGGTCCGGCACCGGGGCGTTGTGGCAACACCTTGCGGTACTCGCCGGATACACTGTCCTGGGGGGCCTAGCCTCCGCCAAGCTCTTCCGCTGGGAGTGAGAACCGCAGTGCCGTCGACGATGCCGACACAGAGGCGCGAGCGCCAGATGGACCTGGCCTTCGCGGTCGTGCCCTACGTGGCGCTCGCCGTCTCGCTCGTGCTCGCGCTGGTCACCCAGAACCCGCTCAGTCGGAGCTATCTGGCCCGCACGGTCGGGCTGTCCGGCGTGGCGGCGGTGTGGCTGCTGCTGATGCGGGTGAAGGTGGCCGAGCAGGAGGAGCACCGCGTCAAGGCGGTCGTCTTCTACATCGGCCACCTGGCGCTGATCGGCGCGTTGATCCTGGTCAATCCCTTCTACGCGGTCTTCGGCTTCACCGGGTACCTGTTCGTGCAGCTGGTGCCGGGCCGCTGGAAGGCGCTCGGCATGGTGGTCAACGCCGCGCTGATGGCGCTGTCCGAGGTGGGCGGCGCCGCCCAGCTGCACGGCAAGGGCTGGATCCCGTACGTGGGCCTGTTCGCGGTCAACGTCTTCATCGTCGGCGCGATGACGAAGGCCGCGCTGGACGACGACCGGCGGGCCGTCCAGCGCACCCGCACCATCGACGAGCTGTCCGAGGCGAACCGGCAGCTCGAGCAGATGATGGAGGAGAACGCGGGCCTGCACGCGCAGCTCGTTGCGCAGGCCCGGGAGGCGGGGGTCTTCGACGAGCGGCAGCGGATGGCGGGGGAGATCCACGACACGCTCGCGCAGGGCCTGACCGGGATCCTCGCGCAGCTGGAGGCGGCCGAGCTCGCCGACGGGGACGAGTCGCGCCGCCGCCGTCATCTGGGGCTGGCCAGGGAACTCGCCCGGGACAGCCTGGCCGAGGCGCGCCGTTCCGTGCAGGCGCTGCGTCCGCAGAAGCTGGAGGACGCGCGGCTGCCGGAGGCGGTGCGCACTCTCGCCGAGGAGTGGAAGCAGACCTCTGGCATTCCGGTCCGGGTCGAGGTGGACGGCGAGGCGACGCCGTTGCAGCCCGCGCTGGAGGTGGTGCTCTTCCGGGCCGCGCAGGAGGCGCTCGCGAACATCGCGAAGCACGCGCAGGCCACCCGCGCCGGGATGACGCTGACGTACATGCACGACCAGGTCTCGCTGGACGTGCTGGACGACGGCAAGGGCTTCGAGACCGGGCAGGTCAACGGCGACGGGTACGGCCTCGCGGCGATGCGGCAGCGGCTGCGGCAGGTCGGCGGCGGCCTGGAGATCGAGAGCACGCCGGGCGACGGGACGACCGTCAGCGCCAGTGTCCCGGCGCTGCGCAGCAACGAGAGGCCGAGCGAACCGTGACCGACACGCGTATCAGACTGCTGATCGTGGACGACCATCCGATCGTGCGGGACGGCCTGCGCGCCGTCTTCGAGAGCGAGGCGGCGTTCGAGGTCGCAGGCGAGGCGGCGGACGGCGGCGAGGCCGTGGACCGGGCCGTCGCGCTCGGCGTGGACGTGGTGCTGATGGACCTGCGGATGCCGCGGATGGGCGGCGTCGAGGCGATCCGGCTGCTGCACGAGAAGGCGCCCGGCATCAGGGTCCTGGTGCTGACGACCTTCGACAGCGACTCGGACGTGCTGCCCGCCGTCGAGGCCGGGGCCACCGGATACCTGCTCAAGGACGCGCCGCGGGACGAACTGCTGCGCGCGGTGCACGCGGCGAACCTCGGCCAGGCCGTGCTCGCGCCCTCGGTCGCGCAGAAGCTGCTCGGCCGGGTCCGCACCCCGGTCGCGCCCGCCGAACAGCTGACCGAGCGCGAGCTCAAGGTGCTGACGCTAGTGTCCTCCGGCGCGACCAACCGCGAGGCGGCCAAACAGCTTTTCATCAGTGAGGCGACGGTCAAGACGCACCTGCTGCACGCGTACGCCAAGCTCGGGGTGCGGGACCGGGCCGCGGCCGTCGCGGAGGCCTACAAGCGCGGCCTGCTCGGTTGATCTCCCAGCCGGGGCCGCTCGGCTAAGCTCGAACCGCGGAACCTCCCACCCACCGACCAGCCGGAGCGAACCATGGTAGACGTGCTGATCAGCGCGAAGGAGCTGCACGACCGGCTCGCGCGCGAGGCCGACCGGCCGCTGGTGCTGGACGTGCGCTGGGCGCTCGGCGACCCGCACGGATACGAGCACTACACCGAGCGCCGGGTGCCCGGTTCGGTGTACGTGGACCTGAACCGCGACCTCGCCGCCCCGGCCGAGCCGCTGGAGGGCCGGCACCCGCTGCCGACGCCGGAGGACTTCCAGGCGGGCGCGCGCCGGTGGGGCCTGCGCGAGGGCCAGATCGCCGTCGTGCTGGATGACAACGGTGGCATGGCCGCGGCGCGCGCCTGGTGGCTGCTGCGCTGGGCCGGCCACGAGCGGGTCCGCCTACTGGACGGCGGGCTCAAGGCGTGGACCGACGCCGGTTACGAGCTCGACGGCGCCGACGCCCCGATCCCGGCCCTGGAACCCGGCGACGTGCAGCTGGGCTCGGGCCACATGCCGACGCTCGACATGGACCAGGCCGCCGGGTTCCCGCAGCGCGGCGTGCTGCTGGACGCGCGCGCGGGCGAGCGCTACCGCGGCGAGCAGGAGCCGGTCGATCCGCGCGCGGGCCACATCCCGGGTGCCCTGAGCGCGCCGACGGCCGAGAACCTGCAGGCCGGCGGCAAGTTCAAGGACCCCCGTGAGCTGCGGATGCGCTTCGAGGCGCTCGGCGTGGTCGCGGGCAAGCCGGACGCGGTCGCCGCGTACTGCGGTTCGGGCGTCACCGCGGCGCACCAGGTCGTGGCGCTGGCCGTCGCCGGGATACACGCCGCGCTCTACCCGGGCTCCTGGTCGCAGTGGTCGAACCACGCGGACCGGCCCGCCGCCACCGGGCCCGAGGCTTAGGACGCCGATGCGCGTCGCCATCCTCGGCCCGCTCGAGGTCCGCAGGGCGGACGGCCCGGTGGACGAACCGGTCGAGGTCCCCGGCCGCCGTCTTCGGGCCCTGCTGATCCGGCTCGCGCTCGATCCGGGCCGGGTCGTCTCGGCCGAGCGGCTGATCGACGACCTGTGGCGGGACGACCCGCCGGCCGCCGCGCACAACGCGTTGCAGGCCCTGGTCTCCCGGCTGCGCTCGGTCGTCGGCCGGTCCACGATCGAGCAGGGTGGCGGCGGCTACCGGCTGAACGTGCGGCCCGAGGACGTGGACGTCGTCCGGTTCGAGCAGCACGTTCGCTCCGGCCGCGTACGCCTCGACTCGGGTGACGCGCTCGGTGCCACGCAGGAGTTCCGCGCGGCGCTGGCGCTCTGGCGTGGCGGCGCGCTCTCCGATGTCGAGGGCATGCCCTTCGCCGAGCCCGAAGCCGCCGCGCTGGAGGAACAGCGTGTCGCGGCGGTGGAAGACCTCGTCGATGCGATCCTCGCGCAGCCCGCGCCCGTCGCGGAGCTGCTTCCTGATCTGGAGCAGTTGCGCGTCGCGTTCCCGCTGCGTGAGCGCCTGCACGCGCGCTATATGAAGGTGCTCTACGCGCTCGGCAGGCAGGCCGAAGCGCTCGCCGCGTACGAGCAGTTGCGCGAGACGCTTGCCGACCGGCTCGGCGTCGACCCGTCCCCGGAACTCGCCAAGCTGCACCTCGCGATGCTCCGCCAAGAGCCGCCCAGCGCGCCGCCGCTGCCGGTCGCGCCCGCGAATCCGCCGATGCGGCTGGGCAATCTCCCGGCTCAGCTGACCAGCTTCATCGGCCGCGAATCCGAGCTCAGACTCGTCAGCGACCTGCTGAGCAACGCCCGGCTTGTCACGCTGACCGGCCCCGGCGGTGCGGGCAAGACGCGGCTCGCGCAGGAGAGCGGCGCCCGGCTCAGCGAACTCGCGCCCGACGGGGTTTGGTTCGCCCCGCTCGCCGCCGTCGCCGACGGAGGCAACGTGCCGCAAGCGGTGCTCACCTCCCTCGGCGGCGAGAACACGGTGTCCTTGGCCGAGATCGCGATCGACGGCGTCGACACGCTGACCCCGCGCGAGCGCCTGCACGAGCTCGTCGCGGACCGCAAGATGATCCTGATCCTCGACAACTGCGAGCACGTCCTCGACGCCGTCGCCGAGCTCATCGATCGGCTGCTGTCCGCGGCCCCCGGCATCCGTGTGCTGGCCACGAGTCGCGAACCGCTGGCCCTCACCGGCGAGACGCTGTGTCCCGTCGCCTCGCTGGCCCTGCCGCCGGACGGTGACCCCAACCCGGCCGCCGACGACGGGATCGACGTTCCCGCGGACGAATCCGCGCTCGAATATCCGGCTGTCCGGCTCTTCGTCGAGCGCGCGGGTTCGGTGCGCCCCGGATTCCAGCTGACGGCCGCCAACGTCGTCCCCGTCGTCCGCATCTGCCGAGCCCTCGACGGCATCCCGCTGGCCATCGAGCTTGCCGCCGCCCGGCTGCGCTCGCTCAGCGCCCAGCAGGTAGCCGACCGCCTCGACGACCGCTTCCGCCTGCTCTCCAGCGGCAGCCGCACGGCACTGCCGCGACACCAGACGTTGCGCGCGATCGTCGACTGGAGCTGGGAACTGCTCTGTTCGGCCGAGCGCACGGTCCTCGCCCGTCTCTCCGCCTTCGCCGGCGGCGCCACCCCCGAGGCCGCCGCGCACATCTGCGCCACCGTCGATTCCGCCTCGTCCGACGACGTCATCGACGTGATCGCGTCCCTCGTCGACAAGTCCCTCGTCGTGGCGCAGGAGGACGACGCGGGCGAAGTCCGTTACCGCCTGCTCGAAACCGTCCGCGCGTACGCCGCGGACCGCCTCGAGGAATCCGGCGAACGTCCGCTGATCCGGGACGCGCACGCCGCGTACTTCGTTGCGTTCGCCGAACGTGTCGAGCCGGAGCTGCGTGCCGCGAACCAGCTGCACTGGATCACCCGGCTGACCCTCGAACGCGACAACTTCAACGCCGCGATCCGGCACAGCATCGATCAAGCCGATGTCGCGACGGCACTGCGGCTCTTCCAGGGCCTGCTGTGGTTCTGGCTGATGCGCAACCACGAGAAGGAGGCGATCGGCTGGTCCGCGGATCTCAGTGAGCTGTGCACGAGCGCCGACGCCGAGATCCCGGCGGAACTCGCCGAGGCGCGCCTGCTGTGTACCGCGATGCACCGTATCTCGCGGACGATGGAGGAGCAGGCCGGCGACATCGAGGCCGTTGCCAGGGCCCTGATGGAGATGCTGCCCGAGGACGGCTCCGGCTTCCGGCACCCGGTGCTCGCCCTGGCCCGACCCGTCGCCGGAGTCTTCATCACGCGCGGCACGGACACGGTCGCCACACGCCGCCAGCTCGAAGCGCTCGCCGAGCATCCGGACCCGTGGGTACGCGCCGCCCGCCACACGTTCATCGCGCTGCTCGAACTCAACGCCGCGAACTCCGCCGCCGCCGAGGAGCTGCTGCTCACCAGCAATGCGCGGTTCCGCGAACTCGGCGAACGCCAGGGCCTGCTGCTCACGCTCGTCATCCTCACTGAGTTCGCGCTGGCCAAGGGCGAGTTCCAGACCGCCGTGACCCGCGCGGAGCAGGCGTACGGCTACGCGACCGACGGGATGTCCACCGAATCCGGCTCGATGCTGCTGATCCGGGTGGGCCGCGCACGCAGCTGCGCCGGGGAGGTCGAGCAGGGCCGCCGGATCATGGAGCAGGCCGCGCGCACCGCCGAACGCTGCGGCGAACTCGCCGACGCCGCCGTCGGCCACGCCGAACTCGCCGCCCTCGCCTTCCAGGTGGACGACCGCGCCGAGGCCCGCAGACAGTTGGCCGCCGCGACCGAGCTGATCGACGCCCGTTCCGACCGCCCCGACGTCAGCATGGCCCGCACCACCACGCTCTCGCGCCGCGGCTACCTGGCCACCCTCGAAGGCGACTTCGAGATCGCCCGCGACTGCTACCGGCAGGCCGTCGACGTGGTCTGGGACGGCCCGTTCCTCAGCTTCATGTCCGGTCTCGACGAGGTGCTGCGCGGCCTCGCCGCCCTCGCCGGAGCCGAAGGCGACCACGTGCGCGCCGCCGAACTGCTCGGCGCGGCCTTCGCCGTCACCGGCATGGAGAACAAGGCCTCCTACTCCGACCCGCGCACCCGCGCCGCCGCCCTCGCCGCTCTCGGTGAGGACGCCTTCACCGCCGCCTTCACCCGCGGCCGCCGCATCCCCAAGTCCGACCTCCTCGCCCTGGAGCCCTGACCACTGCCCCGCCTCGGTGGCGGTCCGCCCCCGAAAGATGGACGGTGGAATTGGCACCAAGGCTGGAACCGGGGCCGGGGCCGGGCTGGAACCGGAACCGAGGCCGGAACCGAGGCCGGAATCGGAACCGAGGCCGGAGCGAGCGTTCCCGAGCCTGCGAGTTCGCGAGTTCGCGAGCTCGCGAGCTTCCGTGCGTCCGGCGCTGGCGGAATGCACGGGGATCGTTTAATGTTCAACTATTCGAGCGGGCGCGTGCAGCGACGCTCAGTCGAGACTCGAAGGAGGACGGCCATGCCCGCCGTGACCACCGACAGGCTGCTGGAACTACCGCGCGTCCCCGTGCCCGACCCGCAGGTCGCCACGCCGCGCCGGGTCCGGTCGATCACCAGCGCGCCGCAGGGCTTCGAGGGGGAGGGCTTCCCCGTCTACCGGGCCTTCGCGGGCGTGTCCAAGCAGACCCTCGACCCCTTCATCCACATGGACCAGATGGGCGAGGTCGACTACGCCGCGGGCGAGCCGAAGGGCACGCCGTGGCACCCGCACCGCGGCTTCGAGACCGTGACCTACATCATCGACGGCACCTTCGTGCACCAGGACTCGCACGGCGGCGGCGGTGTGATCAGCGACGGCGACACGCAGTGGATGACCGCGGGCAGCGGCCTGCTGCACATCGAGACGCCGCCGGAGGCGCTGGTCATGTCCGGCGGGCTGTTCCACGGCATCCAGCTGTGGGTGAACCTGCCCAAGGCCAACAAGTGGAACCCGCCGCAGTACCAGAGCATCGAGGGCCCGCAGACCCGGCTGCTGTCCACCCCGGACGGCGGCGCGCTGATCCGGGTCGTGGCGGGCGACGTCGGCGGCTTCCAGGGCCCCGGCTCCACCTTCACCCCGATCACGATGGTGCACGCCACGCTGAGCCCGGGCGCGCAGATGACGCTGCCCTGGAACCCCGGGTTCAACGCGCTGGCCTACTCGCTCGCCGGCCGCGGCACCGTCGGCGCCGACGCCCGCCCCTTCGACGCGCACCAGCTCACCGTCTTCGGCGACGGCGACACGATCACCATCGCCGCCACCGACCGGCCGGACAGCAGGACTCCGAACTTCGACGTCCTGCTGCTCGGCGGCCAGCCGATCCGTGAGCCGGTCGTCGCCTACGGACCCTTCGTGATGAACACGCAGCAGGAGGTCATGCAGGCCTTCGAGGACTACCAGAAGGGCAAGCTGGGCGTCATCCCGGCCGACCCGATCCCGCACCTCGGGGCCTAGTCTCCGCAGTCCTCAGTCCTTGCAGTGGTAGAGCGGGGCCGTCTCCTCGGGGACGGCCCCGTACGCCGACGCGGGGACGAGTTGGCAATCCTTCGCCACCTCGGCCGCGATCTTCGTGAGGTCCGTTGGCGGCTGCGCCTGCGCCGCCGCGGCGCGCAGCTGTGGAATCTGTTTGCCGAGCTGCTGCATGCCGGGGAAGTGCATGCCGCGCCCGGTCAGCAGCACGTAGTGCAACTGGCCCGAGTCGAGCATGCTGCTGAACTGCTGCGGCTGCGGGAAGTCCGCGTTCCCGGAGAAGCCGCCCATCGGCAGCACGGATGCGCCTTCGGTCAGGATGTACGGCGACGCCGCGACCCACGACTCCGTCGCCACCAGGTAGCGCGCGCCGTCCCGATGATCCGTCAGATACGTCAGCAGCCGGTCCTGCGCGGCCGTGAGCTGCTCGGGCGGGTTGAACGGATTGAAGCCGCCCCCGCCTCCGCCGCCGCTCGACCTGCCGCCGTGCGCTCGGACGGCGCCAACCCGCGCCTGGGCCGACAGGGCGTCGAAGGCCTTGGTGAGGTGGCCGAACATGCCGCCGGTGTAGCCGCCCGCGTTCGCGTTACCGGAGCTGCCCGCGTACTTCGAGTCGAAGACGGACAGCGACCACATCGCCGGGATCGCCAGCATCAGCGCGCAGCAGGTGGCCGCCGACCAGGCCGTGAACCCGCGCCGCCCGCCGCCGATCCGGCGCGTCACCACGGCCAGCACGACCACCGTGACCGCCAGCGCGGCCAGCGGCAGCGCGATTCCCGGCACGAAGGACGGGAAGTCGGCGCTCAGGTGCACGCCCCAGGCCAGCGTCACGCCGGTGAGCACCGGCAGCGCGAACCGCTCCAGCCGGGTCTGCGCGCTGCGGTACATCGCGACGGTGCGCACGAGCGCGTACGCGGAGAGCGCGGCCAGCGGGGGAGCCAGCGCGACCACGTAGGTCGAGTGCGGCACGCTGCCCACCGAGAGCGCCAGGCCGGTCATCAGCAGCCAGACGGTCCACATCAGGGCTCCGCCACGCACCGCGTCGGTCCGCGGACGGCCGCGGCGCAGCACCAGCGCCAGCACGATTCCGGCGAGGGCGACCGGGTAGAGCCAGCCGATCTGTGAGGCGAGGTTGTGCTGGAAGAGCTTGAGCCAGCCGCTCTCACCGCCGCCGCCGAAGTGTCCGCCCTGATCCGCCGTCACGCTGCCCGTCCCGGCGGCCGAGATGCCGACCGAGCTGAAGCGGGCCAGGCCGTTGTAGCCGAAGACCATCGCGACCGCGCTGTTGTTCGTGGAGCCGTCGATGTACGGACGGTCCCCGGCCGGTGTCAGGGTCGCGATGAGGACCCAGGACAGTGACACGGCCAGGCAGACCGCCCCGGCCGCGAGGGTGTGCCAGAGCCGGGTCAGCCGTCGCGGGGGAGCGGCGACGAGGTACGCGAGCGCGAACGCCGGGAGCACCGCCCAGGCCTGCATCATCTTCGCCTGGAAGCCGACGCCGACCCACATCGCGCACAACAGCAGCCAGCCGACCCGGCCGCTCTGCATCGCGCGCTGCCAGGCCGCCGCCGCGAGCACCAGCGCGCAGGTGAGCGCCGCGTCCTCCAGTACCTTGCCGAACAGCGACGCGGCCACCGGCGTCAGCGCGAAGATCCCGGCCGCCAGCAGCCCGGCGGTCGGCCCGATCCAGCGGCGCACGGCCGAGTTCAGCGCCAGCACCGTCACCACGCCCTCGAGCACCTGCGGCAGCGCGAGCGACCACGCGTGGAAGCCGAAGATCCGCGCGCTGAGCGCCTGCGGCCACAGGAAGCCCGGGATCTTGTCGATGGTGATCGACGCGTTCGGATCCAGCGCGCCGAAGAGGAAGGCGCGCCAGCCGGTCGTCATCGAGCGCACGGCGACCGCGTAGAAGCCGTGGTACTGCGCGTGCGCCGCCTCCCAGCCGTACATGCTCGCGGCGAGCAGCACGATCCCGGCCAGCAGCCACCGCTCCCGTCTGGTCCACGGTAACGGCACGCTCCGCGGCGCCGCGGATTGCGACATCCCCACTGAAGTTCACCCCTGTTCACTGTCCGCGATCTGATCAACGCAAAGAGTAATGGATCACAGTGAGGGAGTGTCAGTTCTGCGCCGCGCGGCCGAGTGCATAGTCCAACGCTGCGATCCGAGATCCATCCTCGGAAGCGCCGCATGACTATGCAAGTAAAAGCGAATATTTCCGCCTAGTGGCGCAGTTTGCGGATCGTATGACTGCGCGTCATTTCACTCATTCGGCGGAGTGTTCCATGAGCAATCGGCCCAACAGGCCGCCGCCGAAGAGCACGAACCCGATCCCGATCAGCCACGAGGTGAGCACGACGACCGTGCCAATAGCGCCGTAGGCCGCCGCACTGGAGACGACCAGCGGCGAGAACACGACGGCCGAGAACAGCCGGAGGCCGACCAGCCCGGCGGCTGTCAGCATCGCGCCCGGCAGCAGCGGCATCCAGTTCACCCGGCCCGCGAGCAGGAATCTGGCGGACCACCAGAAGAAAGCGGTGGAGCCCGCCGTCGCCACCACCGTCTGCACGATGGTGCGCAGCCAGGAGTCGCGCGGCAGCAGGCTGGTGTCCGCCGCCACGAACAGGAAGCCGACCAGCGCGGCCAGCCAGACCACGCGGCGCCACACGCTCATCAGCCGCGCGGGCGGCAGCCCCCAGATCCGCTCGAAGCCCACCTGCACGGCCGAGACGAAGGAGAGCCCGAACGCGGCCAGGCCGGCCAGGCCCAGCGCCGTCGTCGCGGACAGCGCGTTCTTCGCGGAGCCGAAGACCGGGGCCAGTTCCTTCGCCGCCGTGTCGGACAGCCCGATCGCGGCCGCCAGCCAGGACGGGAACTGCCGCCCGCCCACCGGGTCGGCCGCGGAGACCACCAGCAGCAGCGGGATCAGCGTCACCAGGCCGAGCGCCGCGAAGCCGAGCGCGCGGTGCATCAGCTCCAGTTCCTGGCTCTCCCGCCACGCCCGGTGCGTGAAGCCCCGCAGGCCGCCCACGTGCGCGGGCTCGGGCTCGCGCGGCGGTTCGTCAGTCATGCGCATCCCCCGTTGCCCTGGGATCGTCGCGGTCCGCCGTCGCGGGGCCCGGGGAGTGAGCACGGACACTGAAACTCCTATTGATCACCATGGGCCGTCTCCGTGCCACCGACTGTAGCGTCTTTGCCGACGCCCCGCCGCACAGGCGCCCGGGCGTGCGCGCTGGTCGGCACCCGGTGCGGGCGTCTAGGGTGGAGGGGAACCGATCGGAGTCGGAGGACCAAGATGGCCACGCTCGAACTGACCGCGCAGAACTTCGAGGAGAACACGGACCGCGAGGGCATCACCCTCGTGGACTTCTGGGCTTCCTGGTGCGGGCCCTGCCGCCAGTTCGCCCCGGTGTACGAGCGCGTCTCGGAGAAGAACCCGGACGTGGTCTTCGGCAAGGTGGACACCGAGGCGAACCCGGACCTCGCCGGCACGTTCAACGTCTCGGCGATCCCGACGCTGATGGTCATCCGGGACCGCGTCGTGCTCTACGCGCAGCCGGGCGCGCTGCCCGAGTCCGCCCTCGAGGACCTGCTGCAGCAGGCCCGCGACCTGGACATGGACAAGGTGCGGCGCGAGGCCGGGATCGAGCAGGAGCAGGAAGAGCAGAACCAGGGCTGAGGGTCCGCGGCGGGCCGCGCGCCCGGTCGGCGTCAGCGCGCGGCGACGATCCCGTGCTCGCGCAGCGGCCCGACCTTCCAGCCCTGCTCCGCGCAGTGTTCGAGCAGCAGCGGCAGCGCGCCGAGGGTCGACCGCCAGGACAGCGGCTTCGAGGTGCAGTCCGAGTCGTGCAGCAGCACGGTGCCGCCGCCGCGCAGGTCGCGGACGACGGTGTGCAGCACCGACTCCGGCGTCGCGCTCGCCGTCCAGTCCCGGCCCCACGCGCTCCACAGCACCGGCCGCAGGCCCAGCTTCCGGCAGGCGGAGAAGGTCGCGGCGGTGGCCACGCCGTAGGGCGGCCGGTACCAGGTCGGCGCCTGGCCGATCGCGCTGGCCACCTCGTCCCGGCCCTGCCTCAGGTCCCGCAGGGTCTGCGCGGGGGTGAGGGCGATGTGCGCGCGGTGCCCCCAGCCGTGCAGCGCCACCTCGTGCCCCGCGTCGGCGATTCGGCGGGCCAGCCAGGGCGCCTCGTGCACCATCCGGCCGAGCAGGAAGAACGTCGCCCGCACGCCCGCCTCGTCCAGTGCGTCGAGGAACTGCGGCGTGGAAGCGGGATCGGGCCCGTCGTCGAAGGTGAGCGCCACGTGGCCGGGCTCGCCGAGACCGGTCAGCCGCGGGAAGACGGTGGCACGCAGCGGCCCGAGGCTCGTCGCCGTCGGCAGGGCGTGGAACAGCGTCGCGGCGGCCGCGGCGCCCGTCAACCGCTTGGCCCAGGCGCCGCCGGTCACGCCGCCTCCCGCGTCTCGTAGTCGTACTCGCCCTGCTCGCCGCCGTCGCGCGGGGTGGTGCCGAAGCGGACGCCGCGCAGCCGCCGTTCCCAGCGCCGGTTCTTCCTGTCGCGCTGCTTCGGGATCCGGCCGACCGCAGACACCGGCTCCAGTTCCGCACACCGCGGTGCCATGCCCAGGATCACCGTGACCGGGTCGGCCGCGAATTCCGGCACCACGTCCCAGGGCCGGTCCAGCAACGATTTCTCCAGCGCTGCCCGCAGATCCGCCGCGTCGCGCACCCACGGCGCCGTGCCCGCCTCGTCCAGCGACTGCGCGTTCGTCTCGCCGTGGCCCGGCAGCGTCCGGTACGTCACGACCGGAAGTCCGCACGCGCGCGCCTCGTAGACGGTCATGCCGCCCGCGTTCTGCACCAAGACGTCGCAGGCATGCATCAACCCGGGCATATCGTCCACCCAGCCGTAGACGTGCTCCACGCCTTGATCGAGCAGCCGCCTGCGCAGGTCCTCGTTCTGCCCGCAGACGACCACGCAGCGGGCCACGCCGGTCGCCGTGATGTCGCGGACCGTTTCGTCGAACTCGCCGATACCCCAGGATCCGCCGACCAGCAGCGCGAGCTTGCCCTCGGCGGGGAGTCCGAACTCGGCGCGGGCCTGTGCCTTGGTGGCCGCCGTGCTCCGGAAGAAGCGCGGGTCGACGGCCGGGTCCACGGTCACGACCTGGGCCGCGCCGTGCGCACGCGCCTGGTCGGCGGCCACGTCGTGCACAGCAGTGTGGCCGTCCACGCCCTCGGCCACCCACAGCCGGTGCACCGAATAGTCGGTCAGGTAGGTCACGACCGGAACGCGCAGCCGTCCGCTGGCCCGCAGCCGTCCGAGCACCTGGCTGGCGAGCGGGTAGGTGGAGACCACCACGCGGGCGTCGGTGCCGATCGCGTCGAGCATCCGCCGGGTGGACAGCGCCGAGAAGAACGAGACCTGCAGCGACAGCGCCCGGGAGCGGTCCAGCGCGCCGTACAGCATCTGGTAGCTCCACGGCGCCGCGAGCAGCATGTTGTGGTACGAGTCGCACATCATCCGGCCGACCGGGCCGGGCAGCTGGTCCAGGAAGTCGTGCCGGTCCACCTGGAGCCCGGCACCCGCGAGGCGGCGCGCGATCTCGTCGGCCGCCGCGTCGTGGCCGGCACCCACGCGGGCCGAGAAGACCACCGCCCGGCCCGGATCCCGGACCTGGGCAGGTCGGGCGGGTCGGCGTATTCGTCCGGCCACCGGTGTTCCTCCGTGATCATCATCCGCTCGACGGCAACAGAGGCCCAACGTAGCGGCTGGAAAACCGGCGTGCCTAGGTTCTTCAGAAGGAACTTAGGGAGGACATCTCCTCCTTCCGAGGGATACGGACCCTTAGGGGAGGGTGGCCGGAAGGGGTGGCTTGACGGCCAAAGCTAACTAGATTAGCTTTAGGGCTATCGGAAGTAACCGCGACCGGCCGGAGGCCCCCATGACCACGATCACCAACCCCGGAACCACGCAGTACCTGCAGATCAGCCGCCCCGACGGCTCCGTCGGCCGGATCGCGTACGACGACCGGGGCAGCGGTCCGGTCGTGCTGCTCGCCCCGGCGATGGGCACCACCCGCGCCACGTTCCGGCACCTGGCCCCGCTGCTGCTGGACGCCGGGTACCGGGTCGTCACCACCGACTACCGCGGCCTCGGCGAATCCGACACCGGCTGGGACGAGTACAGCTCCGCGGCCACCGCGACCGACCTCGTCGCGCTCATCCGGCACCTCGACGCCGGGCCGGTGCTGCTCTACAGCAACTCCTACACGTCAGCCTCGAGCGTGCACATCGCCGCCGACCGGCCCGAACTGCTGCGCGGCGCGATCCTGGCCGGGCCGTTCGTGCGCAGCCTGCCCCCGGCGAACGTCTTCGAGAAGATCACCGGCAGCCTGCTCACCAAGCCCGCCCTCACCCGCACGCTCTGGCTCAGCTGGTTCCCGCGGATGTTCCCGAAGCGCCCCGCCGACTACGCCGAGATGCGCGCCGCCGTAGCCGCGAACCTGCGCGAGCCGGGCCGGACCGCCGTGCTCGCGAAGATGTTCGCCGGCAGCCACCGCGCCGCCGAGGCCGAACTGCCGCGGGCGAAGTCGTCCGGCGTGCCGACGCTCGTCATCATGGGTACCGCGGACGCCGACTTCCCGGACGCGGCCGCCGAGGGCCGATTCGCCGCGGAGAGCCTGGGCGGGCGCCTGGAACTGCTCGACGGATACGGCCACCAGCCGCACGAGGAGACGCCGGAGCGGATCGCCGAACTCCTCATCGGATTCGACGCCGAGAACGCCGAGTAAGTCAGCCGTACGTAATAAAGAAGAAGGAGCCGTCAATGCCCCGCGCCGGACTGACCCCCGCCGCCGTCGTCCGCCTCGCGCTCGACGAACTCGACGAGTCGGGGGCGGACGGCCTGACCCTCAAGGCCGTCGCGGCGCGCGCCGGGGTCGCCACCCCCTCGCTCTACAAGCACGTCCAGAGCATCGATCATCTGCGGGACCTGATGGCGGTCGCGATGATGGACGAGGCGGCGGCCGAGGTCGGCGCGGCGGTGATGGGCCGCGCTGGTCGGGAGGCGCTGGAGGCCTTCCTGCTCGCCTACCGGGGTTACGCGCGGCGCTTCCCGCGGCGCTGGCAGCTGATGGAGCATCCGAGCGCCGACCCGGCCGTGCGGGCGTCGGCGACCCGGTTCGTCGAGATCGCGTACGCCGTCGTGCGCGGCTTCGGCCTCGGCGAGCGGGAGCAGATCGACGCGGTGCGCACGCTGCGCTCGGCGGTCACCGGATTCATCGCTCTGGAACACGGCGCGGGCTTCCAGTTGGACCGGGATCCGGACGAGAGTTTCCGTTACCTGATCGACGTTTTGACGAAAGGTCTGACCACCACCTGAAGGCCCATCAGCCCGAATGGCGCACATCAACACAGCCTATTGCGTCGCAGTCCGCAACCGTGATATCACTTCATCCGATCATCATCAAGGTGTATCTGGATCATTGAATCGGCGGTAGGTGGTCCGCCGCGGGAGGCGGAGCGGCTGTGCCGGTGTTCAACCCGCGGTCCCGTCGTCCCAAGCTGGACCCCGATCCCGCGTTCGACGACGAGGATCTGCGCCGCGCGAGGGACGACGCCGCGATGGGCGGCTGGGAGTCCGTGCGCGACCTGCTCGTGCGCACCGGGGACGAGTGGCCGCTGCGCACGCACCGGATCACCGTGCTGGCCAACGCCGCCGTCGGCCTCGAGTGGCCGCGCGCCTGGATCCAGGCCGAGCCGGACCGCCCCGACGCCCAGGTCCTCGCGGCCTACGCGGGCGCCGTCCAGCTGCGCAGCATGATCGCCCGGCGCGACCCCTCGGCCGACGACCAGGCCGCCGCCCGCGCCGTGGCCCGCTGCCGGTCCGCCGCCGAGGCCGCCCCCGACGACCCGGCCCCGTGGATCAGCCTGCTGGCGCTCGCCGGGGTGCTCGGCGACAACGGCGTGTCCATGGTGCAGTGGCACGAACTGTCCTTCGAGGCGGGCAAGCGCAGCTGGGCCTGGTTCCAGGAGGCCGTGCGCCGGCACCCGGAGAGCTGGCACGCGCACCACCGGATGCGCGACGCCCAGGCCGCCCGGCTGCGCACCGGATCGCCGCGCGACCTGACCGGCCTGCTCGACTTCACCACGGCCGCCGCCGCGCACGCCGGGGACCACTCGCCGCTGCGGGTGCTGCCGCTCTACGCGCACACCGAACTGCGGCTGGCCAACACGATGGACCTGCTCGGCGCCGGCGAGCGCGACTGGCTCTCGCAGCGCAACGAGCAGGACCTGCAGGACGCCTACCGCGACTGGTTCCGCGGCCCGGAGCGCGGCCACCCCGCCACGCCGTACGACCTCAACATGCTGGCCTTCCAGCTGGTCGAGTCCGGCCGCCCCAGCCTCGCGCACCCCGTGTTCAGCGCCATCGGCCCGTACGCCACCGCCGCCCCGTGGACCCAGGCCGCCCAGCTGTCCGGCGCCCGCAGCGGAAGCGACGCCTTCACCGCCGCCCGCACCGCCGCCGAGACCGCCGCCGCCAAGGCCCCCAGGAACGTGACCGAGCCCGATCCGTTCCCGGAGACCGCCGCACCGCCCGTCCCGCCCGTCGCCGAGGACGACCCAGACGCACCACACACCTTCCCGCTCACCACTCTCACCTCCCCGGAGTGACCCCCACATGTCCGAAGACGACGTCATCCGAATAGACAGCATGAAAGCGGCGGTCGTCAGCGACGCCGCGGACACCGATCAGCTGCACCAGCTCGGCTACCCGCAGCTGCTGCACCGCGGCCTGACCGGTTTCCGGAACATGGGCGTGTCGTTCTCCATCATCTGCATCATCGGCGGCGTCTCGCTGATGTACAGCACCGGCATGAACGACGGCGGCCCGGTCGACCTGTTCTGGGGCTTCGTGCTCGTCTCCGGCCTGATCCTCGCGCTCGGCGCGGCGATGGCCGAGGTCTGCTCCAGCTACCCGACCTCCGGCGGCCTGTACTACTGGTCCGCCAAGCTGGCCAAGCGCAACGCCGCCGCCTGGGCCTGGTTCACCGGCTGGTTCAACGTCCTCGGCCAGATCGCGGGCACCGCGGGCGCGGCGTTCGGCGCCGCGTACTTCACCGTGGCCTTCGGCGTGCTCGAGGGCTGGTGGACTGCCACGACCGGCACGGTGGTGGCGGCCTACGTCATCATCACTGTCGTCTTCGGCCTCGTCGTCACCTTCGGCCGCGCGCTCGTCGGCTTCATCGGCGGCCTGAGCGTGTGGTGGCACACGGCCTTCGCGCTGATCATGATCGGCGCGCTGATCTTCGCGCCCGCGCACCACCAGACCACCTCGCAGGCGCTGTTCCACTTCGTCAACGGCACCACGTTCCACTGGCCGATCTACGCCGCGCTGCTCGGCCTGCTGGTCGGCGCCGAGACCTACACCGGCTACGACGCGAGCGCGCACCTGACCGAGGAGACCAAGCAGCCGGGCATCGCCGCGCCGCGCGCCATGGTCCGTGCGATCGCCATCGCCGCGGTCCTCGGCACCCTGATGATCGGCGCGCTCAACTTCGCCATCCAGGACTACGCGAGCGAGGTCGCGGGCACCAAGACCAGCAACGCGGTCGGCGACATCCTGGTGGACGCGGTCGGCGTCGGCTTCGGCAAGGTGCTGATCGCCGCGATCGCCATCGCGCTGATGATCTGCGTCAACGGCAACCTGACCTCGAACTCGCGGATGATCTACGCGTTCTCCCGCGACTTCGCCCGGGTCGACGACGGCCGGCCGCACCCTGTCTCGCGCAAGCTCGCCGAGGTACACACCGGCAGCCGGGTGCCGCGCTACGCAGTGTGGGTCGCCGTGCTCGGCGCCTGCCTGCTCGGCGTGCTGAACCTGTGGAGCGCGGTGGCGTTCACCGCGGCCATCACCATCAACGTGATCGGCCTCTACACCGCCTACGCGATCCCGGTCTTCCTGCGCCTGCGCCAGGGGGACAACTTCCAGCGCGGTCCGTGGCACCTGGGACGGTGGTCCTCCCTGGTCGGCTGGATCGCTGTCGGCTGGGTCGTGGCGGCGGACATCCTTTTCTCGCTGCCCTACACCAACCCGGTCTTCGCCACCTCGACGTTCCCGTACACCCTGCCGGTGTTCGTGGTCGTGATCGGCGGCGCCGCCCTGTGGTGGAAGCTGTCCGCGCACACGTGGTTCGTCGGCCCGCGCTCGCTCGGCACCCCCGAGGAGCTCGCGGCGATGGAGCAGCAGCTGGGTGCGAGCGAGACCGCGGCCGCGCCCGTCGCCGCCAACTGACGCCCTGCGCGTTTAATAGCCAGTACGCCCACGCGGCGGCCGGGTCACCCCTCCGGCCGCCGCGTTCGCACGACCCGAAGGAGCCCGCCATGCATCTGGGAACCGACACCGTCCACTACGCCTGGGACCGGGATCTGGCCCCCGCCCTGGAGATCGACGGCTCCGGCACCGTCGAACTCGACCTGCTCGACTCCGGCGCCGGGCAGTTCGACGCCTCCTCCACGGCCGCCAGCCTGGCCGCCCTCGACCTGAGCCGGGTCAACCCGGTCACCGGCCCGATCCTGGTGCACGGAGCCGAACCCGGCGACGCGCTGCTGGTGCGGGTGCGCGAACTCGGCACCGCGTCCTGGGGCTGGTCCGCGAACATCCCCGGCTTCGGCCTGCTCGCCGAGGACTTCCCGGACCCGGTGCTGGTGCACAGCAAGATCGGCGAGAAGCAGGTCGAGCTCGACTTCGGCCCCGTGCTGCCCGCGCTGCCGATGATCGGCACGCTCGGCCTCGCGCTGGCCGAGCCCGGCGCGCACCCGCTGCTCCCGCCGTCCCGGCACGGCGGCAACATGGACATCCGGCAGCTCGGCGCGGGTGCCAGCGTGCTGCTTCCGGTGGGCGTGGCCGGCGCGCTGCTCTCGCTCGGCGACGGCCACGCGGCCATGGGCGACGGCGAGATCTGCGGCACCGGCGTGGAGACCGCGGCGCGCACCGTGCTCGACATCGAACTCGTCAAGGACCGCCCGATCTCCGCCCCGATCCTGGAGACCCCGGCCGCCGCGCGCCGCACCGGAGCCGCGGTGGTGACCACCGGCATCGGCCCGGACCTGCTGACCGCCGCCAAGGACGCCGCGCGCTCCCTGGTGGACGAGACGGTCCGGCGCACCGGCCTGAGCGCCGTGCACGCCTACATCCTCGCGTCGCTCACGGCCGACCTGATCATCAGTGAGATCGTGGACCTGCCCAACTACGTCGTCTCGCTGCACCTGCCGGTCGACGTCCTCGGCTAGCAACGCGAAAGCGGCGCCCCCGAACACGGGGGCGCCGCTTTTTCGCTTGCCGCTAAACGACTCCCGGCCTCGGGAACGCGTCCGCCGTCACCAGGCCGTCCTTCACCGCCTCACGCTGCACGGCGTGGATCGTGCGCCCGTGCACGTCCGCGATCTTCTGCCAGGTGTGCCCGCCGCTGAGCTCCTTGGCGAGCTGCTCCCGCTCGTCGGTGGACCACCGGGTATGCGAATTCGGGTACTGCTTGCGCCGCGAGCGCAGCCACTCGGCGAACGTCGGCCGGTCCACGAACCAGGCCATGGAACGGAAATAGCGGCGGTCCAACTGGAAGACCACCTCGTCGGAACACAGGAACACCAGCGCTCCCTCGTCCACCGCGACCCGGTCGGCCCGCAGCACCAACTCGCCCTCGGTGAGCGTCACGCCCCGCGGCCCGTGCGGGTCCTGCGGCGCCGTCAGCCGCACCCGCACCCAGCCAGCGGTCCTCGGCCGGTCATCCTGAACAGTCCTCGACACGACTGGATCCTCCCCGGAAAGTCGCCGTCTCCCTACTGTCTTCAGATGCCCGCCACAGCCCTCGAACAAACGTTTGGCGGGGTGGAAAAACGGCTTCCGGCCTGCACGGATCCAACGAAAGGAGGGGCCCCGAAGGACCCCTCCAGACTCAGTCGGACTCAGTGGGAACGCTGGGCGAACCGGTCCCGGTTGTAACCGCCGCCGGCGTTGCCGCCGCGCTCGCGACGGTCGCCGTAGCCGCCGGTGGCACCGCCGCGGCGGTCGTCCCGGTCGCGCTTGGCGTAGTTGCCGCGGTCGTCGCGCCGCGGCCGGTCGCCGCCGAAGCCGCCGCCGCGCTCGTCCCGGTTGCGGTCGCCGAAGTTGCCGCGGCGCTCGCCGTAGCCGCCGCCCCCGCGGCGGTCGTCCCGGCTGCCGTAGCCGCCGCGGTTCTGCCGCGGGCCGCGCGCGTCGCGCTCCCGGGTCGGCAGGGTGAACACCGGCACGTCGCCGGCCTCCGGGACCTCCTGGGCGCCGGTCAGCCCGGCCAGGGCGTCGCCGCCCTTCTCCCAGCGTCCGCCCGCGCCGATCGGCGCCACGTCCAGGTTCTCCGCCGTGACGCCCGCGTCCCGCATCATCCGCTCGGCCTGCCGGGTCTGCTTCGGCAGGATCAGCGAGGCCACGATGCCGGTCTGCCCGGCCCGCGCGGTGCGCCCGGCGCGGTGCAGGTAGTCCTTCGAGTCGCGCGGCGGGTCGATGTGCACGACCAGGTCGACGCCGTCCACGTGGATGCCGCGCGCGGCGACGTCCGTGGCGATCAGCACCGGTGTGCGGCCGTCCTTGAAGTCCTCGAGGGTCTTGGTGCGCGCCATCTGCGTCATGCCGCCGTGCAGCGCCGCCGCGGGCAGGCCGCGCTCGCGCAGCTGCTCGGTGACCCGGTCGGCCGCCATCTGGGTGCGCACGAAGAAGATCGAGCGCGCCTCGGACAGCTTCTCGCCGGTGTGCCGGCCGGCGATCTGCGCCGCGACCCGGGCCTTGTGCTGCGGGGTGACCAGCAGCAGGTGGTGGCTCATCGTGGAGACGACGCCGGCGTGCGGGTCGACCTCGTGCAGCACCGGCTCGGACATGAACTTGGAGACGATCTCGTCCACCGCGCCGTCCAGCGTGGCGGAGAACAGCAGCCGCTGGCCGCCCTCGGCGACCTGCTCCATCAGTTCGCAGACATGCGGCAGGAAGCCCATGTCGCACATCTGGTCGGCCTCGTCCAGGATCGCGATGTCGACGTCGCCGAGCTCGCACTCGCCGCGCTCGATCAGGTCCGACAGGCGGCCCGGGGTGGCCACCAGGATCTCCACGCCGTAGCGCAGGCCGTCGATCTGCTTGCGCATCGGGGCGCCGCCGAAGACCGAGCGGATGCGCAGCCGCATCGCCCGGGCGTACGGCCGCAGCGAGTCCTCGACCTGCATGGCCAGCTCGCGGGTCGGCACCAGCACGAGGGCCAGCGGCTTGTGCGGACGGGCCCGCAGGCCCTCCAGGCGGGCGATCGTGGGCAGGCCGAACGCCAGCGTCTTGCCGGAGCCGGTCCGGCCGCGGCCGAGCACGTCCTTGCCGGCGATCGCGTCCGGGATCGTGGCGGCCTGGATCGGGAAGGCCGTGGTCACCCCGGCCTCGTTCAACACCTCGAGCAGCGGCTTGGGCAGCTCGAGCTCGGAGAAGGGGACATCCGCGGGCTCCTGCGCCTCGGCGGTGGCGTCCATTACGCCGTCTTCCAGCACGGCAGTCATTACTCTGCGACCTCCAGGTCATTCGGCACGTGACAAGTGACAAGGAGGCATAGCGAACGCGTGAACGCGACCGCGGCCGACCACAAGTACGGGCCCATCTTCGGGGCAATGCCGCGCCTGTGTTCGGCGGCTTCGCCGAAAGGTTCCCTCTTGAGAACACACGAACCGGCCGCAAGAAGAAGGGCGGCCGGACAAGCCAGGGAGCGCGCGGGCATCACATGGTTACGTCGTCCATGATAGACGGCTCCCGCTCGGCACCGTTAACCGTGCAGGTCAGCGGCCGTATCGCGGGGGTCCGCTAGGGTGTCACCGATCATCCTGACCCGGAGGCATCACCGATGACTGACAGCTGGCTCGACACCCCCGAGCACACCGGCTTCGGCCTGGACAACCTGCCGCACGGCGTCGTCGCGCAGCGCGGCCGCGCCCCGCAGATCGCGATCGCGATCGGGACGCACGCCCTCCCGCTCGGCGCCGCGGCCGAGGCAGGGCTCTTCGACGGCGTCGTACCCGACACCGCGATCCTGACCGCGCCGAGCCTGGACCGGCTGCTGGCCGCCGGACCGGCCGCCTGGCACGCCGTGCGCGCCCGCGCCGCCGAACTGCTCGGCGACTCCGCGCACGCCGCCGCCGTGCGCCCGCTGCTGCTGGACCTGGACGCGGTCTCGAACCCGCTGCCGTTCACCGTGGCCGACTACGTGGACTTCTACTCCTCGCGCGACCACGCCGAGAACCTCGGCCGCATCTTCCGCCCGAACGGCGAGGCGCTGATGCCGAACTGGACGCACCTGCCGATCGGCTACCACGGCCGCTCCGGCACCGTCGTGGTCTCCGGCACCCCGATCGTCCGCCCGCACGGCCAGCGGCTGCCCGCGCCCGGCGCCGAGCCCGTGTTCGGCCCCACCACGCGGCTGGACATCGAGGCCGAGGTCGGCTTCGTGGTCGGCGTGCCGAGCCGGATGGGGCAGAGCGTGTCAGTGGACGAGTTCGCCGACCACGTCTTCGGCGCGGTGCTGGTGAACGACTGGTCCGCCCGGGACATCCAGGCCTGGGAGTACCAGCCGCTCGGCCCGTTCCTCGGCAAGTCCTTCGCCACCTCGGTCTCGCCCTGGATCGTGCCGCTGGAGGCGCTCGCCGACGCCCGGGTCGCGCCGCCGCGGCAGGACCCGGTCCCGCTGCCGCACCTGCTCGGCGACCACTGGGGCTACGACCTGAGCCTGCGGGTGGATCTCAACGGCACCACCGTCTCCCGGCCGCCCTTCGCAGGGCTCTACTGGACCGCCGCGCAGCAGCTCGCGCACATGACCAGCAACGGCGCGAGCCTGCGCACCGGCGACCTGTTCGCCTCCGGCACCGTCTCCGGCCCCGAACGCGGCCAGCGCGGCTCGTTCATCGAGCTCACCTGGAACGGTGCGGAGCCGCTGCAGCTGGCCGACGGATCGACCCGCAGCTTCCTCGCGGACGGCGACACCGTCGTGCTCAGCGGCAGCGCGCCGGGCCCCGGCGGGACACGGATCGGTTTCGGCGCGGTAACCGGCACGATCCAGTCGAAGTAGATCCACACCGGGCTCTCAGCCGGGATCGGTATCCTGGCCGTCTGGGACCGCCGTGTCCCGGCCCGGCACACACAGCCGCGGGCGTCGTCGCGAAGGCGCCCGCCAGGCCCGCCGGCCGGACGCGGCCGAGGTCAGGAAGGCGGGCCTGCCGTGACGTACATGAGCACCGACCGGGCGAACGCGCGCGGACGACTCCCCGGCATGCGCCGGCGCCGCGACCAGCCCGACCCCGTGGCCGCCTTCGTCGCCCGCGGCTTCCCGGTGGTCCCGGCGGCCGCCCCGAACAGCGGCGGCCCGGGCTGTTCCTGTACCAGGATCGGCTGTCCGATGCCCGCCGCGCATCCGCTCTCGCGCGGGTGGCGCAGGGAGGCGAGCGCCGACCCGGACCAGCTGGCCCGATGGCGCGGCCGCATGCCGGACGCCAACTACGCCACGCCTACCGGCAGCACCCACGACGTCCTCGAGGTATCCGCCGTCGCCGGGGCCCGTGCGCTGGAGAGCCTGATCGCCGCGAACATCCCGTTCGGCCCGGTGGCCCGCAACGCCGCCGGCGACCGATATCTGTTCTTCACCACCGCCCGCCCCGGCGAAGCAGACCTCGACGAATGGTGGTCCTCGGACCTCGACGCGCAGCCCGAGGAGACCGACACCACGGGGCTGCGCTGGCACACCAGGGGCTCGTACGTACTGATTCCCCCGGCCCGCGCGATCGGCGGCGGCGTGGCCCGCTGGGTGCACGACCCCGAGGCCGACCTCCCCGACCCGCTGCGCATCCTGGAAGCCCTCGCCGACGCCTGCGAGGCCTGATTCAGCCGCTCACTCCGGCAGCGTGAGAATCTCCGCGCCGGTCTCCGTGACCACGAGCGTGTGCTCGAACTGCGCCGTGAGCTTCCCGTCCATGGTCACCGCGGTCCAGCCGTCCGGCCACATCCGGTGCTCGATCGTGCCCAGGGTCAGCATCGGCTCGATCGTGAAGGTCATCCCCGGCGTGATCTCCTTGGCGGCACTGGGGTCGTCGTAGTGCGGGATGATCAGGCCGCTGTGGAACGCGGTCGCGATCCCGTGCCCGGTGAACAGCCGCACCACGCCGTAGCCGAAACGCGCCGCGTACGCCTCGATGACCCGCCCGATCACGTTGATCTGCCGGCCCGGCTTGACCGCCTTGATCGCCCGGTTCAGCGACTCGCGGGTCCGCTCGACCAGCAGGTGCGCCGCCTCGTCCACCTCGCCGACCTCGAACGTCGCGTTCGTGTCGCCGTGCACGCCGTTGATGAACGCGGTGATGTCGATGTTGACGATGTCGCCGTCGTGCAGGACCGTCGAGTCCGGGATGCCGTGGCAGATGACCTCGTTGATCGAGGTGCACAGCGACTTCGGGTAGCCGCGGTAGCCGAGCGTGGAGGGGTAGGCGCCGTGGTCGCACAGGAACTCGTGCCCGACCCGGTCGAGCTCGTCCGTGGTCACCCCGGGCTTGACCGCGCGCCCGACCTCGGCCAGCGCCTGCGCCGCGATCCGCCCGGCGATCCGCATCTTCTCGACGGTCTCCGGCGTCTGCTCGTCCGGCCCGGTGTAGCGGGTCGGCAGCTTCTTCCCGACGTACTCCGGACGGGGGATGTCGGCCGGGACGCGACGCGTGGGGGAGAGGGTACCCGCCTGAACCAAAGGAGCCATGCCGACGAGTCTAGACGCCCCTTCCTGGGCACGACGTACCTGGAGAAGGGAGCGATCGATGATCGACGAAGGTCCGCAGTACTTCTACTGCCTCAAGCACCACACGGTCGAAGGCCCGGTGGGCTGCAAGGCGAAGGACCGGCTCGGCCCGTACGCCACGCAGGAGGAGGCCGAGCACGCCCTGGAGAAGGTGAAGGAGCGCAACGAGGCCTGGCAGGCGCAGAACGACCGGGACTGAGCCCTACCAGCGCTCCAGGCGCGGCCCGTTGCTCGCCTCGACCCAGCGCCGCAGCCGCACCAGCAGCCCGCTCGGCCTGACCTCGACGGCCGCGCTGGACACCAGGTGCTGCGCGCCGTCGAACGAGGGCGCCTCCGGGATGTCCGGCACGCGCAGCGCCTCGTGCGCCAGCCCGCTGGCCAGCGGAGTGTCCTGACCGAGCGTCAGGATGCGCGCGCCGTGCCGCCGGGCGTCGTCCACCCGTTCGAGCACGAGCGAGTCCGGGTCGTCCGCGGCGACGATGAGCACCGCCTCGCTGCGCCCGGCCGCGCTGATCCGGTCCAGGCCCGCCGCCAGGTGCGCCGGGTCGTCCGGCCGCGGCGCCCGCCGGATCAGCGTCGGGTTCAGCTGCCCGAGCCCGGCGAGCCGCGCCTCGTCGGACAGATGCGCCGCCATGTGCCACGGCTCGGCCTGCTCGGCGCCGACCAGCAGCAGCCCGCCCGCGCGCCGCGGAGCCGCCCGCAGCGCCGCCGCGAACTCGTCCGCCTCGTCCAGCCACGCGCGCCCGCGCCCGAGCTCCAGCAGTTCGCGCAGCACCCGCGCCTCGGACCGGTCCACCCGCCTCATGGTGCCAGGGCCGCGACCGTATGCCTACGGTCGCGGCCCTGTGGGGGTTCTTCTAGCGGCTACGGCCTAGTGGAAGCTGTTCTCCGCCGTCGGGAACGCGCCGGACACCACATCCGCCGCGTACGCCCGCGCCGCCTCGGTGAGCACGCCGCGCACGTCCGCGTACTTCTTCGCGTGCTTCGGCGGGTTGCCCGGCGTCATGCCCGCCATGTCCGTCCACACCTGCACCTGGGCGTCGCAGCCCGCCCCGGCGCCGATGCCCACGGTCGGGATGTGCAGTAGGTCGGTCACCCGCTGCGCCAGCTCGGCCGGAACCAGCTCGAGCACCACGGCGAAGGCCCCGGCGGCCTCCAGCGCCTTCGCGTCGGCGAGCAGCCGTTCGGCCTCCTCGTCGCCGCGTCCCTGCACCCGGTAGCCGCCGAGCACGTTGACCGACTGCGGGGTGAGCCCGATGTGCGCCATGACCGGGATGCCGGCCTGCACCAGCGCCTCGACCTGGTGCGCGACCCGGCGGCCGCCCTCCAGCTTCACCGCGCCGACCCCGGCCTCCTTCAGGAACCGGGTGCCGGTCTCCAGCGCCTGCCGCGGCGAGGACTGGTACGAGCCGAAGGGCAGGTCGGCCACGATCAGCGAGCGGTGCGTGCCGCGCACCACGGCCGCGGAGAGCGTGATCAGCTCCTCGACCGTCACCGGCACCGTGTTGCTGTACCCGAGGTGGTTGTCGCCCGCCGAGTCGCCGACGAGCAGGACCGGGATCCCGGCCTCGTCGAACACCCCCGCGGTCATCGCGTCGTACGCCGTGAGCATCGGCCAGCGCTCGCCGCGCGCCTTGGCCAGCGCCAGGTCCCGCACGGTCACCCGGCGGCCGGTGCCGGTGGAGCCGTTGTAGAGCGTGAGCTTCGGTTCACCGGACGCGCCGGCGGAGGGAACAGTCCCGGATATGGACATAGTGAAGCACTCCTTGAGAGATCTCGTGGCGCCGCGTACGGCGTCCCCGGACTGTCTCGGATCGTCTCACTTCCGCCCCGCCCGCGCCAGACGGTCACCCGCATCCGTCGGGACACGCAGGGTGACCGCCCGCTGAACGCCGGCCGTCAGGAGGAGTGCCAGAACTGGAACAGGCCCTGCCCCTGGAACGCCCCGTTCCTCGGCTGCTGCCCGGCCGAGAGGATGTCGGTGATCAGGTGCGAGAAGCCGTCCCGGACCGGCGGGAAGAAGAACAGCAGCAGCAGGACGACCAGGATCCCGTACGGCCGGACCGGCTCCAGCGCCCGGCGCGTCTCGAAGCGCAGGTACGGCTCGATGATGCCGTAGCCGTCCAGCCCCGGCACCGGGATCAGGTTCAGGATCGCGACCGCCACCTGCAGGTACGCGAAGAAGGACAGGCCCATCCAGAAGTACGCGTGCGGCTGCGAGGGGTCGATCCAGCTCGTCCCGCCGAAGTCCAGCGTCGGCGCGAACAGCGCCACCAGCGCCATCGAGACCGCGGCGGCCAGGATGTTGCTGAGCGGTCCCGCCGCCGAGACCAGGCTGGCCTCCCGCTTCGAGCGGATCGCCGCCCGGTTGACCAGCACCGCGCCGCCCGGCAGCGGCAGCGCGCCGATGATCAGGTAGATCGCCGGCAGCAGCAGCGAGAGCACCGGGTTCACGTATCGCATGGGGTTGAGGTCCAGGTACCCGCGCGCCGCGATCGAGGTGTCCCCGCCGCGGTGCGCCGCGTACGCGTGCCCGAACTCGTGCAGGCACAGCACCGTGAAGTACAGCCCGAAGACGAACACGAACACCGCGAACTTCGGCCCGTTCCCGGCGGTCGGCGAGCTGA
Source organism: Actinospica sp. (assembly GCA_035493475.1). Taxonomy (GTDB): domain Bacteria; phylum Actinomycetota; class Actinomycetes; order Streptomycetales; family Catenulisporaceae; genus Actinospica. The sequence goes on from DATJIF010000179.1 coordinate 30,021, forward strand.
GCCAGGCCACCACCCCGCCGGTCGCGGTCGCCGCCAGCACCGCCAGGAACACGGTGCTGATCCGGCCGTTGCCGTGCCCCGACCTGCGGGTGTCGAAGGCGCCTCGGCCCGCGACCCGCTGCCTGAAGTTCATGTCGACCTCTCGTCCGTGCGGCCGCCGCGCGGCCCTGTTCGTCATCGTATCGATCCGCCGTCGATCACCGCCCTACTCCCGCAACGGACGAAGGAGCGGTAGCGTTCCGACGGCACGCCGAGACCTCGATCGAATTCAAGGAGCCTGGATGTCCGTGACCGGTGCGGCGGTGTACGCCGAGATCCGCGCGACCCTCGACCGGATCGAGACCGGCCAGGGGCAATCCGTGGCCCGCGCCGCCGACCTGATCGCGGACAGCCTGGCGGCCGGGGGAGTGCTGCACGTCTTCGGCACCGGCCACTCCGAGGCCCTCGCCATGGAGCTCAGCGGCCGCGCCGGGGGCCTGATCCCGACGAACAAGCTGGCGCTGCGCGACGCCGTGCTGCTCGGCGACCTGCCCGCCGAGGCGCTCGCCGACCCGAAGTCCGAGCGCGACCCGGAACTCGCCCGCAGGGTCTGGGACCTCGCCCCGATCCGCGAGGGCGACGTCGTCCTGATCGCCTCCCAGTCCGGCGGCAACGGCTCGACGGTCGAGATGGCCCAGATCGCCAAGGCAGCGGGGCACGCCGTGATCGCGCTGACGTCCCTGGAGCACTCGAAGGCGATCACCTCGCGGCACCCCTCGGGCAAGCGGCTGTTCGAACTCGCCGACGTCGTCATCGACAACGGCGCCCCGCACGGCGACGCCTTCCTGCCGCTGCCCGACGGCGGCAGCGTCTGCGCCATCTCGTCCATCGCCAACGCCGCCCTGGCCCAGGCGCTCGTCGCCGAGGTGACGGCCCGTCTGATCGTCCGCAACGTCGAGCCCCCCATCTACCGTTCCGCCAACGTCGAGGGCGGAGACGTGCACAACGACGCCTGGGAGGCCCGTTACGCGGGCCGCATCCGCCGCAGCGCGTACTGAGTGGGGAACTGACGGACAGCGGGCCGCCGGCGGCCCTCGTGCTGCCTCAATAGCGGAAGGCGCGCGCCGCGTGCGCCATCGACATCGAGTCGCCGTTCGCGCCGCGGTGCCGCGAGTTCGGGTTGTACGGCGCGGGAATCGAGATGGCGCGCGGCTGGTACCCGTCCTCCCCGGTGCGGTCCCCGGGGAGCGTGCGCAGCGCCAGGCGGTACTCGTCGACCAGGGCGTCGTACAGCGGCGTGCGCACGAGCACCCGGTCCGATCCCGGGGGTACGGGGCGGACTTGGGCGGCGGAAAGGCGCGATGCGGTCACATCGTCCCTAACGAACCGTCAAGGCCGCCCGATACTCGGCCGTTCGGGTGATCCCGCGCCAGCCCCTGCCCGGGGCACTTCCCCCGTTCAGTCCAATTCCGGAATCAGCTCCGCGATCGACTTCACGATCCGCGACGGCCGGTACGGGAAGCGCTCGACGTCCGCGGTCTGGGTGATGCCGGTGGTCACCAGGATGGTCTCCAGACCCGCCTCGATGCCGCACTTCACGTCCGTGTCCATCCGGTCGCCGATCATCGCCGAGGACTCCGAGTGCGCCTTGAGCTTGTTCAGGCCCTCGCGCATCATCACCGGGTTCGGCTTGCCCACGAAGTACGGCTCGATCCCGGTCGCCCGGGTGATCAGCGCCGCGACCGAACCGCAGGCGGGCAGCGCGCCCTCCAGCGACGGCCCCGTCGCGTCCGGGTTCGTGGCGATGAAGCGGGCGCCGTCGTCGATCAGCCGGATGGCCCGGGTGATCGCCTCGAAGCTGTACGTCCGGGTCTCGCCGAGCACCACGTAGTCCGGGTCGTTCTCGGAGAGCACGTACCCGGCCTCGTGCAGCGCCGTGGTCAGCCCCGCCTCGCCGATCACGTAGGCCGAGCCGCCGGGCCGCTGCGAGTCCAGGAACTGCGCGGTGGCCAGCGCCGAGGTCCAGATGTTCTCCTCGGGCAGGTCGATCCCGGTGGCCAGCAGCCGGGCCCGCAGGTCGCGCGGCGTGTAGATCGAGTTGTTGGTCAGCACCAGGAACGGCGCGCCCTTGTCGCGGAGCTTGCGGATGAACTCGTCAGCCCCGGGGATCATCACGCCCTCGTGGATGAGCACGCCGTCCATGTCGGTCAGCCAGCTCGCCACCGGCTCGCGGTCCTTCACCTGTACTCCTCTCCCGGCGCTCCCGCCGGGCTCGATGCCGAACGGTCCCATTATCCCGCGCGCCCCGTCGCCGTGCGCGAACGGTCCGCCCGGGAAGACGACGCGCCGCCGCACGGGGATCGCTGTCCACGATCACGGGTGCGGCGGCGCGGGAAGATTGAGCGCCGGTACGCGTGTCGCCTCTCGGCGAGTGGCTCGACGCGGCTCCAGCCTGACGGTATTCCGCGCCGGCTATAGGTGAGGCCCGGGGACATCGTACGTACCGGCCTCACGAGGCTAACACAGCCGAGTGGATCAGCGCATGGCCGTCCCCTGCCCAGCCTGCCGACATCAGCCCCCGAACTCCCGCCCCGAAGGCGGAGTCAAACGGCTGACACGCGGCGCGCTCTCCGGTCGAGTGAAGCTGATTCGCTTCCTACCGTCCGCCGCGGGCGATGCCGGCGTTGACGACCTCGTTGGCCAGGATGCTCGCGGTCTCGGCCTCCTTGACCAGGCTGTCGTCCTCAACCGGGCCGACGAGCGAGACGTCCGTGTGCTCGACGGTGCCGGGCGCGACGGTCTCGGTGTCGGCCTCGTTCTCGATCTCGGCCTCGTCCGGGTTGCCGGACTGCTCGGGGATCACGGGCACGGCGTGGTTGTGGGCGTGCACGTGGGCCTTGAGGGCGCCGTACTCCTGGTGCGGGTGCGCGAGGGCGTGTTCGATGTCGTGCAGCTTGAAGTGCCGGTGGTTGTCGTCGGCGAACAGGTGCGCCCAGCGCCGCGCGTCCAGGTAGCGCAGCACCGGCAGGTGCCTGATCTCCAGCGAGAGCAGGATGCCGACGGTCGACGCCGCGGCCAGGATCAGGTCCCCGCAGCCCGCGATCGCGCCGATGGCGGCCGCGCCGAAGACGGAGGCGGCCGTCGTCACGCCGTGCAGGATCTGCTTCTCGTGGTCCTCGTCCTTGACCGCCTGCCGGAAGCACAGTCCGCCGCCGATGAAGCCGATGCCGGTCACCGCGCCGCCGAGCACGGCCGGATAGTGCGGCGCGATCGTGCCGATCAGGGCGGTGCTCAAACCGATCATCGAGAAGGTGCGGTCACCGGCGGCGGCCCCGCGCACCTCCCGCTCGAAGCCGAGCACGAATGTCAGTGCCCAGCCGACGGCTATGTTGACGACGAGATTCCATTCCACGTTGTGCACGTGCACTCCTCCCCTTGAGGCCGGTTGCCGACGCGGATCATCATTCGAACCCCTTGCTGGCTCAGCATTGTAGGGCCACGCCCCACGGCGGCAAGTCGGCGTCCGGGGCGGGCTCGCCGGGCCCGCGCGACGGGTTCCGGGCGGCACGTCGCGGGTGATCGCATACCGTGTACCTCATGCGCAGAGTTCGGCTCCGAGCCAGTGCTCAACCCTTGGTGCACTGGGCTTGGCGGAGCGTGGTCGAGGCCGGGAAGATCACCAGCGGCTCCCGGGCCGCCCGCCGCTTCGCCTTCTTCGGCGAGGGCAGCGCCATCGCCTTCCCGCAGGGCACGGTGCTCGGCGAGCGGTGGATCTCGGTCGGCCACTTCACCCTGATCGGCCCGCAGGTGACCATCTCCGCCGGCTTCGTCCCGGAGCGCGACCTCGGCCCGGACCCGATCGTGCGCATCGGCAACGGCGTCGTGCTCGGCCGCGGCAGCCACGTCGTCGGCCACCTGTCCATCGACATCGGCGACGACGTGTACACGGGCCCGTACATCTACATCACCGACCAGAACCACGGCTACACCGACCCGGACACCCCGATCGGCAAGCAGTGGCCGGTCAACGAGCCCGTCACCGTCGGCGCGGGCTCCTGGATCGGCACCGGCGCGGTGATCCTGCCCGGCGCCGCGATCGGCCGCAACGTCGTCGTCGCCGCCGGCTCCGTCGTGCGCGGCGACGTCCCCGACCACTGCGTCGTCGCCGGAGTCCCGGCCCGCGTCGTGCGCCGCCTCGACGAGGACGGCCAGTGGCGCAGCGCCCGCTCCTACGGCCGGGCCACCGAGCCCTCCACCCCCGCCGTCGGACCGCCCGGCCCCGCCTGAGCCGCCGCCCGGTCACCGCCGCCGCCGTTCGCGGGGCGTTCGCCGGATTTGCGGCTAGACTACTGTCACGTGCGCTTTCTTAACGACCTCATCCCGCAGTACGACCTCACCTACGACGACGTGTTCATGGTTCCGGCCAGGTCCGACGTCGGCTCCCGGCTCGGCGTGGACCTCGCCACGACGGACGGCACCGGAACGACGATTCCGCTGGTCGTCGCGAACATGACCGCGGTCGCGGGACGGCGGATGGCCGAGACGGTCGCGCGCCGCGGCGGGCTCGTGGTCATCCCGCAGGACATCCCGCTCGAGGTGGTGGCCGAGGTCGTCTCATGGGTCAAGTCCCGGCACCCGGTCTACGAGACCCCCATCACCGTGCGCCCGACAGACACGGTCGGCGACCTGCTGAATCTGCTGCCGAAGCGCGCGCATGGCGCTGCGGTGGTACTCGAGGGCGAGCGGCCCGTCGGCGTGGTCACCGAGGCCGACGGCCAGGGGGTCGACCGGTTCACGCAGGTCGGGCAGGTCATGGCCCGCGATCTGCTGACAGTACCGTACGGAATCGCGCCCGAGGAGGCGTTCGAGCGCCTGGGCAAGGGACATCACCGGCTCGCTCCCGTCGTCCGCGAGGACGGCACCCTGGCCGGCCTGCTCACCCGCCCCTCCGCGCTGCGCGCCACGCTGTACGCGCCCGCCCTCGACGAGCGCGGCCGGCTGCGCGTCGGCGCCGCGATCGGCGTGAACGGCGACGCGGTCGGCCGGGCCAAGGCGCTGCTCGACGCGGGCATCGACGTCCTCGTGGTGGACACCGCGCACGGCCACCAGGAGAAGATGCTCACCGCGCTGCGCGCCGTCCGCGCCCTCGACCCGCAGGTACCCGTCGTCGCGGGCAACGTGGTCTCGGCCGACGGCGTGCGCGACCTCGTCGAGGCCGGCGCCGACATCGTCAAGGTCGGCGTCGGACCGGGCGCGATGTGCACCACCCGGATGATGACCGGCGTCGGCCGCCCGCAGTTCTCCGCGGTGCTGGAGTGCGCCGCGGCGGCCCGGGCACTGGGCAAGCACGTCTGGGCGGACGGCGGCGTGCGCCACCCGCGCGACGTCGCGCTGGCGCTGGCCGCCGGGGCCTCGAACGTCATGGTCGGCTCCTGGTTCGCTGGCACGTACGAGTCCCCCGGCGACATCCTGCGGGACGGCGACGGGCGGCAGTACAAGGAGAACTTCGGGATGGCCTCGGCCCGCGCGGTCAAGCTGCGCACCGCCGAGGACTCGGCCTTCGAGCAGGCCCGCAAGGCGATCTTCGAGGAGGGCATCTCCTCCTCGCGGATGTACCTCGACCCGCGCCGGCCGGGCGTGGAGGACCTGATCGACTCGGTCATCGCGGGCGTGCGCTCCTCCTGCACCTACGCGGGCGCCCGGTCCATCGAGGAGTTCCACGACCGCGCCGTCGTCGGCATCCAGAGCGCCGCGGGCTACAGCGAGGGCAAGCCGCTGCACAGCAGCTGGTGAGCGATCCGTACGACGCTGCAGCTGCAAATGGCGAGCCGTAAGCCGTTGCACAGCAACTGATGAGCTGGCTGCCGCTGCGGTAGCTGGCGAGTCGCAAGCCGCCGCAGCAGCAACCGGCGAGCCGTGAGCCGCAGCCGAGGTAGCCGGTAAGTCGCAAGCCACGGTCACAGCGCTTGGTGAGGCGCGAGCCGTCAGCGCAGTAGCTGGCGAGCCGTAAGCCGTCGCTGTAGTGGCTGCTTGCCGGGTGTCGGTCCCCGTCCATGGCCGGGGACCGACACGCGGGTCAGCGTCTCAGTGGACGCCGGTCGGCCCGCCGGGCCTCAGGATTCGGCTCAGATCTGGTCCTCGTCCGCGCCCTGGTTCGGGGTGTCCTGGTTCGAGTCCGGGCCGTTCGGGCCGGGGTCGCCCCAGCTCTGGTCGCCCTGCCCGCCCCGGCCGTCGTCGTCGCCCGGGTCCTGGTCGAAGGTCGGGTCCTGGGTGTCCTGACCGAGCATCGGGTAGTCCGAGTCCGGATCCTGGTCCCCCGCCTGCGCGTCGGTGCCGACCGAGCTGGCCGGGTCGCCGTTGCCCGCGGTGGGCGTGGCCGGCGCCTGCGGGCCGTCCTGGTCGTCCTGGCCGGCCGACAGCTGGAAGGTGACCGGGTCGGACTTGGCCGCCAGGTGCTGGTCGTCGCCGGAGTACTCGGCGACGATCGTGTGCCGGCCGACCGGGATCTCGATCTTCTCGCTGGCCCGGCCGTGGCTGATCTCGACCGGCGGCTCGGGCTTGCCGTCGAGGAAGAACTCGACCTTGCCGGTCACCTTGTGCCGCCGGCCCTTGCCCTTGTGGTGCTTCCTGCCCTTCCCCTTTTTCCCGTGCCCGGTGCCCTTGTGGTGGTGCCCGGCGCCCTTGTGCCCCTTCCCCTTCCCGGCCTTGCCCGGCTGGTCGTCGCCCTTGCCGCCCTCCGCGGCGGTCTTCTCGGTGCTGACCCGGGCGGTCACGGTGACCGGCTGGCCCGCCTCGACGTGCTTGGGCAGGTGCACCACGACCGCCGTCGGCAGCGGTTCGGCGCCGCCGCCCCCGCCGCCTCCGGTGTCGGCGGCCATCGCCGCCGCGGGCGCGGCCAGGGCCGCGGCGCCGATGACGGACGTGGCGAGTACGCGATGGAACATGCGGGACATGCTTGAACCTCCTGGATCCTGGTCGCCGCCGTCGCGGGGAGTCCGCGAGGAACGGGGCGACATGATCACGATCGCAGCGGGTGACGGCCCGTCACATCGGGCAATCGTCGTATATCCGGTACGGAAAGGGGACGGCGCCGAACGGGTGCGGCGCCCCGGCGGTTCACCCGAAGGCGGGAGCGCGCGGCGGGCGGGTTTCGAACTATAGTTCTAGTGGAGACGCGTGGACCGGAGGAATGGGCACGATCTGCCCGGACATCTCCGGATTCGCCGCCCCGTCGCACCGCCCTGTGGCACAGTTGCCTGGACGAACGCCCGGAAGGGCGCGCGGCGGGACGGGCGGTCTTGTCGGTGGCTCCCGGTAGCGTCGTGGACGACGAGCCGGACTCGGCGGTTTTTCGATACACGGAGGCATGGAAACGATGGCGGCAGGAACAGACCGCGAGAAGGCGATCGACGCGGCCCTCGCGCAGATCGAGCGGCAGTTCGGCAAGGGCTCCCTGATGCGCATGGGCGACCAGACCCGCGCGCCGATCGAGGTCATCCCCACCGGCGCGATCGCGCTGGACGTCGCGCTCGGCGTCGGCGGGCTGCCGCGCGGCCGGGTCGTCGAGATCTACGGCCCGGAGTCCAGCGGTAAGACGACCGTCGCGCTGCACGCCGTGGCCAACGCCCAGAAGGCCGGCGGTCTGGCCGGCTTCATCGACGCCGAGCACGCCCTCGACCCGGACTACGCCAAGGCCCTCGGCGTGGACACGGACAACCTGTACATCTCGCAGCCGGACAACGGCGAGCAGGCGCTGGAGATCGCGGACACGCTGATCCGCTCCGGCGCCCTGGACATCATCGTCATCGACTCGGTGGCCGCGCTCGTGCCGCGCGCCGAGATCGAGGGCGAGATGGGCGACTCGCACGTGGGTCTGCAGGCCCGGCTGATGAGCCAGGCGCTGCGCAAGCTCACCGGCGCGCTCAACCACTCGCAGACCACCGCGATCTTCATCAACCAGCTGCGCGAGAAGGTCGGCGTCATGTTCGGCTCGCCGGAGACCACGACCGGTGGCCGCGCGCTGAAGTTCTACGCCTCGGTGCGCCTGGACGTGCGCCGGATCGAGACGCTGAAGGACGGCCAGGAGGCGGTGGCCAACCGCACCCGCGTCAAGGTGGTCAAGAACAAGGTGGCGCCGCCGTTCCGGCAGGCCGAGTTCGACATCGTCTACGGCGAGGGCATCAGCCGCGAGGGCGGCCTGATCGACATGGGCGTGGAGCAGGGCTTCGTGCGCAAGTCGGGTGCCTGGTACACGTACGAGAGCGGCCAGCTCGGGCAGGGCAAGGAGAACTCGCGCAAGTACCTGAAGGACAACCCGGACATCGCCAACGAGATCGAGAAGAAGATCAAGGAGAAGCTGGGCGTCGGCCCGCGCCTCGACGCGCCCGCCGAGGACAAGGCCGCCGTGCCGAGCCAGGCCGCCGCCGAGCCCGCGGCGACCACCGCCACCGCGGCCAAGACCCCGCGCGCCTCGCGGGCCAAGGCTGCGGCGGCCGCCGCGGACAGCGCCGCCGAGCAGTGACCGGCCGGGCGAGGCGGCCCTACGGATCCCGGCGCGGACCGTCGCCGGATCCGGAGGCCGCCTCGCGGGGGCCGGAGGCGGACGCGTCGGCCTCGGGGGAGCGGGGGACTGCGGGCGCGTCGACGTCGTGGGGCCGGATGGTGGACGGGATGGCCTCGCGGGACTCGGAGAGCGGCGAACCGACCGGGCCGGGATTCGGGCGCGGGCGGGGCGCATCGGAATCCGGTCGGGACGAGGCGACCGGGCCGGGATCCGGGCGGCGTCGGGGTGGGCGGCGGCAGGTTGAGCCGTCGGATCCCGAGGCATATGCGCGGGGGCTGGTGCTCGATGCGTTGGGGCGGTCGGCGCGTACCCGGGGGCAGCTCGCGGACATGCTTGCGCGCAAGGAGGTGCCCGAGGAGGTCGCGGAGCCGATCCTGGACCGCTTCACCGAGCTCGGGCTGATCGACGATGCGGCGTACGCGGAGGCGTTCACCCGCTCGCGGCACGAGCACAAGGGTCTGGGCAGCCGGGCCATCGCCTTCGAGCTGCGCCGCCGCTCCGTGCCGGACGAACTGGTGCAGGAGGCGGTGTCCGTGCTGGACACCGAGCAGGAGCAGCAGACCGCGTCCCGGCTGGCCAGGGAGCGGCAGGCCCGGATGAAAAACCTGCCGCGCGAGGTGCAGGCGCGGCGGCTGGCCGGGTTCCTGGCTCGCAAGGGCTACGGCGGCGAGGTGGTCGGCCGCGCGGTCCGCGAGGCGCTGGAGAACGCGAAAGCCCAGGCCGAAGCCGAACTCGACGAGGACGGGTTCGATCCCGAGGAACCGGCCTTCTCGGAGGAGTGAATCAGCTGGAGGGCCAGTCGGTGATCTTCGGGGGGTCGGCCTTCAGGCCCTCGGGGGCCAGGGTCGAGTTGAAGATGGCGCGCCAGGTGCCGTTCGAGATGGCGGTCTGCAGCAGGCCGTTGATCGTGGACTGGAGCAGGGAGTCGCCGAGCGGGAGGCCGATGCCGTAGTACTGCGTGTCGGCGTGCGTGTCGATCAGCTTCAGGCTCTGCGGGTCCTGGGAGGCGTAGCCGAGCAGCAGGGCGTAGTCGGTGTAGATGACGTCCGCCTGGTTGCTCTTGAGGGCCGAGACGCACTCGCCGTACGTGTTCCGCACGACCGGGTTCTGCAGCGTCACGGAGCCGAGCTGGGTGGAGTTGCTGACCTCGCAGACGCGGGTGGTGCCGGTGACCGAGTCCAGGCTGGTGATCGACGTGCCGCCGTTGCGCGGGACGAGCAGAGCCTCGGGCGTGGTGAAGTACGGGCCCGCGAAGTCGACCAGCTTGGCCCGGTCCGCGGTGTACGAGTAGGAGGCCACGACCAGGTCCACGGTGCCGTTCGCCAGCTCCGTCTCACGGTCCTGCGACGCGACCGGGGAGAACTGGATCTGCGAGGCGGAGAAGCCGAGCCCGGCGGCCACCATCTGCGCGATCAGGATGTCGAAGCCGGAGTACGAGTTCGTGCTCGTGTTGAAGAAGCCGAGCCCCGGCTGGTCCGCCTTGACGCCGATGATGATCTGGCCCGCGCTCCCGTTGCGGTTCTTCATCCGCTGCCAGGTCGGCGACTGCCCCAGGTCCAGCGACGTGTTCACCGGGAAGTCGCCGGTCGTCGCGAGCGGGGAGATGGTGACGCAGCCGTCTGTCAGCGCCGCGGCGCCGACGGCCACCGCCAAGCCCAGGAACCCCCGTCGATGCATGATCTGTCCCCACCCTCCCCGTCGTACCCGAAGCCTCTCGGTCTCGACGTTGAAAGGTAGCGTGAATCAGTCCCGCTCGTCACCCCGGGTCATAACGGAAGGGTAACGGCGGAGGCTGTCTGCCAGGGGACATATCCTTGGAGGCATGGCGCAGCGAGACGACGTGAAGAGTTACGACATCCGCACCTACGGGTGCCAGATGAACGTGCACGATTCCGAGCGCCTGGCCGGACTGCTGGAGCAGGCGGGCTACGTGCGCTCCGGAGCCGGCGAGGAGGCGGACGTCGTCGTCTTCAACACCTGCGCGGTGCGGGAGAACGCGGACAACCGGCTCTACGGCAACCTCGGGCACATGGCCTCGGTCAAGGCCCGCAAGCCCGGCATGCAGATCGCGGTGGGCGGCTGCATGGCCCAGAAGGACCGCGGCGAGGTGCAGCGGCGCGCGCCCTGGGTGGACGTCGTCTTCGGCACGCACAACATCGGCTCGCTGCCCGCCCTGCTCGAGCGCGCCCGCGTGCAGGAGGAGGCGCAGCTGGAGATCAAGGAGTCGTTGGAGGCGTTCCCGTCCACGCTCCCGACCCGCCGCGAGTCCGCGTATGCGGCATGGGTGTCGATCTCCGTAGGCTGCAACAACACCTGCACCTTCTGCATCGTCCCCTCGCTGCGGGGCACGGAGCGGGACCGGCGCCCCGGCGACATCCTGCGCGAGATCGAGGCGCTGGTGGCCGAGGGCGTGGTGGAGATCACGCTGCTCGGGCAGAACGTGAACTCCTACGGCGCCGAGTTCGGCGACCGGGCCGCGTTCTCGAAGCTGCTGCGCTCCTGCGGGCAGATCGACGGGCTGGAGCGGGTCCGCTTCACCTCGCCGCACCCGCGCGACTTCACCGACGACGTGATCGAGGCGATGGCCGAGACGCCGAACGTGATGCCCTCGCTGCACATGCCGCTGCAGTCCGGCTCGGACGCGGTGCTGAAGGCGATGCGGCGTTCCTACCGGCGCGAACGCTACCTGGGCATCATCGAGCGGGTGCGCGAGGCCATCCCGCACGCGGCGATCACCACGGACATCATCGTCGGCTTCCCGGGCGAGACGGACGCCGACTTCGAGCAGACCCTCGAGGTCGTGCGCGAGGCCCGGTTCGCCTCCGCGTTCACCTTCCAGTACTCGAAGCGCCCGGGGACGCCCGCCGCCGACATGGACGGCCAGGTGCCGAAGGAGGTCGTGCAGGAGCGGTACGACCGGCTGGCTCCGTTGCAGGAGGAGGTCTCCTGGGCCGAGAACCGCGCGCTGGTCGGGACCGAGGTCGAACTGCTGGTCGCGGAGGGCGAGGGGCGCAAGGACGGGGCCACGCACCGGCTTTCCGGGCGTGCGCGGGACAACCGGCTCGTGCACTTCGGGGTCGGGGACGCGACGGAGCTGCCGCGGCCGGGCGACGCGGTGACGGTCGTGCTCACGCAGGCCGCGCCGCACCACCTGATCGCGGACGGGGAGAACGGCGGCTCGGCGATCCGTACGCTGCGTCGGCTGCGCTCGGGCGACGCGTGGGAGGCCCGTCAGGCGGCGCCGGAGCAGCACGCCAAGCCCGCCGTGACCCTCGGGATGCCGTCGATCGGTGTCCCGGCGCCGCTGCCCGCCGCGCCGTCCTGCGGCTGATGCCGGTGGAGAGCCCTCGCGTGATCGCCGTGGTCGGGCCGACGGCCGCGGGCAAGTCGGACCTTGGCATCGCGCTCGCGCGGGAGTTCGGCGGCGAGGTGGTCAACGCCGACTCGATGCAGCTCTACCGCGGCATGGACATCGGTACGGCGAAGCTGACCGAGGCCGAGCGCGGGGGCGTGCCGCACCACCTGCTCGACATCTGGGACGTGACGGAGCGCGCGGCCGTCGCCGAGTACCAGCGGCTCGCTCGCGCCGAGGTGGACGCGCTGCTCGCGGCGGGACGCGTTCCGGTGCTGGTCGGCGGCTCGGGGCTGTACGTGGACGCGGTGCTCGGCGGCTTCGATTTCCCGGGGACCGATCCGGCGCTGAGGGCCGAACTGGAGCAGCGCCTGGAGGCCGAGGGCTCCGCGGTGCTGCATGCCGAGCTGGCTGCGCGCGATCCGCGGTCGGCCGAGGCGATCCTGCCTTCCAACGGGCGACGCATCGTGCGGGCGCTCGAGGTCGTGCTGCTCACGGGCGCGCCGTTCCAGGCCTCGCTGCCTGAGGCGGGCTACCACTATCCGGGCACGGTCCGGGTCGGGTTGGGCGTGGAGAAGCCGGAGCTGGACGACCGGATCACCCGGCGCGTCGACATCATGTGGGAGAAGGGCCTGGTCGACGAGGTCGTCGGGCTGATTCCGCAGGGTCTGCGCGAGGGCGAGACGGCCAGCCGCGCGTTGGGATACCAGCAGGTTCTCGACTTCCTGGACGGGCACTGCACCGAGCAGGAGGCCCGCGACCAGACCGCGCTCAAGACCCGGCAGTTCGCCCGGCGCCAGGAGAAGTGGTTCCGACGCGCCCAGGACACCGTGTGGCTGGCCCGCGACCGCGCCGACCTGGTGTCCGCGGCGGCGAAGGCCGTCGGCGCCGCCGCGTAGCATTGACCTTGTGAGATTCACCAAGGGCCACGGCACCGAGAACGACTTCGTCATCATCGAGGACGTCGAGGCGGCGTTCGATCCGGACGCTGCGTGGGTCGCGGCCGTCTGCGACCGGCGGGCCGGGATCGGGGCGGACGGGCTGCTGCGCGTGGTCCCCACCAGGTCCATGCCGGGCTACGAGCAGGACGCCGACGAGGCGCCGTGGTTCATGGACTACCGCAACGCGGACGGTTCGATCGCCGAGATGTGCGGCAACGGGACGCGGGTGTTCGCGCGTTACCTCGTCGCGCACGATCTGGCGAAGCCGGGCCGGTTCGGCATCGCGACGCGCGGCGGCGTGAAGCTCATGACAGTGCCCGAGGACGGCGGCGACATCACCGTGGACATGGGCCGTTCGGTGTGGCCCGCGGAGTCCGCCGAGGTGCTGGTCGGGGATCGCTGGCTGCCCGCGGTGAACGTGGACATGGGCAATCCGCACGCGGTCGTGTTCGTGGACGACGTCGCCGAGGCCGGTCCGCTGTCACAGGCCCCTGAATTCCGTCCGGCGAGCGTGTATCCGCGCGGCGTGAACGTGGAGTTCGTCGCCGCGGCCGGTCCGCAGCGCGTCGAGATGCGGGTGCACGAGCGCGGATCCGGCGAGACACGGTCCTGCGGTACCGGTGCGTGCGCCGCGATGGTCGCCGCGGCGCGCAGGGACGGCGCCGCGCCGGGGACGCCGTACGAGGTGCGGGTTCCGGGCGGCGTGCTGAGCATCGTCGAGCACGAAGACGGGCGGATCGAGATGACCGGGCCGGCCGTCCTCGTCGCGACCGGCGAACTGCTCTAGGCCCGCGAGCTGCTCTGAAACCGTAGGGGATCAGGCCCCGAAGATCCGCCGCGTGTAGTTGTTGGCGAACACGCGGTCCGGGTCGGTCTTCTCGCGCACGGCCAGGAAGTCGGCGAAGCGCGGGTACGCCTCGGCGAAGTACTCGTGCCCGCGCGTGTGCAGCTTGCCCCAGTGCGGGCGGCCGCCGTGCGCCAGCATGATCTCCTCGGCCTGGTCGAAGTAGCGCGTCTGGTCCATGCCCTGGAACATGTGGAACGCCACGTACGCGGTGTCCTTGCCGTGCGCCGTGGACAGCCACAGCTCGTCGGCGGGCGCGCAGCGCACCTCGATAGGGATGCTGATCCGCAGGTTCTCCCGCGCGATCATCCGCTCGATCTCGCGCAGCGCCGGGACCGTGGCCTCGACCGGCAGCGCGTACTCCATCTCCAGGAACTTGAACGTGCGCGTCGTGGTGAACACCCGGTCCGAGCGGTCCACGTACGAGCGTGCCGACAGCGCCCGCGAGGAGAGCTTGTTGATCGCCGGGATCGCCCGCGGCGCGGCCCGGCCGACCCGGCACACGCCGGTGAAGACCTTGTTCGACAGGAACTCGTCCTCCAGCCACTCGCGGCGGCGGGAGAGCGGGCGCGCCGGGCCCTCGGTGCGGTTGTTGCGCTTCGTCGAGGTCATCGGCGTGTGCGGGAACCAGAAGAACTCGAAGTGGTCGTTCCCGGTGCGCAGCTCCTCGAAGCGCTCGAGCACCTCGTCCAGCCGCATCGGCTCCTCGCGCGCCTCCAGCAGGAAGCCGGGCTCGGTGCGGAAGGTCACGGCGGTGATCACGCCGATGGTGCCGACCGAGATCCGGGCCGCCTCGAACAGGTCCGGGTGCGACTGCGCGGAGCAGGCCACGATGCTGCCGTCCGCGAGCACGATCTCCAGGCCGGCGACCTGCGCGGCGATCGAGGCGCTGGCCCGGCCGGTGCCGTGGGTGCCGGTGCCGATCGCGCCGGAGACGGTCTGCGCCTGGATGTCGCCCATGTTGGTCAGCGCGAGGCCCTGCTCGGCGAGCAGCTCGTTCAGCCGCCACAGCGGCATCCCGGCCTCGGCGGTCACCAGGCCGGTCGCGTGGTCGGCGCCGCGCAGCCTGGCCAGGTTCACCAGGCGGATCTGCACGCCGTCGGTGACCGCGGCCGCGGTGAAGGAGTGGCCGCTGCCCACCGGCTTGACCGTCAGGCCGCGCGCCGCGGCGTCGCGCACCGTCTCGGCGACCTCCTGCGGGCTGGACGGGGTCGCCACCCGCTGCATCCGGGCCTGCTGGTTCCCGGCCCAGTTGCTCCAGGTCCGGGTGGCCGGTGCGGTGGTCGAAGTGCTCATCCTGAAAGGGCCAATCTTGCCGGGCGGATGTGAGATCAGCGGTCGCTCAACAGTCGGACAGCCAACTTGACCGTAGACCTCGCGTCAAGAGGCGCCCGATCATCGTGCGAGGATTTGTGCATGCCGGAAACGCTGCCTTACGACGCTCTGCTGCTGCTCTCCTTCGGCGGGCCGGAGGGGCCCGAGGAGGTGGTGCCCTTCCTGGAGAACGTCACGCGCGGACGCGGGATCCCGAAGGAGCGGCTCGCCGCGGTCGGGGAGCACTACTTCCTGTTCGGCGGGGTCAGCCCGATCAACGCGCAGTGCCGGGCCCTCGTGGCCGCGATCGAGGGCGATTTCGCGGAGCACGGAGTGGAGATCCCGGTCTACTGGGGGAACCGGAACTGGACGCCGTATCTCGCGGACACACTCGCGCAGATGGCGCAGGACGGTGTGCGCCGTGCGCTCGTTTTCGTCACATCGGCCTATTCGTCGTACTCCGGATGCCGGCAATATCGCGAAGATCTGGCCGCGGCCGTCGAGAAGGCGGGTGTGGCGGACGTGCTCAGCCTGGACAAGATCCGCGCCTATTTCGACCACCCGGGCTTCGTCGAGCCCTTCGCCGCGGCGACCATCGCAGCGTTCGAAGAGCTCGACGCTTCGGTCCGGGAGCAGGCCGAACTGGTCTTCGTCACGCACTCAGTTCCCTTGTCCTACAGCGAGACCAGCGACTACGTGCCGCAGCACGAGGCGGTCGCGCAGCTCGTCGCCGACCGTGTCGCAGAGCACTACGATCGCGCCGAGCAGCCGTGGAAGCTCGTGTACTGCAGCCGCAGCGGCCCGCCGACGCAGCCGTGGCTGGAGCCGGACGTGTGCGACCACCTGCGCGAGCGCGCGGCGGACGGCGCGGAGGCGGTCGTGCTGGTGCCGATCGGCTTCGTCTCCGACCACATGGAAGTCATTTACGACCTGGACACGCAGGCCGCCGAGGTCGCCGGGAAACTGGGCCTGCCGCTGGCCCGCGCCGCGACGCCGGGCACCGCGCCCGCCTTCGTCGCCCTCGTCCGCGATCTGCTGACGGAGCGCGCGGCGGCGGAGCGCGGCGATCAGGTCGAGCGGGCCGGGCTGAGCGCGCGCGGACCGATGCCGGACGTCTGCGCCGCCGGGTGCTGCCCGAATCCGCGTGTGCAGGGCAAGCCCGCTCTGTGCGGCAATGATTCACAGTGAGGACCGGACGCATGCCAAGGAAACCGCAGGCCGGTCCTCTTAACAGGGATTGAGAGGCAAATCCGTGTCGATCGACGCTCGCGAACTGCTGGACGTGGCCCGGGCGGCGGCCGCCGAGGCGGGCACGCTGCTCGTCGAGGGGCGCCCCGAGAACCTCGGCGTGGCGCAGACGAAGTCCAGTCCGACCGACGTGGTCACCGAGATGGACACCGCCGCGGAGAAGGTCATCCGCGCGGCGATCCGGCGGCACCGGCCGGACGACGGATTCCTGGGCGAGGAGGGCGGTTCCGAGGCGGGCGGCAGCGGCGTGCGCTGGGTGATCGACCCGATCGACGGGACCGTGAACTACCTCTACGGGCTGCCCGCGTGGGCCGTCTCGATCGGCGCGGAGGCGGACGGCGTGACCCTGGCGGGCGTCGTGCTGGCGCCGCAGCTGGGCGAGGAGTACACCGCCGTGCGCGGCGGGGGTTCCTGGCTGGGGGAGCGGCGGCTGCGGGCGAACGAGCCGGAGAGCCTGGCGAAGTCCTTGATCGCGACCGGATTCGGCTACCGAGCGGAACGGCGCGCGGTGCAGGGCCGGATCGTGGCCGGGCTGCTCGGGCAGGTGCGCGACATCCGGCGCGGCGGCAGCGCGGCGCTGGACCTTTGCGCAGTGGCGATCGGCCGGGTGGACGGCTACTACGAGCGCGGCACGCACGCCTGGGACCGCTCGGCGGGCGCCCTGATAGCGCAAGAGGCGGGAGCCCGGGTGGAGGGTCTCCACGGGGCTTCCGCCTCGGAGGCGATGGTGCTGGCGGCCGGTTCCGCACTGTTCCCGGTCCTGCACGACGCCCTGACCGCCCTGGGGGCGGGAAGTTCGGACTACTGAGGGGGCTTGCTGTCGAGGGTGGGCGCGGGCGCGGCTCAGGCCGCGATCGCGTGGATCTTGGTGTCGACGCCGTGGTCGGCGGCGATGCGAAGCAGCGAATCGAGCTCACCCTGCTCGACCTGGACCGCGTAGACATCCCGTGCGGAGACCGCGCTGCGCAGCGCTGCCTCGGTGTCCTCGATCCTCTGGCGCAGACGGGCGGCGAACTCTCCCATGGTGCTCCTTAGTGCTTTGCTTGCTCTGTACGACGGGCTCGGCTCGGGGAGCCTTGTCGTCCGGCGCGCCGCGGTGGGGGATCGCGGTGGTTCGCGCCGGTACGAGGACGGATGCGCTGCGTGCCCACACCCCGGTCGGTTCGCTGTCCCGGGGCGGCGTTGGGCCGTACGTGTCAGGTTTCCCCGGCGTTACCGGTTCAAACGAACGAGTCCGAACTGTTCACGCAGTCCTTAGGTCGGGGGCAGGATGATGGCCTGACCAGCGGGTGACGAAGGGTGGAGCGGTGCGGGTTCTGGTGGTCGAGGACGAGCAGTTGCTCGCGGACGCGATCGCGCGCGGACTGCGCCGGGAGTCGATGGCGGTGGACGTCGTCTACGACGGCGCCGAGGCGTGGGAGCGGATCGGCGTCAACGACTACGACGTGGCCGTGCTGGACCGCGATCTGCCCGGCATGCACGGCGACGAGCTGTGCCGACGCGTCGTCGAGGCGGGCGGCGCGACCCGGATCCTGATGCTGACGGCCGCTTCCGAGGTGTCCGACCGGGTGGCCGGGCTGAGCCTCGGCGCGGACGACTACCTCGGCAAGCCGTTCGCCTTCAGCGAACTCGTCGCGCGGGTGCGGGCGCTCGGCCGGCGCGCGATGCCGCTCGTGCCGCCGGTTCTGGAGGCGGCCGGGATCCGGCTCGACCCGTCGCGCCGCGAGGTCACCCGAGATGGCGAACCTGTTTCGCTGGCCCCCAAGGAGTTCGCGGTACTCGAGGTGCTGATGCGTGCCGACGGGGCCGCTGTGAGCGCTGAGCACTTGTTGGAGAAGGCCTGGGACGAGAACGCCGATCCGTTCACGAACGTCGTCCGGGTCACGGTGATGACCCTGCGGCGGCGGCTCGGCGAGCCCCAGGTGATCAAGACCGTGCCCGGCGCCGGTTACCGGATCGGCTGACGCGCATGGAGAACCAGGGGCCCGAGCCGGATCCGCTCGGCCGTACGATCGTCCCGCTCACCGCCACGGGTCAGTACACGCAGGCGACGGCGAATCCGGTGCCCCTGCGCGTACGCCGCGGTCTGACGGTCCGCGCGAAGCTCTCGCTCGTCTTCGTCGCGCTCTTCTTCGTCTTCGGCACCCTGCTCACAGCCGTGACTTACTTTCTGGTGCGCTGGCGGCTGTTCCATCCGCGTGCGGACCTGCCGAGCTGGTGCAAGCTCTCCACCACGCAGCGGCTGGAGGGCCTGCACCTCACGGCGGCCCAGCAGCTGCAGTGCGCGGTGATCACGCGCGCGGACACGTTGCAGCAGATCTGGATCGCGGCCGGGCTCGGCATGGTCGCGATCGGCCTGCTGGTGTTCGCGGTCGGCTACTGGTTGGCCGGGCGGGTGCTGCGGCCGCTGAGCAGCGTGACGGCGACGGCGCGGCGGATCGCGCGGCGCGGTGACGGATTCCTGGACGCCCGGGCCCGGCTGGCGCCGGACGGTCCGCGCGACGAGCTGTACGAGCTGGCCGAGACGTTCGACGAGATGCTCGACCGGCTCGACGCGGCCTTCGAGAGCCAGCGGCGCTTCACCGGCAACGCGTCGCACGAGCTGCGCACGCCGCTCGCCGTCAGCCGGACCCTGCTGGAGGTGACCCTCGCCGATCCGGACACGCCGCCGGACACGGTCGTGCTGGCGCAGGGGCTGCTGGCCAACAACCACCGCTCCGAGCAGATGATCGAGGGGCTGCTGGCGCTCTCCAAGGCTGACCAGGCGGTGATCGCGCCGGGTCCGGTGCGCTGGAACGACGTCGTGGGCGGCGTCGTGGCGCTCAGCGGCGCCGAGGCCTCGCAGCGCGGCCTGCAGCTGCGTACCCAGCTCGATCCGGTGCTCGTGCGCGGCGACGGACCGCTGCTGGAGCAGGTCGCGACGAACCTGGTGCACAACGCGATGCGGCACAACGTGATGGACGGTATGGGCGGCTGGGTCGACGTGGTCACCTACGACCAGGGCGAGTACGGACTGCTCGTCGTCGCCAACAGCGGGCCGCTGGTGCCCGCGGACGTCGTCGAATCCCTGTTCGAGCCTTTCCGGCGGCTGCGCGTCGAGGGCGCGCCGCCGAAGCCGGGCGACCGCGGCGCGGGCCTCGGGCTGTCCATCGTGCGTTCGATCGTGCGCGCGCACGGCGGCCGGATCGGGGTGCAGGCGCGGCCGGAGGGCGGGCTGATCGTCCGGGTCTGGGTGCCGAGCGACCGATCCCTCGGCTAGTCGATCCGGCGGAGCTCCTGGGCGTACCGGCGGCCGTTCGCCACGTAGCGCGCCACGGCGTCGTCGAAGGTGCCCGGCTTCACGGCGTCCGGACGGATCTTGGCGGGCACTCCGAGGGCCATGGCGCCGCCCGGGACCTCCGTACCCGGGGAGACCACCGCCCCGGCCCCCACGAGCGCTCCAGAGCGCACCACGACCCGGTGCAGCACCACGCTGCCGGACCCGATCAGGCAGCCGTCCTCGACTTCGCAGCCCTCCAGATGGGCGATGTGACCAACCACACAATCGCTGCCGATCTTCGTCGGAAGATCCTCTGTGGCGTGCACCACTGTCCCGTCCTGGATCGAGGTCCGCTCGCCGACGACGATCCGCCCGTAGTCGCCGCGCAGCACGGCGCCCGGCCACACGGTGCTGCCCGCACCCACGCTGACCTGGCCGATCACCGTGGCGTCCGGGTGCACGTAGGCCTCCGGGTGGATGTCGGGTACGTGGTCGCCGAGGGCGTAGACGGGCATCGCGGGGCCTTTCCGGACGCGGTGGGGACAGTCGGGAACCATCCTGCCAGACCACCCGTTCGGTTGATTCGAATGGGTGTCGGTTGCGTAACGGCGCTTGAAGTAAGGCAAAATCTGCGCTTCGTATCGGGCACAACTTCGGCGCCCGATACGTTACGTGCCCTGAACGACCTGTGAACCGCCTGAAGGGGGAGAGGGAAGATGGCTACCGACTACGACACGCCGCGCAAGACGGACGACGAACTGAACGAGGACTCCCTGGAGGAGCTGAAGGCCCGGCGTGTCGACAAGACCGCTGCCGTGGTCGACCTGGAGGAGGGCGACAACGAGTCGCTCGAACTGCCGGGCGCCGACCTGTCCAACGAGGAGCTGAGCGTGCGGGTCCTGCCTCGGCAGGCCGACGAGTTCACCTGCTCCCGATGCTTCCTGGTGCACCACCAGTCGCAGCTCGCCTTCGAGCGCGACGGGATGCCGGTGTGCCGGGACTGCGCGTGAGCCGCCGCCGCGCGGCTCAGCTGCCGGCCACTGCGTTCGCCCGGGCGAACGCAGCGGCGAGCTTCTCGGGTCGCCGAGAGGACAGGTACAGGTAGGGGTGCGGATCCTGCGGGTCGACGACTTCGACCCGCACCGCGGTCTTCACGTAGCTGCGCAGCAGCATGAACGCGCGGGGGTCCGCCTCGTGCGTCTGCAGCGCCCTGGCCTGCTCGGCCGACAGGGCGCTCGCCGTGCCGAGGGCGGTCAGCGGCAGCGTCGCCGGGCCCGCCTTCAGCTTCTCGGCGTCGAGTTCGATGCCGACCCGTCCGTAGGACGCGACCACCCAGGCCGATACGAGCGTTCCGCCGACCAGTCCGGCCAGCGCCTGCCAGGGGCCGAACCAGAGGAAGATGCAGGCCAGCGCGAGGCCGAAGAGGAAACCGATGAAGTACCAGGACGCGGGTGCGCGCAGCTGCTCGCGGTAGGCGGGCGATTCGGCGGAAGTCATGCCCTCTAGCGTCACACACGGGTGCCGAGGCGATCGCAGGGGTGCCTGGCTTTTCAGAGTTACTCATGAGTAATATCGCGGGCATGAACGACGCCCAGGACGCCGCCGCGTACCGCGGCCCCACCGACCCGCCCGCCGACGCCGTCCTGCCCGAGCGCCATCCCGACGCCCCGCAGCCCGGCGAGGCCCTCGGCACGCACTACGCGCAGTGCTTCGGCTGCGGCGAGGACCGGCCGGAGGGCCTGCACCTGCACGTGGAGGCGGGCGAGGGCGTCTCCGTCTCGGCCAAGTTCGCCGTCTCCCCGGCGCACCAGGGCGCCCCCGGCCTGATCCACGGCGGGCTGCTGTCCGCCGCGTTCGACGAGGTGATGGGCGCCGTCAGCTGGATGCTGCGGGTCCCGGCGGTCACCGGACGGCTGGAGACCGACTTCCTGAAGCCGATCCCGGTCGGCCGCGTCGTGCACTTCCGCGCCTGGTGCGCGGGCCGGGCCGGGCGCAAGCTCTACCACCGGGCCGAGGCCAGGCTGGACAGCCCGGAGGGGCTGCTCGTCGGCCGGGCCGCCGCGCTGTTCGTCGCGGTGCAGCTGGAGCACTTCACCAGCAACGGCCGCGTCGAGGAGGTCCAGGCCGTGCTGGACGACCCGGAGACCTACCGTTCGCTCAAAGCGTTCGAACTCAACCCCTGATCCGCCGTCCTGGCCGGACCGTACGGGATAGGGTGCGCGGTGTGGAACCAGCACTGCGTGCCGAGCCGACCGGCGTCGACGTCCTGATCCGGCGGCTCGACCCGGACCTGCCCCTGCCCTCCTACGCGCTGCCCGGCGACGCCGGGGCCGACCTGCGCACCGCGGTGGACGTCGAGCTCGGCCCGGGGGAACGCGCCGTGCTGCCGACCGGGATCGCGGTGGCCATGCCGGAGGGCTACGCCGCCTTCGTGCACCCGCGCTCCGGGCTCGCCGCGCGCTACGGGGTGTCGCTGGTCAACACGCCGGGCACCATCGACGCGGGCTACCGCGGCGAGATCAAGATCATCGTCGTGAACCTGGACCGGAACGACCCGGTGAAGTTCCTGCGTGGGGACCGGGTGGCCCAGCTGGTGTTCCAGCGGGTCGAGCGGGCGCGCTTCACGGAGGTGGCCGAACTGCCGGACAGCGAGCGCGGGGACGGCGGCCACGGCTCCACGGGACGGTAGTCCCGGCGGATCTCCGGGAAGGGTAAACCGCGTCAGGCGGGTTATAGTCCGCCTGTAGCGAATCACGGATGGGGAGAAGACAGCGATGTTCCGACGGCGAGGCCGCGAGGCCGAGGATGCCGAGCTGAAGTCCGAGGACGAGATCGGACAGGAGCCGAAGGACGACGCGTCGGCCCCGCGTAAGACGGCCGAGGCGCCGGCCGAGCGCGCGAACGGACCCTGGGACGAGACCGAGGTCGACAAGCCGCTCGAGGGCCGCGTGGACCTCGGCGGCCTGCTGGTGCCCGCCGTCCCCGGGATGGAGGTGCGCCTCGAGGTCTCCGAGCAGCAGCAGGTGATGGCGATCACCGTGGTGCTCGGGCAGAGTGCGATCCAGCTGCAGGGCTTCGCCGCGCCGCGCTCCGAGGGCATCTGGTCCGAGGTGCGCGACGAGATCTCGGCCGAGGTGACCAAGCAGGGCGGCGTGATCGACAAGGGCGTGGGCGCCTTCGGGCCCGAGCTGCGTGCCCGGGTCCCGGTCCGGCTCCCGGACGGCAGCCAGGGCGTGCAGGTGGTGCGCTTCCTCGGCGCCGACGGCCCGCGCTGGTTCCTGCGCGCGGTCATCTCCGGCCAGGCCGCGGTCCAGCCGCAGGCCGCCGCCGTGGTCGAGCAGGTCTTCCGGGACGTGGTCGTGGTGCGCGGCACCCAGGCGATGGCCCCGCGCGACCCGATCCCGCTGCGGCTGCCCCCGCAGGCCAGGCCCACCGACCCGGCCGCCGCCGCGGGACAGGCCGCGCCGCCCGCCTCGCCGTACAGCGGCGGGGACATCAGCCCCTTCGAGCGCGGCCCGGAGATCACCGAGATCCGGTAGCCGGCCCCGTGCGGGAATCCGCGGCACGGCGCGCCACTCGGCCAGGCAGTACGCCGCCGACTGGTGCGCCGAACGCCCGCCGCGCTCAGCCGCGCCGGGTACGATGCCAGACATGTCTGCCGAAGCCGCCGCCGTGCCGCCGCAGCCCGTGACGCCGGGACACGACCCCTCAGAGGGCCTGTCGCACGAAGAGCGTCTGGCGGCCTACGAGAAGTCCGTCTTCGCCGCGTTCGGCGGCCGGCGCGGGCTGGCCGAGGTGGGCCTGCCGAGCGTCCTGTTCATCATCGTCTACGGCGTCAGCCGGAACCTGACCGCCGCGATCTGGTCCGCGATCGCCGTGGCCGCCGTGCTCAGCGTGGTGCGGCTGGTCAAGCGGGACACGCTGCAGCACGCGCTGGGCGGGCTGTTCGGCGTGCTGGTCTGCGCGGCCGTGGCGCACTTCTCCGGGCAGGCCAAGGGCTTCTACCTGCCGGGCGTGCTGCTCAACATCGGCGAGGCGATCCTGTTCTCCGGCAGCGCCCTGCTGCGCTGGCCGATCGTGGGCGTCGTGCTCGGCCCGGTGACCGGCGAGATGATGGCCTGGCGCGAGCACCCGGCGCGGCTGCGCGCGTTCACCCTCGCCACCTGGATGCTCGCGGCGATGTTCGTGCTGCGGGTGTGCGTCGAGGTGCCGCTGTACCTGTCCGGCCAGGTGGACGCGCTCGGCGTGGCCAAGATCATCCTCGGCTACCCGCTCTACCTCGCCGTCGCCTACTGCTGCTGGCAGGTCATCCGCAAGGCGCCGCTGCCCGAGGTCAAGGCGGCGCACGCCGCCGGGCCCGATGAGGACGCGCCCGGCGGCGAGGGCTGATACCGCTAGTTGTTGAGCAGGTCCTCGAGCTGCTGCTCGCGGTCCGGCGCCGCCACGAAGAGCAGCTCGTCGCCGCCCTCCAGCGGGTCCTCCGGGGTCGGCACCACGACGCGGCCGTTGCGCAGCACCGCCACCAGCGCGGTGTCCTCCGGCCACTCCACACCGCCGATCACGGTGCCGACCAGCGGCGCGTCCGCGGGCAGGGTCAGCTCGACCAGATTCGCGTCGCCCTGGCTGAAGCGCAGCACCCGCACCAGGTCGCCGACCGAGACGGCCTCCTCGACCAGCGCGGACATCAGGCGCGGCGTGGAGACGGCGACGTCCACGCCCCACGCGTCGTTGAACAGCCACTCGTTCTTCGGGTGGTTGACCCGGGCCACCACGCGCGGCACCCCGTACTCGGTCTTGGCCAGCAGCGAGACGACCAGGTTGGCCTTGTCGTCGCCGGTGGCCGCGATGACCACGTTGCAGCGCTGCAGCCCGGCCTCGTCCAGCGAGGCGATCTCGCAGGCGTCGGCCAGCAGCCACTCGGCGCGCGGCAGCTCGTCCACCGCGATCCGGTGCGGCTCCTTGTCCACGAGCAGCACCTCGTGGCCGTTCTCCAGCAGTTCCACGGCGATGGAGCGGCCGACGTTGCCGGCTCCGGCGATCGCGACGCGCATCAGTGCTCCGGTCCCTTCGCGAAGA
>DATJIF010000180.1:0-30714 GCA_035493475.1 Actinospica sp.
CCGATCCGAGAGCGAGGGATGCACCTTGAGCACCACCGCGCGTACCACCGCCACCCCGGCGGCCTCGTCGCCCGCAGCCAAGACCGCGAAGAAGGCGCCCGCGGCCAAGTCCGCCGCGCGCCCGGCGACCAAGGCGCCCGCAGCCCGCGCCCCGCGCACCCCCGCTCGCACCACCGGCACCAAGACCAAGGCCGGGATCGAGTCGCTGCCGGTCCGCCCGGGCGAGGACCCGTGGACCGCCGAGGAGATCGCGGAGGTCGAGGCCGACCTGCGCGCCGAGGTCGACCGGCTGCGCGCCGACGTCGCCTCCGCCGACCAGGCGCTCGGCGACCTGCTGCGCGACGCCGGCACCGGCGCCGGCGACGACCAGGCCGACACCAGCTCGAAGAACTTCGAGCGCGAGCACGAGATGTCCATCGTCAACAACGCCAGCGCCATGCTGGTGCAGTCCGAGCGCGCCCTCGCGCGCATCGCGGCCGGCACCTACGGCGTGTGCGAGTCCTGCGGCGAGGGCGTCGGCAAGGCGCGCCTGCAGGTGTTCCCGCGCGCCACCCTCTGCAAGGACTGCAAGGAGAAGCAGGAGCGGCGCTAGCCGTTCGGTTCGGGGGCCGGGCAGCACGACCGTGGTGCCCGGCCGCGCATGGACGTTGTAGGGTCGCCGGGTGGAAACAGCACAGGAGGACGCGGACAGCGCGTCCCACGGCGAGCAGCCGACGCCCTCGTCCGCCGAGGCCGAGGCATCGACCCCGACGGCCCCGCGCCGCCGCCGGGTCGGCATCCTGGTGGCCGTCGCCGCGGTCGTCTACGCGCTCGACGTCGTCACGAAGCTGCTGGTGGTGGCCAAGCTCACCGAGGGTGAGCCGGTGCACGTGCTCGGCTCGTTCCTGCAGTTGACCTACACGCGCAACTCCGGCGCGGCGTTCTCGATCGGCTACGGCTACACGGCGATCTTCTCGCTCATCGCGGTCGGCGTCATCGTGGTCATCCTGCGGCTGGCCCGCCGTCTCTACAGCGCGCCCTGGGCGCTCGCGCTCGGCCTGCTGCTCGGCGGCGCGATCGGCAACCTCACCGACCGGATCGCCCGCGCGCCCGGCCTGTTCCGCGGCTGGGTGGTCGACTTCATCCAGTTCCCGCACTTCGCGATCTTCAACGTCGCCGACTCCGCGATCACCTGCGGCGGCGTCCTGATGGTGCTGCTCGCCTTCCGCGGCCTGCACCCGGACGGCACCGACGAGCGCAAGGCCCCGCCCGCCGACGCCGAGTAGACCCCGAACCTCCCCGACCTGGCTGAGCGATCGCTTAGTAGCCGGTATCCTGGTCGGGTGACCTCCAGCCAGTCCCGATCCCTGCCCATCCCCGACGGCCTGCACGGCGAGCGGGTGGACGCCGCGTTGGCCCGGATGTTCGGGCTGTCCCGCACCAAGGCCGCCGAACTGGCCGAGCAGGGCCTGGTCGCCATCGACTTCAAGCCCGCGGGCAAGTCGGACAAGGTGCGCGGCGGCGCGTGGCTGGAAGTCGAACTGCCGCCCCCGCCCGGCGCCGAGACCTTCGACGTGGCCGCGATCGCCGAACCGGTGCCCGGCATGCGCATCGTGCACGACGACGACGACATCGTGGTGGTGGACAAGCCGGTCGGCGTCGCGGCGCACCCGAGCCCCGGCTGGCTCGGCCCCACCGTCGTCGGCGGGCTCGCCGCCGCCGGATACCGCATCTCCACCTCCGGCGCGGCCGAGCGGCAGGGCGTCGTGCACCGGCTCGACGTCGGCACCTCCGGCCTGATGGTCGTGGCCAAGTCGGAGCACGCGTACTCCGTGCTCAAGGACGCCTTCCGCGAACGCACCGTGGACAAGACCTACAACGCGCTGGTCCAGGGCTACCCCGACCCGATGAGCGGCACCGTCGACGCGCCGATCGGCCGCCACCCGAAGGCCGACTACAAGTGGGCGGTCACCGCCGACGGCAAGGACTCGGTCACCCACTACGACACGATCGAGGCGTACCGCCGGGCCACGCTGCTGGACATCAAGCTGGAGACCGGCCGCACCCACCAGATCCGCGTGCACATGTCCGCGCTGCACCACCCCTGCGTCGGCGACCTCACGTACGGCGCCGACCCCAAGCTCGCCCAGCAACTCGGGCTCACCCGGCAGTGGCTGCACGCCGCGCGGCTCGCCTTCGCGCACCCGGCCACCGGCGACCGCGTCGAGTTCACCTCGTCGTACCCCGAGGACCTGCAGCACGCCCTGGACCTGATCGCCGCCGAGAGCTGATCCCGGCGCGACCCGGCGCCACCCGCCACACCATCCCCGCCCGACCGCGAAGGAGCGTCCCGCATGAGCACCGTCAGCCGCGAAGTCCACCTGGTCCGCCGTCCGCACGGCGAACCGGTGCAGGACGACTTCTCCCTGGTCGAGACCGCCGTCGCCGCGCCGGAGGACGGCCGCGTCGTGGTCCGCAACGAGTGGCTGTCGGTCGACCCGTACATGCGCGGCCGGATGAACGACGTGAAGTCCTACGTGCCGCCGTTCCAGCTCGGCGCCCCGATGGAGGGCGGCGCCGTCGGCACCGTCGTCGAGTCCGCGGACGAGTCGGTCCCGGTCGGCGCGACCGTGCTGCACATGGCGGGCTGGCGCGAGTACGCGAACATCCCGGCCAAGTTCGCACAGCTCGTCGACACGAAGATCGCCCCCGCGCAGGCCTACCTCGGCGTGCTCGGCGTCACCGGCCTGACCGCGTACGCCGGGCTGGTCGAGGTCGCCCCGGTCAAGGAGGGCGACGTCGTCTTCATCTCCGGCGCCGCGGGAGCCGTCGGCTCGGTGGCCGGCCAGATCGCCAAGAAGCTCGGCGCGGCCAAGGTGATCGGCTCCGCGGGCGGCCCGGAGAAGGCCAAGCGCCTCACCGACGAGTACGGCTTCGACGTCGCGATCGACTACCGCCTCGGCAACCTCGAGGCCCAGCTCAAGGCCGCCGCCCCCGAGGGCATCGACGTGTACTTCGACAACGTCGGCGGCGACCACCTGCGCGCCGCGATCGCCCGCTCCAACGTGCACGGCCGGATCGCGCTGTGCGGCGCCATCTCCCAGTACAACGCCACCACCCCGGTCCCCGGCCCGGACAACCTCGCGCAGGCCATCGGCAAGCGGCTCACCCTCAAGGGCTTCATCGTCACGGACCACATGCACCTCGTCCCGACGTGGGTCCCGCAGGCCGCCCAGTGGCTCGCGAGCGGCGAGCTGCGCGCCGAGGAGACCGTCGTGGACGGCGTCGACCACGCCGTGGACGCCTTCCTTGGAGTGCTCCGCGGCGCCAACACCGGCAAGATGCTGATCCGCCTCTGACCTGGGACTTCGTCCCCTGCGGAAGATTTCACCTCCCGGGCCTTGCGGCTTTCGCGGGCCCGGGACGATAGTCCTTTACATGCCGAGCATCGAGATCCGGGACCTGAGCGAGGACACGTACGAGGCACTGGAGCGGCTGGCCTTCGCGTCGGGCCAGAGCGTCTCGCAGTACGTCCGAGCCCTGGTGCTGCGCGAGACCCGGCACCAGCCGCACCAGCCGCACCACCTCGCCGCCCCCGCGTACTCCGGCCTCGGTGACCCGGCCCGGCAGCGGCGCACCCAGCAGGCCTTCAGCGAGGCCCCCGCCGACGCGCGCGACTCCCGCGAACGCTGGCGCGACCTGTAACCCGGAACGCGACCTGTAACCACGTCAGGCGCGGTTCGCCCTTTCGTTCGCCCCGACGAGACACGGCAAGGCGGCTGTGAAACAGTGTCGTCGATGAGTATCGAGATATCGCCGACGCTGCCCGCCTACGACACCGGGAAGCCCTGGTGGCGGGGCGAGGTTTTGAGCGCCGTCCTGCTCGGGGTGCTCTCCATGGTGGCCGGCCTCGTCGTCGCCGTGGTGTGGCATGCCGTGGCGCCGATGGTGCAGGGCGTGGTGAGCATCTCGAACGGCGAGAAGTCGGCGTACTACGCGAACCCCGAGACCAAGGGCTTCGTAGGCCAGGACGGCACCTTCGGCATCTGCGCCGTCGTGGCGGCCATCCTGCTCGCCGTCGTCGCCTTCCTCTGGTTCCGCACCCGCGGCCCCGTAGGCGCGGCCGTAGCGCTCGCGGGCGCGGGCTTCGGCGCCGCCCACTTCGCCGCCTGGCTGGGTACGTGGCTGGGCCCCGGCCGCGGCTCGATAGTCGCCGCCGCGAAGAACGTCCCCAACAACGGCACCTTCAACCTCCCCCTGCAGATCGGCGCCACCGGCGTGATCTGGCTCTGGCCTGCGGTAGCGGTAGGCCTGTTCTTCCTGCTGATGCTCATCTTCGGCCCCAGCGACCCGGACCCCGAGGAGCAGTTCCCCCAGTGGGCCGACCCCGTGGACCTCACCGCCCCCGGCCCCGAAACCCCCGAGATCCGCTAGCCGCAGCCCCGGTACCCTTACGCCCGTGGCGAAGAACTCCAAGCCCGCGAGCGCAGGCGCGGGCACCCCGGCGACAGTGGCGCTGACCAAGGCGAACGTGCCCTTCCAGACCCACAGCTACGACCACGACCCCGCCAACGGCAACTTCGGCCTGGAAGCAGCCGAAGCCATGGGCGTGGAGCCCGAGCGAGTCTTCAAGACCCTCCTGGCCGACGTAGACGGCAAGCTGACCGTGGCCGTAGTCCCCGTTTCCGGCTCCCTGGACCTCAAAGCCCTGGCCAGCGCCGTAGGCGGCAAGAAAGCCGCCATGGCCGACCCCGCAGCCGCCGAGCGCACCACCGGCTACGTCCTGGGCGGAATCTCCCCGCTAGGCCAGCGCAAGCAACTCCGCACCGTCATCGACGACTCCGCTCTGACCTTCCCCACCATCTTCTGCTCCGGCGGCCGCCGCGGCTTCGAGATCGAACTGGCCCCCACCGAGCTAGTCCGCCTCACCTCCGCAGCCACGGCGCCCATCGGTCGAGGCTGACGGACCGGCCCTGACTACAACTACGTCGCGCCCTAGTCTCGCTTCAGCAGATCCACTGCGGGGAGGGATCTCAGCTCTTGGATGAGGAGGGCTTCGCGCCTCAGGAGGGCCTGTTCGCGGCGGAGGCGGGTCGCGGTGTCGGCGGCGGCGAGGAGGGAGTGCTTCTCGCGGAGGTCGATGATCATGGTGGCGGCGATGAGGTAGGACAGGACGTTGGGGTCGTCCGGGAGTTGGGGGAGGGGGCCCACTCGTACGCCGCGGAGGCCGCTCAGGGCTCGTTGGTAGGCGAGGAACTGGGCGGTGGCGGGAGTGCGAAGGGTGTCCACGTCCTCGCCGGGGGCGTCTTGCAGGAACTCGACCTCGCCGGTGGGGTACGGGGTGCCGTCCAGGTCGGCGGAGATGACCCTGAAGCGCTCCACGCCGGTGGTGACGAGGGAGTAGGAGCCGTCGTCGGCCGCATCCACTGCGGAGATCTGGGCGGAGCAGCCGTACTCGTAGACGCTGCGCACGTTGCCCTCGCCTACCTCGCGCCCGTCCTTGATGGCCACGACGCCGAAGCGCTGGTCCATGCCCTCGGGCAGCGCCTGCAGGTCCTCGACGAGTTGGCGGTAGCGCGGTTCGAACACCCGGAGCGGCATCACCACTCCGGGGAAGAGCACTGACCCGAGCGGGAAGAGGGGCAGCGTCGTCGGCATACGCATAGCCTAGAGGCTTGGCCGCCCAGCATCTGGATATGGCGGCGAGACGCCGGTGAACGGCAACTACACTGGTTGTGTGATCAACCGTATCGATTTGCGTGGAATGGACCTGCGTTCGGCGGGCGTGGACGTGCGCACCTTGGTGCCGCGGGCCGAGTTCGACATCGAGGCGGCTCTCGAGGCCGTCCGTCCGATCTGCGAGGACGTCCGCCATCGCGGGGAGGCCGCGCTGATCGAGTACGGGGAGCGGTTCGACGGGGTGCGGCTGCGGTCGCTGCGGGTGTCGTCGGACGCGATCGCGCAGGCTCTCTCGGCTCTGGACCCGGCGATCCGCGCGGCGCTGGAGGAGTCGATCCGGCGGGCGCGCAAGGTGCACACGGACCAGAAGCGTCGTGACGTGCAGACGGTGGTCGTGCCTGGCGGGATGGTGACCGAGCGTTGGGTGCCGATTCGGCGGGCCGGGCTGTACGTGCCCGGCGGGCTGGCGGTACTGCCGTCCTCCGTGGTGATGAACGTGATTCCGGCGCAGGTCGCGGGCGTGGACTCGATCGCCGTGGCCTCGCCGCCGCAGCGTGAGTTCGGCGGGCTGCCGCACCCGACGATCCTGGCGGCGTGCGCGCTGCTCGGGGTCGAGGAGGTCTACGCGGTCGGCGGGGCGCAGGCGATCGCGATGTTCGCGTACGGGTCGGGCGACGGGGAGACCGGGTGCCGTCCGGTCGACATCGTCACCGGGCCGGGAAACATCTACGTCGCTGCTGCCAAGCGGCTGCTCAAGGGCCGGATCGGGATCGACACCGAGGCCGGGCCCACCGAGATCGCGATCCTTGCGGACCTGACCGCCGACCCGGGCCACGTCGCGGCCGACCTGATCAGCCAGGCGGAGCACGACCCGATGGCGGCGGCCGTACTGGTCACCGACTCGCCCGCGCTGATCGAGGCGGTCGGGCTCGAGCTGGAGAACCGGGTCGCGGCCACGAAGCACCGCGAGCGGATCGCGCAGTCGCTCGGCGGTCGGCAGTCCGCGCTGATCCTGGTGGACGACCTGGAGGCGGGGCTGGCCGTGGTGGACGGCTACGCGGCCGAGCACCTGGAGATCCAGACGTCCAATGCGCGCGTGCTGGCCGGGCGGGTGCGCAACGCGGGCGCCGTGTTCGTCGGGCCCTATTCGCCGGTCTCGCTCGGGGACTACTGCGCCGGGTCCAACCACGTGCTGCCGACCGGCGGCTGCGCCTGCCACAGTTCGGGGCTCTCGGTGCAGAGCTTCCTCAAGGGCATCCACATCGTCGAGTACAACGAGCCCGCGCTGTCCGAGGTCGCGCAGCACGTGGTCACCCTCGCGAACGCCGAGGACCTGCCCGCGCACGGGGAGGCCGTGCTGGCCCGCCGCCAGCCCGAGCCGGAGGTTCTGCAGACCTTCGACCTGCCCGTCCTCGACGGCACCGACCAGCCCCAGGAGGACTGAGTGACCGAGCCCGTGCTCACCTGGCGCGACCTGCCGATCCGGGACGACCTGCGCGGACTCTCGCCGTACGGGGCGCCGCAGCTGGACGTGCCGGTGCTGCTGAACACGAACGAGAACCCGTACCCGCCGTCCGCCGAACTCGTCGCGGACCTGGCCCACGCCGCCGCGCACGCCGCCGCCGGGGCCAACCGCTACCCGGACCGGGACGCCGACGAGCTGCGCAAGGACCTCGCCCAGTACCTCGGCCACGGCCTGGTCGGCGCGAACCTGTGGGCGGCCAACGGATCGAACGAGATCCTGCAGCAGATCCTGCAGTGCTTCGGCGGCTTCGGCCGCAGCGCCCTGGGATTCGAGCCCTCCTACTCGATGCACCGGCTGATCGCGCTGGCCACGGGGACGAACTGGATCTCCGAGCGGCGCTCCGCCGACTTCACGCTCGACCCGGCCGAGGCCGTGGCCGCGATCGAGCGGCACCAGCCCGACCTGGTCTTCCTGACCTCGCCGAACAACCCGACCGGCACGGCCGCGCCGCTGGAGCTGATCGAGGCGATCGTGGACGCGGCGCCGGGCATGGTCGTGATCGACGAGGCGTACGCCGAGTTCTTCCGGCCCGGCACCCCCTCGGCGCTCACGCTGCTGCCGGGCCGGCCGCGGCTGATCGTCACCCGCACCATGTCGAAGGCCTTCGCGATGGCGGGCGCGCGGATCGGCTACCTGGCCGCCGACCCGGCCGTGGTCGACGCGCTGCTGCTGGTGCGCCTGCCGTACCACCTGTCCGCGTTCACACAGGCCGTGGCCCGCACCGCGCTCGCGCACACCGCGGAGCTGCTCGGCACGGTGGACGCGGTCAAGGCGCAGCGGGACCGCATCGTCACCGAACTCGAAGCGCTCGGCCTGGACGTCGTGCCCTCGGACGCGAACTTCGTGTCCTTCGGCGACTTCCCGGACCCGCACGCGGTCTGGCAGGCGCTGCTGGACCGAGGGGTGCTGGTTCGTGAGGGATTGTTACCGAATAAGCTGCGCGTGACGGCGGGCACCGTCGAGGAGACCACCGCCTTCCTGGAGGGCCTCCGGGAGATCCTGAGCGAGGAGCAGTCGTGAGCGAGACACGCCACCGGCGCTACGGCCGCGTCGAACGGGCCACGAAGGAGTCCAGCGTCCTGGTCGAGATCGACCTCGACGGCACGGGCCAGGGCGACATCGACACGGGCATCGGGTTCTACGACCACATGCTCTCCCAGCTGTCCAAGCACGGCCTGTTCGACCTGCTCGTGAAGACGACCGGCGACCTGCACGTGGACTCGCACCACACGGTCGAGGACACCGCGCTCGCGCTCGGCGGCGCCTTCCGCGAGGCGCTCGGCGACAAGGCCGGGATCCGCCGGTTCGCGAACGCCTCGGTGCCGCTGGACGAGACGCTCGCCGAGGCCGTCGTGGACCTGTCGGGCCGCCCGTACCTGGTGCACGAGGAGCCCGAGCGGATGGCGCCGATGATCGGGGCGTACGACACGACCCTGACCCGGCACATCTTCGAGTCCTTCACCGCCCAGGCCCAGATCTGCCTGCACCTGCGCGTGCCCTACGGCCGCAACGCGCACCACATCGTCGAGGCCCAGTTCAAGGCCGTGGCCCGGGCGCTGCGAGACGCCTGCGCGCCGGACCCGCGGGTGACCGGCGTCCCGTCCACGAAGGGTGTCCTGTGACCAACAGCTACAGCGCCGCGCTGCTGATCCTGCTCGGCCTGTTCCTGCTCGGCGGCGTGATCTCGTTCGTCAAGCAGGGCCTGCCGAAGGCCATCGTGGGGCTGCTCGCGGTGTGCAGCGTGCTGGCGATCGCGTCCGGCGTCATGAGGTGGAAGTAGCCGCATGACGTCCGTCGCGATCCTCGACTACGGCTCCGGCAACATCCGTTCGGCGGAACGGGCGGTGGCGCGGCACGGCGTGGACGTCACCGTGACCTCCGACTTCGACACCTGCGTCAACGCGGACGGGCTTTTCGTGCCCGGCGTCGGCGCGTACGCGGCCTGCATGGAGGGGCTGCGCGAGGTGCTCGGGCATCGCATCATCGGGCGACGCCTGGCCGGGGGACGTCCGGTGATCGGCGTCTGCGTCGGCATGCAGATCCTGTTCGAGCGCGGCATCGAGCACGGCGTGGAGACCGAGGGCTGCGCCGAGTGGCCCGGCACGGTCGCGCAGCTCGAGGCGCCCGTCGTGCCGCACATGGGCTGGAACTCGGTGTCGATCCCCGAGGACAGCACGATGTTCGCGGGCCTCGACGCCGACACCCGGTTCTACTTCGTGCACTCCTACGCGGCGCAGGAGTGGCATCTGACCGAGACCGGCGCGCTGGCCACGCCGAAGGTCGCCTGGTGCGACTACGGCGCGCGGCCCTTCGTCGCGGCCGTCGAGAACGGTGCGCTGTGGGCCGCGCAGTTCCATCCGGAGAAGTCCGGCGACGCGGGTGCGCAGCTGCTCGCCAACTGGATCAAGACGCTCTGACCTCCCCGAATTAGACGAGGAACCCCCGCATGTCGAAGCTCGAACTCCTGCCCGCGGTCGACGTCGAGGGCGGGCAGGCGGTCCGGCTGGTGCGCGGCGAGGCGGGCACCGCCACGTCCTACGGCGAGCCGCTGGACGCCGCGCTCGCCTGGCAGTCCGCGGGAGCCGAGTGGGTGCACCTGGTCGACCTGGACGCCGCCTTCGGCCGGGGCACGAACCGGGAGCTGCTGGCCTCCGTCGTGGCCGCGCTGGACGTGAAGGTGGAGCTCTCGGGCGGCATCCGGGACGACGAGTCGCTGCGCGCGGCCCTGGCGACCGGCTGCGCGCGGGTGAACCTGGGCACCGCCGCGATGGAGAACCCGGCGTGGGTCGCGCAGGCCATCGCCGAGTACGGGGACCGGATCGCGGTCGGCCTGGACTGCAAGCTGGAGGACGGCTCCTGGCGGCTGCGCGGCCGTGGTTGGACCACGGACGGCGGCGAGCTGTTCGAGGCGATGGCCCGGCTCGACAAGGAGGGCTGCGCGCGCTACGTGATCACCGACGTGAACAAGGACGGCATGCTCGCCGGGCCGAACGTCGCGCTCTACCGCGAGGTGTGCGCGGCGACCGACCGGCCGGTCGTGGCCAGCGGCGGCGTGTCAAGCCTCGATGATCTTCGGGCGTTGGCGCAGCTCGTGCCGGTGGGCGTGGAGGGGGCTATCGTGGGCAAGGCGCTGTACGCGGGCGCGTTCACCCTCGAGCAGGCCTTGGAGGCTGTGTCACGGTGAGTGTGGTTCGAATCGCGTCGGGCGGTCCCTGGGAGGACGCCTTCGGCTACAGCCGGGCCGTGATCGCCGGTCCCAACGCCTACGTGTCCGGCTGCACGGCGGTCGTGGACGGCGTCGTGCACCACGAGGGTGATCCGTACCGGCAGGCGCTCACCGCGTTCCGCGTCGCACTGGACTCGCTGGGGCACGCGGGCTTCGGTCCGGAACACGTCGTGCGCACCCGGATGTACGTCACGCACACCCGGGACATGGCTCCCGTGGGACGCGCGCACAAGGAACTGTTCGACGCGGTTCGCCCGGCGGCCACGATGGTCGTCGTCTCCAAGCTGATCGACCCCCAGATGCTGGTCGAGGTCGAGGTCGACGCCTATCGGGACGGAACGAAATGACCCTGGCTGTTCGCGTCATCCCCTGCCTCGACGTGGACGCGGGCCGCGTGGTCAAGGGGGTCAACTTCGCCGACCTGCGCGACGCGGGCGACCCGGTGGAGCTGGCCCGGGCGTACGACGCGGCGGGCGCCGACGAGCTCACGTTCCTCGACGTCACGGCGTCGAGCGGCGACCGGGAGACGACGTACGACCTCGTGCGCCGCACCGCCGAGCAGGTGTTCATCCCGCTGACGGTCGGCGGGGGAGTGCGCACGGTCGAGGACGTGGACCGGCTGCTGCGCGCGGGCGCCGACAAGGTGGGGGTGAACACGGCGGCGATCGCGCGGCCCGAGCTGATCTCGGAGATCGCGCACCGCTTCGGCAGCCAGGTGCTGGTGCTCTCGGCCGACGTGCGGCGCTGCCCGGAGGGCGTGAAGACCGAGTCGGGCTTCGAGGTCACCACGCACGGCGGACGCACGTCCACCGGCATCGACGCGATCGAGTGGGCGGCGCGGGCCGCCGAGCTGGGCGCGGGCGAGATCCTGCTGAACTCGATGGACGCCGACGGCACCAAGGACGGCTACGACCTGGAGCTGATCCGGCTCGTGCGCGCCGAGGTGAAGATCCCGGTGATCGCCTCGGGCGGCGCGGGCCGGCTCGAGCACTTCGCCCCGGCCGTCGCGGCGGGCGCGGACGCGGTGCTGGCCGCCTCGGTGTTCCACTTCGGCGAGCTGAGCATCGGCCAGGTCAAGGACGCGCTGCGGGAGCTCGGCCACCCGGTGCGCTGACCGCGGCCGCCCGGCCCGCCCTCGCTTGACGCCCCTGAACGCACAGCATATGTTGCGGTAGCCGAGCCGTTCAGAAGTATGCATAGCGTTCACGGATGTGAACCTGGGAGGCGTCATGCGGAGCCCGAAGATCATCGATGTCGTCGTGACCCCGGTCGCGGTGCTCGACCCGCCGCTGCTCAACGCCTCCGGCGTACACCAGCCGTACCAGTTGCGCGCCGTCATCGAACTGCGCACGGACGAGGGCGTGATCGGCCTGTCCGAGGCGTACGGCGACACCCCGACGCTGGACAACCTGCACAAGGCCGCCCCCTCGCTCGTGGGCCTCAGCGTGTTCGACCTCAACGGCCTGACGCAACGGGTCGCGGCCGTGCTCGCCGGGGTGACGCCGAGCACGCTCACCGACCTGGTCGGCAAGGCCTCGCTGCAGAAGACGGTCGGCCAGGCCATCGGCGCGTTCGAAGTCGCCTGCTACGACGCGCAGGGAAAGGCGACCGGCCTGCGCGTGTGCGACCTGCTCGGCGGCGCGGTGCGCGAGGAGGTGCCGTACAGCGCGTACCTTTTCTACCGCTGGGCCAAGCATCCCGAGGGCGCCACCGGCCCGGGCTACAAGGACGACGACTGGGGCGACGCGATCGACCCCGACGGCATCGTGCGGCAGGCCAAGCGCTTCGTCGACACGTACGGCTTCGGCTCGCTCAAGCTCAAGGGCGGCGTCTTCGAGCCGGACGCCGAGGCCGACGCGATCGAGGCGCTGCGCGACGCGTTCCCGGACCTGCCGCTGCGGCTGGACCCGAACGCGAACTGGTCGGTCGAGACCTCGAAGCGCATCGCCAAGCGGCTGGAGGGGCTGCTGGAGTACCTCGAGGACCCGACCGGCGGCAACCCCGGCATGGGCGAGGTCGCCAAGGCCACGTCGCTGCCGCTGGCGACCAACATGTGCGTCACCGCGTTCCAGGAGATCCCCGAGGCCGTGGCGCTGGAGTCGGTCAAGGTCGTGCTCTCCGACCACCACTACTGGGGCGGTTTCCGGGCCTCGCTCAAGCTCGCGGCCATCTGCGAGACGTGGGGCTGGGGACTGTCGATGCACTCGAACACGCACATGGGCATCTCGCTCGCCGCGATGACGCACCTGGCCGCCGCCGTCCCCAACCTCACGTACGCCTGCGACACGCACTCGCCGTGGACGCGCGAGGACGTCGTCCAGCCCGGCGCGCTCGAGTGGAACACCGCGACCGGTTCGCTGCTCGTCCCCGGCGAGGCGGGTCTCGGCGTGGAACTGGACTACGACGCCCTCGAACAGCTCAACCGGCAGTACGAGGAATGCGGCGTCCGAGTGCGGGACGACGCCTCCGCGATGCGCCTCGCGGAGCCCGGCTGGGAACTGCGCGTCCCGCGGTTCTGATGCTCTGACGCCCCGTCGGCTTACGGATCGATCCCGTCGTACTGCAGCGCCCAGTACGGCGGGCTGCCGATCGTGCCGTCCCACTGGGAGACGATCAGCGTCAGGGACGTCGCGCTCGCGCTGCCCGGGTGGATGTAGCCGCCGTAGAGGTACTGCACCTGCGGCAGGCCCCAGTGCGCGGGATTCGAGACGTTGTCGCCCACGATGTGGGTGGTCGGGTCGGTCCACACCGCGTCCGGTCGCGAGGCCGTACGGGTCCTGATCGAGTAGTCGGTGACGTCGAAGTAGCTCATGCAGTACGTGCCGCCGATGTTCTTGACCGAGAACTCGCCGATGTCGTTGCCGGACAGGATGACCGACGGAGCCTGCGCGGTGGTCCACACCCACGCGTTGCCGTTCCAGGCCCAGTTCTGCTGCGCGCCGAAGTTCCCGGCCCGGAAGTCGCCCGGCTGGATCCGGAACAGCTGGATCGCGCCGTCGTCGCCGGAGTTGGTGTGGCTGCCGTTCCAGCGCTTGGAGAAGATGTAGAGCCAGCCGTCCGGGTCGACGCCCGCGAACGACCACATCATGTAGAGCGACTGGTCGATCCCCTGCTTCCAGCCGGCCCAGTGGTAGTCGTAGTCCTGCCAGGTCGCGCCGTAGTCGTCGGAGTACGCGATCCCGGCCATCAGCGAGCCGTCACCGCTCGTCGTGGCCTTCGCGTCCCAGGTGTTGACCGAGGTGTACTGGATGTACGTGCGGCCGTCGATCTCGATGCAGTCGTTGGGGATCCGGCTGGTCTCGTAGCCGAATCCGTTGTCCGCGTGGGTGGTGTAGTCGAACAGCTGCTCGGCCCGGCCGGAGGGCATCGCGTACGTGAACTCGATCGGGGTGTTGCCCGAGGAGTCGAAGGCGCTCTGGCACAGCATCGTGGGCGAGCCGAGGTAGCCGGACTGCTGCATGCCCGAGTACGAGTCGCCCCAGACGTAGCCCCAGGTGCCGTCGTGCGCGCGGGAGTAGGGGATGCAGAGGTCGCCCGAGCCGAGGCCGTACGCGCTGGCGGAGTCGCCCGAGTTGTCGCACAGCTGCGCGCCGCTCTGGGCCGCCTGCGCGGACCGGGCGCCGAACGGGTTCGCGACCGCCAGCCCCGTACCGGCCGCGACGCCCAGGCCGAGCCTGATCGCGGAGCGCCGGCTCACCGGCCGACGTGATTCCGTGGACACTGCTCACCTTCTTTCGGTGGGAGTGGGTCTTGCTCCGCAAGCTAGCGCGCGGCGTCCGGGACCGGTCCCTGTCCGTTCTGAGGGGAAGTTTCGAGCGCTTTTACCTCGCGCGCCCGCGCCCGTATCGAGGCCGCGATCAGATCTCTGCGAAAGCGCGGATTCGAGCGAGCGGATGGGAGCAGGGGCGATGGGGACCGAGGTAAGGACGGGGACGACGTTCTACGAGCGGATCGGCGGCGGCCCGGCGCTGCAGCTCGCGGTGAGCGAGTTCTACGAGCTCGTGGTCGCGGACGAGGAGCTCAAGGAGTTCTTCGCGGAGACGGACATGATCCAGCTCAAGAAGCACCAGGCGGCGCTGCTCGCGAGCGTGCTGGGCGGCCCGAGCGCGTACGAGGGCCGGGACAT
Source organism: Actinospica sp. (assembly GCA_035493475.1). GTDB lineage: Bacteria > Actinomycetota > Actinomycetes > Streptomycetales > Catenulisporaceae > Actinospica. Next base: position 14,536 of record DATJIF010000180.1, read on the forward strand.
GGTCGACGCGCACACCGGCCTCGGGATCACGGAGCGGCAGTTCCTGCTCGTGCGCGACTACCTCGTCTCGGTGCTGTGGAGGCTGCACGTGCCGGAGGACATCATCGAGGCGGTGACCTCGACGGTCGTGTCGCTGAAGGGCTCCATCGTCACGGCGTAGGGCTGCCGCGGGGGCCGGTCGCGTACCGGCCCCCGATTCGTCTGACTGACAGATATTGACATCTGTCATTCCAAGGTCCAAGCTTGAGTCATCGCTACGACGAGGAGATGACGATGATCACTCGCACGTTGGGGTCCGGAACCGCGGCGGTCGGCTCCGGAGCGCTCGGGCTCGGACTGATGGGGATGTCCGGCATGTACGGACCGGCCGAGGAGGCCGAGTCGATCGCGACGATCGAGGCGGCCGTCGCGTCCGGCATGGTGCTGCTGGACACCGGCGACTTCTACGGCATGGGGCACAACGAGATGCTGCTCGGCCGGGCCCTGAAGGACCTGGGGATCCCGCGCGACTCCGTGCGGATCTCGGTGAAGTTCGGGGCGCAGCGCGGTCCGGACGGCGCCTGGCTCGGCTACGACGCGCGGCCCGCCGCCGTGAAGACCGCGCTCGCCTACACGCTGCAGCGGCTCGGCGTCGAGTACATCGACGTCTACCGGCCCGCGCGGCTGGACCCGGCGGTGCCGATCGAGGAGACCGTCGGCGCGGTCTCCGAGCTCATCGAGGCGGGCTACGTGCGGCACCTCGGCCTGTCCGAGGTCGGTGCCGACACGATCCGCCGCGCGCACGCCGTGCACCCGGTGACTGACCTGCAGATCGAGTACTCGCTGATCTCGCGCGGCCCGGAGGCGGCGATCCTGCCGACGACGCGCGAGCTGGGAATCGGCGTCACCGCGTACGGCGTTCTCTCCCGTGGCCTGATCAGCGGGCACTACACGGCGGACCGGGCGAACGCGGCGGGCGACTTCCGCAGTTTCAGCCCGCGGTTCCAGGGCGAGAATCTGACGCACAACCTCTCGCTCGTCGAGGAGTTGCGGGCGGTGGCGGAGGCGAAGGGCGCGAGCGTCGCGCAGATCGCCATCGCGTGGGTGCTGGCTCAGGGCGAGGACATCGTGCCGCTGATCGGCGCCCGCCGCCGGGACCGGCTGACCGAGGCGCTAGGCTCGCTCGACGTCCAGCTCACGGCCGCCGACCTGGAGCAGATCGAGAAGGCGGTGCCGAAGGACTCGGCGGCGGGCGACCGCTACGCCACCGCGCAGATGCATTCACTGGACAGCGAGAAGTAAGAGGTACGACATGATGGCGGCGGAGCCGCTCACGCGGGAGCAGATCATCTCCGCGGCCGAGGAGGCGCTGCGTCGGTACGGTCCGGCCAAGACGACCGTGGTCGACGTCGCGCAGTCCCTCGGCGTCTCGCACGGCTCCGTCTACCGTCATTTCCCCACGAAGGCCGCGCTGCGGGCCGCCGTCGTGCAGCAGGGCCTGGAGCAGAAGGCCCGCGAGCTGCGGCCGATCGCCGAGGAGACCGGCCCGGCCGCGGACCGGCTGCACCGCTGGCTGCTCACGCTGATGACCATCAAGCGCCGCTTCGCCCTCGAGGACCCGGAACTGTTCGGCACCTACGCGATGATCGACAAGGACGACGCGGAGGTCGTGCACGAACACGTCGAGGTGCTGACCAGCCAGATCACCCGCATCCTGGAGGACGGCGTCGAGGCCGGCGAGTTCCGCCCCTCGGTGCTAGAAAGCGGCGCCCTGGCCATCTGGGACGCCACGACCCGCTTCCACAACCCGATGCACCGCCACGAGTGGTCCGACCCGGGCACGACCGAGCGCTTCGAGGGCGTCTGGCACCTGCTGCTGGACGGAATCTCGGCGGACTAGCCCGAGCCGTCCCCCGTACCGGCTAGCTGCTCACTGGCTCAGGGCTCTGATCGCGGCCAGGTCCGCGGCCGAGGCGATGCCCGCGTGGTAGAGGCGCAGTTCGTCGGCTCCGGCGGCGCGTACCTCGTCTGCCCAGGAGGCGATGCCGGCGCGGTCGCAGCCCATGCCGCCGACGGCGTTGAGCGTGGCGGCGAGGGGCTGGCGGGGGCCGGCCTTGTCGAGGGCGTCGGCGTACGCGCTGAGGCCGACGAGGGCCGCGTCCGAGCGCACGCCGCCGCACTGCACGACCGCGCCGAAGGTTCCGTCCGGTACGGCGCCCGGATTCGCCCCGGCGGCGAGCGGGTCGGGCGAGGTGTGCAGCAGGATCGGCAGGTTGGGGCGTACGGCGCGGACGGCGGCGATGACCTCGCTCTGGAAGCGGGACGCCGCCTTGATCCGCAGCGCGGAGACGGCTTCGAGGAGCTCGTTCGGGAGCGTCGCGGTTTCCGCGGTCCCTATGAATACCGGTGCGAGTACGGCGCGCACGACGTCCCGCAGTCCGTCGAGCCCGGCGGCCGAGTACGAGGCCGTGCAGGCGGCGCAGAAGCACAGGTTGAGCAGGAACTTCGTCGCGGAGTCGAATGTGACGCCGCTCGTCTTGTCGTGCGCGTGCAGGTGGTCGAAGCCGTACCAGCCGCAGGATTCGAGCTCGATCCCGTCGATGTCCGGCTGGATCGCCACCTCCGAGGCGAGCAGCGAGCAGTATGTGCGCACCTCGGGGGAGTTGATGCACAGCGCCCAGGCGTACGGATCGCCGAACGCGTTCACCACCGCGTGCTCGGAGTGCATCGTGCCAAGACGCTGATTGTGCGCCAGTATCGTCCAGGCGTAGACCTTCAGGCCCGCCCCGCGCAGCGCCCGCGCTCCCTCGGTGAACGAGCCGGGCGCCCACGCGGCCTCCGCCGGGCGCAGCAGCGAGTCCTCCCAGTGCTCGCGCTCCGGCCGGTAGTAGACCGCCGAATGGGTGGCCGTCACGACCTTGCGGGTCGGATGCTGCGGGCTCAGTGCTCTGACCGTGTGATACGCGGCGGCCAATGTCACCCGATCGGCCCCGAGGTCGGCCACACGTTCGGCGCAATCGGGATCGCCCGCGACGTCCCACGGATACAGATTGACGCCGAGGCCCTTCATGCCAGTGCCGCCCGCGCGCGGTCGACCAGCGCCAGCAGTTCCGCCACGTGCTCCGGCGCGGGCTCGGTCAGCGGCGCGCGCACCGGGCCGACGCCGTACGAGTCGGCCCGCGTCGCCGCCTTGACCAGGGAGACCGCGTAGCCCGGGCGCTTGTGCCGCAACTGCACGTACGGACGGAAGAACTCGTCGATGAGCGTGTCGACGGTCTTCTGGTCGCCGGCCTCGAGGGCGCCGTGAAAGGCCAGCGCGATGTCGGGGGCGAAGCAGAACACAGCCGAGGAGTACAGCGGAACGCCCACGGCCCGGTACGCGAGCTGCGTCATCTCGGCGGTCGGCATGCCGTTGAAGAACAGGAAGTCGGCCTCCCCGGAGGTGCGCACCGCGCTGACGATCCGCAGCATCAGGTCGAGATCGCCGCGGCCGTCCTTGAAGCCCACGATGTTCGGCACCTGAGCCAGCTCGGCGACCGTCTCCGGCGCGAAGGCCGTCGTGTCGCGCTGATACAGGATCAGGTCCAGCTCGGTCGACTCGGCCAGCGCCGTGTAGTGCCGCAGCAGGCCCTCCTGCCCGCCGTCCGCGCTGTACGGCGGCAGCACCAGCAGCCCGTTCGCCCCCGCGCGCTCCGCCGCCCGCGCGTACTGCTTCGCCAGCGCGGTGCCGTAGCCGCAGCCGCCGATCACCGGCACGCGCAGGTCCGTCGCCTCGACCGCCGCCTCCAGGCAGCGCTCGTACTCCTCGGGCTCCAGCGCGGGGAACTCGCCGGTGCCGCACGCCGCGAAGACCGCGCCGGGCCCCGAGGCGAGGCGCTCCTCGATGTGCTCCCGGTACGGGCCGGGGGCGAAGCGGCCCTCCGCGTCGAAGGCGGTGACCGGAAAGAACAGCAGTCCGTCGAGGCGGCGGGGGCTGACGCTGGGGGGCACGCGGCTGATCCCTTCGAGGGTGTTCACATAGATGAACGTGGTGCAGTATGATGAATCTGTGGGAACCCTAGAACGGCGAGAAGAGCACGTCAAGGCGAGCGAGACGCCCGCCGCGCCGGCCGGAGTCAAGTCCGCCGACCGCACCGTCGAGCTGCTCGAACTGCTCGCCCGTACCAGTGAACCGCTCACGCTCAGCGAGATCCAGCGGGAGTTGTCCTACCCGAAATCCAGCCTGTTCGTGCTGCTGCGCACGCTCGTGGCCCGCGGCTGGGTGGAGACCGACCGGCGCGGCACCGGCTACTCCATCGGAGTGCGTGCGCTGCTCGTCGGCACCTCGTACCTGGACCGCGACCCGGTGATCCGCGCCGCGACCCGGGTGCTGGAGGACCTGCGCGCCGAGGTCAACGAGACCGTGCACCTCGCCCGGCTCGACGGCTCCGACGTCGTCTACCTGGCCAGCCGCGAGTCCGCGCACCAGTTGCGGCTGACCTCGCGCGTCGGCCGCCGGCTGCCCGCGCACGCCACCTCCCTCGGCAAGGCGCTGCTCGCCCAGCGCACCGACGAGGAGGTGGACGCGCTGCTCCCGGCCGAGCTCGTCGCCATCACCCCGAAGACGCTGACCGACCGCGACGCGCTGTTCGCCGACCTCGCCGGCACCCGCGAGCGCGGCTACTCGATCGAGCGCGGCGAGAACACCGCGGGCCTCGGCTGCTTCGCGGCCACCCTCGACTACAAGCACCCCGCGATCGAGGCGATCAGCTGCTCGGTGCCCTCCGCGCGGCTCGCCGACGCCGACCACGCCACGCACGTGGCCGAGGCGGTCGTCCGGCACGCCGCGGAACTCGGCGCGATCCTGCGTACCGCCGTCTGACCCTGATCACCGACACACGTGACCCACCAGACCCACGAGAAGGAGCGCGACGTGTCCACCATCCTCATCACCGGTGCCGCGGGCGTCGTCGGCGAGATCCTGCGGCCCCGGCTCGCCCGGCCCGGACGCACGCTGCGGCTGTTCGACCTCGCCGAGATCACCCCCGGTGAGGGCGAGGAGTTCATCCACGGCTCCGTCACCGACCCGGACGCGATGATCGAGGCCTGTCAGGGCGTGGACGCCGTCGTGCACCTCGGCGGCATCTCGGTCGAGGCGCCCTGGGAGCGGATCCTCGAGGTCAACATCAACGGCACGTACACCGTCTTCGAGGCCGCCCGCCGCGCCGAAGTCCCGCGCGTCGTGTTCGCCTCCTCGAACCACGCGGTCGGCTTCTACAAGCCGGACGACTTCCCGATCCCGGAGAACACCACCCCGCTGCCCGACACGTACTACGGCGTCTCCAAGGTCGCCGGCGAGGCCCTCGGCGCGCTCTACGCCAAGCGCTACGGGATGGACGTGATCAGCATCCGCATCCTGAGCTGCTTCCCCGAACCGCGCGCCCTGCGCTCGCTCTCCACCTGGCTGTCCCCGGACGATGCGGGCCGGCTGTTCGAGGCCTGCCTCACCGTCGAGAAGCCCGGCTACCAGGTGATCTACGGCGTCTCCCCGAACACCCGCGGCGGCTGGGTCTCGCTCGACGGCGCCCGCGCGCTCGGCTACGAGCCGCAGGACGACGCCGAGCCCTTCCACGACAAGCTCGTCGCCCAGTTCGGCCCCCTCGACACCACCGACTTCGCGTTCAAGCACCTCGGCGGCCCCTTCTGCTCGCCGGAATTCGACGCCGACAACCTCTGAGGAAGCAGCACATGTCTGACGACCAGGACCTCATCCAGGGCTACGACCCCCGCACGGGCGAGCCCGCGGGCGCCCCGCTCCCCGCCACCCCCACCGGCGACGTGGACCGCCTGGTAGCCGCCGCCGAAGCCGCCTTCCCCGCCTGGCAGGCCTTCGACCGCGCCGCCGCTCTGGAAGCAGTCGCCGCCACCCTCGACGAGCACGTGGACGAACTCGTCGCCCTCGCCGACCGCGAGACGGCGCTCGGCGCCCCCCGCCTGCCCGGCGAAGTCGCCCGCACCACCGGCCAACTCCGCCTCTTCGCCGACCTCCTGCGCGAGGGCACGTACCAGGACACCCTGATCGAGCACGCGGACGGCCCCCGCCCCGACCTCCGCCGCGTCAACCGCCCCCTGGGCCCGGTAGCCGTCTTCGCCGCATCGAACTTCCCCTTCGCCTTCTCGGTAGCGGGTGGCGACACCGCCTCAGCCCTCGCCGCAGGCTGCCCCGTCATCGTCAAGGCGCACGAAGCCCACCCCCACACCTCACTCCGCACCGCTGAACTGGTCCGCGAGGCCCTCGCCGCCACCGGAGCCCCCGAGGGCGTATTCAACATCGTCTTCGGCTTCTCAGCAGGCGTGCACCTGGTCCAGCACCCCGCCATCACCGCCGTGGGCTTCACCGGCTCCACCCGAGGCGGCCTCGCGCTCGCCAAGCTGTGCGCCGAACGCCCGACCCCGATCCCGTTCTACGGCGAACTCGGTTCCGTGAACCCCGTATTCGTGCTCCCCGGCGCCGCAACCAAGCGCACCGCCGAAATCGCCACCGGCTACGCGGGCTCACTCACCCAGGGCTCGGGCCAGTTCTGCACCAACCCCGGCATCATGTTCGTCCCCGAAGACGCGGTGCTCCTCGACGCCATCGCCGAAGCGGTATCCGGCACGGTAGGCGCCCCCATGCTCGCCGAACGCATCCACAGCGGCCTCGTCGCAGGCCTCGACGACCTCGCGACCGTCCCCGGCGTCCGCCTGCTCGCCGAAGGCAAGCCCGGCGAAGGCCCCTGGGCCCCCACCCCCGCCGTCTACGCCGTGGCCGCCGACGACTTCCGCACCCACGCCGCCCGCCTCCGCGAGGAGCACTTCGGCCCCGTGGGCATCGTCGTCACCTACCGCCCCGGCGAGAACCCCACCCCGGCAGGCGTAGGCGAAGGCCACCTGACGTCCACGATCCACCTCGACCCCGCCAACGAATCAGACGTCGCCGCCGCGAAGGAACTCCTGCCCCACCTGGAGCGCATCGCCGGCCGCATCGTCTTCAACGGCTGGCCCACCGGAGTCGCCGTCACCCACGCCCAACACCACGGCGGCCCCTTCCCCGCCACCACCGCCCCCGCCCACACCTCCGTAGGCGCCGCCGCCATCCGCCGCTGGCTGGTCCCCGTCGTCTACCAAGACGCGCCCGCAGCCCTCCTCCCGCAGTCCCTCCGCGACTAGCTCGCGAAGGTGACCGCAGCGGGGCTAGACGCCCAGGGGGGTCTTGCGGAGGCGTTCTATGGCGGCGGCGTCGCCGTGGAGTTCTACCTTGGCGGCGTCCTTGCGGCCGTGGCAGAACATGACCAGTTCGCCGGCCAGGCCCGTCACGGTGACCATCTGGGGGGTGGCGGGCTTGGCGACGACGGTCTGCTGCTGGGGGGCGCGGACCAGGGTGACGCCTAGGGGGACCTTGCGGAAGAGGAGCTTGGCCGCTGCGCGGAGGCGGCGCCAGAGTTCGTCGTCCAGGTCGGGGTCGAGGTCGCGGGGCTTCCAGTCGGGGGTGGCGCGGCGGACGTCCTCGAGGTGGACGAAGAACTCGATCGTGTTGGCGGCCTCGTCGACGGTGCCGAGCCTGGTGGGGGACCAGGCCGGGGGGCCGGAGCGGAAGCGCTCCACGAGTTCGGGGTAGGGGACGCGGGCGCGCGTCGAGTCCTGCACCTTCTTGGTCCAGCCGGCCAGCGGCTTGGCGAGGATGCCCGCCGCGGCGTCGGGGCGGCCCTCGCGCAGCACCAGGTGCGATACCAGGTCGGAGGTGCGCCAGCCCGTGCACAGGGTCGGCGCGTCCGGCCCCACCGTGGCGAGGAGCTCGGCGAGCTCCTGCCGTTCCCGCGCTGCGAATCCGGTCATGCGCACAGAGTATCCGGCCCTGACGCGCTGAGCTATCACGCGGTACGGTAAGGAGTGCTCAGGGGGAATTCCGCTATACACGGGAGTTGTTTCCCGGTTAGTCTCTTCGCGCCGCAATCAAGACTCAAAGGGGGACCGGGCACCGATGCGACCCTATCCGGCCGACGCGTCGCCGACACGCCGCGGACTGTGGGTGTTGGGCTTGGCGATCCGCACCGAGAAGAAGGTCTTCGCCGGGGCGCTCACCGGCAGCGCGCTGTACGGCAGCATGACTGTCGGCGCAGCGTGGGCTGTCGGGTGGGCGACCGACCATGTCGTGCTGCCGTCTCTGGCCTCGCACCACGTGGGCGCCGCGACGTTGGCCGCGGGCGGGCTGCTGATCGTCGGAGTGGCCGTCGCGAAGGTGCTCGGCATCTTCGGGCGACGACTGCTCGCGGGCGTTCTGCAGTTCCGGATGCAGGCCCGCTATCGGGAGTTGGTGACGGCCGCATATCTGCGGCTGCCGCTAGCTTGGCACCAGCAGCGGCCCACGGGACGGCTGCTGTCTAACGCGAACTCGGACGTCGAGATGGCGTTCATGCCGATCGCGCCGATGCCGATGTCGCTCGGCGTGGGCGTCATGCTGATCATCGGCATCACGGACATGCTGCTCACGAACTCGGTCCTCGCGCTGATCGGCATTCTGCTGATACCGGCGATCATTGTGACCAACACGGTGTACGTGCGGCACGCCGGTCCTCGATTCGCGCGTGCGCAGGAGTTGCGTGCGCACGTGGCCGAGGTGGCGCACGAGTCGTTCGACGGCGCGTTGGTGGTCAAGACGCTGGGGCGGGAGGCCACCGAGACGGACCGGTTCGCCGATCGGGCTCGGGCGTTGCGGGACGCGAACATCTCGGCGGGGCGCGCGCGGTCGCTGTTCAATCCGATCCTGGAGGCGCTGCCGAACCTGGGTGTGCTGGCCGTTCTGCTCTTCGGCACGCAGCAGGTCGCGTCGGGCCACGCGCAGCCGGGTGACGTCGTGAACGTGGCGTATCTGATCACGCTGCTGGCCTTCCCGATTCAGGCCTTCGGTTGGGTGCTCGGGGATCTGCCGCGCTCGGTGGTCGGGTACGAGCGGGTTGCGGCCGTGCTGGCTGCTGAGGATCACACGGAGTACGGGGTCAAGACCGGGCGCCGGGACGGGGTTCCGGCGGGGCTGGTCTTCGATGAGGTGGAGTTCGCGTATCCGGGTGCGGAGACGGCGCCGGTGCTGCGCTCGCTGACCGCGACGATCGAGCCGGGGCGCACGGTCGCGCTGGTCGGGGCGACGGGGGCCGGGAAGTCGACGGTTGCCGCGCTGCTGGCTCGGCTGTCCGACCCGACCGGCGGCGCGATTCGGCTCGATGGGACGGTGCTCGCCGAGTACGCGAAGGGCGAGGTGTCCGACGCGGTCGCGCTCGTGCCGCAGCAGACGTTCATCTTCGGGGACACCGTGCGTGCGAACGTCGGTCTTGGAGACGACGTGAGTGACGAGCAGGTTTGGGGTGCGCTGCGTACGGCGCAGGCGGAGAAGTTCGTCAAGGCTCTGCCGCAGGGGCTCGATACGGTGATCGGCGAGCGCGGGACGACGCTGTCCGGTGGGCAGCGGCAGCGGCTCGCGCTGGCTCGGGCACTGGTGCGTCATCCGCGGCTGCTTGTGCTCGACGACTGTACGTCGGCGGTGGATCCGAGTGTTGAGGCGGCGATTCTCGACGGGTTGCGTGAGCAGAGCGATGACGCGGCGGGCGCGACAGTGGTCGTGATCGCGTACCGGAAGGCCACGGTCGCGCTGGCTGACGAGGTGCTGTTCCTGGAGAACGGCGCGATCTCGGCACGTGGCACGCATGACGAACTGCTGGAGAGCAGTGCCGGGTATCGGGAATTGATCACCGCGTACGCCAAGGCCGCAGAAGAAGCGGAATCCGAGGAGAGGGAGGTCGTGGCGTGACCGCCGTCGTCGAGGACACCGAGGAATTCGTCGAGGAGTCCGCTCCCGAGGTGCCGATCGTAGGGGAGGCCACCGGCGGGCCGGTCGCGATCGTGCGGGCCGGGCTGCGGCTCTCGCCCGAGTTCGTGAAGGGGATCGGCGTCACGATGCTGCTCGCGCTGGTCGCCACGACCGGGCGCATCGTCATCCCGATCGCCGTGCAGCAGGCCATGGACCACGGCTTCGGCTCGCCGTCCGGGAAGGTGGACGTCGGCGAGGTGGAGCGGATGGTCGCCATCGCGGCCCTCGCCGTCGTCGCCACCATGCTCTCGGCCACGGCGATGAGCCGGCGGCTGTACCAGGCCAGCGAATCAGGGCTCTCGGGGCTGCGGATCAAGGCGTTCCGGCACGTGCACGACCTGTCCGTCGCGCACCAGCAGGCGGAGCAGCGCGGTTCGCTCGTCTCCCGGGTCACCTCGGACGTGGACACCATCACCAACTTCATCCAGGAGGGCGGGCTGACGCTGTTCGTCAGCATCGCCCAGATGGCGCTGGCCACGATCGTGATGGCGGTCTACTCCTGGCAGCTCACGCTGCTGATCTGGGTCTGCTTCCTGCCGCTGTTCGCCACGATGCGGCTGGTGCAGAAGAAGACCGGCGCCCGCTACAGCGCCGTGCGCACGGCGATCGGCCGGATGCTCGGGTCGGTCAGCGAGACGCTGGTCGGGGCGCCGGTGGTGCGCGCGTACGGCATCGAGGACCGGATGGGCGCGCGGATGGACGAGGCGATCATCCGGACCCGCCGTGCCCAGATCGGGGCGCAGCGCGTCGTCATCACCACGTTCAGCGCGGGCGAGATCGCGGCGGGCCTGGCGAACGCCGGGGTCATCGTCGTGGGCACGCTGCTCGGCGTCGGCGGGGACCTGACGGCCGGCCAGATCGTGGCGATGCTCTTCCTGGTCTCGCTGTTCATCACGCCGGTCCAGTGGGGCGTCGAGGTGCTCAACGAGGCGCAGAACGCGATCTCCGGCTGGCGCCGCGTGATCGGGCTGCTGGAGGCGGTGCCGGACGTGCCCGACCCCGGCGCGGCGGGCACGGATCTGCCGGACCGGCCGCTGGACGTGCACTTCGACCACGTCGCCTACGCGTACCCCGGCGGCGCCCGCGTGCTGCACGACGTGGACGTGACGATCCCCGCGCGCGGCCGGATCGCGGTGGTCGGCGAGACCGGCTCCGGCAAGACGACCTTCGCGAAGCTGCTCACGCGGCTGATGGACCCGGTCGAGGGCGCCGTGCTGATCGGCGGCGTCGACGCGCGCCGGATCCCGTTCGAGCAGCTGCGGCGGCGCGTGGTGATGGTTCCTCAGGACGGCTTCCTGTTCGAGGGGACCCTCGCCGACAACGTGCGCTACGGAGCTCCCGGTGCGGACGACGCGGCGGTGGCGCGGGCCTTCGAGGCGCTCGGTCTCGGCGACTGGCTGGCCGGTCAGCCGCACGGCGTGGCCACGGCGGTCGGCCAGCGCGGCGAGTCGCTCTCGGCCGGCGAGCGGCAGCTCGTGGCGCTGGCCCGCGCGTACGTCGCCGACCCCGACCTGCTGCTGCTCGACGAGGCGACCTCGGCCGTGGACCCGGCCACCGAGCAGCGGATCGCCCGCGCGCTCGAGGCGCTGACCCGCGGCCGCACGACCGTCTCGATCGCGCACAGGCTCTCCACGGCGCAGGCCGCGGACGAGGTGTTCGTGTTCGACGCGGGGCGGCTCGTGGAGCGCGGATCGCATCGGCAGCTCGTCGACCAGGGCGGGATCTACGCGGGGCTCTACGCCTCCTGGGCGCGCACCGCGGTCGGTCAGGCTATCTGACGGTACGTGAGCGCGAGCCAGGTCACCGAGTAGAGCAGGGCGAGGTTCGCGACGACGAACGGGATCCAGACCCAGCGGCTGCGGATCAGCTCGGGCAGCGCGATGCAGAACGGGATGATCGCGGCGAGGTAGCGCGGCTCGGACGTGAACAGCGGTGAGGTGATTCCGAGGATGAACATCACCGCCGACCACGCCGTGAACGAGCCGGGCAGCAGACCCCAGCAGGCCGTCAGCGCGAAGATCCCGATCGCGGCGCCCGCCAGCGAGGTGAGCAGAATGCTCGTCGAGTTCGGCGTGTTCATCAGCGTCTGAATGGTGGCGAACGGATTCTGCGTCACCGCGCCGCGATTTCCGCTCGACACCTGCTGCGCGTAGGGGAGGATCCAGTCGCCGAAATGCCATTGGCAGTAGGCGAGATAGGTGAACAGGCCCAGTGCCGGTGACGCGGTTTGGGCTAATCCCGCGATGATCACGCGCGGCGCCCAACGCGCCCGATGCGCCGCGCGTATCGCCTCGAACAGGCCCGGCAGCGCGAGCACGATGCCGGTCGGCCGGGATATCCCCGCGAGCAGTCCGACGGCGAACGCCCAGCCGGTGCGCTGCCTGCGGATCGCCAGGAAGTACAGCGCCGCCAGCACTCCCGCGAGCGGCTCCGTATAGCCCATGACCAGTGCGAACGCGCCCGGAGCGATCTGGCTCAGCCAGGCCGCGCGGCTCGCCGTCATCCGGTCGCGGGTCTCGCGCATCGCGATCATGTGCACGAGCGCGCCGAAGACCCAGGCGAGGATCCAGCAGAACGCGAAGAGCAGGAACGTGACCGGCAGCCGCGTCACCAGCGCCAGGCCGGCGACGCACAGCGAGGTCAGCGGAAAGAAGTGCGCGAGGCCGCCGGGACCGGTGAAATCGGCGAACACGTTCCCGCCGTGCGCCATCCCGTTCGCCTCGGCGAGATACCAGTGCGTGTCCCAGGCGAACAACGGCGAGAACAAACCGCCGCCGATCCTGCGGCACACGGCCAGCACGATCACATGCGCGAGCAGCCACGGGAGCAGCGTGGCTCGGAGCCCGTCGCGTAATTCAGCGCAGGCGCCGCTGAGGGTTTTCATCTGAGGGTCCCCGTGGCGTGAACGTGATCGTCTGAGCGAGACAATAGGGCCATGGATGATTCAAGGCCGGGGCGTACGGCGCTCGACGCGGACATCGCAGCGAAGTTGAAACGGAACAGTCAAGGGCTGGTACCCGCCGTTGTCCAGCAGTTCGACACCGGTGAGGTGTTGATGCTGGCGTGGATGGACGACGAGGCGCTGCGCCGCACCCTCGCCACCGGCCGCGCGACCTACTGGTCCCGCAGCCGCGCCGAGTACTGGGTCAAGGGCGAGACCTCCGGCAACTTCCAGGAGGTCAAGTCGGTGGCGCTGGACTGCGACGGGGACACGCTGCTGGTGAAGGTGGACCAGTCCGGACCGGCCTGCCACACCGGCACGCACACCTGCTTCGACGGCCGCGAACTGAAGGTCGAAGGCCGCTAGCGCGCGTTCGTCCTGCACAATGTCCTCCATGACAACCGGCGCCACCACTCCCGACCTGTCCGGCTTCCGCGCCCTGGCCGACTCGCGGCGGGTCATCCCGGTCACGCGTCGCTTCCTGGCCGACGGCGAGACCCCGGTCGGGCTCTACCGCAAGCTCGCGGCCGAGCGTCCCGGCACCTTCCTGCTCGAATCGGCCGAGCACGGCGTCTGGTCGCGGTACTCCTTCATCGGCGTGCGCAGCGAACTCGCGCTGACCGAGCGCGACGGCGCGGCCGCCTGGATCGGGACTCCGCCGACTGGGGCGCCGACCGAGGGCGAACCGCTGGAGGTGCTGCGCGCCACGCTCGAACTGCTGCGCACGCCGCAGGACCCGAGCCGCGCCGACCTGCCGCCGCTGACCGGCGGATTCGTCGGCTACCTCGGCTACGACACGGTGCGCAGGCTGGAGCGCGTGGGCCGGCACGCGAAGGACGACCTCGAACTGCCCGAGCTGACGATGCTGCTCGCCGCCGACCTCGCCGTCCTCGACCACACCGACGGCACGGTCACCCTGATCGCCAACGCGATCAACCTCAACGGCACCCCCGACGGCGTGGACGCGGCGTACCAGGGCGCCGTCGCCCGGCTCGACGCGATGGCCGCCGACCTGACCCGTCCGGACCGCCTGCTTCCGGCGATCGTGGACCTCGACCTCGCGCCGACGTTCACCGGCAACCGCACCAGCGCCGACTACCGCGCGGCCGTGGAGAGCGCCAAGGAGGAGATCCGCGCGGGCGAGGCCTTCCAGATCGTGCTCTCGCAGCGCTTCGAGATGGCGACCGAGGCCAGCGCGCTGGACGTCTACCGGGTGCTGCGCGCGACGAACCCGAGCCCTTACATGTACCTGTTCCGCTTCCCGAGCGAGCGCGGCGCCTTCGACGTGATCGGCTCCTCCCCGGAGGCGCTGGTGAAGGTCGCCGACGGCGAGGCGATGCTGCACCCGATCGCGGGCACCCGGCCGCGCGGCGCCACCCCCGAGCAGGACGCGGCGCTGGCCGAGGAGCTGCTGGCCGACCCGAAGGAGCGCGCTGAGCACCTGATGCTGGTGGACCTCGGCCGCAACGACCTCGGCCGGATCAGCGCGCCGGGCACGGTCGAGGTGGTCGACTTCATGAGCGTCGAGCGGTACAGCCACGTCATGCACCTCGTCTCCACGGTCGTCGGCAAGGTGTCCGAGGAGCGCGGCGCCCTCGACGTGCTGCTCGCCGCCTTCCCCGCGGGCACGCTGTCCGGCGCCCCGAAGCCGCGCGCGCTGCAGATCATCGACGAGCTCGAACCCACCCGCCGCGGCGTGTACGGCGGCTGCGTCGGCTACCTCGACTTCGCCGGGAACAGCGACACCGCGATCGCCATCCGCACCGCGCTGCTGCGCGACGGGACCGCGTACGTGCAGGCCGGGGCCGGAATCGTCGCCGACTCGGTGCCGGAGAGCGAGGACGCCGAGTGCCGCAACAAGGCGATGGCGGTGCTGCGCGCGGTCGCCGCGGCGGGCACCCTGCGCGCGGCGGACTGACCCGCCGGACGGTCCGGAGACGGCGTTTGCGAGGATGGTCCCATGGCAGTCGCTGAGTCCACCCCCGCCGAGGTCGTCACCGAGCAGGAGAACGTCCGCCCGGCCCGCAGGGCCACCCGGGCCAAGTCGCTGGCCGCGCTGCTCGCGGCGGTCGGCTCCGGCGTCGTGCTGCTCACCATCGGCCGCGGCTGGGCGCACGGCGACGTCACCCAGCCGATCACGTTCAAGGTGACCGCGACCGGCTCGCAGCTGACCGGCGTGCCGTACGCGCTCGGCCTGGCCGGGCTCGCCGGCGCGCTCGCGCTGTTCGCCGTCCGCCGGATCGGGCGCTACCTGGTCGGCGCGGTGCTCGCGCTGGCCGGGGCGGGCACCGTCTACGCGGTGGCCGACCGGCTCAGCCGGCTCGACGAGGCGCTGCACTCCCAGGCCGCCACCCAGGGCCTCGGCTCCACCACCACGATCGTGAACGTCGACAACAGCCTGTGGCCGTACCTGACGATGCTCGGCGGCGTGCTGCTGTGCCTGGCCGGGATCTACACGCTGGCCCGCGGCGGCGGCTGGTCCGGGCTCGGCAACCGCTACGAGGCCCCGGCGGCGCAGGCGTCCGCCGCGAGCCCGTCCGGCGCCGCCGTGACCGCGCGCGACCTGTGGGACGCGCAGGGCCGCGGCAACGACCTCACCGCGACCGACGACGCGTAGCGACCGGCGGCTCTCAGCCTGTGAGATGCGTCTCCAGCAGGCCCCCTGGTTCTCGATCGGCCGGGGGCGTGAGGGAGAATGGACTCAGTCATACTTTCGGCTTTGAGGAGTCAGCACGCCATGTCCGAGGTGATCGAGGAGACGCAGGCCGAGAAGGGCCACTCGAAGGTGGCCGGGGCCGCGAGCAAGGCCGCGCTCGTCGGGATGTCCATGATGGGCTCGTCGGTCGCGCACACCGAGCCGCACGCGGACCACGGCTACGCCCCCGCCCGCTGGACCGCCGCGGCCATCTCCATGGTCGGCTGGCTGGTCGGCGGCATCGCCTTCCCGTTCGGCATCTGGACGCTGGTCGTGATCGGCGGCGTGCTGCAGATCGTCGCGGTCATCGTGAACCTGGCGATGAACGCGGCCGGCATGGGCGCCCAGGCGAACGACAACTGGGCCGCCGCGAAGGCCGAGGCCGCAGCCGCCCGCGCCGCCTCCTAAGGGGCCGCGGACACCCCGCCCGCCCTTCTTTCGCCCCGTTCGCGAGCACCCTGTCAAAGGTGCCGTGACCGGGGCGGATGTGTGTTCGAAGGCCGCCGCGGCCGGTCCGCGATGTGGATCTTGGCAGCGTGCGAGGCGCGGGGCCGATAGCATGGCATGGCAAGACGGCGCCGTGTGTGGCCTGCGGATCTGAGGGGACGGTAGCGGAGCGATGAACGTGCTCGAGGAGATCATCGAGGGTGTCCGCGCTGACCTCGCCGCGCGCCAGGAGGTCAC
>DATJIF010000181.1:0-95423 GCA_035493475.1 Actinospica sp.
CGTCATCATCGTCAACGCGGAGAAGGTCCACCTGTCCGGGAACAAGCGCGAGGACAAGCTCGCCTACCGGCACTCCGGTTACCCGGGCGGTCTGCGCTCCGTCAAGTACGGCGACCTGATCGACAAGGACCCGCGCAAGGCTCTGGAGAAGGCCGTGCGCGGCATGCTCCCGCACAACAGCCTCGGCCGCGACATGCTGAAGAAGCTCAAGGTCTACGGCGGACCGAACCACCCGCACGCCGCCCAGCAGCCCGTTCCGTTCGAGCTGTCTCAAGTCGCTCAGTAATCGATCAAGGAGTTTGCGGCAGTGTCTGAACTGACGACGGCCGACGTCGAGACCTTCGACGACGAAGAGGTCCCCGAGACCTACACCACCGAGACCGCTCCGGCCGCCGACGCCCCGGTGCGTCGCGCCGCCAACCTGGTCCCGGCCGGCGGCACCGGTCGCCGCAAGGAGGCCGTGGCCCGGGTGCGGATCATCCCCGGCACCGGCAAGTGGAAGATCAACGGTCGTACCCTCGACGCGTACTTCCCGAACAAGGTGCACCAGCAGGAGGTCAACGAGCCGTTCCACGTGCTCGAGCTGGACGACCAGTACGACGTGATCGCCCGCATCAACGGCGGCGGCATCTCCGGCCAGGCCGGTGCGCTGCGCCTGGGCATCGCCCGCGCGCTGAACGAGGCCGACGTCGAGGCCAACCGCCCGACCCTGAAGAAGGCCGGCTTCCTGACCCGGGACGCGCGCGCGACCGAGCGCAAGAAGGCCGGTCTCAAGAAGGCCCGTAAGGCCCCGCAGTACTCGAAGCGTTAGTCTCCGAACACGCTTGTATTGGGCTTTGCCGTTTATCGGCAAGTCAGACAGCCCCATCGTCCGTCTCGCGGCGTACGGTGGGGTTGTCTCTTTCGCATGAGCCTTCCCACCACAACAGCTAAGGGGTCCGCTTCCATGGCCCGACTTTTCGGAACCGACGGAGTGCGCGGGCTGGCGAACCGCGAGGTCACCGCGGAGCTCGCGCTCGACCTGTCGGTCGCCGCGGCGCACGTCCTGGCCGAGCGCGGCGAGTTCGCGGGCCACCGGCCCAGGGCGGTCATCGGGCGCGACCCGCGGGCCTCGGGCGAGTTCCTCGAGGCGGCGGTGGCGGCGGGCCTGGCCTCGGCCGGGGTGGACGTGGTGCGCCTCGGCGTGCTGCCCACGCCCGCGGTGGCCTACCTGACCATCGCGTTGGAGGCGGACTTCGGGGTGATGCTCTCGGCCAGCCACAACCCGGCCGAGGACAACGGGATCAAGTTCTTCGCGCGCGGCGGCCTGAAGCTGCCGGACGAGATCGAGGACGCGATCGAGCGGCGGCTGAAGGAGCCCTGGGAGCGGCCGATCGGGGACGCCATCGGCCGGATCACCGACCTCGAGGACGGGGTCGAGCGCTACGTGGACTACCTGGTCGGCACGGTGCCGAACCGGCTGGACGGGCTCAAGGTCGTGCTGGACGCGGCGCACGGCGCGGCCGCGGTCGCCGCCCCCGCCGCGCTGCGCCGGCTCGGCGCCGAGGTCGTGACCATCGGCGACGCCCCGGACGGGCTGAACATCAACGCCGGCTGCGGCTCCACCCACCTGGACCTGCTGCGCGCGAAGGTGGTCGAGCACGGCGCGGACCTCGGCGTGGCGCACGACGGGGACGCGGACCGGATGCTGGCCGTGGACGCGGCGGGCGAGGTCGTGGACGGCGACCAGGTGATGGCGATCCTGGCATTGGCCCTGCGCGAGCGCGGCGGTCTGGCCGAGGACACCGTGGTGGCCACGGTGATGGCGAACCTGGGCTTCAAGATCGCGATGGAGCGCGCGGGCCTGAAGGTGATCCAGACGGCGGTCGGCGACCGCTACGTGCTGGAGGCGATGCGCGAGGGCGGCTTCGTGCTCGGCGGCGAGCAGTCCGGCCACATCATCATGCAGGAGTACGCCACCACCGGCGACGGCATCCTGGCCGGGCTGCACCTGCTGGCGCGGGTCGCCGAGAGCGGCAAGCCGCTGGCCGAGCTCGCCGCCGTGATGCGCAAGCTGCCGCAGGTGATGGTGAACGTGCGCGGCGTGGACAAGTCGCGGGTCGGTTCGAGCACCGAGCTGGCCGACGCGGTCAGCGCCGCCGAGGTGGAGCTCGGCGAGCGCGGCCGGGTGCTGCTGCGTCCGTCCGGCACCGAGCCGCTGGTGCGGGTCATGGTCGAGGCGGAGAGCCAGGAGCAGGCCGACCTGATCGCGAACCGGCTGGCCGGGGTGGTCAGCAGCGAGCTGGGCTGACGCTCAGTCAGCGGCGGCGGCCAACGGCAGGTCGGCGGTCACCAGCCAGCGGTCGCCGACCGGGCCCGCCTCGAGCGTGCCGCGCAGCAGTCTGAGACGCTCGCGCATGCCGGTCAGGCCGTAGCCGCCGTCGACGGTCTCCAGGATCGGGCCGGCGCTCGGCACCGCGCCGTCGGCCGGGAGCTTGTTGGCGATGGCCATCGTGAGCCCGTCGGCCGCGTAGCTCAGCCGTACCTCGACCTCTGCTTCGGGGGCGTGCTTCGCCGCGTTCACCAGCGCCTCCTGGGCCGTCCTGAGCAGCGCGACGGTCGCGTCCGGGGGCACCGGGCGCGGCTCGCCGTCGAGGTCGCAGTGCACGAGGACGTGGCGTCGCTCGGCGTGCTCGGCGGCCAGGCGGGCCAGTTCGTCGTGCAGCGGCAGGGTGTCGGAACGCAGGGCGTGTACGGCGCGCCGCGTCTCGACCAGGCCCTCGGAGGCCATCCGCTGCGCCTTCTCCAGCGCGACGAGCGCCGCCTCGGTGTCCCCGCGGTCGGTGATCAGGGCGCGGGCCATCTGGATCTGGATGCCGAGCGCGCCGAGCGAGTGCGCGAGCACGTCGTGGATCTCGCGGGCCAGCCGGGCGCGCTCGTCGAGCACGTCGGCGCGGCGCTGCTCGGCCCGCAGCTGCTCGTGCTGGGCGAGCAGGGCGGCCGCCTGCTCCGCACGGATCCGGTAGTCGGCCCGGCTGCGGCCGAGCGTTATGCCGATGAACAGCAGCACCGGGTAGCCGACGAACGTGCCGATGCCCTGGTCGAAGGCGATCCCGCCGATCTCGCTGACCAGCATGCCGAGCGCGGCGATCGACAGCGCGCTGACCAGCGGCAGGTCGGCCATCGCGGACTGGATCGCACTGATCGAGAAGACGATCATGTACGTGCCGTCGCCCGAGGCCGTGGCACCGAGGCACGCGGTCACGACGACCAGCCCGAGTGCCGCGGGGCGCAGCCAGCGGACCGTCGCCGCGGGCAGCAGTTCCGACTCGACCAGCATCAGGGCGAACTGGCCGAGGCAGAGCACGACGAAGGCGGACTGCTGGGTGGCGGCGCCGCCCGGGGTCGCGACCGGGTGCAGGAAGACCAGCGTGCCGACGATGACGAGCCCGAGCAGGCGCGTCGTCCAGATGGAAGCTCGCAGCAGCATGCGCCCAGTATTCCGGGCGGGCCCGCGGGGTGGAACGAACCGTGGGTGGAGACGGTGGTGGAGGGCCTGGTACCAGCGTGGTGCCGGCGGGTTCATACCGGGACCAGAACCGCGGGTTGATCCGGCGCGCGGCGTTCGGCGGGAGAGTCGGTGGCGTCACCGAAACCCGACGAACGAGGGGGAAACCCATGCTCAGCACCCTGACCCAGGCCGAACTCGTCAACGCCGCCGTGCTCACCGTCACCCTGCACAGCGACCTCGGCCACAAGAAGATCGGCGCCTTCCGGCTGCT
Source organism: Actinospica sp. (assembly GCA_035493475.1). Lineage (GTDB taxonomy): Bacteria > Actinomycetota > Actinomycetes > Streptomycetales > Catenulisporaceae > Actinospica. The sequence continues at coordinate 3,762 of DATJIF010000181.1, forward strand.
GCGTCCGGCCGTGATGTGCGCGGCGATCGTGCCGCTGTTCGTCTCCGCGCCGGTCACCCGGGGCGACGGGCTCGCGGTCGAGCTCGCCGGGGCCGCCGCCGGACTGCTGGTCGGCCTGCTCGGGCTCACGCTGATGCGCGTCTACCGCAGCCCGGAGACCGGCCTGCCGACCAGCGCGGCGGCCTGGCCGTACGCGCTGATGTGGACCGTCATCGTCGGCGCGCGGGCCTTCTTCTCGTACGGCGCCGAGCACCTGTTCTCGAAGCAGCTCGCCGACTGGTGCATCGCGCACCAGGTCACGCAGGCGGCCATCACCGACGGTCTGATCTTCATGGCCGTGGTCATGGTGCTCACGCGCACGGCCGGCCTCGCGACCCGGGCCGCGCTGCTGCCCGGGTCGCGCCGGACTCAGCCCGCGACGGCGAACTCGTAACCCGGGAAGTCGACCCGCGGCCGATAGCCCATGGTCCGGTTGACCGCGAGCATCCAGTGGTTCTCGTTGTTGTTGTACGTGCGGATCATCCGGGTGCTCGGCCGGTCCTCCAGCAGCCACAGGTTCGCGGCCGCCTTGACCCGCAGCCCGAGCCCGTGGCCGCGGTGGCCGCGGACCACGCCGGTGTCCCAGATCTCGCTGCTCGTCGGCTCGTCCGGGTACGTGCCGATCATGTTGAAGGCGGCCACGTTCCCATCCGGATCCAGCGCCGCCTGCACGTACCGGCGCGCGCCGAGCCGGTCTATCTCCGCCTCGTTCCAGCGCAGCCGGTCGACCGAGTACTTGTCGAAGGTGTACTCGAACTCGCCGAGCGGCTGGTCGGCCATCGCGTCCATCGCCGAGCAGAAGGACTCCGCGAGCTCGTCCGGACAGCGCCCGGTCCAGCCGACCAGCGTGTACTGCTCGTTCTTCGCGGACGGCTCGGCCCATGCCTCGAACTGCGCGCGGTCGATCGTGTCGAGGTCCAGCGTGGACATGATCGCGGTGTCGGTCAGCCGGCCGTCGTACTCCTCCACGAACGGCGCCGGGACCATCGTCTGCGGCATGCCTATCGCCAGCCGCTTGCGGCCGAGCTCGAGGTTCAGCCGCAGCAGCGCCTCGAACAGCGCGGTCTCGGCGCCGAGTTCCCGCCCCTCGGCCGTGACGTTGACGTCAGCCCAGGTGAGGTCGAGGTTGTTCTTCGTCGAGTAGCCGCAGACGGACATGCCGTAGGCCTCGGTCGCCTGCTCGTCGGCGAAGACACCGAACACGACCACCTCGCCGGTGTAGCCGGCCGTGCACCAATGCCGCAGCCTGATCTCCCCGCCCGGGGGGAGATCAGGCATGTAGTCGCGGCGCCACTGCCGCAGCGCGGGTTGTACCGCCGCGGCATCCCGCGGGTTCTCCGCCGGGTTGAGTCGTCTGATCTGCATTCAGTCAGGACAGCATCCGCCCGGCGGAGAGCGCCACCGAATTTCAGTCGGCGCGCACGGTGAAGGCGCTCAGCCGCTGTGTGGCGTACCACGTGGTCAGCACGACCGCGATGACCGCCAGCACGATCGAGGGGGTGAACGTCAGGTGCGAGTCCAGGTCGCCGTTGTTCGAGATGCTGTGCGCGAGGCCGAGCGACCACTGCTCGATCGACAGGTACTTCGCGCCGCCGACGAGCGTGGCGATCAGCTGCTCCCAGAGCGCCACGTACGCCAGCGAGTAGATCACCGGGTGCCGCATGGCCGCGGAGATCAGCACGAACAGGCAGGAGTACACGATCGAGCCGAGGACGCCGCCGATGAAGCAGCCGAAGGCCAGCTTGTGCGGGCCCTGCGCGATGATCCCGGCGATCAGCACCGGAACCGCCGCGAACAGCGTCGTGGTCAGCGCGGAGACGGCGATCTTCGACACGATCACGTCGCGCCTACGCACCGGCGTGGCCAGCAGGTGCAGCACCGAGTTGTCGTCGATCTCCGAGCCCAGCACCGAGGTGCCCACGAGCAGCGCGGTCAGCGGCACGACCGCGCCGACGCCGACCCGGCCGAGGACCAGCGCGGGCCAGTCGGACACGGTGCCGTGCGCGCCCTTGAGCGCGAGGGTGATGACCACCAGCACGATCGCCGGGAGCACGAAGAGCAGGGCCCGTCTGCGCCCGAACAGCGCCCGGAAGGTGATCCAGGCGACGGTGGGGTTGTACATATCCGGCTCCTTAGGATCCGACGAGGTAGGCGAACACGGATTCCAGCGACTCGTCCGAGGGGACGACCTCGCGCAGGCCGATCCCGGCGGCGCGGCTGACCTTCGCCAGTTCGCGGGTGAAGGTGCCGTGGTCGCTCGCGTGCACCTCCAGGCCGTCCTTGGTCAGCTCCACCCCCTGCACGGCGTCGCTCGCGATCAGCACCCCGGCCAGCGCGCGGTCGTCCGTGCTGCGCAGCACGAACACGTGCGGCCGGTTCGTCATCAGGCGGCGGATGGTGCGGTAGTCGCCCGAGGCGGCGAGCCGGCCGGCCACCACGACCTGCACGGTGTCGGCGAGCTTCTCCACCTCCTCCAGGATGTGCGAGGAGAACAGGATCGTCCGGCCGCTCGCGCCGAGCCCGCGCAGCAGGTCCATCATGTGCATCCGCTGCCGCGGGTCCATGCCGTTGAAGGGCTCGTCCAGCAGCAGCACCTTCGGGTCGTGCACCAGCGCGGCGGCCACCTTGGCCCGCTGCCGCATGCCCTTGGAGTACGTGGAGATCGGCCGGTCCGCGGCCTGCTGCATCTCGACGAGATCCAGCGCGCGCTCGGCCGCGGCCTTCGGGTCGGGCAGCCGGTGCAGCTTCGCCGAGGCCGTGACGAACTCACGGGCCGTCAGGAAGGCGTACACCGAGTCGCGCTCCGGGACCAGGCCGACCGTGCGGAACACGTCCGGGTGCCGCCAGGGGCTGACGCCGTCGATGGTGACCGCGCCGCGCGAGGGGGACAGGAAGCCGGACAGCAGGTGCAGGATCGTCGACTTGCCCGCGCCGTTCGGACCGAGAAGCCCCGTGACTCCCGGGCCGAGTTCGAGCGAGATGTCGTTGACCGCGACCACGTTGCCGTACCAGTGGGTCACGTGGTCGAAGCGCACGGTCACCGGGCCGTCCTGGTCGGCCGCCGCGACGGGCACGGCCGCTTGTTCGAGGGCGCTCACGAGACGCTCACCTTCCGGTATCGCAGGATCAGGCCGCCGGACGCCGCGGCCGCGAGGACGAGCAGCTCCGCGCCGTAGACCGGGCCGAGCGGGGAGGGGTTCGGGATCTGGCCGTCGGTCGCCCGGAAGAGCCAGATCCGGCTGCCCTCGACGATGTCGGCCGGGTTGAACATGCCGCCGACCTTGGCGATCGTGGAGTAGACCGGGACCTGGTACTGGATGGTCAGGTCGGCGTAGCCCGGCTTGTTCGGATCCTTCACGCCGCTGATGTCGATGTTGTCGTGCCGCAGGTCCACGCCCGGGCACAGCTGGTTGACCGCCGCGGTGGGCGGCCCGTTCCCGTTGTCCGGACCGACGCCGAAGATGTCGCCCTGCGCCGTGTTCGGGTTCACCAGCGGCACCACGCAGCTGGTCGTGCGCGGCGAGTACGTCGTGCCGAGCGCGTCCGAGAAGACGTGCCCGATCGCCGTCGTGACCAGGAAGAAGATCGCGATCGCGCCGGTGGCGATGACGCGGCGTCCGGTGGTCGAGGCCATCAGCAGGCTGATCGCGCTGAACAGCACCGCCTGGAACACCGCGACGAACAGCGCGGGGAACGCGTCACGGGTGTCGAGCCAGATCTCGTGGCCGGACTTCGCCGAGGCCACCTGGCCCAGGAAGCTGACCAGCACCGGCAGGAACTCCACCGCGAACAGCGACGTGCACAGCGCCAGCAGCTTCGCGGCCGGGTAGTCGGCGCGGCGCAGCGGCCGGGAGAAGTACAGCGGCAGCGTGTGGTGCCGCAGGTCCCGGGAGACCAGTTCGGGTGCCGCGACCGCCACGAAGAGCACGAAGAAGAGCATCAGGTTGTAGCCCATGTCCGCGTACGCCATCACCGGCGCGTGGTTGATCGACGCGGCGTAGACGTTGAGCGCGGCCGGGATCATGGTGACCGCGATGACGAACCAGGGCACGATCTTCGCTTTGGGCCCGCGGCCGAGGCCGAAGACGCTGCGCACACTGTGCACGTAGAGCGCGCGTACGATCTGCGCGCGGCCCAGGCGTGGACCTGTGTACGGCTTGTATCCGATGTCGTGGATGACGCTGGTCGGCGCGGTGCTCACAGCGATACCTCCTCGGCGGTCTCCGGCATTGCCTCGGCGAACAGTTCCTCCACGTGGTGCCGCCGGTGTTCCAGCCGGGTCAGCGGGAGCTCCAGGTCGGCGACGGTGTCGCGCACGGTGTCGAACACCGGGTCGCCGTCCAGCCGGACCAGCAGTTGACGCCGCGTCGGCTGCGGGCTGACGGTCAGTCCGAGCTCGGCCAGCCGGGCGGCGAGCAGGTCGGTGCCCTCGTCCACCTCGACCGCGAGCCAGGGCAGCGCCTGCGTCATCGAGTCCAGCGACGCCGCGCGCAGCAGCCTGCCGCCCTCGATGGCGACGAGGTGGTCGCAGATCCGCTCGATCTCGCTGAGCAGGTGCGAGGCGACCAGCACGGCGATGCCGAACTCGTTGCCGATCCGGTGGATCAGCGCCAGCATCGCGTCCCGGCCCGCCGGGTCGAGGCCGTTCGTCGGCTCGTCGAGCAGCAGCAGCCCCGGGTCGCCGACCAGCGCCTGGGCCAGCTTGACCCGCTGCTTCATGCCGGTGGAGAAGGTGCCGATCTGCCGGTAGCGCTCCTCGTGCAGGCCGACGTGCCGCAGCGCCTCGGCCGCCTGCTCCTTCGCGGCCGTGGCCGGCAGCCCGGACATCCGGCCGAGGTGCGTGACGAACTCGGTCGCGGTCACGTCGGCGGGCAGGCAGTCGTGCTCGGGCATGTATCCCACCCGCGCGCGGATCAACTCGCCCTGCTCCCGCGCGTCCAGGCCCAGCACGCGCACCCGGCCCGAGGTCGGAGTGAGCAGGCCGAGCAGGATCTTGATGAGGGTGGACTTGCCGGCGCCGTTCGCGCCGACCAGGCCGGTGATCCCCGGCCGCACCGATAGCGTGAGGTCATTGAGCGCAGTGGTGACGCCTCGATAGCGCATCGTGAGCGCCGTCGCCTCGATGATCGATTGCTCGTTATCTGACACGACTCGACGGTAGGGCGGCGTGGCGCGCGTCACATCAGGCAGAAGTCCTATTCATGAGTACACCCTGAGGATGGCATTTCCCCGGGTGGGCCTACGGGATTATCCCGGAGGGGGACACTGGTCTATACCTCTACCTGCGGTTTTGCCCGCTGCGGCTAGAGTGTGGGGCGACATCGCGGAGAGGAAACGGTTTTACGGTGTGCGGAATCGTCGGATACGTGGGTGACAAGTCGGCGCTCGACGTCGTGCTCGAGGGGCTGCGGCGGCTCGAGTACCGGGGCTACGACTCGGCGGGCGTCGCGGTGGTCGCCGAGGGCGCGCTGACCGGGCGCAAGAAGGCCGGGAAGCTGGCCAACCTGGAGAAGGAGCTGGCCGAGAACCCGCTGCCGGAGTCCGGCCTCGGCCTCGGGCACACCCGGTGGGCCACGCACGGCGGCCCGACCGACGCCAACGCGCACCCGCACTTCGACGCGGACGGCCGGGTCGCGGTCGTGCACAACGGCATCATCGAGAACTTCGCCCAGCTGCGGCACGAGCTGCGCGAGGCGGGCGTGGAGCTGCGCAGCGAGACCGACACCGAGGTCGTCGCGCACCTGATCGGCCGTGAGTTCCCGGACTGCGCCGGCGACCTGGCCGAGGCCATGCGCCGGGTCTGCCGCCGGCTGGAGGGCGCCTTCACCCTGGTCGCCGTGCACGCGGACGTCCCCGGCGTGGTCGTCGGCGCCCGGCTCAACTCCCCGCTGGTGGTCGGCGTCGGCGCGAACGAGGCCTTCCTGTGCTCGGACGTCGCCGGCTTCATCGGGCACACCCGGGACGCCATCGAGCTCGGCCAGGGCCAGGTCGTCGAGGTGCGCAAGACCGGCGTGACGATCACCTCCTTCGACGGCGCGGCCGCCGAGGGCAAGCCCTTCCACGTGGACTGGGACGTGGCCGCCGCCGAGAAGGGCGGCTACGACTACTTCATGCTCAAGGAGATCGAGGAGCAGCCGCGGGCCATCGCGGACACGCTGCTCGGCCGGATCGGCGACGAGGGGCGGCTGCAGCTCGACGAGATGCGGATGAGCGAGGCCGAGCTGCGCAGCGTGGACAAGGTGATCGTCATCGCGGCGGGCACGGCGTACCACGCGGGCATGATCGCCAAGTACGCGATCGAGCACTGGACCCGGATCCCGGTCGAGGTCGAGCTCGCCTCCGAGTTCCGCTACCGCGACCCGATCCTGACCCGCGACACGCTGGTCATCGCGATCTCGCAGAGCGGCGAGACCGCCGACACGCTGATGGCGCTGCGGCACGCCAAGGAGCAGCACGCCCGCGTGCTGGCCATCTGCAACACCAACGGCGCGACGATCCCGCGCGAGTCGGACGCCGTGGTCTACACGCACGGCGGCCCGGAGATCGCGGTCGCCTCCACCAAGGCCTTCCTCACCCAGCTGATCGCCTGCTACCTGGTCGGCCTCTACCTGGCCCAGGTGCGCGGCGCGAAGTTCCCGGACGAGATCCAGGACATCCTGGCCCAGCTCTCGCTGGCCCCGGAGAAGGTGCGCGAGACCCTCGACCGGATGGAGCCGGTGAAGGAGCTCGGCCGGCTGCTCAAGGACGAGGAGCGGGTGCTCTTCCTCGGCCGGCACGTCGGCTTCCCGGTGGCGCTCGAGGGCGCGCTCAAGCTCAAGGAGCTGGCGTACGTGCACGCCGAGGGCTTCGCGGCGGGCGAGCTCAAGCACGGCCCGATCGCGCTGGTGGACCAGGACCTGCCGGTGGTCGTCGTGGTGCCGCCCGCGGACCGGCCGCTGCTGCACGACAAGATCGTCTCCAACATCCAGGAGATCCGGGCCCGCGGCGCCCGCACCATCGTGATCGCCGAGGACGGCGACGAGGCGGTGGCCGCGTTCGCCGACACGATGATCTACGTGCCCGAGCTGCCGACGCTGCTGCAGCCGCTGGTCGCCACCGTGCCGCTGCAGGTCTTCGCCTGCGCGCTCGCGGACGCCAAGGGCCTGGACGTGGACCAGCCGCGTAACCTGGCCAAGTCCGTCACAGTGGAGTAGGTCGAGTAAAGGGCTGTCAGATGATCGTGGGCGTGGGCATCGACGTGGTCGACATCGCGCGTTTCCAGGCCTCGTTGGAGCGCACGCCCGGTCTGCTGGAGCGGGTCTTCACCGACCGCGAGCGCTCGCTGCCGACCGCGTCGCTCGCGGCCCGCTTCGCCGCGAAGGAGGCGGTCGGCAAGGCGCTCGGCAACCCGGGCGACCTCAGCTGGCAGGACGCCGAGGTGTGCAGCGAGACGAACGGCCGCCCCTACCTCGTGGTGGCGGGCGGCGTGGCGGCGCGGGCCGAGGAGCTCGGCGTGACCAGTTGGCACATCTCGCTGAGCCACGACGCGGGAATCGCCTCGGCCATGGTCGTCGCGGAGCGTTAGCCCTCATCCAGGAGTTCGCCGCCCCATTCGGACGGATGCACGTCGCGCAGGGTCTGCGTGAAGTGCCAGCGGTGTCCGGCCAGGTCCTCGATGGCGCACTCGCGCTCGCCGTACTCGTACTCCTGCGGCTCCATGAGCACGCGGGCACCGTGAGCCCGGGCCCGCGCCAGCACCGCGTCCAGGTCCTCGACCCGGACCTTCATCGCGGCCACCTCGATGCCGGGCGTCGGCGCGGTCCGATCGCCGTGCACGTCCGCGACGATGATCGCGCCGTCGTCGCCCACCCGCATCTGCGAGCGGTGCGCCTCGCCGATCCGCAGCCGCTCGACGAAGCCGAACGCGGCCGACAGCCACGCCACGGCCGCGCGGACGTCCGGGTACACGAGCTCCGGGATCACCGTCGGGCTGGGTACGGACCGGTTCGTCTTCATGCCGCCAAGTTACTGCGCGGCCGAAGAGCGAGCGGATCATGGGGGCCGGATCAGGGAGCGGGTCGAGGGCCGAGTCTGGCAAGGCCGAGGAGGGAGGCACCCTGGGTTTGGGTGGCGACCGACGAGAACGCGGCCAGGCGAGAGCCATCGGCCCGCGAGCCCGGCCCCCATGATCCGCTCGCTCTTAAGGACCGCAGCCCAGAATGGAGGCATGAGATACGCGCACGCAGTCGCCGATGTCCGGGCCGCCGAGCGGGAGTTGATGGCACGTCTGCCGGAGGGCACGCTCATGCAGCGTGCGGCTTTCGGGCTTGCGGCGGCCGCGGCGGGGATGCTGCGCGAGGCGGGGTCGGTCTACGGCTCGCGCGTGGTGCTGCTGGTGGGCGTCGGGGACAACGGAGGCGACGCGCTGTTCGCGGGCGCGCTGCTGGCGGGGCGCGGCGTCACGGTGCACGCGGTGCTGGCCGATCCGGATCGTGCGCACGCCGAGGGACTGTCGGCGCTGCGCGAGGCCGGGGGTCGGGTCTCCGATCACTCCGTCGTCGACGGTGCCGATCTGATCATCGACGGACTGCTGGGCATCGGCGGACGTGGCGGGCTGCGCGGCCCGTTCGCCGAGATCGCGGCCGTCGCGGCGGCATCCGGAGCGCCGATCCTGGCCGTGGACCTGCCGAGCGGGATCGACGCGGACACCGGTGAGATCGGCGGGGCCGCGGTGCAGGCGGACGTGACCGTCACCTTCGGCACGCACAAGCCAGGGCTCTTCGTCGATCCGGGCGCCGCGTACGCGGGGATCGTGGAGTTCGTCGACATCGGGCTCGAGTTCCCGGCGTCGGTCGAGCCGGTGGTGGAGAACCTGCGCGAGGAGGACGTGCGCGAACTGCTGCCCGCCGCGGCGCGCTCGTCACACAAATACTCCCGTGGGGTGGTCGGACTCACGGTCGGCTCCGAGCGCTACCCCGGCGCGGCGCTGCTCTCGGTGGGCGCGGCGCTGCGGTCGGGGGTCGGCGCGGTGCGGTACAGCGGGCCCGTCGACGTGGTCAGCAGCTACCCCGAGGTCATCATGGGCGGCGGACACGTGCAGGCGTGGGTCGTCGGATCGGGCCTCGGACAGGAGGACGAGTCCGTGCGCAGGCTGCTGAACGTGCTCGCCACGGACGTGCCGGTGGTCGTCGACGCGGACGGGCTCAGGCTGCTGCCGCGCAAGCCCCTCGACCGGGCCGCGCCCACGATCCTCACGCCGCACGCCGGGGAGGCGGCCGCGCTGCTCGACGTGACGGCCGATCAGATCGAGGAGCAGCGGCTCGCGTCCGTCCGCCGGCTGGCCGATTCGTATGACGCGACGGTGCTGCTGAAGGGGGCCAACACGCTGATCGCGTCCCCCGGCGTGTCCCCGGTCCGGGTCAACACGCACGCGAGCCCGGCACTGGCCACCGCCGGCAGCGGCGACGTGCTCGCCGGGCTCGTCGGCGGGCTGCTCGCGGGCGGTCTCGACCCCTTCGACGCGGCCTCGGTCGGGGCGTATCTGCACGGGGCGGCCGGGCTGCTCGCCGCGCGCAGCGGGCCGGTCGCGGCCGGTGACCTGGTCGCGGCCCTGCCGTTGGCCTGGCACAATATCCGAGGATGAATGACCACGACACCATGACACCCGGCCGACTGGAAGCCCGGATCGACCTCGACGCGCTGCGCTCGAACGTCCGGCGGCTGCGCGAGATCGCGGCCCCGGCCCGGGTGATGGCCGTCGTGAAGGCCGACGCCTACGGGCACGGCATGGTGCAGTGCGCCCGCGCCGCGCTGGAGGCCGGCGCCGCCTGGATCGGCACCGCGGTGCCCGAGGAGGCTCTCGCGCTGCGCGCCGCCGGGATCACGGCGCCGATGCTCACCTGGCTGCACGCGCCCGGCGACGACTTCGCCGCGCTGCTGCTCGCCGACGTGGACGTCTCAGTCTCCGGCCAGTGGGCGCTGCACGCGGTGCTGGAGGCGGTCGAGCGCACCGGACGCCCCGCGCGGATCCAGCTCAAGGCGGACACCGGGCTCGGCCGCAACGGTGTACAGCCGCACGACTGGCCATTGGTCGTGGACGAGGCGGTCAAGGCAGAGCGGGACGGGCTGGTCCGGATCAGCGGCGTCTGGTCGCACTTCGCCTGCGCCGACGAGCCCGGGCACCCCTCGATCCAGCGTCAGCTGACGGCGTTTCAGGACGCCCTCGCGTACGCCGAGGCCGCCGGGGTGCACCCGGAGGTCCGGCACATGGCCAACTCCCCGGCCACCCTCTCGCTGCCGGAGAGCCACTTCGACCTCGTGCGCACCGGCGTGGCCATGTACGGCCTGAGCCCGGCGCCCGAACTCGGCCGGCCCGCGGACTACGGCCTGCGCCCGGTGATGACGCTCGTGGCCCGGCTCGCCTCGGTCAAGCGGGCCCCGGCCGGGCACGGCGTGTCCTACGGCCACACGTACCACACCAGCGAGGAGACCCGGCTCGCGCTCGTCCCGGCCGGCTACGCGGACGGCATCCCGCGCGCGGCCTCCGGCGTCGGCCCGGTCTCCATCGGCGGCCGCCGCTACACGATCGCCGGGCGGGTCGCGATGGACCAGTTCGTGGTGGACCTCGGCCCCGGCGAGGAGACCGCGGCCGGACCGCGCCCCGGCGACGAGGCGGTGCTCTTCGGCCCCGGCGACGACGGCACCCCCACGGCGCAGGACTGGGCCGACGCGACGGACACGATCGGCTACGAGATCGTCACCCGGATCGGCCCGCGGGTACCGCGTGTGTATCACTCGGTCCACAGCTCGGTCTCGAACGCTTGAACCGGGCTTGACGGGCAAGAATATGCAGTAGATAGTCGTGATCCCATGGCGGGGGACAAACGGGGCGAAACACGTTTTGTCCTAGCGTAGAGTGCGTAAGCGCAGTGGTGGAAGGCGGCCGGACCGTGGCACAGGGATCGGGGAAGGGCAGGCGGGCCGGGATTCTCGGCGCGGCCGTCGGCGTGGTGGCGGCGGGAGCGGCCGTCGGCTTCACCGTGGAACGGCTGACGATCGGACGCGCGGTGCGACGGATGGCGGAGATCCACGACCCCGGCGAGCCCTTCGGCACGCTGCGCGGCGACCCGCAGACGGTCACCGCCTCGGACGGCGTGGAACTGTACGTCGAGGTGGACGAGCCGCGCGGCTGGGCGGCCGTCCCGCCGCGCTCGGGCGCGCACGCGGGCGTCAACGGCGCCGCGGTGGCCGGCGCGGCGGCGGGCGGTCCGCGGCCCACGCTGCTGTTCACGCACGGCTTCTGCCTGCCGCAGGACTGCTGGCACTACCAGCGCGCCGAGTTCTCCGCGACGCACCGGATGGTCTTCTGGGACCAGCGCGGGCACGGCCGTTCCGAGCGGCCGCCGCGCGGTCCGAGGGGCCGGAGCAAGCCGGTGACCGTGGACCAGCTCGGCGAGGACCTGCACTCGGTGCTCCAGGCCACCTGCCCCGAGGGCCCGGTCATCCTGGTCGGCCACTCGATGGGCGGCATGACGATGATGGCCCTGGCCGCGCAGCGTCCCGAGCTGTTCGGCGAGCGGATCGTCGGCACCGTGCTGATCAGCACGTCCGCCGGGCGCTTCGAGGACATCGCCTTCGGCCTGCCGCGCCCGAGCGCCAAGCTGCTGCACCGCACCACCCCGACCGTGCTGGACCTGCTGGCCCGGCAGACCGGCCTGGTCGAGCGCGGCCGTGCGCTCGGCGGCGACCTCGGCCTGGTGCTCACCCGGCGCTACGCCTTCGGCTCCGACGTGCCCGAGTCCCTGGTCCGCTACACGCAGGACCTGATCCAGTCCACGCCCATCGACGTGATCGCGGACTTCTACCCGGTCTTCGGCAAGCTGGACATGAGCGAGGCGCTGCCCGTCTTCGACCGGGTGCCCACCCTCGTGCTCAGCGGCGCCAGCGACCTGGTGCTCCCGGTCGCGCACAGCGAGGCGCTGGCCGACGCGATGCCGTCCGCCGACTACGTGGTGCTGCCCGACGCCGGGCACGCGGTGATCCTGGAGCACCCGGACCCGGTCGGCGAGTCGCTGCGTTCCCTGGTGGACCGGGCCGAGGCACAGCTCGGCTCGTCCTCGTCCGGCAGGAGAGCGGCGCAGTGAACGCGGTCGACGGTCCGTCAGAGGCGGCCCCGGAGCAGGCGGAACGGCTCAACGCCGCCGACGCGGCCGAGACCCGCGCGGCCGGCCTCGCCTTCGCGAAGCGGCTGCGGCCCGGCGACCTGGTCATCCTTTCGGGTGAACTGGGCGCGGGGAAGACGACGTTCACCCAGGGCCTGGCCGAGGGCCTCGGCGTGCGCGGCCCGATCACCTCGCCCACGTTCGTGCTGGCCCGGGTGCACCCCTCGCTGGTCGGCGGCCCCGCCCTGGTGCACGTGGACGCCTATCGCCTGGGCAGCCTCGCCGAACTCGACGACCTGGACCTCGACGCGTCGATGGACGAGTCCGTCACCGTCGTCGAATGGGGCGAGGGCAAGGCCGAGGTGCTCGCCGAGGGCCGCTCCGGCCACTACGTGGTGCGCCTCGACCGCGCCCGCGCGGACGACGTCCGCGAGATCACTTTCGCCCGCGCCTGACGGCCGGTCGGCAAGCAGGCCGGGTCAGGAGACCACGACGACCGCGGTGCCCACCGAGGAGAACTCGTACAGCGCCTGGGCGTCGAGCTGCGCCATCCGGATGCCGCCGGTCTTCCCGGTCGGCTTGGGCGGCAGGCCGGTCAGGTTCGCCTCGGCGTCGAAGCCGTAGTTGCCGCCGAAGCGCACGACGTAGAGCACCTGCACGTCGTCGCCGCCGGTCGCACCGGGAGCCTTCGAGGTCACGGAGTAGGAGCCGTCCGGCGCGGTGATCGTGCCCGGGACGACGGTCATCGTGCGCTCCACGGTGTGGCTGCCCTCGACCAGCCAGACCCGGCTCTCGCTCGGCGAGTAGACGATCCGGGTGCCGCTGCCGGAACTCGCGGGCAGCGCGGTGCCGGCGCCGTCCGAGGAGGACGAGCCGGACTTCGTGCTCGTCTTCGTCGTCGAGGCGCTGCCGCTCTGCGCGCGCACCCGCGGCGCCGTCGCCTCGGCCTGCGCCGCGAGCACGCCCACGGCCGCCAGCGAGGCGACCGTCATCATCAGCACCGAGAACGTGGCGCCGCGCCCCGAACCCGGCCGCCCGGACGCGCGCGCGGCCGAACGGGTCTCCGGCGGGGGCGGCGGAACCTGGCCCTGAGCAGCGTCGCGCGAGCCGCCGTACGCCCCGCGCGGCGGCGGACCCGACGCGGCTCGGCGTGCTGACCCCGCGGCCCTGGTTCCTTTGCCCATGAGGGCCATCATGCCCTACCGGCACCGTACGGGTTAAGAGCACCACGTCGGAGCGATGCGTCGGGGTACGGATTCGGCGCAAGGTCGGTCCAGGTTGCCCCGATAGTCAATAATGGCGAGGTGCTGCTCTTGGCTTTCGACACGGCGACCCCCGCGGTGACCGTCGCGCTGCGTGGTGACGAGGGTGTGCTCGCCGAGCACACCGAGGTCGACGCCCGCCGGCACGGCGAGCTGCTCGCCCCCGGGATCGAGAAGGTGCTCGCCGCCGCCGGCCGCGCGCGCACCGACCTGACCGGCGTCGCGGTCGGGGTCGGCCCCGGTCCCTTCACCGGCCTGCGCGTCGGCCTGATGACCGCCTGCGCCCTCGCCGACGCGCTCGACATCCCGGTCCACGGCGTCTGCACCCTCGACATCCTCGCCGCCGCGGTGGACGCGGAGCAGCCTTTCGCGGTGGCCACGGATGCGCGGCGGCGCGAGGTGTACTGGGCCGTGTACGACGCGGCGGGGCGGCGGGAGTCGGAGCCCGCGGTCGATCGGCCCGCGGTGATCGCGGAGCGGCTTGCGGGGTACGGCGTGGCGGGGCAGGGGGCGCGGCTGTATGCGCAGGAGTTCCCGCGTGCGTTGGAGCCCGAGTTGCCGAGCGCGGCTGTTCTCGCGGAGCTGACGGCGCGTCTGCTGCGGGAGGCGCCGGAGACGCTGCTGCCGCCGCATCCGCTGTATCTGCGTCGGCCCGATGCGGTGGAACCCGGTGCGCGCAAGGCGGTGACCAAGGTATGACCAGCGCCCACCTGCTGCCCGCGGCCGCCCATCCCGGGCGCGTCGAACTGCGGCGCATGCGGTGGTGGGACATTCCCGGCGTCATCCTGCTCGAACACGCCGCGTTCCCCGAGGACGCCTGGTCGGTCGGCATGTTCTGGTCCGAGCTGGCCGAGGCCTCGAGCCGGTACTACCTCGTCGCCGAGGAGTACACCGGGGACGAGCAGGAGCCGCGGCTGATCGGTTACGCCGGACTGCTCGCGGGCGTCGGCGAGGCCGAGGTGCTGACCATCGCGGTCGATCCGAGCCGGGCGGGCCGCGGGCTCGGCGCGATACTGCTGACCGAGCTGATGCGCGAGGCGGCCCGGCGCGACTGCGACGACGTCGTGCTCGAGGTGCGGGTGGACAACGACCGGGCGCAGCGGCTCTACCGGCGCTTCGGCTTCGAGGCGCTCGGCATCCGCAAGGGCTACTACCAGCCGATGAACATCGACGCGCTCGTGATGCGCAGCGGCGCGGTGATCGAGCGGTTCGGCAGCCGGGGTGCGGCGGGGGAGCGCATCGAGGTGGACAGTGTGAAGAGCGTGGATTGGGTGAGGGAATGACCGCCGACCAGCCGATCGTGCTCGGCTTCGAGACCTCCTGCGACGAGACCGGGGTCGGCATCGTGCGCGGCACCGAGCTGCTCGCGGACGCGGTCGCGACCAGCGTGGAACAGCACGCGCGGTTCGGCGGCGTGGTGCCGGAGGTCGCCTCGCGCGCGCACCTCGAGGCCATGGTGCCGACCGTGCACCGGGCGCTGGACACCGCGGGCCTGAAGCTCCGTGACATCGACGCCGTCGCGGTCACCGCCGGCCCCGGCCTCGCGGGCGCGCTGCTCGTCGGCGTCGCCGCGGCCAAGGCGTACGCGCTGGCGCTGGGCAAGCCGATCTACGGCGTGAACCACCTGGCCGCGCACGTCTGCGTGGACCAGCTGGAGCACGGCAAGCTGCCGAAGCCCGCGATGGCGCTGCTCGTCTCCGGCGGTCACTCCTCCCTGCTGCTGGTTCCGGACGTGGCGACGGACGTGCGTCCGCTGGGCGGCACCATCGACGACGCGGCCGGCGAGGCCTTCGACAAGGTGGCCCGGGTGCTCGGCCTCGGCTTCCCCGGCGGCCCCCTGATCGACCGCGCCGCGCGCGAGGGCGGCGACCCGGACGCGATCGCCTTCCCGCGCGGCCTGACCGGACCGCGCGACGCGCCCTTCGACTTCTCCTTCTCCGGGCTGAAGACGGCGGTCGCCCGCTGGGTCGAGGCCAGGGAGCGGGCCGGCGAGCCGGTCCCGGTCGCGGACGTGGCCGCCTCGTTCCAGGAGGCCGTGGTGGACGTGCTGACCCGCAAGGCCCTGCGCGCCTGCAAGGAGAACGGCGTCGACCACCTGCTGATCGGCGGCGGCGTCGCGGCGAACTCGCGGCTGCGCGCCATGGCCGCCCGGCGCGCCGAGGCCGTGGGCGTCCGGGTCCGGGTGCCGCGCCCGGGTCTGTGCACCGACAACGGCGCCATGGTCGCGGCCCTCGGCGCCGAGCTCGTCGCGGCGGGCGTCGCGCCGAGCGAATTGGATCTGCCCGCCGACTCCTCGATGCCGATCACGGACGTCACCGCCTGAGTTCGAGCTCGAAGTTTGGGTCGGAACGGTGACGTGTTAACCCCTCGACACGGCCTGGTGCTCTCATGAGAAACTCTGGCTGCCCGTCGTCCCGCTGAGTTGGTCAGCCGGGCGCGGGCCGCAGAATCCAGGGGAGTGGCAGTATGCGGATATCTCCGCTCAACCAGCTTGAACGTGCCCGGAAGACGGGCGTACTCGTGCTCGGCGCCGCGCTGGCGATCAGCCTCGCGATACCGGCCGGCGGCGCCGCGGCGGCGGTCACGCCGGCCACGGCCAAGACCGCCTCGAGCGCTCCGGCGACCGCTTCGACCACGGCGGCCAAGACCGCCCCGAAGGCCGCGCCGGATCCGAAGACGATGTCTTACACCAAGAAGACCGTCACCAAGCCCACCGCGCCGGTCACGGCCCAGCACGCCACGGCGCTCGCCCCGGCGGCGGCGCGCCAGGCCCGTGCCGCGGCCGCGCACAGCGCCATCACGCACGCCGACGTGCCGGACACCTGCTCCGGCGCGATCACCTCGGACACGGTCTACCCCTGCTCGACGCCCTCGAGCACCGGGACCGACACCTTCACCCTGACCCTCGCCGACTCGACGGACCTGCTGCTCATCCGGGCCCTGTCGACCAGCGGCAACACGCTGGGGATCACGGTCACCGACCCCAGCAGCAACACCGTGAGCTGTTCGAGCACTGATCTCGTGCAGTGCCCGACCACGGCGGCGGGCACCTACACGCTGCAGGTGCAGAACCAGTCGAGCGACTACACGCTGGACTACACCGCGCTGCTGTCCGACACCTCCTGCGCGACGGCCGACCCGTCCTTCGCGACCGGGGTGCTGCAGGGTTCTGTCGCGGACGGCCAGACCGGTGCCTGCTACACGCTGAACATGGCCAGCGGGGACGTGCTGCACGCGGACCTGGCGTCGAGCTCGACCGAGTTCGGCCAGATGAACACGACCGTGTACGACGCCACCGGGACCCGGATCTGCGTCGACGACCAGGGCGACTGCACCCTGACCGGCACCGCGCCGTACCGGGTCCGGGTCGGCGACCTCTACGGCCGCGCGGACACCTACTGGCAGACGCTCTACGACATCACCGACCCGCAGGGCTGCTCCGCGGTCGCGCAGCAGACCTACGGCACGGTGCCCGACCAGAGCTCGGCCGACCAGTGCCGCACGCTGACCGTGACCACCGCGGGCAGCTACCAGGTCTACGCGGTCAGCTCCGGCTACAGCGGCATCACCGGCACGCTGTACAACGCGAACGGCACGGCCGCCTGCACCAACTCCGGCTCGGCCTGCCAGCTCGCCGCGGGCACCTACGACTTCGTGACGCTGGAGTACCCGGAGTACGCCAGCGACCTCGGCGTGGTCTTCATCGCCGCGAACGAGAGCCGCGGCTGCGTGACCACCGGCGACACCGACTTCGCGAGCGGCCCCGCCACCGGCACCTTCGCCGGGCTCGGCGAGGAGGTCTGCCTGACCCTGCCGACCGCCGCCGGAGCCTCGGACTACGTGTTCAACGAGCCCAGCGCCGCCGGGGCCTCCACCCCCTCGGTGCAACTGCTCGACGCGACGGGCGCCAGCGCCTGCTCCATCGCGTACGCCTACAACACGTGCGCGCTGACCGGCACTGGGCCCTTCCACGAGATCCTCTCGGCCCAGGCCGCGACCGGCGCCGGATATCGCCTGCTGACGCAGCGGACCGACTCCACCGCAGGCTGCGCCGCCTGGCCGCAGTCCGCCTTCGGCGGCTCCTACGGCGCGCAGGCCAAGACGACCGCCACCGCGATCGTCGGCTGCCTGAGCATCCCGGCCGCGCAGCACTCCGTCGGCGAGATGATCGACTACACGAACGCGACGAACACCGCGGACGGCGCGATCTACGTCAACGACCCGACCGGCAAGCAGGTCTGCGTCGGGGCGACCACCGCCGTCTGCTCCTTCAAGACGGGCGTGGCGTACACGGCGCTGGTGATCACGGTGAACCAGAACGGCGACACCTACGACGTCGTCCGCCGCGACGTGTCGAGCACCGCGAACTGCGCGAGCCCGGCCTCCACCGCGCCCGGCGGCGCCTCGAGCCCGATCGTGCTGAGCTCCGACCTGTACGCCGCCTGCTACCGGGTCTCCGGCGCGACGACGGACAAGTGGTGGTTCGACGCGCGGACGCTGGCTCCGGGAACCGCGGGCGCCGTGCTCGAGGTGACCGACCCGACCGGCGCGATCGTCTGCCGCCAGTGGAACGAGTCCTGCAACGTCACGGGATCCACGTCCTACCAGGCGATCGTGATCGCCTCGAACTACGCGGGCGTCTCCATCGCGGGGCACGTCGACATCTGGAAGGTCGGCACCTCCGCCGGCTGGGCCGCGCAGTGCACGGCCCACCAGCTGTCCGCGAACGGCTGGGCGCCGCTCAGCGCGACGCTGACCGAGACCTCCTCCGCCTACTGCGCCGAGGTCGCGGTGAAGCCGCTGCAGAACTTCCGCATCGTCGGCACGGCCACCGGCTCGGGCCTGAGCGACCCCTGGGTCAACATGTACACGACGGCGGACTGGACCACGAACGGCGGCCTCGGCCTCTGCTACGGCACCAACTGGGGCATGTTCGGCTTCACCTGCGGGACGCAGTCGACCGACGCGGCGGGTGAGGCGGTCATGCTGGTGACCCCCTACACCGCGCCGACACCGGTCAGCCTCACGATTCAGGGCGTCTGCAGCCTCGGCTGCGCCACGCCGCCCGGCACCCCCACGATCAGCGCGGTCTCGCCCGCGACGGGCGTGGCGGGGCTGCACGACGTCGTGGTCACCGGCACCGATCTGAACCTGGGGACCGAACTCGCGCTCGCCGGCAACGGCAGCACCGCCACGGTCGGCAGCGCGGTCTCGGTGAATTCCGCGGGCACCTCGCTCACGGTGCAGCTGAACACCACGGGCGTCACGCCAGGCAAGTACGACGCCGTACTCACCGCGGTCGGCCAGGCGGTTGTCTCCTCCGGACCGGGGTATCTGGCCGGCGCCTACACCGTGACTCCGGCTCCGGTCGTCGCGAACAGCCGGTTCACGCCGGTCAACACGACGCGGATCCTGGACACCCGCAAGGGGCTCGGGGCTCCGAAGGCCAGGGTCGCCTCGGACCACGCGGTGACGCTGAAGGTCGCCGGGGTGGGCGGGGTGCCCACCAGCGGCGCCACGGCGGTGCTGGTGAACGTCACCTCGGTCAGCCCCACCGCGGGCGGCAACCTGGAGGTCTACCCGGACAGCGAGGCCCGACCAGGCACCTCGACGGTGAACTTCGGCACCGGGCAGACCGTGGCCAACCTCGCCGTCGTGCCGCTGGTGGACGGCAAGATCGACCTCTACAACGACTCGCCCGGCCAGGTGGACATCCTGGCGGACGTGTCCGGCTACTACACCGCCGCCGGCACCGGTTCGCTGCTGACCACGCTGACCCCGACCGCGATCCTGGACACCAGGACCGGGCTCGGCGCGCCGAAGGGGAAGGTGGCCTCCGAGGCGACCGTCGCCCTCACGGTCAAGGGCGTCGGCGGGGTGCCGGCGAGCGGCGCGACGGCGGCGCTGGTCGACGTCACGGCGCTGAACCCGACCTCCACCGGCAACATCGAGGTCTACCCGGACACGCTGGCCGCGCCCGGCAGTTCGACGCTGAACTTCACCGCGGGCAAGACCGTCTCGAACGAGGCGGTGGTCCGGCTGATCGACGGCAAGATCGACCTGCACAACGACACGCTCGGGACGACCGACATCACGGTCGATGTGCTCGGCTACTTCTCGGCGAGCGGTTCGGGCTTCCAGCCGGAGAACACGGTGCGGGTGCTCGACACCCGGACCGGCCTCGGCGGCAGCGGCGAGACGGTCGTGCCGCACGGAGCGGCCGTGCTGAACGTGATGAACCTGCCGGGCGTCCCGCCCACGGTCACCGCGGTGGTCCTGAACGTCACCGTCACGAGCACGCAGCAGGCGGGCGCGGTGACCGTGTACGCGGACGGCGACCCGCTGCCCGCCGTGCCGGACTACTTCTTCGCCTCCGGCAGCACCGTGGCCGGCCTGGTGACGGTCCCGGTGGTGGACGGGAAGGTGGCCTTCTACAACGGCTCCGCCGGCACCGTCCAGGTCATCGCGGACCTCGCGGGCTACTACCTGACGTAGCCCGCGCGGCCCGCGCGACACCCTCGGCATCCCCCGCCCTGCTGCTACAGGGCGGGGGATGCCCGTTTCAGCCGCTCGGCGAGCGCCCGGTGCAGGTCTATGAGTTCGTGCACGCCCTGGTCCACGCGCCAGATGGCATACGACGCGTCGAGCACCAGCCGCTCCTCCTCCGGGCTGACCGACTCGGCGTCCGCGAGCTGCCGCAGGATGCGCTGCGAGGCCTCCTCGATCTCGTGCCACGCGGATCTCAGCCGCGCATCCTGCTCCCGCAACAGGGTTCTGTCGATGCACATTACCCACCATTCACCTCTCGTGTTCAACCGGCTACCTGAAGTGACAACGCGTCACTTCCGGTGCGAGTTCCCGGGATCCGGGGAATCCGCGGCAACCTTTTCGGCGCCCGAACGACCTTGGGGTGAGAGGGCCGCGCGAGGGCCCGCAGACAGGAGCCCCGATACCCATGGCCAAACTGGGCCTCAAGCAGCGATTCCGCAGGCACCCGCGCCGTTACGTGGTGCTCGGGGGAGCGGTGACGGCGTTCGGACTCGTCGCGGCCGCGGCGGGGATGGCGTCGGCGACCGGGTCGGCGGCCTCGGCGTCCACCTACAACTTCGGGTCCGGATACTCCGCGATCGACGGCACCTTCACGTCCGTCGCGGCGAACTGGATCGAGCCGACCGCGACCTGCGCGGGCGGGAACCAGCAGACCGGTTTCTGGGTCGGGCTGAGCGGCACCGGCACGATCGCGCAGCTCGGCACGGCGGCGAACTGCGACGGCACGACGCCGGACTACTACTCCTGGTGGGAGATGTACCCGGCCGCCGGAGTGCCGGTGAGCAACGTGACCGAGCCCGGCGACCACATGCACGCGTCGGTGGTCTACAACGGCGATGACAACTTCACGATGGTTCTGAAGAACGTCACCCGCGGCTGGACGCTGACCGAGAACAAGACGCAGGTGTCCACCGGCGGCACGCCGATCTCGGCCAACGTCATCGTCGAGGCGAACTCGGACACCGGCGCGGCGGGCTCGTCCGGGAACGTGACCGACTTCGGCAGCGTGACCTTCTCCGGCGCGAACGTGAACGGCAAGCCGCTGGGGGACTGGACCCTGTGGACGGGCGACCTCGTCGACATGCGGGGCGTTCAGGAGGACAGCGTCTCGCGGATCACCGGCGGGCGGCTGTTCACGGCGACCTGGCTCAGCACCGGCTGATCCGGCGGAGAGGTCGCGTGCCGCGCCGCGGACTCGGGCGGCGCGGCACGCGACGGGGCGCTCAGCCCAGCGCGGTCGGGGCCGTCTTCGGCGGGGTCGGGGCGGCCACGTCCAGCGCCGCGTTGAGCGATTGGAGGTAGCCCTCGCTGGTGTACGTCGCGCCGCTGACGACGTCCAGGTCGGTGCGCTGCTTGCTCAGCACCTCGCTGCGCAGCACCGCCGCGGCGTGCAGCGAGTCGTCCCAGGAATGGTTGTTGTCGTGCGGCAGCTGCACCGCGACGACGTTCACGATCTTCGTGCCGACGGAGGTGACCTGGACCTGGACCAGGCCGTGCGCCAGCGGGATCGCCGGGCCGAGCGCCGTGCGGGTGCCCGCCTTCGCGGACACGCCGGTGAGCGTGGCGTGCTGCTGCGGCGTGGTCAGCGCCTTGGCCGCTATCGCCGAGGCCAGCACCGTGAGCGAGGCCAGGGTGCAGAGGGTGAAGGTGCGCATGCAACTCCCAACTCAGGGATGAGCCCACAGGGTCCAGGTGGGTCAGAAGTCGAACAGCTCGGTATGGATGTACCGCCTGCGCACGCCGGCGCGCCGCAGGTTGCGGATCGTGGCGTGCACCATGCCGGGCGAGCCGCAGATGAAGACCTCGCGGTCGTGCAGGTCGGGGATCGCCTCGCGCAGTCTGGCCGGGTGCATCGGGTCCTCGCGGGCGGTCTTGCCGCGCTTGCCGAGGATCGGCAGGAAGGTGAGCTTGCCCTGCTTCTGCATCCGGCGCAGTTCGTCGACCATGAGCAGGTCGTGTTCGGTCGTGGCGCGCTGGGCGAAGATCACGTCGCGCTCGTTGCCGCCCAGCGTCTCGGCGATCGCGCGCAGCGGGGTGACCCCGACGCCGCCGCCGATGAGCAGGACCCGTCTTCGCCGTCGGAGGAACGAGGTGAAGGCGCCGTAGGGCCCGTCGGCGAGCACGCGCTGCCCGGGACGCAGCCTGCGCTTGAGCCGTCTGGTGTAGGCGCCGACTCCCTTCACCGTCAGCCGCAGCGTGTTCTCCGTCGGGTGCGCGGACAGCGAGAAGGGGTGCGTCTGGTACCAGCAGCCGCGGGCGATGAACCGCCAGCGGAAGTACTGGCCGCCGTGCGCGTCGAGCCGGTCGATCTGCACGCCGGTGATGTACACGCTGATGGTGTCCGGAGCCTCGGCCACGATGTGCGAGATCCGCAGGCGGTGCCGCACATGCCGGCGCAGCGGCAGGTAGAAGCGGTGGATCAGCACGAGCACCGCGACCGTCACGTTCAGCAGCGTCCAGAAGTCGCGGGCGAACGTGTTCCTGGTGAACTGGGCGCCCATCGCGATCTCGTGGCCGAACGCGAGGACGCCCGCGGGGTACGCGACCAGGTGCATCGCGTGCCAGCGTTCGTAGCCGAGCCTTCGGCGGATCTTGCGGATCGAGCTGAGGCCCAGGGCCAGCAGCAGCAGGTACGCGACCGTGGCGATGAGCACGTCCGGGTACGTCCGCAGGATGCCCAGCAGGACGGTGCCGACCGGGGCGCGCAGGCTGAGCGAGTAGCCGGCGAGCACCAGCGCGACGTGCATGGTCAGCAGCATCATCAGATAGCCGCCGAGATAGCGGTGCAGCGAGGCCAGCCAGGAGCCGATCCGGCGCTCCAGCCAGGGCAGCCGCGCCATCAGCGCGACCTCGATGAGCAGCAGGTAGCCGCCGAGCAGTCCGGTGAGCTGGGCGGCCATGATGAGTTCTTCGGACAGGTTCTGCACGCGTGCGGACGGGGTCTGCAGCCACCACAGGGCCAGCATCTCGGCCGCGCCGCCGAGGCCGAGCATGATCAGCAGCGTGCTGAGCGTCAGCCGGGAGAGCGCGGGCCGGCCGGCCTCGCGCACGGACTTCGCGTGCGGGTTCGGGAACGTCCGCACGAAGGGATAGATCGGTCCGGTGGTTTCGGGGTCCCGCGGGATGGGACCGGTCACCGCCTCCAACGGACTCGGGGTGGTGTCCATAGCCCCGCAGTAAACCCGTCAGGGCTCGATGATCGTGGAGATTTGGCCAAAAAGTCGTGCGATTTTGGCGATTCCTTGCCGGGACCGGTGTGACACCGGTCCCGGCAAGTACACTACGTCATCGCTCTGTGGCTTCAGGCGACGAATTCGGTCTCAAGGGTGATCGGCACCGCCTTGAGGGCCTGCGAGACCGGGCAGCCCTCCTTGGCCTTGTTCGCGAAGTCGACGAACTCGTCCTCGGTCAGCCCCGGCACGGCGGCGCGCACCGAGAGGCGGATCGCGGTGATGCCGGTGCCCGGCTGGAAGTCCACCTCGGCCTTGGTGTCCACGGTGGTGGGCGCGGTGCCGTTCTGCGCGAGGGCGTGCGAGAGCGCCATCGAGTAGCAGGTGCTGTGCGCGGCTGCGATCAGCTCCTCGGGCGAGGTGACGCCGTTGGGCTCGGCCGAGCGGGCCGCCCAGGTGACGTCGTAGGTGCCGAGGTTGGACGAGTTGAACGAGACCTGGCCCTTGCCCTCGAGCAGGCTGCCTTCCCAGTGCGCTGCGGCCTTGCGCGTGGTCGCCATAGGATCCACTCCCTGATGCGGGTTGATGATTCTCCGTCAGGGACGATCCTACGACCGCTCGAGCACATAGATCCCGTAGGTGTCGCTCCAGACGACCGTGTACTTGGCGCCGGGGTGCCGCTGCTCGACGAAGGAGACCGGGTCGCTGATCGTGCCGGAGAAGCCGGAGACCACGGTGTCGAGCACGATGTACTGCACGGCCGGGTTGCCGGTGTTGCCGATCCAGTAGGCGTCGTCCTTGGCGGCGAGCGGCGCGAGGATGTTGATCGTGGCCTCGACGGTCACGTTCGCGGGCACCAGCGAGGCGGCGTGCCGCAGTTCGCTGGCGCGCGCGGTGAAGGTGAACGTGTCCGGGCTGAAGAACTGGTTGAACGCGAACTGCGGGACCATCGCCGCGCTCGCCGCCAGCATCGCGACCGCGCCGTGCCGCCCGATCGCGTCGCTCGCCGCGTGGCCCCAGCGCCGCCACCAGGGCACGAGCGCGGAGACGGGTTCGTCCTCGTCGTCCTCGGGAGCGGGGGCCGGTTCGTCCTCCTCGTCCGGCAGCGGCTTGGCGTTGCGGGCCCGCTCGATCGCGTCGATCGCGACGATGGCCAGCACCGGCATGAGCACCGCGTTGTAGTGGTACGCGGTGCCCCAGAAGCTCGTGTCGGTCGAGATGAAGCGCAGGCCGAGGTTGGCCAGGACCAGCAGCACGAGCGGGGAGCGCAGCACCGTGAACGCTGTGACCGCGAGCAGCAGGAAGATCAGCTCGATCTTGTTCCCGGCCTGGTTCATACCCGAGTCCCACAGGCAGCTGACCGCGTTGCCGTGCGCGACGCCGGACGTGGTGCCGACGCAGCTGTTCTTGCTCCAGTACTGGTAGACGTGCTGCGCGTTGAAGTGCGGGATGATCCAGTAGATCGCGAGCAGCGACCCGGCCACGCCCATCGCCGCGATGCCGAAGCCGAACCTGATCCGGCCGCGCAGGATCACCGCGATGCCGAACGGCAGCACGAACGTGAGCCCGATGTCCTCCTTGCACAGCAGGAGAAGGAAGCAGCAGACCACGAGCGTGCGGCTGCGCTCCTCCAGCAGCGCCCAGAGCGCGAAGGCCAGCAGCGGGACGGCGAAGGCGATCTCGTGGAAGTCGAAGTCCACCGCCTCCGCCACGCCGAAGGACAGGCCGTAGCCGACGCCCACCGCGTACGCGGCACCCGGCCCGATCCGGTCCCGGCCGAGCCAGACGATCGGCACGGCGGCCACCGCGAACAGCGCGGCCTGCGCGACCAGCAGCGTGACCGGGCTCGGGAAGAGCAGGAAGACCGGCCCGAGCACGGCGAGGATCGGGTGGAAGTGGTCACCGAGGAGGTTGTAACCGGGGCCGAGGATGTCCACGATCGGCGCGTGGAAGTGTGCGTAGTCCTTGACGACCTCGGTGAAGATGCCCAGGTCGTAGGAGCCCGGGGCGGCCCGGTAGTAGCGGGCGATCGAGTCGGCGCCGTACACCAGGAACAGTCCGAGGGCGAGCAGCCACGGGCCCCAGAGCGCGGCGCCGGATCTTTCCGACCGGAAGGTCATCTTTCTGGGAAAACGCACAGGGTGCAGGGTACCGGCTGGATCTGTGAGCAAGAATATGATCCGTGGATCTCACCGAATTCGACCGGCTGCTCACCGAGCGTGGCCAGGAGTTGCTGAGCGAACTCGGCGCGCTGCCGGAGGCCGTCGACCCGCTGTCCGCCGCGACCAGGCTGCGCGCCCGCTTCCCGGCCGAGCTGGTGGTCACGGCGTTGACCCAGGACCGGCTGCGGCGCCGTGCGGTGGCGAAGTTCGGCGGGCGGGCCGGGTCGATGTACTTCACCGAGGCGGGCTACGAGCAGGCCACGCGGCTTCCGGTGGCCCGGCTGCGCGCTGAACGTTTCACGGCGGCGGGCGTGCGCGAGGTCGCGGACCTGTGCTGCGGGATCGGCGGGGACGCGCTGGCCCTCGCCGAGGCGGGGATCCGGGTGCTGGCCGTGGACCGGGACCCGGTCGCCTGCGCCGTGCTGCGTGCCAACGCGGCCGCACTGGGTCTCAGAGAGCTGATCCGGGTTGAGTGCGGCCCGGTGGACGGCGCGGCGCTGGACGGCTGCGACGCGGTCTTCCTGGACCCCGCACGGCGCGGCGAGCGGGGCCGGGTGTTCGACCCCGACGCGTACTCGCCGCCGTGGTCCTTCGCCGTCGGTCTCGCCGACCGGTTCGCGGCGGCCGGGTTCAAGGTCGCGCCGGGGATCCCGCACGAGGCGATCCCGGCGGGGGCGGAGGCGGAGTGGGTCTCGGACGCGGGGGACGTGAAGGAGGCCGGGATCTACTTCGGCGCGCTGCGTACGGCCGAGCGCCGGGCCACGCTGCTGCCGGGCGGGCACACGCTGACCTCCGCGGGGGAGCCGGATCCGGAGTCGGGGGAGATCGGCCGCTATCTCTATGAGCCGGACGGTGCGGTGATCCGGGCCCGGCTGATCGGCGAGCTGGCGGGTTCGCTGGGTGCGCGGACGCTCGACCCGACGATCGCGTACCTGACCGCGGATCAGTACACGCCGACGCCCTATGCCGCCGCATACGAGGTCACCGACGTGCTCCCGTTCACCGTGAAGAAGCTGCGCGCGCTCGTCGCCGAACGCGGCTACGGCACCCTCGCGATCAAGAAGCGCGGCGCCGACATCGATCCCGCGGCCCTGCGCAAGCAACTGCGGCCGACGGGGCCGAGGACCAACACCGCCACGATCATCGTGACGCGGCACCTCGGTCGGCACGTCGCGCTCGTGGCACGCGAGATGTCCACGGTGACGACGCCTTCTGCTGACTAGCCGACTTGGGCTCCAGCGTGGGCAGCGTCACGTGCACCTGGAGCCCGCCGAGGGGTGAGCGGTCCGTGTGCAGCGAGCCGCCGACCCGTTCCGCCAGTTTGCGCACGATGTCGAGGCCGAGGCCGGTGGATCCCGCGGCGCCGGTGCCCTCACCGCGGGTGACCTGCCGCTGCGGCTCGGTCAGACCGGGGCCCGCGTCGTCGATCAGCACCGCGACCGCGCCGTCGCCGTGGTGCACGGTGACCTGGAAGCCGGTGCCCTCGGGCGTGTGCCGGAAGATGTTGCCCAGCAACGTGTCCAGCGCCGCGCCGAGTTCCTGCGCGGAGACCGGGACCGCGGCCGGACTGCTCGGACCGAAGAAACGCCAGGGCCGTTCCTGGTCCTCGGCGAGTGCCGACCAGAACGCGATCCGTTCCCGTGCCACGGCCGAGACCTCGCAGACCGCCGAGGTCAGCGGCGCCGTCTGGCCCGACTGCGTTCCGGCGCGCGCGGTCCGGATGATCTTGTCCACCTCGAGTTCGAGGCGCATCACCGACTCCTGCGTCTGCCGCGCGGCCTGCCCGTCGCCGAGCCCGGCCGCGTTCAGCCGCAGCGCGGTCAGCGGGGTACGCAGCCGGTGCGAGAGGTCCGCGACCATCTCGCGTTCCGAGGTGATCAGCTGCTCGACCCGGTCGGCCATCGCGTTGAAGGCATCGCCCGCCTCGGCCAACTCGCGCGGACCGTGCGGTTCGACGCGGACCGACGTGTCGCCCTCGCCGAGCCGCTGCGAGGCGTCCGCGAGATGCCGCGCCGAGCCGACCACGCGCGTGGCCAGCCGATCCGCGACGAGCGTCGAGCCGAGTACGAGGACGATGGCGACGACGCTGAGCGTGATCCACGCCTCGGTCACGTCGTGCGTGTCCGCCGATTCGGGCAGGTAGACCTCGATCAGGCTCGTGCCGGAACCGACCAGTTCGGGCTGCACGATCTCCTGGCCGCCGGGTACCGCGAGCGTCGTGGCCCGGCCGCTCTGCGCGACGCTCGCCAACTCGGCCGCGCTCGCATGATTCGTGCCGAGCATGGTCAGATCGGGCAGCCGGATCCCCACGTCCTCGCCGCCGCTGAGCGTGGCCAGGGCGTCGCGCAGGTCTGATTTGTCCGTGGTCACCGCGAGCAGCGGCTCCAGCGCCGTGATCTTGGATTCGGCCTGGTTGCGCGCGTTCTGCGCCGCCAGATGCTCCATCGCGACGCCGAGCGGCACCAGGAAGGCCAGCGCGATCATCGTGGTCACGGCGAACGCGACCCGGGCCAGGGCGAAGCGCATCCCCGGCGGACGACGTGTTGCGGCGGCTATGTTCCGTTTCATGGGGAAGGCTCGCTCCCGGACGGATCCACCAGCCGTACCCCGACGCCGCGCACGGTGTGCAGGTACCGCGGCTGCGACGCGCGCTCGCCGAGCTTGCGGCGCAGCCAGGACAGGTGCACGTCGATCGTCTGGTCGTCGCCGTACGGCAGCTGCCAGACCTCGGAGAGCAGTTCGCGGCGGGTGACGACCTCGCCGGGCCGGGCCGCGAGGTAGGCCAGCAGGTCGAACTCGCGGCGGCTGAGGTCGAGCCGCTTGCCGTCCAACTGCGCCTGACGTCGGCGCGGATCGATCTCCAGGCCGCCGACCTGGAGCGTCGCCGGTTGCGCCGTGGCCCCCGCGCGGCGCAGCACGGCCGCGATCCGGGCCGCGAGGTGCGCCGCCGAGTACGGCTTGACCAGGTAGTCGTCGGCCCCCGCGTGCAGCAGCCTGATGATCTCGGCCTCGTCGTCCCGGGCCGTGGCGATGATCACCGGCACCCGGGTCACCGCGCGCAGCATCTTCAGCGCCTCGGAGCCGTCCAGGTCCGGCAGCCCGAGGTCGAGTACGATCACGTCACCCGGATCCCTGGTCGCCTCGCGCAGCGCGGCCAAGGCGGTCCCGGCGCTGCGCACGCTGTGCCCGAACTCGGACAATTGCCGTATCACGGTGCTGCGGATATCGGGATCGTCTTCGACGAGCAGTACGCGGGTCATAGTGTGGCAACCTAACGGATCGACCGAGTGCAGCCAATGGAACACGAGCCGCGCAGGCGGCTCCGGTGCGCGAAGGAGGGCGTCGGAAGTGTCGAGGAGGCGGGCGGGGTACGCGGTGCTGGCCTGGGGTGCGGCGACGGCCACGGCGATGGCGGTGGTCTGGACCGGGCTCGACTCGGTGCTGCCGGTGACGGCCGACGGCCCGCACGTCGCCACGGTCGCGGCGTGGCCGGTGCAGGTGGCCGGTTCGACCGACGGAAGCGCGCCGACCACCAGCGCCGCGCCGACGCTCGCACCGTCGCCGACCAAGGGGACGACGCCCCCGGTGGCCGGCAGTTCCGCCCCGCACACGACGGCGGCCGCCCCGAGTTCCACGTCCGCGAGCGCGAGCCCGTCCGGAAGCGCGTCGGCCACGGGCGCCGAGAAGCGGTACACGACCACCGGCGGCACCGCCGTGCTCACGCTGTATCCGGACCACGCCGTGCTCGACGCGGCCATTCCCGCCAATGGATTCTCCGCCCGCTCCTGGACCAACACCGACATGCTGGAAGTCGAGTTCTCCCCCTCCGGCACCGGCACCGTTTATGAAGTGATCGCCACCTGGAACGGTACTTCGCCGCAAGTCTCGACGTACGCCGTCGGGGGATGATTCCGCCGAGCCTGAGGGAGCCTTAGGGCGGGGTTAATGAAAGAGGGCTGTGATCGCCGCCGCAGGTCGCTACGGTGGTGCACCAGTCCAGGCCACACCCACTGGTCTGGACCATAGACCTCGGCCGCACGGCCGCTCGCGTTACCCCACCGGAGGACCTTGATGGGCTCTCACAGCTCTGCCACCCCCGACAGCGGCAGCACCCGCGCCCCCCGCCCCCGCTTCTCCCGCCGCGCCAAGCTGATCGCGCTCGGCACCGGAGCGACGATCGCCGTCGCCGGCGGCGGCATCGCCATGGCGGGCGGCGCCGGAGCCGCGGTGCCCGCCGCGTCCTTCAGCGCCAACGGCTGGGACGGCGGCTACACCGGCACGTACACGATCACCAACACCACCGGCTCCGCGATCAGCAGCTGGAAGGTGGTGTTCTCGCTGCCCTCCGGGACGAGCATCACCTCGCTGTGGAACGGCACCGAGACCGCCAGCGGCAGCACGTACACCGTCGTGAACGACAGCTGGAACGGCGCGCTGGCCGCGGGGGCGAGCACCACCTTCGGGTTCACCGCGAACGGCACCGGCGACCCGGTGAACTGCACGATCAACGGCAGCGCGTGCGGCGGCACGAGCACGACCACCCCGTCGGCCTCGCCCACCGTGAGCGCCACCGTGTCGGCCTCGCCGTCGAAGACAGCCACCGCGCCCGGCAGTCCGACCGCGACGGCCACCGCCACGGCGACGAGCACCGGCACCTCCACCGGCGGATCGGGTTCCGGCACCTTCGGCAAGTTCGCGCCGTACGCCGACCTCTCGCTCTACCCGCTCTACAACCTGAGCTCCGAGGCCGCCACCGAGGGCACGAAGTTCTTCAACCTGGCCTTCATCACCGCGGGCAGCAGCTGCACGCCGGAATGGGGCGGCGTCACGTCGATCACCGACTCGTCGATATCCGGTGACATCGCGAGCCTGCGCTCCGCGGGCGGCGACGTGCGCGTGTCCTTCGGCGGCGAGGCCGGCACCGAGCTCGCGCAGAGCTGCACCTCGGCCAGTTCGCTCGCGGCCGCGTACCAGTCGGTCATCAAGCAGTACTCGCTGACGAACATCGACTTCGACGTCGAGGGCGCCGCGATCGCCGACACCGCGTCGATCAACCGCCGCAACCAGGCCATCGCGATCCTCGAGGGCGAGGACTCCGGTCTGCAGGTCTCGTACACCCTCCCGGTGCTGCCGAGCGGCCTGACCAGCGAGGGCGTCGCGGTGCTGAGCAACGCCAAGGCGGACGGCGCGAACATCGCCGCCGTCAACGTGATGGCGATGGACTACGGCAGCTCCTTCAGCGGCGACATGGCCACCCTCGCCGAGCAGGCCGCCACCGCGACCGGCGCGCAGGTCCAGTCCGTGTGGACCAGCCTGAGTAGCGCCCAGGCCCTGTCGAAGATCGCGATCACCCCGATGATCGGCGTCAACGACGACAGCGCCGAGACCTTCACCGTCGCCGACGCGAGCAGCCTCGCCGCGTGGGCCAAGTCGAAGAACCTCGCCTGGCTGTCGATGTGGTCCGCCACCCGCGACACCGAGTGCTCCGGCGGCGCGCAGACCTACGCCTCCGCCACCTGCTCCTCGGTCGTCCAGTCGGCTGGCGCCTTCGGCAAGGGGCTCGGGCAGTACTAGTCGCTCGCCGACCGCGCGGTGAACCAGCCGCCGTCCCGCGTCAGGATCCGATCCAGACGCAGGCCGGCGGCTGCCAGCGCTCCGGGCAGCGTCTCGTCGTCCAGGTCCGTGGCGGTGAACTCCTGCTCCCACACCGAATCGCCGACCTCGTACCGGACCCGGGCACGCACCTGGTCCGGCGCGGGGCGGCCGAGCACCGTGATGCCGCTGCGCATGGTCCCGGAGTCGTGCACCGTGTCCGTGACCGTGCGGACCCAGCCGGGCCGGTGGCGCTGCACCACCACGACGCCGCCGGGAGCAAGATGCCTGTGGCAGACCCGCAGGAAAATCGTGCGTGCCCCGGCGTCCGCGTTGATAATGTGGGAGGGCAGCAGAACCGCGTCGAAGCGCTCCGCCAACTCAAGATCCTGAATCGAGGATCGAACGGTCTCGATTCCCCGGCAGCGGGCCAGCATCTCGGCCGATTCGTCCACTCCGACGACGCGGTGGCCCAGCGCGGCCAACGGCGTGGCGATCCGGCCCGTGCCGCAGCCCAATTCCAGCACGTCGGAGCCCTCGGGCACCGCCGCGTGCACGATCTCCGGCTCGCCCGACGCCGGAAGCCGCGCGTACAGTTCGACCGCGCAACCGTCCGGCGTGATCTCGCCCGGGCCCGTTCCCCTGTTCATGGGGCAACCGTACCTCGGCGTGCACGTGCAGGTGTGATCAAGTTCCGTCAGGGTACGGAGTATATTTCGAAGAATACCCGCAGGGCGGTGGGGGTGGTTAGTCCACTATGGAAAGGCCGTCAAGTATGGACGGGATGAACGACTCGGATCGCATTGTACTGGCACCCGACGGACGCAATCTGACCGTTCGGGAGCTGGGGGACCGGTCGGGGGCACCGGTCTTCTTCATGCACGGCACGCCGGGCAGCAGGACCGGCCCGTACCCGCGGCTTACGCTGCTGCACCACCTCGGCGTGCGGATGATCGCCTACGACCGCCCCGGCTACGGCGGCTCCGACCGGCTGCCGCTGCGCAGCGTGTCGCACGCGGCCTCCGACGTGAAGACGATCGCGGACGCGCTGGGAATCAAGCACTTCTCGGTGATGGGCCGCTCCGGCGGCGGGCCGCACGCCCTCGCCTGCGCCGCGATGATGCCGGACCGGGTCGACCGGGTGGCGGTGCTCGTCGGCCTCGCCCCCCGCAACGCCGAGGGGCTGGACTGGTACGCCGGGATGACCGAGTCCAACCGCCGCGAGTACACGATCGCGGAGTCCGGGGTCAGGCCGCTGGCCCAGGTGATCGAGACCGCCGCCGAGGAGATCCGGCGGGATCCCGCGAAGCTGCTGCGCAACCTCGGGCCCGAACTGCCGTTGCAGGACTGGCGGGTCGTGGCCGACAACGTCATCCGGGCCGGGCTGCGCGACAACTACGAGGCGGCCGTCAGCAGGTCCGGCGCCGGCTGGGTGGACGACGCCCGCTCCTTCACCCAGGACTGGGGCTTCGACCCGGCCGACATCCTCGTGCCCACGCTGCTCTGGCACGGTGCGAAGGACGTGTTCTCCCCGCTCAGCCACACCCGCTGGCTGGCCCGCACGATCCCGGGCGCCATCGAGCAGATCGTCGAGGACGCGGCGCACTTCACCGCCTTCGACGCGCAGCCCTCGGTGCTGTCCTGGCTCGCCTTCAACCGGCAGCATCCGATCGCGGACGCCGCCTGACCTTCCTGCTGAATCGAGAACCGATCAGATGGGCTGGGGCTCCAGGTCCCAGTCCAGCCGGTCGGCCTCGCGCGCCGCCTTCGTGTTGTGGTGCATGGGGCCGAGGGCCACCTCCATCTCCGCGATGACCCGGCTGCGCAGCTGACGCGCATCAGCGGTCGAGCCCAGCGAGCTCAGGCTGATGGACCGGTTCGACTCGATCGCGAGCACGTCCGGGTGGTTGGGGCGCAGCACCTCGGCCAGCTTGCGTGCGGCGTCGCGCTCCATCTCCGCGGCCCGGCCGTACTCGCCCTCGTCGGCCAGGCCGTTGGAGAGGTTCGCCGCGGCCGCGAGGGTGTACGGGTGGTCCTCGCCGAGCAGCGCGGTGAAGCCCGAGTGGGCGCGCTGCGCGGTCCGGAGTGCCTCCTCGCGGCGGCCCAGCTTGCGCAGATAGGTCGAGATGTTGTTCACGCAGCAGAGCGTGTAAGGGTGCTGCGGGCCGAGCAGTTCCTCGTACGCGGCGAGCACGTCGGCGCTCAGTTCGAGGGCCTGCGCGTGCTCGTCCAGCGCGGACAGCGCCGCCGCGTAGACCAGCGCGCAGGACTGGCGGTCCGGGTTGGAGGCCGAGAACTCGGTGCGGTACCGGTCGAAGGTGTCCTTCGCGAGCGCCAGCGACTCGCTCAGTTCGCCGCCCTTGCGCAGCGACACGGCGAGGCTCTTCGCGGCGCGCAGCGTCTCCGGGCTGTTCTCGCCGACCGTCTCGCGGTAGTTCGACAGCGCTCCGCGGAGCAGGTCGGTGGACTGCTTGTACTGGCCCGCGTCGCGCATGTCGCGCGCCAGGTTCTGGCTCGAGTACAGCGTGTACGGGTGCTGCGGTCCGAGCACGGAGCGGCGCTGCACGTACGTGCTCTGATCCAGTTCGGCGGCCTTGTAGCAGTCGCCGAGCAGCCGGTAGCTCACCGCCAGGTTGTTGGCGGCGCTCAGCAGCTTCGGATCGCCCGCGGTGAAGACCTGCCGGTGCAGCCCGTGGTTCTCGACGTCGCTGTTCAGGGCGTCCCGGTACCGTCCGAGCCCGCGCAGGTCGCCGCCGAGGGACAGCAGCGTGGCCAGCGTGTGCGGGTGCTCCTTGCCGAACAGCCGTTCCTGCTCGTTCAGCACGTCGCGGTCGATGTCGTACGCATCGTTGTACACACCCTGTGAACGCAGGATGCTGGCCAGCAGGTTACGCAGGAGCAGCAGCTGCTGGTAGAGCATCGCACCGGGCAGCGTCTCGCGGCCGCCGAGCGTGACGATGCGCTCCTCCCAACGCTCCTCCAGCCTGCGTCCGGAGTCGAGTCCGTTGCGGTACTCGCCGCGCTTCCACTGGTAGCGCACGCGGTCGATCAGCAGTTGGCGCACCGGACTCTCGTCGCAGTCGATCGCGTTCGACGGCGTCAGGTGCGGCCACAGCAGCGCGTACGTCGGCCAGTTCTGCGGGTCGTCGACCTCGCCGACCTGGGGCCGGGCCGCGGCGACCACGCGGTGCACGGCGTGTACGGCGTCGTCCTTGCGCTGGTCGTCCATACGGGCCCTGATGACGGACTGGACGAGACGGTGGATGCGCAGTTCACGTGCCACCTGGTCCAGTTGCAGCAGCGAGAGGCGCACCGGCTCGGCGACGACCGTGCCGATCATGCCGACGTCGACGAGACCGGGGTCGCGTTCGCGCAGGGTGTCGAGCATCGCGTTCGAGTACACCAGTTGCGTCGTGATGCCGTCCGGGTTCATGAACGCGCACAGTTCCAGCAGCCACGCCGCCGCCGGACGCCGCCGCTCCAGGTCCTCCATCGCGATGTTCCACGTCGCGGCGACCGACACCGGATAGTCGGCCGGCGTCGTCGAGAGGACCTCGGTGATCTGATCGCGCAGCAGTTCGATGTACTGCACGACGGGGTGGCCGGTCGACGCCAGCCACGCGCCCGCGCTCTCGACCGCCAGCGGCAGGTGGCCGACGAGCTCGGCGATCACTCCGGCCTCGCGCTCCTCGAGCCCGGGCACGGTGCGCGTCAGGTGCTCGATGGATTCCTGCTCGCTGAAGACGTCGACTTCCAGCGGGACGGCCTGCTGCGCCCAGGCCTGGTTCCGCGAGGTGATCAGCACGTGCCCGGAGCTTCCGCTCGGCAGGAAGGGGCGCAGTTGGGTCGGGTCGGTGGCGTTGTCGTAGATCAACAGCCAGCGTCCGGCCTCGCCGCGGCGCAGCGCCTCACGCACCGTCGCGGAGTCCTCGGTGCTGGACTCACCGGTACCCGGCAGGCGCAGGCGGCGTGCCAGTTCGGCCAGCGCCTCGTCGATGAACTCGGTGGATTCGGCGTTGATCCACCACACGAGGTCGTAGTCGGCACTGAACCGGTGTGCGTACTCGCGTGCGAGCTGCGTCTTACCGACACCGCCCAGACCGTGCAGCGCCACGGGCAGGATCACCGTCGTCGAACCGCCGGTGACCTGGCGACGCAGCCGCTCCATCGCCTCGTCGCGGCCGGTGAAGACCGCGTTCCGGGCGCTCACGTTCCAGATCGCGGGCTGGCCGGTCGGGAAGCGCTGGCCCTCCGGCGGCCGGGCCGTGGTGATCTCGGCTTCCGGGACGTCGGCCAGGCGCAGCAGGAGCGTGGTCGCCGTCACCGGATCGGTCACGCTGTGCAGTTCGGCGAGCGGCGCGGCGAGCCGGGAGTCGGAGCGCAGTTCGGTGAGCGCGGCGACCGCGAGTTGGCCGGTGCTCGACCAGGCCCGCAGCTGCGCCATCGCGTCGGCGTCGCGGGTGGTCTCCGCCGACATCAGGGCAATGATCTTCGTGCTCGCGTCGATCTGCGGGCGCCCGGCGGAGTCGCCGAACAGCGGGTATATCCGCGCGTCGAAGTTCGCCTGCGAGTAGAGCGCCTCCAGCCACTCGGCCCAGAGCCGGTCCTCAGCCGCGTACGCGACGACGAGCTGCTCCTGCCGGGTCGGCTGCAGCCGGGAGACCTCCAGCAGGATCGCCTTGCGGTCGGTCTCCTCCATCGGCTCCAGGCTGGTGACCTCGCCCTGCGTGAGCACTTCGGCGAGCCGGATGTACGCGCGCAGCAGGGTGTGCTGGTCGTTCGGGTCGTCCGCGAACGTGGCCAGCGTCTCTTCGTAGTTGTAGAAGGGTACGTACGGGATTTCGACCTGGCCCCAGTATCGGGAGGACGAGAGTTCGTCCAGCTTCAGTTCGGCGAAGCGGGCCCGGGCCGCAGCGCGTCCGGCGTCGGCCTTGTTCTTCTCGGCCTCGTCCACCCGCATCGGCACGGCCAGCAAGCGGATCGGGTGGCTGGTGAACTTCGAGACCGAGCTGGCGACCATGAGCGCGCCTTCGAGGCCCTGGTTGTTCAGGGTGAAGCAGTCCACGACGACGTCGGGCAGGTGCAGCGTGCAGATGTCGGCGACGTCGCTCAGGCCCGTGCGGCTGTCGATGAACGCGAAGTCGTAGTTCTGCTTCATGTCCTCGCGGAAGGCGTTGAACAGTTCGCCGCCGCCGAGCCGCTCGTAGAAGCGTTCCCAGTCCAGCGTCGCGACCGTGCTGGAGTAGCTGCGGTTCTGCAGGCCGGAGGACATGTAGTGCAGGGCGCCGTCGCCGGGGAAGTCCCAGCGGATCGCGATCGCGTAGTCGCTGACCCGGGCCAGCGCGCGGTACCAGTTCGGGCCGCGGTCCTCGTCCGGGGTCTCCGCGGCCAGGTCCTCGAACTCGCGCACCATGTTGACCACGCCCTGGGTCGCGGCCAGCGCCTGCGGGTCCAGCAGCGAGGGGGCGAAGTACCGGTGCAGGCCGGGCGACTCCAGGTCCCAGTCGACGATCAGGACGCGCTTGCCGCTCGCCGCCAGGATCCAGGCCAGGTTCGCCATCGCCATGGTGCGCCCGGTGCCGCCCTTGTACGAATAGAACGTCACGACCTGCCCGGGCCGCTCTGCACTCATGATCCAAGTCCCTCGTTGTCGTCGGTTCGTACCGGCCTCGTGAGCATGGGTCGGATCACCCCGGCCCGCGACGCGGCGGCTCGTCCTCGGGCGGTGGGGCGAGCCGAGGCCTGCCCGAATAGCCGCCGAACGTCGAGTCGCGCAGCGGCCTGCTGTTGTTGAGGTAGTGGTTGCGGGCCCGGTCGATCACCGCGGGCAGCGCCTCGTCGAACTCCTCCGGGGTGGAGAGGTCGACCAGGTGCTGCTGGCAGGTGCGGCGCCAGCCCTGCGTCATCCACGGGACGGCGTTGTGCACGTGCGATTCGAGGCTGGTGCGGTTCTCCCGGGTCTCGTGGTCGGTCGAGGACCAGGGCACCATCAGCCGGACCCACTCCTTGCGGCGCAGGTCCACCGTCTCCAGGTTCCGCCGCTCCTTGAAACCGCGGAACAGCCACGGGTCGGCCAGCAGGATGCTCGCGGCGGACGGCTGCAGGAACGGCGACTCCTGGCGCAGCTGGCTGTTCACCCGGACCTCGGGCTTGACCTCCGGCGACGTGGCCGACAGCACCCTGATCTCCGGCTGGTAGCCGAGGGCGCGGGCGATCCGGGCGGCCCGCAGCGCGATCGGCTCCTGCGTATTGGGCTGGTAAGGGCGCCAGTCCTCGGGACGCTCGCCGTAGAACTCGGGATTGCGCTCGGTCGGCAGGGTGCGGCGGATCCCGGCGACGACCGTTATATAGAGCTGCCGGGTGGATCGGCCCGGCGCCGGGAACGCCGGCGTGGCCCAGGACAGCGCGTCCTCGGCGGCGGCCGGCGGCGCCTCGGTGTGCGCGCGCCGCACGATCTCCTTGGCCAGCAGCCGCACCACCTCGCGGTATGCGCGTTCGTGCAGGCGGATCAGCTCGAACAGGCCGAGCCGGAGATAGACGTCGTTGGACAGCAACGGGTTCGGCCGCGCGCGGTGTGCGACGTCCGGCCAGTCCTCACGCCCCGGCCGGGTCCAGAGCACAGGGACGACGGACTCGCCGTCGTCCCCGGTGCGCGCGCGGCGCAACTGTCTTCGCTGCTCGAACACGGTCCATTCCCGGCCGCACTGCTCGTCGTCGAAGTAGTCGTCCCCGTACAGCGGAACGAATATTCGACAACTGGCGAGGTTTCGAGCGGTCAGTGTCTCCGGGCTCGAACCCGGCGGCACGTGGTCGGCGATGAAGCCCTGCCGCAGGTTGCCGTCCAGCGCGCGGATCTCCGCGGCCAGCTCGTGGTAGAAGCGCTTGACCCAGTAGTCGGGGTCCGAACGGTCCCCGCGCAGCGGCGAAACCCGGGAGTAGCTGAGGAAGAACGAGGGGCCGAAGGCGTCGAACTCCGCCGGTGACGACGGCGCCGATTCCGGAGGGTTCGGCCCCATGGATCATCCTCTCGGTGGCCCCGTGTGCAAGATCCGAATCAAGACAGTTCTTCCACTATAGGGCTGGAGAGCAGCACGAAACAGGGGGCGCATTGCGGCGCGCGACCGGAGCGAATCAGTGTGCGGATCGCAACTTGGGCAGTTCCTCCGCGGCGAAGTCCGCGGCCAGGGCCAGCGGGAACAGCCGGGTGGACGCGGCCCCGACGGTGCCCCTGCGAATGCCGTCCGGGCAGGCGAGCTCGAACCGTTCGCCGAGTTCGACGAAGTCGCCGTCGCGGTGCGGAAAGCCGGGGAACGGGGTCCATTCGTCGCCGACCTTGCAGACGTACTTCTGCACGTCCTCGGGGTAGGCGACCTCCTCCCCGAGATGGAACGCCGTGCATTTGTCGTAACCGACTCCGAGCAACAGCACACTGCTGCCTTCGAGATCCCGCAGCGCACCGAGCGGCGAGCTCACGCCGACCAGCGACTCCAGCGGATGCTTGGCGCAGAGATCCGCGGCGTGCCTGCCGACTGCCGCGAACGACGTGCTCGGATGCGAACTGCGGTACGCGCGACGATGCGTGCGCACCGCCTCGGCCAGCGCGCCCATGCCTTCGGACGGAGTCTTGTTGACGTAGAAGCCGGGCATGACCTTGCGATAAAGCTCAAGCTCCTCGGCGTCGAATGTCTCGGTCGCCGTCTTGAACGCTGTGGACGTGCTCGACTTCGATCGCGTCTGCGTCGGCACCACGAGAGTGCCCTGCCGCTCGTCGATGATGTCGAGGATCACGTCACGCAGCAGTTCGGGTCCGCCGCGGATCCATCCGATCTCGCGCATCGAGCAGTGCACGAGGACGGACATGCCCTCGCGCAGTCCGGCGGCGGTCAGGTCCGCTCTCAAACGACGGCGATGGACCATTATTCCGCGCCCGCGACTGCCGACTCGAACTTCGAGCGGTGCTTCTCACTCTCGCGGGACGCCGCCCCGAGCACGTCGGCGTCGACCGTGATGTCCATCCACGGCGTTATCGTCGCCTTCAGGGATGCGACGACTTTCGCGCCGATGTCAGTGAGCGAGCCCGAGTTCCCGAGCGTCCCGATCGCTTCCCAGGTCTGATTGCGCCACCTGGCGAAGTGGACGGCGGCCTTGTCGTCTCCGCGCTCGGTCGCCCGCCGCCAGAAGTCAACGACGGCCACGTGCGCGTAGACGCCTTGCAGCAGGCCTTCCAGCGGGCGCGCATCCTCACGCCACGGCGCGTAATAGAGGCGCTCGTCCGAGACGTCGTAGAGGTCGAACAGGTCGAGGAGCGCACCCAACTTGACGTGCTGAAACTCGTGGATCAGCAGCAAGGCGAGGATTTCGGGGTCGGGCGGCAGCGCCAATCCCAACGCGCCGAACGCCTGGCGCGCGGTGCCGCTCGCGGCGTGTCCGTCAGGGGACTGCATCAGCGGCATGACGACGTGCAGGCCCGCATCGAGCCCGCCGACGTATTCGCCGTAGTGATTCTTGATGATCGCCCAGGCCGCGCTGTACAAGGAGGT
Source organism: Actinospica sp. (assembly GCA_035493475.1). Taxonomy (GTDB): domain Bacteria; phylum Actinomycetota; class Actinomycetes; order Streptomycetales; family Catenulisporaceae; genus Actinospica. The sequence goes on from DATJIF010000181.1 coordinate 43,216, forward strand.
CCACTGCCCGAACTCCTGGTCCGAGAGGCGGTCCGTCGGCGGCAGCTGGAACACGTCTCGTTGCCCGTCGAGATCTTCCAGCAGCACGCGCGGCCCGTCTTCCCCTCCGCCCACGTAGCGCGACTTCGCTACGTACTGGACGGGCTCACCGCCTTCCCCGAGCACGGCCTTGCCCGCGACGGTCGCGATCTCGCCGATCCCCGGCAGATACACGGACGTGGTGTCGAGCGGCACGGGAAGCTCGGCGGCGAGACCCGCGTGCGACGAGGCCGCCAGCGCGTAGCCGATCAGGGTCGCGGGATCGGCTGAGACGACGTCCTCGATCGCCTTGAACGCCCAGCCTCGAAAGAATGAGTGCGAGACCGCCCGCGCCACGGCCGCGGGGTGCTTCTCGTCGAGAACCTGCAGAAGTTCCCACGCCCACGCCGCCTCGGACGTCTGCTCGGCGAGGGCACGGCCGCATGTCGCGAGCAGCGCGCGATTGAAGCTCGCCTGCGCCGAGGCCAGTTCGTCGATCGCTTGCGCATCCCCGAATCCCGAAGCCAACTGGTCGAAACTCGGTGTGGAGAGCACGAGATGCTCTGACGGCGCCATGGCGTTGTTCTCTGTCTGCTGGATGGTCTGGATCAGTTCGAGCAGGTCGGCGCAGTAGACGCTGGGGTTTCTGAAGGCCGCGGCCGGATCGAAGTCGTCCGCGCTCTTGCTGCTGTACCGGTGAGCGAAGAGCCCGCCGCCGCAGGTCGCGAGAACCGGGCAGGATCTGCACTGCTCCGACAGGCCGTCAGGTCCGTTCTGGCGGGCCGCGACCTGAGCGTTCGCAGCCGCGGCGGACAGCGGATCGTCCTGCACGCGCAGCCCTGTGTCGACTGCTCCGTCGAAGGCGACCTTCAGCGAATCCGCTTGCTCCAGCGAGCCGTCCGTCTCGATGACGAGCACATCGCTGGGCGCCACTCCCAACGCCTCGGTCAGTGGCTGGCCACCGCGCAGCGTCGAGTCGATCGAATCGAAGAATCTGATGCCGAAAGGTCTGCCGTCCGCGGTCCACGCCTCGTGAACGGCCAGCATCCACTTGGCGTACGCGGGATCCGACGACGTGGAGGGGCGTGCGATGCCGTCCGGCCGGGGAGGTGGGCTGTCCCAGGTCGCGTGCGGCAGCAGCAGGTCGATCTTGGGCGGTCGTTCCGCGGCCATCGCCCGATAGACCTCGACGGGATCGTTGGCGATGTCGACGGTGCAGAGGATGCCCGCGTACAGGTGCCGGTAGCGCGGCGACCGCAGCAGTTCCAGCGCTCTGAGCACCTGCTCGTGGCTCGAATTGCCGTTCGCATAGCGGCGATGACGGTCGTTGGCCGATTTCGGGCCGTCGAGCGAGATGCCCACTTTGACGCTGTAGGCGTTGAAGAGGTCGCAGAATCCCTCATCGAGCCGCACGCCGTTGGTGTGGATGCGGAAGTCCAGGCGCGGGGTCTTCGGCAGGGCCAGCAGCGGGGCCCGCAACGCCTCGATGATCTCGCGCAGCCGGTCGACGCCGGCCAGCAGGGGTTCCCCGCCGTGCAACACCACGCGGACCAGATCGAGCTTCTCCTCGACCGCGTGGTCCGCGATCCGCCGGGCCAGCGCCTCGGCGGTGTCCAGGCTCATCACCATCGGCTGGCGCCGCCAGCCCTGGTCTACGGCCTCGTACATGTAGCAGTGGTCACAGGCCAGGTCGCATCGTGAATGCACCTTGACGACGAACTGCCGGAAAGGCGTGAACATGCGAGCTCACAGAACCCATCCCTTGGAGGACCCGGAGATCGGCTGAACTCCGAGGTGCAGCGCAAACACCTGTGGTCCGGCAGCTCGGACCCTGTTCGGGCCGTGCGCTGCCGGACACCCGGGGACCCCGCTCTACGGGATTCCTCGTACGCCGCAACATCCTACGGGCAGTGCGTGATCCCTTGGCCCGCTTTGCGGAGGTTCGGTCCTACAGAGAAGAGTTGAACGCCGCGACGACGACCTTCGCGTCGCTCGGACGCAGCCGGTCCAGCGTCTGCGAAGCCTGCAGCCGACCGAGCGAGACCTGGCGGACGTCGGTAACCGTGGAAGTCAAGACGGACGCCTCAGTGGTGTTCTTCATGATGGTCCTACTCCTCTCATGAGTGGCCGGCTGTTGACGGGGGCGAGAAGGTCCCCATCACTTCAGATGACCACCGAAGTTGTCGCTCGGTGATCTTCACGGCAGTTGCTCGTAGAGTACCACCGGGAGAACCGCCCGAACTTCCGCTGGCTCCGGACGTTTAGACCGTCCGTGTTACGGTGCGGGAACGTTCGACCGGGCGGGTGAACGAGACCATTGATCAACTTCTCCTCGCGCCCTCGGAGGGGCAAAATAAGGCCCTTACGTTGCATGGAGGGGGCTCCGACCTTGCCGACAGCGGTGTAGCCATAAACCGTGGCTCAATTGTGATCTAAGGGGTCTGAGCGCAGGTCGGTAAAGGTATTCGTAGAACAAATGTTGGCCGGTCGGACGCGGCGATGTTTACCGGGAAAGCCGGTTTTCCATGGAAAAGCTGGGAGCCGGGCGGCTCACGACCTTGAAAAACTCGGGGCTTTCGCCGAGTGGACCTTCAGATGCCCTGCCGGCTCGGCGTCCCGTCCGGATGGCCGGCCTCCGCCTCCAGCGTCGCGGCCCAGCTGGCGAGCAGGTCGAGGGCGTCCTGCGAGGCGGATCCGGGCTCGGCGCTGTACGCGATGAGGGTGAGGCCGGGGTCGGCGGGCAGTTCCATGGCGTCGTAGACCAGGTCGAGGTCGCCGACCACGGGGTGGTGGAAGTTCTTGCCGCCGGTGCGGTGGAAGCGGACGTTGTGGGCCGCCCAGCGGGTGCGGAAGACGTCGCTGCGGGTGGACAGTTCGCCGACGAGATCCTGCAGCGGCTTGTCGTGCGGGTCGACGCCCGCCTCGCTGCGCAGGACGGCGACGATGTCGTTGGCCACGCCGTCGAAATCGCTGTAGAAGTCCCGCGCCGCCGGGTCGAGGAACAGGAAACGGGCCATGTTCGGAACGCGGGACTGGTCGGCGAAGACCGGGGACATCAGGGCTCGACCGAGACGGTTGTGGCCGATGATGTCGAACCGCCGATTTCGTGCGTAGGCGGGGATGGTGCTCATCGAGTCGAGGATGCGCTGCACGCTCGGGCGGACCCGCGGGCGCATCGCGGCGCGGGAGCCGCGGGCGCGGGAGGAGGCGCGGGCGGTGGCGCCGGAACCCGCGTTGACGGCGTTCGCCAGGTCGAAGAGGTGGGCGCGCTCGGCCTCGTCGAGTTGCAGCGCGCGGGCGAGCGCCTCCAGCACGCTGTCCGAGACGCCCTTCGCGTTGCCGCGCTCCAGCCGCACGTAGTAGTCCACTGACATGCCCGCCAGCAGCGCCACCTCCTCGCGGCGCAGCCCGGGCACGCGGCGGTTCCCGCCGTAGACCGGCAGCCCGGCCCGCTCGGGGGTGAGCCGGGCGCGGCGGCTGGTCAGGAAGTCGTGGAACTCGGTACGTGCGTCCATACCTCCACGGTACGTCGGAATATTCCCGGCATGGGGGTACTGGCTTTACCTGCCTGAATGCCGTTTCCGGGCCGGTCCCGGGACCGCCGCCTGCGAGGATGGAGCGGTAACAACCACCCAAGTCTTCCGCCGAGGAGCAGCAGCATGACCACTGCCCACGCATACGCCGCGACCTCGTCCAGCGGGCCGCTCGAGCCCGTCACCATCGAGCGCCGCGAGCTGGGCCCGCACGACGTTCTCATTGATATTCAGTTCTGCGGCATCTGCCACTCCGACATCCACACCGTGCGCGGCGAGTGGGGCGACCGCCCCTGGCCGCTGGTGACCGGCCACGAGATCGCCGGCGTCGTCAGCGAGGTCGGCGCGGCCGTGACCAAGCACGCGGTCGGCGACCGGGTCGGCGTCGGCTGCCTGGTCGACTCCTGCCGCGAGTGCGACAACTGCAAGGCCGGTCTCGAGCAGTACTGCACCAACGGCGCGGTCCAGACCTACGGCAGCGAGGACCGCGACGGCACCATCACGCAGGGCGGCTACTCGTCCCACGTGGTCGTCACCGAGGACTTCGTGCTGCGCATCCCGGACGGCATCGAGCTCGACGAGGCCGCTCCGCTGCTGTGCGCCGGAATCACCCTCTACTCGCCGCTCAAGCACTGGAACGCGGGCCCGGGCAAGCGGGTCGCGATCGTCGGCCTCGGCGGTCTCGGGCACATGGGCGTCAAGCTCGCCCACGCGCTCGGTGCCGAGGTCACCGTGCTGTCCCAGTCGCTGAAGAAGCAGGACGACGGGCTGCGGCTCGGCGCCGACCACTACTACGCGACCGGCGACCCGGAGACCTTCCAGCGGCTCGCCGGCAGCTTCGACCTGATCATCAACACGGTCAGCGCCGAGCTGGACGTCAACGCCTACCTCGGCCTGCTCGCCGTGGACGGCACCCTGGTCAACGTCGGCGCCCCGCCGCAGCCGCTGCCCGTCGGCGTGTTCTCGCTGATCCCGTTCCGGCGCTCCTTCGCCGGTTCGATGATCGGCGGCATCCCGGAGACGCAGGAGATGCTCGACTTCTGCGCCGAGCACGGCCTCGGTGCCGACATCGAGGTCATCCCGGCGTCGCGGATCAACGAGGCCTTCGAGCGCGTCATCGCCTCGGACGTGCGCTACCGCTTCGTGATCGACGCCTCGACGCTGGCCGCCGCCTGACCCTTGCGGCCGTATGACGCGGATCGCCCGGCGTGCCGAGCGCTACGGGCGGTCCGCGAGCGTCAGCAGGTGGTCGACTCCGGCCCGCGAACGCTTGTGCGCATACATCTCCCGGTCGGCGCGGTCGAGCAGTTCCTCGACCCGCCGAGCCGGGGAGAGCAGGTTGTCGGGCCGTGCGGGCTCGCAGACCAGGCCGAGCGACGACCTGACCCGAAGCAGCAGTCCCATGGCCGCGATCGGCTCGGCCGCGAACGTCTCGGCGATGCGCTGCATCAGTTTCGGCGCCTCGGCCTGCGTGACGCGCGCGGCGACGACCACGAACTCGTCTCCACCGATCCGGGCCACGCACGCCACGTCCGCCAGGCTCTCGGTCAGCCGACGGCCCGTCAGCCGCAGCACCTCGTCGCCGACTGCGTGCCCGTGCGTGTCGTTGATCTCCTTGAAGCGGTCCAGATCGCAGAACACGACCGCCACCGGAGTCCGCGCGGTCAGCAAGTCCTCCAGGCACTCCTGCAGCAGCACGCGGTTGGCCAGCCCGGTCAGCGGGTCACGGCGCGTCTCCGAGCGCAGGTCCGTCTCGCGCGCGCACTGCTCGGTGAACGCGGCGTGCAGTTCGGCCTTCTCGCGCTCCAGCATCTCCATGTCCTGCAACGCCTGGTCGTGCCGCCGGGCGTTGAGGATCGCGATCACGGCCTGCTCGGCGAAGACCTCGAGGATCTCGTTGACCCACGGCGCCGGGATGCGCCCGCCGCGCGGCTGATCCAGCGACAGCATGCCGACCAGTTCGCCGTCCTGGGCGTAGAGCGGCGCGTTCAGTTCGTAGGACGGGAGCCAGGCGTCGGGGACGTCGAGCGGCTCGAAATCGGGCCAGTAGCTCGTGATGCCCTCGGTCGTGTCGGGGCCGCGGCGCAGTCGCAGCGAGGTGCCCCACTGCTCGCCGCCGGCCAGATGCTCCTCCAGCGCCTTGCGCGGGCACGTGGTGTCGAGCAGCACCTCGCGGACCTCGGGCGTGCCGATGACGGCGATGGTGTGCAGTTCGGGGGCCCACGGCACCTTGGCGACCGTGACCGCGATCTCCTGGTACGGCGTTGACGTGGTCACGCCCAACGCGATGGCCTCGAGTGTGGCCTGGAGTCCGGTGGCGGCGTGCACTGTGCGCAGGGCCTGCTGGACGGCATTGAGCGCCGTCAACGGCATCCGCACTTCCGCACCCGCGCCCTGGGTCACCGTGCCGCGCTCCCTTCACCGGCCCACATGTCTCTGGGCTGGTAACTCTACCTTCGGGCGCGGCCACACGGCGTGACAAGCGGTGTGGCTAAAAGGTTAGGCGGGTGCGGCCGTCCAGTGTCCGGACAAGGCCGAGTCGAGCTGGCTCAGGGCGAGCTCGAATTCCTCGACGATCGAGTCGATCCCGGCCTGCGGATCGGTCAGCGATCGCTTGACCGAGAGGCCGACGAGGGCGAGCAGGATCGTGGCCGCGAGTTGCGGTCGGCGGTCGGTGCGCGGGTCCACCCCCTCGCGTTCGGCGAGTGTCGCGGCCACGACGTCCTGCTGCTCGTGGATGTTGCGCAGGTATCCGGCCAGCAGCGGGGGAGTGCTCTCGATCAGCCGGACGATCCGGAGGTAGACGGCCGCGGAGTCGGAGCCGCTCTGCGCGGCGTATTCGCGGAACACGGCGGTGAACGCGCCGTGCAGCGCCGTGAAGGGGTCCTCCGTCGCGGGCCGGCCGCGCAGTTCGTCGAGCAGGCTGGCGGAGAAGTCGGCGCTGAGCGAGACGACCAGGTCCTCCTTGCTCGCGAAGTAGCGGAAGAACGTGCGGGTCGAGACGTCCACGGCGTCGGTGATCTCGCGCACGGTCGTCTGCTCGTAGCCCTTGGCGTCGAACAGTTCCAGCGCCGCCCGCAGCAGCGCGTCCCGGGTCTGCCGCTTCTTGCGTTCGCGCCGGTCTGACCCGCCGGCGACGGGCGGGGTTTCGAGGATCGACGACTCAGGCATGCCCACAGGCTACCTCGTTGTCGCCTAGTGTCAAACGTCTCTCATTGACAAGTGTCATCGAGTGCCATAATTTGACGGGCGGAGAGACCGAGACACCGTGAGGGGAAGAGAATGAGTCAGGACGTGGAGACCGCCGCGGCCGAGGACGCGGCGGCCGCGCCGCGCCGCGGCATGCGGGGCAGCCCGCGCTGGACGCTGCTGGCCGCGGCGCTCGGCGTGATGATGGTCGGGGTGGACGGCACGATCGTCGCCGTCGCCAACCCGGACATCCAGTCGAAGCTCGGCGCCTCGCTCGCCGACATCCAGTGGGTCACGAACGGCTACCTGCTGGCGCTGGCCGTCACCCTGATCACGGTCGGCAAGTTCGGCGACCGCTTCGGGCACAAGAAGGTGTTCCTGACCGGCATCGTCGGCTTCGCGGCCACCTCGGCGGGCGTCGGCCTGTCCGGCTCGCTCGGCAAGAGCATCTCGCTGGTCATCACGTTCCGGATCCTGCAGGGCCTGTTCGGCGCGATGCTCCAGCCCACCGCGCTCGCCCTGCTGCGCAACACGTTCCCGGCCGAGAAGCTGAACAGCGCCATCGGCATCTGGGGCGCGGTGATCGGCGCCTCGACCGCGGCCGGACCGATCGTCGGCGGCCTGCTCGTGCAGCACATCAACTGGGAGGCGTGCTTCTACGTCAACATTCCGGTGGGCCTGATCGCCCTGGCCCTCGGTCTGACGGCGCTCAAGGAGACGCCGCCGTCGAAGGTGCACTCCTTCGACGTCCCCGGCATCGCGCTGCTGTCCGCGTTCCTGTTCCTGCTCGTCTGGAGTCTGATCAAGGCCCCGGACTACGGCTGGGGCAGCGGGAAGTCGATCGGCTTCTTCGTGGGCTGTGTCGCCGCGCTGGTCCTGTTCGTCGTCCGCGAGTCGACGGCGAAAGAGCCGCTGCTTCCACTGCGCCTGTTCCGCTCGATCTCGCTGTCCGCGGGCACGGTCCTCGTGCTGGCGCTGATGTTCTCGATGTTCGGCGCCATGTTCTTCATGACCTTCTACATGGAGAACGTGCACGGCCTCGACGCGATCGACACGGGTGTCAGGCTGCTGCCGCTGACCGGCATGCTCATCGTCGGCTCGCCGCTGTCCGGTTTCGCCATCACCAAGTTCGGGCCGCGCATGCCCATGGTCGTCGGCATGCTGCTCGCGTCGGGCGCGCTGTTCGGGCTGTCCCGGATCACGCTGACGTCCAGCCTGAACGAGACGATCCTCTACTTCGCCATGCTCGGTCTGGGCCTGAGCCCGGTCATCGTCGGCGCCACGGAGGTCATCGTCGGCAACGCGGAGGTCGAACTCGCGGGCGTGGCCAGCGGTCTGCAGTCCACCGCCATGCAGGTCGGCGGCACCATCGGCACGGCCGTGCTCGGCGCGGTCATGTCGGCCAAGGTCGGCACGCTGCTGCCCGAGCGCTGGACCGCCGCCCACCTGCCCGCGCTCACCCCGGCCCAGCTCGCCGAGGTCAAGAGCGCGACCACGGTCGGCGTCGCCCCGGTCGCGTCCGGCACCTCGGCGCAGACGGCCGCGACCATCGCCGAGGTCACGCACTCCACCTTCATCAGCGGCATGTCCGCGTCGTTCCTGGTCGCCGGCTTCGTCGCGATCGGCGGCGCGCTGATCGCCCTGCTCACCAAGAAGGGCGTGAACGACACCGAAGGCGCCGTCGCGATGCACTGACGACGCCCCGACCCCCGACGGCCCGACAGCCCGGCACGCACGCGCGTGCCGGGCTGTTCGTCTCCGCGTGCTCAGTCGGCGAAGGCCTCGCGCAACTGCTGCTCCTGCGCCTCGCTCAGGTTGGTGCTGATCAGCTCGGCCTGCGCGGCCTCGAAGGCGGGCTTGACCCGGTCCACGACCGCGTTCTGGGTCAGCAGGAACAGCGCCGAGGTGCCGGGCGTCACCTTCGACTTCACCTGCTCGATGAAGTCCTTGCTGATACCGACGTCGGAGAGCGAACCGCCGAGCGCACCGGCCGCCGCGCCGATCGCCGCGCCCAGCAGCGGAACCAGGAAGATCAGCCCGAACAGCATCCCCCAGAACGCCCCGCCCAGCGCGCCCGCGCCGGCCATGTTCGACAGTTGGCTCGTGCGCGGCTTCTTCGCGTCGGCGGGCCAGGTCACCACGGCGCCGTCGAGCACCTCGATCAGATGCTGCTTCTGCATGTCCTCGAGCTGGACCAGCAGCGTCTGCGCCGCGTCGGCCGCCGGGAACTTCCAGACCGTGAGGGTCGCCACGTCTCCTCCTCCAAGATCATGTTCTGGTCCCGGCCAGTCCACCACCGGGCCGCGCGGGGCGCCCTTCGAGCCACCCGTCCGGGGGTGAGGATCTCTTCATAGGACATAACACGTTAAATGTGCGCAAGTCTCCGCACATGTCTAAAGTCCGCTCTCGTCATGTGAGGCGAGTGGAGAGGCAGCGATGACGGACGTGACCGAGCGGGTTCCGTGGTTGGTGAGCGCGTTCCGGACCGAGCGCGCCGACGCGGCGGACGCGGGCCTGGTGGAGCGGTTGCGCGCGTTGCGGGCGCGCATCCTGTTCGACCACGGCCGGCGCCCGGCGTTCCGGGGTGCGGACGGAGCCCACACGGACGACCAGGAGTTGGACTTCGGCGCGTGGCACTTCGTCGCACGCCGCGAGCCCGACGGACCCGTATTGGGCTACGTGCGGCTCGTGACGCCGGACAGCGCGCACCTCCTCCAGTCCCGCGCGTTCCTCGGCGACGAGCGCTACGCGGACGTCCTGCGCGAGCACGGACTCGGCGACTGCGACGTCTTCGAGCACAGCCGTCTCGTGGTCGAGCACCACGCGCGCAAGCTGGGCCTCGGCGTGTACCTGAACGCCATGGCGATCGGCGCGGCCCGGCACCTCGGCGGCAAGGCGATGATCGGCACGTCCGGTACCGCCGACGGCCAGGACCGCTTCCACCACCGTTTCGGCTTCGAGCCCGTCCCCGGCACCCGCCGATACGTCGAGCAGTACACGGAGGACGTCGTGGTCCTGCTGTACCGGGCGGCCGAGGCTTCCGGCAGCCGCTATCAGCACGCGGGGCTGATCGAGGAGGCCGAGCTCGCCTTCCCCGGAGTCATCACCGACCCGAGCACGCAGCAGTGGCCCGACGTCGCGCCGGTACCGCGGCGGCGTCAGGCTCCTGAGGCGCTCGTTCGTACGCAGGATTCCGCAGACAGTTCTTGGCGTCCGGAGCTGTTCCTGCCGTCCCGGGACGAGGACCGGCTCGCGCTGGAAGCTTTGTTCGGCACGGGCAAGGTGCGCGAGGTCCGCGACACGATCGACGCGCAGCTCGCGGAGTTGGCGATGTGCCGGGAGCCGGGTCTCGCACGTGATCCGCAGGCTCTGCGGGACGCGACGCGTACGCAGCTGGCCGGGGCGGAGCCGTGGGAGTACGGCACGTGGGCCTGGTTCCCGTGGAGCGGTGCGTTGGTGCACGTGCTGCCGCGCGAGGAATTCCGCATGGTGCGCACGGACCGCAACCGCGGCCGGATCGAGCGGCCGCAGCAGCGCACGCTGTTCGAACGCCGCGTCGGAATCGTAGGCCTGTCGGTCGGCAGCTGCGCGGCGCTCACGTTCGCGATGGAAGGGATCGGCGGCGCGTACAAGCTCGCGGACTTCGACGAACTCGGGCTCTCCAACCTCAACCGGCTGCGCGCCGGTGTCGGGGATCTTGGGCTGAACAAGGCCGTCATCTCGGCGCGCGCGATGTTCGAGATCGATCCGTACCTCGACATCGAGATCTTCCCCGGCGGGCTCACCGAGGAGACCATGGAAGAGTTCTTCCGCGGCGGCAACGGTCCGGTGGACCTGCTGGTCGAGGAGTGCGACACCCCGTTCGTGAAGCTCGCCGCCCGCGAATGGGCCCGGGAGCTGCGCGTGCCCGTGGTCATGGACGCCAACGATCGTGGCCTGCTGGACGTGGAGCGCTTCGATCTGGAGCCCACACGTCCGCTGCTGCACGGCCTGCTCGGCTCGGCGACGTCGCGCGACATGCTGGATCTGACGCGTGAACAGCGGATCGAGCTCATCCTCGCCATGGTCGACGCCGATCGGATCAGCCCGGAACTCGCGGCGTCGATCCCGCAGATCGGCAGCACGCTGTGCAGTTGGCCGCAGCTGGCCTCCGGCGTCGCACTCGGCGGCGCGCTGACCGCGCACGCCGCGCGCCGGATCCTGCTCGGCCTGCCGTGCCCCTCCGGCCGCTTCTACACCGACCTCGACGCCACGGTGCACCCGGACCTGAGCACGGTCGCCGCGTGACCGAGACCCTGGAGCGGCCGGTGCTCAGCCACACCGGCACCGGCCTGCCGGTCCCGTTCGCCGTGACCGGGACCGGCATCCACCTGCCCCCGGACGTCATCGCGAACGAGCAGTTGGCCCGGACGCTGGACACGAGCGACGAATGGATCGTGGCCCGCACCGGAATCCGCGAGCGGCGTCGGCTGGCACCCGAGCTCGCCACCTCCGACATGTGCGTGGCCGCCGCCTACCCCGCGCTGGCCGCCGCGGGCCTCGGACCCGACGACCTCGACGCGATCATCGTGGCCACATACACCTGGGACCAGCCGCTGCCCTCCACGGCGCTGATCGTGAAGGACGCGCTCGGCTGTCGGCGGGCCATCACCCTCGACATCACCCAAGCCGCGTGCGCCAACGGAATCCAGGCGGTCCTGCTCGCCGCGCACCTGCTGCAGAACCCGTCGCTGAGCCACGTCCTCGTGCTGGCGGCCGACTGCGCCTCCCGCGTCACCGACCCGGCCGACCGCACGACACGCGTCTTCTTCGGCGACGCTGCCGCGGCGGTGGTCCTCTCCCGCTCCGAGACCACGGGAGCCGGACTGCTCTCGTACGACCTGGCCTCCCAGCTCTCGTACGACGTCCAGATCCCCGGCGGCGGGTCACGACTGCCCACGACGCCGCAGTCCACCGCCGACGGTCGGCACTACCTCCGGATGGACGGCCGCGCGGTCTGGCGCGCAGCCACCGAACACCTGCCCCGCAGCATCACCAACGCGGCCGTCCGAGCAGGCCTCGGCGTCGACCAGATCCAGCACTTCTTCCTGCACCAGGCCAACCTGAACCTGATCAACCAGGCCCTGAGCGACCTGGACGTGCCGCGAGCCCGGGCACCGATCACCGTCGATCGGATCGGGAACACCGGCTCCGCGGGCGCTTTCACCGCGCTGCATCAGGGCTATGCCAGCGGCGCCCTGCGTCCCGGCGACACGTACGTCCTGACCGCGATCGGCGCCGGATTCCAGTGGGGCACGTTGTGTCTACGGCACGCCTAGGGAGTGTTTGAGAACTAGCGTCGGATCAGGCCGCGGTGTCTGACGCGTGCGCTCGCAAGGCGCAGGGGCGGGCGCATACTCGGTCGTCTGTAACCGCTCCTGCAACGCCGCGAGCGTGCGTGGCAGGCGCCGCGGCCCCGACGATAGTTCTCAAACACGACCTAGGGTCACGCGCGCGGTCACGGAGTCGTTCTGGCGGAACGTGACCGCGCAATATCCGTGCTCGAAGGCGCAGTCGATCCGGGCCGCGGGGGTGGTCTCGGTGAAGGCCGGGGCGGTGAAGTCGCAGGAGACCGGTCGCAGCCGGGGCTCGCCGCGGACGAGGGCGGCGGCCTGGCGGGCCGCCTCGATCAGCACCATTCCGGGCACGTGGTCGCAGGCGTGGTCGTAGTAGAAGGGATGCAGCACGTCCGCGGGGCACAGCGAGACCGAGCCGCGCGGGCCGAGAGCGACCAGTACGTCAGAGGCCTGAGGAACGCCGACGTAGCCCGGCTGCACCGGCCTCGCGGGATCCGCCGGGTCGCCGTCCTCCGCGGGGGACGGGGCCCGGCGGCGTACCGCTGCGTACGCGGCGTCCGTCAGCAGCCTGGCACGTCCCTCCGCCGTGGCGAACGTTGCCGAATCGGTGCGGAAGCGGGCCCGGAGGCGAAACGCGCGTAGGGCCCCGGATCCGCTCATGCGGGCATCGTCGAGCTCGACCTCGCAGGTGATCGCGCTGCCGCCGTGCCCCGCTCTCGGTTCGAGGCGCGGCTCCAGTTCGAAGCGCAGCTCCTCGATGAGGAAGTGCGGGAGCCCGTCGCAGTCGTAGAACGCCCGGGGGATCGAGAGGCCCAGTTGGCGCAGCGTCTCGGCGATCAGCAGCGGATTGTGCCGGCCGTCGCCGAGCCGGTCGAACGTGGGGTGCGAGCGCGGCCAGTACGCGGACGCCGTGAAGCGGTCGCGGTCGCCGTCCCGCGCGGCCACGTCGGTCAGCAGCACCTCGGCGGGCGAGCGCAGGTGGACGAGTTCACGCCGCACGGACGATATCTTCTGCATGCCCTTATATAAGCCCACGCGAATCCCTGGCGCACGCCAGCGCACGTCCGGCCGGGGCGCCGCCGGTCGCTACAATCCACCGGACGGCCGAGCCGGACGGGGCAGGAGACAGGCGCATGCGGCAGAGCTCGGAGGCGACACGGCGGTCCGTCGCCGAGGCCGCGGCCCGGCTGTTCGACCGGCACGGCTACGTCGGCACGAGCATCAGCGCGATCTGCCGGGAGGCCCAGGTCACCAGCGGCGCCGTCTACTTCCACTTCTCCGGCAAGGACGACCTCGCGCGCTACCTGGTCGAGGAGCACTTCGCCAGCTGGCCCGCGATCATCGAGCGGGTCGAGCGCACCGGCCTGCCCGCCCTGGAACGCGTCGTCACGCTGAGCCGGGAGGTGGCCCGCGCCTTCCGGGACGACGTGGTCGTGCGCGCCGGTTCGCGGCTGTGGACCGAACGGCGCGACATCACCGCGCAGATGCCGCGCCCGTTCGTCGGCTGGATCCAGACCCTGGAGGCGATGCTGAGCGCGGGCCAGGCGGACGGCAGTGTGGACCCCGGCGTGGACGCGGGCGTCGCGGCCAGCGCGCTGGTGTGCGCGTTCTTCGGCACCCACACGGTCTCCGACGCGCTCGACGGCAGAACCCTGATCGAGGAGCACCTGCACCGCATGTGGCTGATGTTCCTGCCCGCCCTGCGCCGCGACGCCGACCCGGCGCGGGTGCTCGCCGACATCCCGCCCTAGGCGCGCGGCGCCACCCGGAGCGTGATGTCGCTGATCTCCGCGTCCGCGGGCAGATCGAGCGCGGCCAGGACGGTCGTCGCGACGGTGGCCGGGTCGATCCAGAGCGAAGGATCGTAGGCGCGGTTCTCGTGGGTGTGTACGAGTGCTTGCATCGGGGTCGCCGTGCGCCCGGGGTAGAGCGTCGTGACGCGCATCCCGGTGCCGTTCTCCTCGTCGCGCAGTGCGTCGGCCAGGGCGCGCAACGCGTATTTGCCGGCCGAATACGCGGCCCACTGCTTCTGCGTCTTCAACCCGGACGTGGAGTTGACGAAGAGGACGTGCCCCTCGGGATGACGCAGGCGGGGCAGCAGTTGGCGGGTCAGTTCCGCCGGGGCGGTGAGGTTGACCGCCAGGCTCGCCTGCCACGCCTCCGGAGTCAGTTCGGCCACCGCGCCGAGCCGCAGCGCGCCCGCGATGTGCAGCAGACCGTCGATCCGCTCGGGAAGTTCGGCCCCTGCGACAGCTCCGGCGATCGTCTCCGGACGTTCGAGGTCGGCGACGATGGTGTGCGCGCCGGGGAACTGCTCGGTCAGCAGCGTGGCCCGCTCGGTATTGCGTGCGACGAGGTGGAGCGTGTCGCCGCGCTCGTGCAGCCGCGCGGCGATGGCCTGGCCGATGCCGGACGCGGCTCCGGTGATCACGTAGTGCTTCATGATGCGCCTTCGTGGACGAGCGGCTGCGGGGCGATGCCGTGCAGCCGGGCGAGCTGGGGTACGGCATCCAGCGCCGTGCCGACGTGCACGGCGACGAGGCGGCCGACCTCGGTGGGCAACCGCATGCCACCACGCGGAATCGCGAGCACGCGGCAGCCGGCGGCGGCGGCCGAGCGGATACCGTTCGGGGAGTCTTCCACAGCCAGGCAGTCGTGCGGCGCCAGCCCGAGCTCCTCCGCGGCACGCTCGTAGGGCTCGGGCGCGGGCTTGCCGTGCGTGACGTCCTCGCCGCAGACCACTGTGGTCATGCGGGATAGCAGTCCGAAGTGGTCGAGTGCGGCGTGGACGTACGCGCGCGGGCTCGCCGAGGCCAGGCCGATCGGTCCGTGCCGCTCGGCCTCCTCGACGAGCTCGAGTGCTCCGGGCAACGCGGCGATCCGACCGGCCGCGCACTCGACGGCCATCGCCTGCGCGCACTCCTCGACCATCACTGCCGTGTCCACCGCGCCACCGCACAGCTCGGACAGGAAGCCGACCCAGCCGCCGTTACCGTGCAGGGTGACCGAGTCGGCATCCGTCCACGTATGGCCGTGCCGGGCGGCGAAGGCGGCGCACACGCGCTCCCACGCCTGCCCGCTGTCGATCAGGGTGTCGTCGAGGTCGAAGATCGTTGCCCGGAGCACGGCTGCTCACACCGCCGCGCGGGCTGCGTCGAGCTCCTCGGCGAGCTGGTCGATGCAGATCAGCGGGAGTGCGTACTCGTCGGCGAAGGCGCGCAGCTTGCCGA
Source organism: Actinospica sp. (assembly GCA_035493475.1). Lineage (GTDB taxonomy): Bacteria > Actinomycetota > Actinomycetes > Streptomycetales > Catenulisporaceae > Actinospica. The sequence goes on from DATJIF010000181.1 coordinate 58,522, forward strand.
GCCGGGCGATCGACCCGTCGTCCTCGCACATCTCGCTGATCACCGCGACCGGGTGCAGCCCGGCGAGCCGCAGCAGGTCCACGCTGGCCTCGGTGTGCCCGCGCCGCTCGGCGATCCCGCCCGCCCGGGCCCGCAGCGGGAACATGTGGCCCGGCCGGGCCAGTTCCTCGGGCCGTGCGTCCGGGTCGGCCAGCGCCCGGGCGGTCCTGGCGCGGTCGTCGGCCGAGATCCCCGAGCCCACGCCGACCGCGTCCACCGACACCGTGTAGGCCGTCGCCTCGACTCCCGACTCGGCCGGCACCATCAGCGGCAACTGCAGCCGGTCGGCGATCTCCGGCGCCATCGGCGTGCAGAGCAGGCCGCTCGTGTAGCGCACGAAGAACCCGAGCGACTCGGCCGTGGCGAACTCGGCCGCCATCACCAGGTCGCCCTCGTTCTCCCGGTCCGCGTCGTCCACCACGATCACCGGCCGCCCGGCCCGCAGCGCCGCCACCGCCTCGTCCACCGTGTCCCAGCGCTCCGCCGTCTGCTGCGTGTCCACCGCGTCCACCCGTCCGCCCTCCGTGAAGATCATCAAGTCCGGGGCAAGTATCACGGCACGAATACGCGATGCCAAACACCACTGAGCCGGACCGGCGATTCGTCATACTGGTGACGGGCGGCGGTCCGGGAACAATCGCCTGGTCCGGATCGCTTCACTCGGTGACGAACGCGAGAAAGGATGATCGCCATGGCCGTTGAGAAGGCGATTCTGGCCGGCGGGTGCTTCTGGGGCATGGAGGAGCTGTTCCGGCGCCAGCCCGGTGTGGTCTCCACCCGCGTGGGCTACTCCGGCGGGGACACGCCCAACGCGACGTACCGCAACCACGGCACGCACGCGGAGTCGATCGAGGTGCTGTACGACACCGACGAGACCGACTTCCGGAACCTGCTGGAGTTCTTCTTCCAGGTCCACGACCCGTCCACGAAGAACCGGCAGGGCAACGACGTCGGCGCCAGCTACCGTTCGGCGATCTTCTACCTGGACGACGAGCAGAAGCGCGTCGCCGAGGACACCATCGCGGACGTGGACGCCTCCGGCCTGTGGCCGGGCAAGGTGGTCACCGAGGTGACCGAGGCGGGCGAGTTCTGGGAGGCGGAGCCGGAGCACCAGGACTACCTGCAGCGTTACCCGAACGGCTACACCTGCCACTACCCGCGCCCGAACTGGCGGCTGCCCCGCCGTGCCGAGGCCTAAAGGTTTCAATCAGGCAGGATAAATTTCAATCACGCGATTGACGACGCCTCTTCCCGGGTGTTCACTGAGCGGCACAGCACGCTCCAGCGACCCCGAGGAGAGGCGATGCCAGTGTCGACGACGCGGACTCCCGAGTTCCCCATGGCCAGGGCGGCGGGCTGCCCGTTCGATCCGCCGCCGGAGCTGCGCGGGCTGGCGGCGGAGCGGCCGCTGACCCGGGTGCGGATCTGGGACGGCAGCACCCCGTGGATCGTCACCGGGCACGCCGCGCAGCGCACGCTGCTGAGCGATCCCCGGGTGAGCGCGGACGAGCGGCTGGCCGGCTTCCCGCACTGGAACGAGAGCATGGCGGTCGGCGTCGGGCACCGGCCGCGCTCGGTCTTCAACTCGGACGCGCCCGAGCACACCCGCTACCGCCGGATGATGACCAGTCCGTTCACCGTCAAGCGGGTCGAGGCGCTGCGCCCGGCCGTGCGGAAGATCACCGACGGCCTCCTCGACGCGATGCTGTCCGGCCCGAACCCGGCGGATCTTGTGGAGGCGTTGGCGCTGCCGCTGCCGACGCTGGTCATCAGCGAGATGCTGGGCGTGCCGTACGAGGACCACGAGTTCTTCCAGCACCACGCCGCGGTCAGCGTCGACCGGTACGCGAGCGCCGAGGAGGGCATGGCGTCGTTCCGGGCGCTGGGCGGCTACTTCTACCGGCTCGTCGAGAAGCGGGCCGCCGAACCGGCCGACGACGTGATCTCCGACATCGCCGCACGGGTCGCGGCAGGGGAGATCACCGCCGCCGAGGCCGCCATGATGGCCGTCGGCCTGCTCGTCGCCGGGCACGAGACCAGCGGCAACATGATCGCGCTGGGCACGCTCGCGCTGCTGGAGCATCCGGATCAGCTCGCTCTCCTGCGCGACGCGGACGACCCGAAGGCGATCGCGGGCGCGGTGGAGGAACTGCTGCGCTACCTCGGGATCATCCACGGCGGTCAGCGGCGGATCGCCAAGGAGGACATCGAGATCGACGGCGAGCTGATCCGCGCGGGCGACGGCATCATCATCGAACTCGCGATCGCCAACCGCGACCCGCTCGTCTTCCCCGCGCCCGATCTCCTGGACCTCGGACGCGAAGGCGCCCAACAGCACAACGCGTTCGGCTACGGCATCCACCAGTGCATCGGGCAGCAGTTGGCACGCGTGGAACTGCAGACCGTCTTCGGCACGCTCTTCCGCCGAGTCCCCACGCTACGGCTCGCCGCGAACGTCGACGAGATCGAGTTCAAGCACGACCGGCTCGCTTACGGCGTCTACGCGCTGCCGGTCAGCTGGTAGGGCGGCCGCGATGACGAAGGAGTTGTCCGGCAAGGTCGCCGTCGTCACCGGCGGCGCATCGGGTCTCGGCCGCGCCACGGTCGAGAAGCTGCTGTCCGAGGGCGCGCGCGTGGTCTTCGGCGACGTGGACCGGGAACGCGGCGAGTCCCTGGCGGCCGACTGCGGCCCGGAGGCGCGCTTCCGGCTCACCGACGTCGGCGATCCGGAGCAGGTCAGGGCCCTGGTCTCGTACGCGATCGAGGAGTTCGACGGCCTGCACGTGATGGTGAACAACGCCGGAGTCTCGGGCGCCATGCACCGCGGCTTCCTCGACGACGACTTCGCCGACTTCCACCGCGTCGTCTCGATCAACCTGCTCGGCGCCGTCGTCGGCACCCAGCAGGCCGGACGGCACATGGCCCGCAACGGCGGCGGCTCGATCGTCAACCTCACCTCGACCGGCGGGATCCTGGCCGGTCCCGGGGTGACCGCGTACCGGGCGTCGAAGGCGGCGCTCATCCACGTCAGCAAGTCCATCGCGATCGACCTGGCCCGCTTCGGCATCCGGGTCAACTGCGTGGCCCCCGGCAACATCCCCACCGACCTGCTGCTCTCGGCCGCCCGCAGCCTGGACGGCGAGGAGGCGGACGAGGTGACGCAGGCGATCCGCGCGTCGATGGCGGCCAACCAGCCGCTGCGCCGGGAGGGCACCCCGCAGGACGTCGCCGAGGCCGTGCTCTACCTGGCCGGCGACCGGTCGCGGCACGTCACCGGGATCGTGCTGCCGGTGGACGGCGGCACCACCGCCGGGGCCATGCCGCACCGCGCCCGGCCGAAGACCGACTGACCCGCACTGCGACTCGCGAGACTCGATCGGAGAGACCACGATGCAAAGCCCGGCCTCCACGCTCTACCCGGCCGACGGTTTCGGCCCGCCCAAGCTCCGGCACGGCCATGCGGAGGGCGCCGCGTCCACGCTCCCGCCCGGCACGGAGGTCTTCTCCGCCGACAACCACATCTCGCTGGCGGACGACATCTTCCACGAGCGTTTCCCGGAGCACCTCAAGGATCGGGCGCCGCGCGTCTGGTACCAGGACGGCGCGTTCGAGCTCGGATTCGGCGGCAAGTCGTTGCTGCCCGGAGCCTTCAGCCGCGTGCTCATGCAGTACGACGAGCTGGCCGGCGCCGGAACCGGGGACCTCGACGCGCGACTGCGGGAACTGGGCTCGGACGGCATCGCGAAGGAGTTGGCGTTCCCCAACGCGCTGCTGGCGATGTTCCACTACCCGGACAAGGAGATCCGCGAGCTCACCTTCCGCGTCTACAACGAGTACATCGCGGAGCTGCAGGAACGGTCCGGCGGCCGGTTCTACGGCGTCGGGCTCATCAACTGGTGGGACGGGGCGGGCGCGCGGCGGACACTCGCGGAGCTGAAGTCCTTGGGGCTCAAGACCTTCCTGCTGCCGCTGGCGCCGGGCAAGGACGACGACGGCAGGCTCATCGACTACGCGAGCACCGCGATGATCCCGGTCTGGGAGGCGATCGAGGAGTCCGGCATCCCGGTCGCCCACCACATCGGGGAGGCGCCGCCGGCCGCGCCGTGCGAGGTCAACGGAATCGCCGTCGGCATGGTGGCGCAGGTCGCGCCGTTCCGCGAGACCTTCGGGAAGTACGTCTTCGGCGGCATCATCGACCGGCACGAGGGGCTGCGGATCGGCTGGTTCGAGGGCGGCGTCAACTGGGTCCCGTCGGCACTCCAGGACGCCGAGCACATGTACGCCTCCTTCCGGCACATGCTCGACAGGCCCCTGCGACACGACGTGCGGCACTACTGGGACGAGCACATGTACGCGTCGTTCATGGTCGATCCGCTGGGCCTCGAACTGATCGACCACATCGGCGCGGACCGGATCATGTGGTCCGCCGACTACCCGCACAACGAGAGCACGTTCGGCTATTCCGGGGAGTCGGTGGCCCTGGTGGTCGACGCCGTGGGGCCCGAGACGGCCGCGAAGATCGTCAGCGGCAACGTGCGGACGTTCCTGGGGCTGGCATGACCACCATGGACATCCCGGAGGCCCCCGACCTGGCCCGGATGCGCCGGGACTGCGGGGCACGGCTGCGCGAGGCCATGGCGCGCGAGGGCGTGGACGCGCTGATCGTGCTCGGCAGCAACCACGTCGCCTACGCGGCCGGGGTGAGCTGGCCGCTCGGCGATTCGGGCCTGGCGCACGCCGACCGTCCCGTCGCGGTGGTCGTGGCCGGGGACGAGTGGCCGCACCTGTTCATGCCCTTCCGCGAGGGCGCCTTACCCGGAGCGCACCTGCCCGAGGATCATCTGCACGGGCCGGTCTACCTCGAATACGACGAGGGCGTGCGCAACTTCGCACGCCTGCTCGCGGACCTGATCCCGCACGGCGCGGTCGTCGCGGTTGACGAGTGCACAGGCGCGATGCGTCGCGAACACAAAGCCCTGTTTCCCGGCGGACCTCCACGCGACGCCCTCTCAGTGTTGTCCTCGGCCAAGGTGATCAAGACCCCTGACGAGCTCGCCTGCATTCGCAGAGCCCTGCGGATCACCGAGCGCACGATGGCCGACATCGCCGAGATGGTCAAGCCGGGCGTGCGCCAGATCGACCTGTCCGCACGCTTCGTACGCCGCGCCTTCGAGGAGGGCGCGCAGGCCAATCTCCTCGAACCGATCTGGCAGGTCATGCCGGACAGCCGCGAGAACGGTGCGTGGACCACGCACGGCGACCTGGCGTTGCCCTTGCTCACGACGGAGCGGGAACTGGCCCGGGGCGACGTGCTCTGGACCGACGTGAGCATCAGCTACGCCGGGTACTGCTCGGACTTCGGCCGCACCTGGATCGTCGGCGAGGACCCGACACCGGCGCAGCGGGCCCAGTTCCGCAGGTGGCGGACGATCCTGTCGGCGGTGCTGGACGTGACCCGGCCCGGGGCCAGCGGCGCCGACCTGACCCGCGCGGCCATCGCGGCGGCAGCCACTGGCGGCGCGAGCGGCGAGCGGCCGTGGCTGCCGCACTTCTATCTGGGGCACGGGCTGGGCACCGGCCCGGCCGAGCTGCCGTTCGTCGGCACCGACCTGGGCGACCGCTTCGACGAGAAGCAGATCCTCGAACCCGGGATGGTGCTCGTCCTCGAACCGATCGCCTGGGCCGACGGCACCGGCGGTTATCGCAGCGAGGAGGTTCTGGTGATCACCGAAGAGGGCTGGACCGCCCTGACCGACTACCCCTACGACCCCTACGACCCCTACGACCCCTACGACTCCCATGACTCCAATGCCGACTGAGATCCTGCCGGACAACACCGCGCTGCGCAGTGGCCGCCGCGAGCGCGCGCTGGCCCACATGGCAGCCCACGACCTCGACGTCCTCGTCCTCGGTCGCTCGGCCAACGTCCGCTACGTGACCGGCGCCCGGCAGTTGTGGGTCGCCGGGACGCGCCCCTTCGGCCCGAGTTGCGTGCTGGTGCGCGAGACCGGCGCCATCTACCTCGTCAGCACGTGGGATGAGGGCGTCCCCGATGATATCCCGCACGAGCGCCTGTTCGGCCTGACCTGGAACCCCATGCATCTCGTGGACGAACTCAAGGGCATCGAGGGTGCGGCGACGGCGCGTCGGGTCGGCACCGACGCCATGTCACCGAACTTCGCGCGCCTGCTGCCCCTGGCGTTCCCGGCGGCCGACCTCGTCGATGGCGAGTCGGCGATGCGTGCCGCGCGACGTATCAAGACGCCGGACGAGGTGACCGCCCTGCGCGCCGCGCTGAAGGTGGCCGAGGACTCGCTGGCCGCAGCAGTCGCCGAACTGCGTCCGGGAGTCACGAAGCAGCAGCTTTCCGGCGTGCTCCTGGAAGCCGCTGCCGCAAAGGGCGTCACCACACCCTCGACGCAGGAAGTCGTCTGGATAACGTCCCATCACGATGGGAACTCGACTGTCCATGAAGGCGATCTCGTGGCCTTCACCGTCGGCGTCGTCGCAGGCGGATACATCGGCGAGGTCGGACGCACGTGGTCCGTCGGAGGTGCCGCCCACGACGGGCTCTACCGACGCTGGGAGGACCTGCGCGCCCGCCTGATCGCCGCGTGCCGCCCCGGCGCTCATGGCAGTGACCTGATAGCGGCCTACGAAGCGTGTGGCGAGCCGCTGCCGTCCATGCCCGTGGCACGCGGCCTGGGCCTCGGCTTCGACCCGCCGGTGATCACCCCCGACCTGCCGCGGACCGCGGACGCGGAGGTGCTCGAACCCGGCATGGTGCTCACGGTGACCTCGTGCGTGTGGCAGGAGGGCTCGGGCACGGTGATCGGCCGCGACGCGGTCCTGATCACGGCCGACGGACCCGAAGTGCTGACCAGGAGGAACGATGCCTGAGACCGCGCGCCCCTCGGCGGAGGAGATCATCCGCTACGAGAAGGACCCGGCGACGAAGATCGCGACGATCACCTTCGACCGGCCCGACCGGCTCAACGCCCCCACGGCCGCCGCACGGTTGCGCTACGCCGAACTGCTGCGCCGCGCGAGCATCGACGACGACGTGAAGGTCGTGGTCATCCGGGGCGTCGGCGACGATCTCGGATCAGGGGCCGACATCCCCGAGGTCGCGGAGATGCATTCCGCACCCACCGACGGACCGCGCCTCAGCGAGTTCAAGCTCGAAGAAGGCGACGTGCGCTACCCGCCGAAGGACTCCTACCGGTACGGCGCGACCGTCACCCAGTACTACGCGAGCGCCGAAGCGGGCTGCCGCAGCCTGCAGGAGTTCAAGAAGATCAGCATCGTGGAGGCCAAGGGCTACTGCTACGGCTGGCACTTCTACCAGGCCGCCGACGCCGACCTGGTCATCTCCTCCGAGGATGCCCTGTTCGGCCACCCGGCCTTCCGCTACGTCGGCTGGGGCCCGCGGATGTGGACGTGGGCGCAGACGATGGGCCTGCGGAAGTTCCAGGAGATGGTCTTCACCGGCCGCGCGTTCACCGCGCAGGAGATGTACGACTGCAACTTCCTGAACAAGGTCGTGCCGCGCGACCGGCTTGAGGACGAGGTCGCCAAGTACGCGCTCGCCTGCTCGCGCTCCCGGCCGACCGACGCCGTGTTCATGCAGAAGGTCTTCTTCGAGATGATGAAGCAGTATCAGGGCGAGTACATGGGGAGCATGCTGACCGGCCTGCTCGAATCGCTCGGCAGGCAGGTCCGTCCCGACGCCGAGGACCTGATGCTCGACGGCAGCACGTACGCGGCCGGGGTGAACAACGCCGTCAAGGACAACGACGGCCGTTTCCCGCCCGAGTTCCGGCTGAGCAAGTCGGGCCGCGGGGAGAGGCCCGAGTGATCGTGTCCGGGCTGCACGCGCCGCTGACCGGCTACGTCGTGGTGGACCTGTCCACTGGGATCGCCGGTGCGTACTGCACGAAACTGCTCGCCGACGGCGGCGCCGAGGTGGTCAAGGCCGAGCCCCCCGAAGGCGACCCGCTGCGCGCCTGGTCCGCTTCCGGGGCCGAGATTCCACGGGGTGAGGATGCGGCCCTGTTCAGTTTCCTGGCCACCTCCAAGCGAAGCGTCGTCGCAGACCCCGAACTCGACGCCGACGTCGACCGCGTGCTCGGCCTGCTGGACGCCGCCGACGCCGTCGTGTGGTCGCCCGGTTCACGCCTCGCACGTCACCCGGCGTTCGCCCCCGCCGAGATCCGCCGCACCCTGCCGCACCTGATCGTCACCGCGATCACGCCCTTCGGCCTCGACGGACCGTGGCGGGACCGCGCGGCCACCGAGTTCACCCTGCAGGCGTGGTCGGGCGGAATCGTCGGGCTCGGCCGCGGCGCGCCGGACCGCCCGCCGGTGCACGTCGGCGGCCAGGTGGGGGAGTGGTTCTCCGGTGCGTACGCCGCCGCCGCGACCATGGCCGCCCGGTTCGGGACCCTGGAGTCCGGCCGCGGCGAACTGCTCGACCTGTCCATGCTCGAAGCGCAGATCCTGGCCCTGACCTACTATCCGGTCACGTTCCACGGCATGGCCGGCCGACCGTGGCGCACGACCCGCGCGCTGAGCGTGCCGGGCGTGTCCAGCGCGAAGGACGGCCTCGTCGCCGTCGGATGCGGGACGGCGCAGCAGTGGTCTGACTTCTGCGCGATGGTCGGGCATCCGGAGTGGGTGGACGAGACCTCGACGCTCTCGATCACCGCGCAGGCCACGCGCGTAGCCCCGGCGATCGCGGAGTGGATGGCCGACCGCACGGTCTCGGAGATCAGGACACTGGCCACGGCGTTCCGCATCCCCAACGCGCTGGTCGGCAACGGCGCGGAACTGCCCAAGACGGACCACTTCGAGGCGCGCGGCTCCTTCGTCCGCAACCCCCGCGACGGCTTCGTCCAGCCCGGGCATCCCTACCGTCTCACCCCCGCGCGGCTGCGGCCCTTCGAACCCGCGCCACGCCTCGGCGAACACACCGAAGAATACCGCTCCGGCCGTCGCGTGCGCCGAGCCCCTGGACAGGCCGCCACCCCTGACCGGCTACCGCTGCCCTTCACCGGCCTGCGCGTCCTCGACATGACAGCGTTCTGGGCCGGACCGTCGTGCACCCACTTCCTCGCCCTACTCGGCGCCGAGGTCATCCACCTGGAGTCCACGTCGCGGCCCGACGGCACGCGAATGCTCGCCGGTCTGCCGATCACCGCAGACCAGTGGTGGGAGCGATCAGGCATCTTCTCGGGCCTGAACACCAACAAGAAGAGCCTCACACTCGACATCCGCCACGAACGCGGACGTGAGCTGCTACGTCGATTGATCGAGACCTGCGACGTGATCGTCGAGAGCTACACGCCGCGCGTACTCGACCAGATCGGACTGGACTTCGAGGCGGTCAAGGCCCTGCGACCCGACGCGATCATGCTGCGGATGCCGGGCTTCGGCCTAGACGGTCCGTGGCGCGACAACACGGCCTTCGCGTACGTCATCGAGGACGCGGCCGGACTCACCTGGCTGACCGGGCATTCCGACGGCAACCCCGTCGAGCCGTACTCCATCGGCGATCCCAACGCGGGCATCCACGCGCTCAACGCGCTGCTGCTGGCGCTGGAGCATCGACGTCGCACCGGCGAGGCGGTGTTCGTGGAAGCCGCGATGGTCGAGGCCGCGCTCAACATCGCCGCCGAACAGGTCGTCGAATACTCCGCGTACGGCGCGCTGCTCTCGGCGGACGGAAACCGCGGCCCGGTCGCGGCCCCGCAGAACCTGTACGCGACCGACGGGCTCGACGAGTTCGGGCGCGCCGACTGCTGGGTGGCGCTCGCCGTGGCCACCGACGAGCAGTGGACCGCGCTACGTGGCGCGATCGGGGATCCGGAATGGGCGAGAGATCCGCGGCTGCTCACCGCCGCCGGACGCAGAGAGCAACAGGACCACATCGACGACGAACTCGCCGCGTGGTGCCGCCAGCGCACCTCGGAGGAGATCGTCGAACTGCTCTGGGACGTCGGAGTCCCCGTCGCCAAGGTGATGCAGCCGCACCGGCAGGCCGACCTGCCTCAACTGCGCTTCCGCGGCTTCTTCGAGGAGGTCGAGCATCCCGTCGGCGGCCGCGTACGGCACAGCACCCTGCCGGTCAGGCTCTCCGGCGGCCCCGAACAGTTCCGGCCGCGACCGGCCCCGCTGCTCGGCCAGCACAACGCCGAACTGCTGGCCGGCCTGGGCCTCGACGCGGCCGAGATCGCCGAGCTCGCAGGCCGAGGCGTGATCGGAACCGCGCCATACTCGTCAGACTGAACCGGATCCGAGGCAACCGGACCCGTCGGCTAGGAGGAACGATGCGCAAGGCCCGTCGAGAGGACCAGAACTCCTATATCCGGGAGCTCATCCTCGACACCGCCGAACGGCTGTTCGCCGAGCACGGCGTGTTCGCGGTGTCGAACCGGCAGATCGCCGAGGCGGCCGAGCAGGGCAACACCGCCGTCGTCGGCTACCACTTCGGCACCAAGACCGACCTCGTGCGGGCCTTGGTCCGGCGGTTCAACACCGTGGTCGAGCGCGAGCGCGCCGAGCTGATCGCGCAGATCGGCGACTCGAAGGACGTGCGCGACTGGGTCTCCTGCCAGGTGTACCCGATCACCGACCGGCTCGCCGCCCTCGGCTCGCCGAGCTGGTTCGCCCGCTTCGGCGCGCAGGTCATGACCGACCCGGCGCTGCGCGACATCATGGTCGACGAGGCCATCCTCGCCTCGCCCTCCGTCCGCCAGGCCTTCGACGGAATCCGCGGCTGCCTGCCCGGCCTGCCCCACGAGGTGCGCTGGGAGCGCGAGGAGATCGCACTCAACCTCATCGTCCACCTCTGCGCGGCGCGGGAGCGGGCCCTCGCCGACGGCCTGTCCACGCCGCGCACGAGCTGGGAGGGGACTGCCTCAGGGCTGATCGACGCACTCGTCGGCGTCTGGCTGGCACCCGTGACCCCGGTCGAGGATCCGCCTCCCACAAGGCGGCGACTTTGATCACCCTCGACGAGCTCACCGAAGACACCGAGGCCACCGAAGCTATCAAGAGCCTGCGCCGCGCCTACAGCTGCTTCCCATCCGGCGTCACCGCACTGTGCGGCCTGCTCGACGGCGCGCCGGTCGGAATGGTGGCCAGCTCGTTCACCTCCGTATCCCTGACCCCGGCACTCGTGTCGGTCTGCATCCAGGACACCTCGCGAACCTGGCCCAGACTCCGCCGCTGCCCGATGCTCGGCGTCAGCGTCCTCGCCGCCGCCCACGACGCGGTATGCCAGAGCCTCTCCCGCCGCGAAGGCGACCGCTTCGCCGACGTGCAATGGGACTTCGCCGACGACGGCGCCGTGTTCCTGCACGGAGCGACCGCGTGGATGGGCTGCTCCGTGCAGGCGGAACTCCCCGCAGGCGACCACAGCATCGTCCTGATGCGCATCCACGGCCTCCGCGCCCAACCCGAGGCGACCCCGCTGATCTTCCACGGCAGCCGATTCCGAACCCTGGCGGCACTCGAATAACCCACGACGCACAACGAAGTGGAGACGACCCGCATGTCTATAACAGATGACTACAACCACGGGTACGACGACGACTACGACGTGATTGTGCTCGGCAGCGGTGCGGCCGCACTGACCGCCGCCTTCACCGCCGCCAACGAGGGCGCCCGAGTCGCGGTCTTCGAGAAGCACCACCGCATCGGCGGCACCAGCGCCTGGTCGGGCGGCCACGTCTGGATCCCCAACAACCCGCACATGGCCGAGGTCGGAGCCGAAGACAGCGCTGAGGAGGCGATGGCATACCTGACGATCCTGGGACGCGGCCTCGCCGAAGAGCCCCTCATCCGCGCCTTCGTCGAGAACGGCCCGCGCATGGCCGAATACCTGGAGAAGCACGGCGATCTGCGCTTCTTCGCCGTCCCCGGCCTGCCCGACTACTACCCGTCCATGCCCGGAGGCAAGCCCGGCGGCGGACGCACCATGGGCACCGAACTCTTCCCGTTCGACGACCTCGGCGAGTGGAAGGACCGCGTCGAGCCCTGCCCCTACTACCCGAGCGACTTCCGCATGGACGAGACCGGCATCGGCGCCACCGTGCCCAAAACCCCGTCCCCCGAGGAACGCGCCAGACGCGCCCTACGCGACGAACGCGGCATGGGCCAAAGCCTGATCGCCCTGCTGCTCAAGGCCTGCCTCAAGGTCGGCGTGGAGATCACCGAATCCACCCCCGCAGTCGACCTTCTCACCGCCGACGGCCACGTACGCGGCGCCATCCTGGAAACCCCCGAAGGTCGCCGCCGAGAAGTGACCGCCCAACGCGGCGTGGTCCTCGCCACCGGCGGCTTCGAATGGAACCCCGAATACCGCGCCACCTTCCTGCGCGGGACCGTCGGCATGCCCGTCTCCATCCCCACCAACACCGGCGACGGACTGCGCATGGCCATGAAGGTCGGCGCCGCACTGCAGAACATGCGCGAGGCCTGGTGGATCCCCGCCGTCGAACTGCCCCCGGGCGTGAACCCGATGAACCGCGAGATGATCTGCGGCGACCGCACGAGGCCCCGCAGCATCCTGATCAACCGCACCGGCCGCCGCTTCACCAACGAGGCCGTCAACTACAACGCCATCGGCAGCGCGTTCCACCAGGAAGACGTCAACACCTTCGACTACGCGAACCTCCCCGCCTGGCTCATCTTCGACCACACCCACCTAGCGAAATACGGCTCAGTCGGCCGCCCCTACACAGGCGAGACACCGCCCTGGCTCACCGAAGCCCCGTCCCTCCCCGCCCTAGCCGAACACCTAGGCGTCCCCGCAGAAGCGCTCCAAGACACCGTCACCCGCTGGAACACAAACGTAGCCACCGGCGCCGACCCCGACTTCCACCGCGGTGAGACCGCCCACGACCTCTGGTGGGGCGACCCACACAAGAAGGGCAGCATCGAGGGCACCCTAGGCCCACTCGAAGACGCCCCCTTCTACGCCCTGGAACTCACCATCGGCACCCTGGGCACCAAGGGCGGCCCCAAGGTAGACCCCCACGCCCGCGTCATCGACCTATCCGGCGCCCCCATCCCCGGCCTCTACGCAGCAGGCAACGTCTCCTCCCCAACCGGCGCCGCCTACGGAGGCCCCGGCGGCACCCTCGGCCCCAACATGACCTTCGCCTGGCTGGCCGCCCGCCACGCCGCCCACTCGACCCCGCACACGCGAAAGCCCCGGCCGTCGTAGGACGACCGGGGCTCCGATCAAGTGCGCCGTCAGGGACTTGAACCCCGAACCCGCTGATTAAGAGTCAGCTGCTCTGCCTATTGAGCTAACGGCGCGCAGCCGGTCCGCTGTGCGGCCGGTGCTGGGAACACGATACCCGATGTGAGGTGGGCGGGGCCAATCAGCGGGGGCGTACGCGGGGCTCGCACGGGGCGGGGCGTACAGCGGGGTGGGTCGGATGGTTTAGGCGGCGGCGAGTTCTTCGGCGATGGCGGCGGCGAAGGTGTCGATGTCGGACTCGGTGGTGTCGAAGCAGGTCATCCAGCGGACTTCGCCGGTGTGCTCGTTCCAGGTGTAGAAGCGGAAGCGCTTCTGGAGGCGCTCGGTGACCTCGCGGGGGAGGATGGCGAACACCTGGTTGGCTTCGACCGGGCGGGGGATCCGCAGGCCCTCCACGTCCTTGACCGCGATGTGGAGGCGCTGGGCCATGGCGTTGGCGTGGCGGGCGTTGCGGAGCCAGAGGTCGGTGCCGAGCAGGGCTTCGAACTGGACCGAGATGAAGCGCATCTTGGAGGCCAGTTGCATGGCGGACTTGCGGAGGTACTTGATGCTGTGGACGCTCTCCGGGTTGAGGACGACCACGCACTCGCCGAGCATCAGGCCGTTCTTGGTGCCGCCGAAGGAGAGGACGTCCACGCCCGCGTCGGTGGTGAACTCGCGCAGGGGGACGTCTAGGGTGGCGGCGGCGTTGGCGAGGCGGGCGCCGTCGACGTAGAGCTTCATGCCGAGGCTGTGCGCGTGGTCGGCTAGTGCGCGGATCTCGTCGGGGGTGTAGCAGGTGCCGAGCTCGGTGCTCTGGGTGATGGCGACGACGGCGGGCTGGGCGCGGTGCTCGTCATCGAAGCCGTACGCCTGCCGGTCGACGAGCTCGGGGGTGAGCTTGCCGTCGGGGGTGGGCACGGTGAGCAGCTTGAGCCCGGCGACCTTCTCCGGGGCGCCGCACTCGTCCACGTGGATGTGCGCGCTCTCGGTGCAGATCACGGACTGCCAGCGGTCGGTCATGGCCTGCAGCGCGACGACGTTGGCGCCGGTGCCGTTGAACACCGGGAAGGCCTGGGCCCGGGCGCCGAAGTGCTCGCGGAACACCTCCTGCAGGTGCTCGGTGTACGCGTCCTCGCCGTAGGAGACCTGGTGGCCGCCGTTGGCGAGGGCGATGGCCTCGAGCACCTCGGGGTGCACGCCCGCGTAGTTGTCGCTGGCGAAGCCGCGGGAGTCGGGGGAGTGGCGCAGGGGGACGGACACGGGAACCTTTTCTCGTTCTGGGCGGCTAGTTCTGGGCGGTGATGCCGCGGGTGGAGGCGATGACCGGGCGCAGCTTCTTCTCCAGGGCCTCGTAGAACATGCTGAGCGGGAACTCGTCGGACAGGACCAGGTCGACCAGGCCCTTGTTCGGGCCGTCGAGGGGGAGCACCTGGGCCCAGGGCTCGCTGCCCGGGTGGCCGGTCAGGCCGCGCGCCCAGGTGGAGGCCGGGTGCGGGGTCACGTACTCGGCGACCAGTTCGTAGGCGGCGATCCAGTGCGCGGTCTTGGGGCGGTCGATCCCGTCCCGGTAGAGCTTCTCCACCTTCTCACACAGCGCGATCACGGCGGGGGCTACGGCGTTCCAGTCGATGGCGAGCCGGTTGTCCGTCCACTGCAGCACGCCGTTCTTGTGCAGGTACGCGAACAGCAGTTGGCCGCCGAGGCCGTCGTAGTTGCGGACGCGGTCGCCGCTGATCGGGAAGCGGAAGAGGCGGTCGAACAGGATCGCCTGCTGTACGGCGCGGGCCTGCGGCAGGCCCTCGCGCTCCAGCCGCACGGCCTCGCGGAAGGTGTTCAGGTCGCAGCGCAGCTCCTCGAGGGAGTAGAGCCAGTACGGCATCCGCTGCTTGATCATGAACGGATCGAAGGGCAGGTCGCCGTGGCTGTGCGTGCGGTCGTGGATCATGTCCCAGGCGGCGAACGCGTCCTGGGCGAGGGCCTGGTCGGAGACGAGCCGGGCGGCGTCCTCGGGCAGGTCGAGGCGGGTGACCTCGGCGGCGGCCGTGGTGACGGAGCGGAAGCGGGCGGCCTCGCGGTCGCTGAAGATCGCGCCCCAGGTGAACTTCGGCACTTCGCGCACGGCCACGGTCTCGGGGAAGAGTACGGCCGAGTTGGTGTCGTAGCCCGCGGTGAAGGCCTCGAAGGAGATCGACAGGAAGCCGGGGTTGTCGTAGCGGTCGGCCTCGAGCGCGGCGAGCCAGTCCGGCCAGAAGACGCGCAGCAGCACGGCCTCGAAGTTGCGGTTCGGGTTGCCGTTCTGCGTGTACATGGGGAAGACGACCAGGTGGCGCAGGCCGTCCACGCGCTGGGTCTCGGGCCGGAAGGCGAGCAGCGAGTCCAGGAAGTCCGGCACGCCGAAGCCCTCGGCGACCCAGCGCTCGAGGTCGGCGAGGAACGCGCGGTGGTACTCGGCGTCGTGCGGGAAGGCGGGGGCCAGTTCGGTGAAGGCCTCGGTGAGGTCGGCCACGGCGCGCCGGGCGGTCTCCACGTTGCCCTCGCCGGGGGCCACGGAGCCGTCCTTGGCC
Source organism: Actinospica sp. (assembly GCA_035493475.1). Classification (GTDB taxonomy): domain Bacteria; phylum Actinomycetota; class Actinomycetes; order Streptomycetales; family Catenulisporaceae; genus Actinospica. Next base: position 74,377 of record DATJIF010000181.1, read on the forward strand.
TGGACCGTGCGCAGCAGTTCGACGGCCTCCGCCAGCCGGGGCCACGCGGGGAACTCGGCCGCCGCGCCGGATTCGGCGCGTTCCAGCACGGCCTCGCCTATCTTCGCCATGACCCGGTTCCTTCCATAGAATTTACGTCGTCTGCGTATATCTCCTGTAAGAATTATCGCGGATCAAGAGTAAAGCGGCAAGGGGTGGGCATGGCACCGGGGTGCCGGACGGGGCGGAAGCGCAGGTCAGCGACCCGGCAGGGTGAGGTGCGTGCTCCAGGTCGGCAGCAGCCAGTGGGCGCCGAGCAGGGCGCAGCCGAGCGCGACCACGCCGAAGAAGAGCACCCAGAGCAGTCCGGGCACGCCGGTGAGCTTGGCGAGCTGGTCGGCGTCGGACTGCGGGGCGCGGCCGCGGCTGCGCTGCCACTGCAGCTCGAAGACCGGGCGCACGCCGCCGAACAGCAGGAACCAGACGGCGAAGTCGGCGAAAGCGGCCTGCACCTGCGAGGTCGCGTACCAGGTGACGCCGAACACCAGCGCGCCCACGGCGACCAGCGCGAGCACGCCGTACCAGTTGCGGATCATCAGCAGCATCAGGGCCAGCAGCGCCACGCAGGACCAGAGCAGCGCCGTTATGTGGCCGGTGCCGAGCAGCGCGGCGCCGCCGAGACCGAGCAGCGCGGGCGCGACGTAGCCCGCCAGCGCGGTGAAGACCATGCCGGGGCCGCGCGGCTTGCCGTAGGAGACGGTGACGCCGGAGGTGTCGGCGTGCAGCCGGATTCCGCTGAGCCGGCGGCCGGTGCACAGGGCGATCAGCGCGTGCCCGCCCTCGTGCGCGATGGTGACGGCGTTGCGGGTCAGCCGCCAGACCGGCTGCGGCACCACCGCGAGGAGCGCCGCGCCTCCGGCGGCGAGCAGTACGGAGTGCGGCGGATCCGCCTGTGTGCTCACGACTTCGTGCCAGAGTTCGGTCAAGCTCGTCACAGCCATGCGGCACACCCTAAGCCAGTTGAATGAGAAGCCTATTGTGCCGTCTGGTTCGACTGATCCGTCTGGTTCGACTGATCCGATTGACTCGAGGTGGCCGACGCGTAGATGTCGATGAGCGCTTCGTACGTGGCCGCGTCGCATTCGCCGAGTTCGCCCGTGTACGCGATGCTGTAGTTCTCCTGCAGCGTGGCGATCGCGTCCGAGGTGGCCGAGCCGTAGTAGCCGTTGGCGTCGGGTCCGGCGACGTAGGCCGAGTACGCCGGCAGTACATAGGTGCGGTGCCGCCACGGCTCCAGGTAGCCGATGTTGTTGAGCAGGTTCTGCACGTCCGAGGTCTCCTGCGCCTGCTGCGTCGTCCCGCTCTGGCCGTAGTAGAGCGTCTGCCAGCCGGAGCCCGAGCCGACCGGCGCGTCGGGCGGCGATATCGCGGACGACGGGTCGGCGCTCGCGGAGGACGAGGCCGAGGAGCTCGCGCTGCCGGCGGTGGTGGGCGGCGTGCTCGCGGCCCGGCTCGTGGAGCGGTCGACGTAGACGGGGTCGACGGCCTCTGTAGTACGCGAGAGGCTCGATGTGGCGTGTGCCGACGGCGAGCCGGATATGGACTGCCCCGACTGCGCGGGCTCCGTGCTGGGGGCCACGGGTATCGCGCCGCTCGCGGGCAGCGAGACGGACGGGTTCGAGGAGTTGTTGGACAGCACCAGGGCGCCCGCGGTGCCGACGGAGAGCGCGGCGGTCACGGCGACGAACGCGGCGATCCGGCCGAGCCGCCGGGGGGCGCCGCCGTGCCTGGCTCCGGCGCGGCCGGGTTCCTGCGGGCGCGCCGAGATGGCCGAAGCAGCTGCTCCGGCCTGTGCGGCGGGCTCCGCCCCGAGCCGCGGCCCCGTGGTGGCGAGGGCCGCGCGGATCGCGGCGATGTTCAGCGGGACGGTGAGGTCCAGAGGGCCTTCCGTCATCGCCTGTTCGTCCAGTGCCCGCCGGTGGGCCGATGCCGATGCGTGACCGGGAGTGGATCCGGGTCCTGCTTCGGTCGGCTCAGAGGTCTGGGTTCCGTCCAAGGGTCCTCGTCGGGAGAGTGGGTAAAGCAGCCGTGGGCCCACCGGACGCTATCGCATTACGGGGCGGAAGTTAAGACTCGCGGACCCTGGCGCGGGGCTCGTCACTGTTGGTATTGCCGCGGCGACCTGTCCGAAACGGATGGTATCCTGCTCCCATGCGAGCCGTACGCCTGCTCCTTAGCCGGCCGCGCTGACGAAGTTCTCCTCAGCGTGGCGACCCCTCCTGTGCGAGGGGTTTTTTCATTGGCGGCGAAGAGTTGTCCTGTACGCAACGACCTGACGTGAGGGAAATCCCATGACGCAGAGCACCGCCCCGGCGGCGGGTGACGAGCCGGCGTACCGCTACGGCGCGGCGCTGGCCCGGGAGATCGAGACGCGCTGGCAGGGCTACTGGTCCTCGCACGGCACCTTCGAGGCGCCCAACCCGGCCGGCTCGCTCAAGGGCCACGTGTCGGAGGCGAAGCACAGCTTCATCATGGACATGTTCCCGTACCCCTCGGGCTCCGGCGTGCACGTCGGGCACCCGCTGGGCTACATCGCCACGGACGTCTTCGCCCGCTACCAGCGGATGAACGGCTACACCGTGCTGCACACGCTGGGCTTCGACGCCTTCGGCCTGCCCGCCGAGCAGCACGCGGTGGCCACCGGCGAGCACCCGCGCACCTCCACCGAGGCGGCGATCGCGAACTACCGCAGGCAGCTGGGCCGGATCGGCTTCGGGCACGACCCGCGGCGCTCGATCACCACGATCGACCCGGCGTACTACCGCTGGACGCAGTGGATCTTCCTGCAGATCTTCAACTCCTGGTACGACCCGGCCCGGGACTCGGCGCGGCCCATCAGCGAGCTGATCGCCGCCTTCGAGTCGGGCGCGCGCCGGGCCCCGGACGGCCGGGCCTGGTCCGAGCTGTCCGCGGTGGAGCGCGACGAACTGCTGGGCGAGTACCGGCTGGCTTACGCCAAGGAGGTCTCGGTCAACTGGTGCCCGGGTCTGGGCACGGTGCTGGCCAACGAGGAGGTCACCGCGGACGGGCGCTCCGAGCGGGGCAACTTCCCGGTTTTCAAGTCCAAGCTGCGCCAGTGGATGATGCGCATCACCGCGTACGGCGACCGGCTGATCTCCGACCTGGAGCCGCTGGACTGGCCCGAGGCGATCAAGCTGCAGCAGCGCAACTGGATCGGCCGCTCCGAGGGCGCGCGCGTCGACTTCGCCATCGGCGCGGACGCGGCGACCGTGTTCACGACGCGTCCCGACACGCTGTTCGGCGCCACTTATATGGTGCTGGCGCCGGAGCACGACCTGGTGGACTCGATCGTGCCGGGCGCGTGGCCGGAGGGGACCCCCGAGGCGTGGCGCGGCGGCGCGGCGAGCCCGGCGGAGGCCGTGACGGCGTACCGCGCGATGGCCGCGGCGAAGTCGGACGTGGACCGGCAGGCCGACGCCAAGACGAAGACCGGCGTGTTCACCGGTGCGTACGCGACGAATCCGGTCAGCGGCGCGCGGATCCCGGTGTTCATCGCCGACTACGTGCTGATGGGCTACGGCACCGGCGCGATCATGGCGGTCCCGGCGCACGACAGCCGCGACTTCGCGTTCGCGCGCGCCTTCGGCCTGCCGATCACCTGCGTGGTCGAGCCGACGGACGGCCGCGGCGAGGACACCGCGGCGTGGGACGACGCGTTCGTGTCCTACGACGCCGAGATCGTGAACTCCGCCAACGACGAGGTCTCGCTGAACGGCCTGGGCGTCGTCGAGGCGAAGGCGCGGATCACGCAGTGGCTGACCGAGAAGGGGATCGGCGAGGGCACGATCAACTTCCGGCTGCGCGACTGGCTGTTCAGCCGGCAGCGCTACTGGGGCGAGCCGTTCCCGGTCGTGTACGACGAGGAGGGCGTGATGCACGCGCTGCCCGAGTCGATGCTGCCGGTCGAGCTGCCCGAGGTGGAGGACTTCTCGCCGCGCACCTTCGACGCGGACGACGCCGACACCGAGCCGGAGACGCCGCTGTCCCGGAACACCGCGTGGGTCAACGTGGAGTTGGACCTGGGCGACGGCCGCGGCGTGCAGAAGTACCGCCGGGAGACCAACACGATGCCCAACTGGGCCGGTTCCTGCTGGTACGAGCTGCGCTACATCGACCCGGACGACGAGAACGCGGTCGTGGACCCGGCGAACGAGCGGTACTGGATGGGCCCGGACAGCCACAAGCCGAACGGCGGCGTGGACCTGTACATCGGCGGTGCCGAGCACGCGGTGCTGCACCTGCTGTACTCGCGCTTCTGGCACAAGGTGCTGTTCGACCTGGGTTACGTCTCCTCGAAGGAGCCGTTCCACAAGCTGTTCAACCAGGGCATGATCACGGCCGACGTCTACCGGGACGCGCGCGGCTTCCCGGTGCCCGCGGCCGAGATCGAGGAGCGCGACGGCGAGTACTACTGGGACGGCGCGAAGGTCTTCCGCGAGGCCGGGAAGATGGGCAAGTCGCTGAAGAACTCCGTCTCCCCGGACGACTTCTGCGACACCTACGGCGCGGACACCCTGCGCGTGTACGAGATGTCGATGGGTCCGCTGGAGGTCTCCAAGCCCTGGGACACCAAGGCCGTCTCCGGCGCGATCCGCTTCCTGCAGCGGGTGTGGCGCAACGTCGTGGACGAGGAGACCGGCCGGGTGCGGGTGGTCGAGGCCGCGCCGGACACCGAGACGCTGCGGGCCACGCACCAGGCGGTCGCGGGGGTCGGCGAGGACATCGCCGGGCTGCGCTTCAACACGGCCATCGCCAAGCTGATCGTGCTGAACAACCACCTGACCAAGCTGGCCGCGGTGCCGCGGCAGAGCGCTGAGACGCTGGTGCTGGCGCTGGCCCCGTTCGCGCCGCACCTGGCCGAGGAGCTGTGGGACCGGCTGGGCCACGTCGGCACGCTGACCTACGAGCAGTTCCCGGTGGCCGATCCGCGGTACCTGGTCGCCGACGAGGTGACCTGCGGGGTGCAGGTGCAGGGCAAGGTGCGCGACAAGATCCAGGTCGCACCGGACATCAGCGACGAGGAGCTGAAGGCGCTGGCGCTGGCCACCGACGGGGCCCGGCGCGCGCTGGACGGCCGGGCGGTGCGCACCGTGATCGTGCGGGCGCCGAAGCTGGTGAACATCGTTCCGGCGTAAGCGGATATACGACGATTGACCGACGACCCACCCCGTGCCCCGATGTACAGTCGGGCGCATGGAGTGGGTCGTCGGTGTCGTGTACGCGGGTTTCCTCGCCGGGAGCGGGGCGCTCGCGGTCATCGACATGCGCACGAAGCGGCTGCCGAACCGGATCATGTACCCGCTGTTCGCGTTCGGCGTCGTCGGGCTGACGCTGGCGTCCTGGCTCGGGCACGAGTGGTGGCGGCTGCTCGTCGCGGCGGTCGCGGCGGCGCTGTGCTACGGATTGTTCAGCCTGCTGTGGTTCTTCGGCGGCATGGGCTACGGCGACGTGCGGCTGATCGGCGTCATCGGCTTCTACCTCGGTTGGGCGGGCATCGCGACCGTCGAGGCGGGCGTGCTGCTGGGCACGCTGGTGGCCGCGTTCTACCACGTCGGCAAGGTGCTGATCCGCAAGGCGACCCGCAAGACGGAGCTCGCCTTCGGGCCGTACCTCGTCGCCGGCGCGTGGGCCGCGCTCGCCCTCGAGGTCGTGCTCAGCCGTTATTGACGGTCTGCACTTCCTGAGCGGTGACGGCCTCGTCGGTCTCCGTCGTCGGCAGCGGTTGCGGCGACTGCCACTGGCCGCCGTTCCAGGTCACCGTGATGAGCCAGGACGTGAGCACCTTGAGGTTGTAGTTCTCCGGGTTCGTGAACGTCACGCCGCACGGCGGATCGCCCTTCGAACCGTTGTACGGCGTGCCGATCGTCCCGGTGCCCTGGTCCAGGGTGCAGCCGGTGTCGTAGATCACCGCGTCGGCCGGTGTGGTGCTGAGCGTGAACGACTCCGCCTGGGCCTTGAGGTTCACGCAGATGGCCGGGTCCTGGGTGAGGCAGATGCCGTTGACGGTGAACGAGGTGTCGGCCGCGTCGGCCCAGACCCAGGTCGGCAGGTTCACGGTGGACTTCGAACCCAGCGCCGGGCTCGCGGTCACGTTCAGCGGGGGCAGGTCGACCTTGCTCGCCACGTAGAGCGCCAACTGCTGGGCGGTCACGGTCGGAGCGTCGCCGGTGGCGGGCGCCGCGCCGCCGGTCTGCACCCAGTACCAGTCCTCGGGGAAGTGCTTGGTGTCGATGTCGGAGCACTGCTGCATCTGCGCCAGGGTGTCGTCGTCGTTCCAGATCAGGCCCCACCACACGCCGGCCGGACCGGCTCCGACGTTGTAGCTCTGCCACTTCGGTCCGTCGGTCGACTTGTATCCGGGCTTGAGCGGGGCGAGGCCGCCCTTCCCGTTGTCGCCGTTGACGTCGTACTCCTGCTGGAAGGCCGAGTACGTGAGCTGGGAAGAGCTCTGATCGAGCTGCCCGACGGTCGAGTAGAGCTGATCGGGCGTGTACTCGGGCGCCCACCAGCAGGCCGGCGGCGTCCAGCTCGTGCCCCCGGTGATGGCCGAACTGCCGGAACCGCACAGGTGCTCGGTCACGGTCAGCGAGGCCCACATGGTGACCGTGCTGCCGCTCGCCGAGCCGCCGCCGCTGGTGCCGCCGCTCGACGCGCCGCAGCCGGAGCCGGAGGCCGCCTGCGCGGCCGGGGCCGCGGCGAACACGGTGAACCAGCCCGACGCGAGCACGAGGCACGACGCCAGGGCGGCGCGGCCCATCAACCGTCCATGCACTGTTTCGCCCCGTTCTGGGTGAGAAGCGTGTACACCGCCCACAGTTGCCCGGCGCCCTTGACGAGTTGGCCTTCGCGCAGGGTGTGGTTGCCGGCGGCGCTCATGGTGTTCGGGATCCGCGCGCCGGAGGAGAGTTTCCGGTAGGCCAGGGCCGTCGAGTCCTCGCAGTACGAGAATGTGGTCAGCCGGGTCCCCGGCTTGCCGATTGTGAAGTCGTAGACCCGGTCCGCGCCGGTGACGCGTTCGCCCTGCTGTTTCCACCAGGCGAGTTCCGCGTTCTCGGTTTTCAGCGCGTCGCCCACGGTCAGCGACTTGTAATTCGTCTCGGTGGCCCCGCTCGAGCTCAGCGCTTCGATATAGGCCTTGTACTGGTCGACGAGGATGGTCTGGATCTGCTCTGCGGTGGCCGAACTCTGCGCGGAGGTCTGCACCTCGATGTCCAGGTCCGCCGGGATGGCGAAGGTCATGTTCAGCCCGGCGACCGCGGAGGAGGCGGCGGTGGGGCCGGTCGCGGCGCCCGTCGTTTGCGCGGCGCCGGTGCCCGCTCCGGTGATTGCGCCGCTTTGCTGAACGGAACTGGAGCAACTATTCAGAGAAAGTGCAGCGAGCACTATTGCGAGGGCTGCGATGGGACGCGGGCGCACGGCTCCCCCTGCGGTGGTCTCCTTCTTACCGGAGACGCTGTTCGGCACTATTCGACAACTGAGCCGACCCGGATCGTACCCGCGTCGGCGCCCGTTCGGTACCCGGTGGCCCGGCATTCGAACCGGAGTGATGATAACGATCCGGATTCCCTTGTTCACAGCATCGTTCACCCAGCACGCAACACTTCAGGTGTTAGCCTTCGTTCCACTTCCGGGTCTGTTGAGTTCCACCTCCGTGCCGCTACTATCGGGAGCCAGTCGGCCACTCCGGGGGTTGGGAAAAACGGTGAGCAGCAACACTGAGAACAGCGTCGCCGGGATGACGGGATGGAAGCCCTCTGGTTCGCCCACCGCCCCCCGCCCCGCCGTTCCCGTCGGTCCCGGCGGTCCGGGCGGACCCGTGCGGCCGCCGACCGCGGCCCGGGAGCGCCGGCCCGCGCTGGCCGCGCTCGCGCTGCTGCTGATCGCCGTCGGCGTGCTGGCGTCGGTGTACCTGCAGATGCAGGCGGGCGACCGGGTCGGCGTGATCGAGCTGACGCAGCGGGTGCCGCAGGGCCAGCAGGTCACCACCGCCGACATCACCGAGGTCATGGTGGCCAAGGACAGCGGCGTGAACTACGTGACCTGGGCGCAGCGCGGACTGCTCGGCAAGTACACGACGCAGACCGACCTCGTCGCGGGCACCATCCTGGTCGGCCAGATGCTGACCACCGCCCCGTCGGCGAACGGTTCGACCGCGACCATCGCCGTGACGCTGAAGGCCGGTCAGTATCCGCCCACTGTGGAGATCGGCGACACGGTCAACGCGTACTACGTCGGTCCGCCGCAGAGTTCTTCCACGTCGGGTTCCAGCAGCTCGTCCAGTTCGAGCAACAACGACGTGTCCACGCTGCTGAGCGCCAGCGTGAAGATCGTGCAGCTGCCGCAGAGCAGCGGCGGTTCGCTCGGCTCGGTCTCCTCCTCCACCAACGTGTTCGCGGTGTCGGTGGACAAGTCCGTCGTCAGCGCGATGCTGACCGCTTCGGCCGAGGGCGACCTGGTGCTCACCAGCGGCGCGGGCAGCTAGGCGCGGGTCATGGCTCTGATCGCGCTCGCGGCCGACAAGGGCTCGCCCGGCGTCACCACGTCCGCGGTGGCCCTGGCCGCGGTCTGGCCCCGGCGCGCGCTCTACGCGGAGTGCGACGCGCACGGCGGCGACCTCGTCTACCGGATGCCCGCGGAGCACGGCGGTCCGCTCGACCCGAACCGCGGCCTGGTCTCCCTCGCGGTGGAGGCGCGGCGCGGCTTCGACGCGGCCGTGCTGCCCCGGCACACGCAGCGGCTGCACGGCGGCCTCGAGATCATGGTGGGGCTCGGCAACGCCGACCAGGTGCACGGCATGGCGGGCCTGTGGACGCCGCTCGGCCGCGCCTTCGACCGCTACGCCGACCTGCCGTACGGCGCGGACGTGATCGCCGACTGCGGACGTATCGGCCCTGATTCGCCGTCCATCGAGCTGCTCGCGCAGTCCGCACTGGTGCTGCTGATCGCGCGCACCGAGGCGGAGTCCATCGCGCACGTGCGGGACCGGGCGAACAGCCTGTCCGCGCGGCTGCACGCGACGCAGGGCACGTCGGTCTCCATCGCCCGCCCGCCGATCGGCATCGTGCTGGTCGCCCCGCCCGGCAAGGCCCGGCAGGTGGCCAAGCAGGTGGGCGACCTGCTCGCGGCGACCACGGCCGGCGCCGAGGTGCTCGGGGTCATCGCGGACGACCCGGCCGGCGCCGACGCGCTCGCCGGACGTTCGAGGGCCCGGGTGGACAAGGCGATGCTGACCCGGTCCGCGCGCGAGCTGGCCGCGACCGTGACCCAGCGCTACGGCCTGATCCGGCCGCAGCAGCAACAGCAGGCCGTCTCCCCGATGGCGCAGACCCAGGCCGTGCCGATCGCGCCGAGCGCGGTGCACCCGGCCGGGACCGGCGAGATACCCGTGATGCCGCCGAACCTCACCAGCGTGCCGCACCCGAACCCGTACGCGCCGCCGCAGCCCCCGCAGCCGCAGCAGTACCAGCCGCCGCACCCCTATCCGCCGACGGTGAGCGGGACGGTGGCCTGAGATGGACCACGCACTCGTCAAGCGGCTGCGGCAGGAGGTGGGGGACCGGATCGCGGAGCAGCGCCGCGTCGACCAGCTCAGCGGCCTGCCGGCGATGACCCCCCAGGACGAGCGGCAGTTCGCCCGCGCCGTCATCGGCCAGGTGCTGTCCGAGCACGCGCACAGCGAGATGACCTCGGGCCGCCGTCCGCCGAACGCCGACGAGGAGGAGGCGCTCGCCGGCGGCATCCACGCCGCGCTCTTCGGCGTCGGCCGGCTGCAGCCGCTGCTCGACGACCCCGAGATCGAGAACATCGACGTCAACGGCTGCGACCGGGTGTTCGTGCAGTACTCGGACGGCCGCGAGGTGATGGCCGAGCCGATCGCCGAGACCGACGAGGAGATGGTCGAGCTCATCCAGGTGCTCGGTGCCTACTCGGGTCTGAGCTCGCGGCCCTTCGACTCGGCCAACCCGCAACTCGACCTGCGGCTGCCGGACGGCTCGCGACTCAGTGCCGTGATGGACGTGACCCGCCGCCCGGCGCTCTCGATCCGCCGCGCCCGCATGGGAAAGGTGTTCCTCAGCGACCTCGTCGGCAACGGCACACTGCTCGCCGAGCTCGGCTCCTTCCTGTCCGCCGCCGTGCTCGCCCGCAAGAACGTCATGATCGCGGGCTCGACGAACGCCGGCAAGACGACGCTGCTGCGCGCGCTGGCCAACGAGATCCCGGCGCACGAACGCCTGGTGACCGTCGAGCGGGCCCTGGAACTCGGCCTGGAGCAGTTCCCCGAGCTGCATCCGAACGTGGTCGCGATGGAGGAGCGGCTGCCGAACTCGGAGGGCCTCGGCTCGATCTCCATGGCCGAACTCGTGCGCCGCTCGCTGCGGATGAACCCGAGCCGGGTCATCGTCGGCGAGGTGCTCGGCGACGAGATCGTCACGATGCTCAACGCGATGTCGCAGGGCAACGACGGCTCGCTCTCGACGATCCACGCGAACTCCTCGCTGGAGGTCTTCAACCGCATCTCGACCTACGCGCTGCAGGCCCAGGAGCGGCTGCCGGTCGAGGCCAGCCACATGCTGATCGCCGGTTCGGTCAACTTCGTGGTCTTCATCGAGCGGCGCAACGAGTTCCACGTCGGCGGCACGATGCGCCGCCTGGTCACCTCGGTGCGCGAGGTCAACGGCGTGGACGGCCGGGTGCTGTCCTCCGAGGTTTTCAAGGCCGGACCGGACGGCCGCGCGATGCCGCACTCGCCGATCAGCTGCATCGACGAGCTGATCGCGTGCGGCTACCAGCCGAGCGGGGTGTGGAGGTGATGACGCGGTGAATCCTCAGCAGCTGTTCCAGACGACGACGCTCGAGGCACTGCTCGCGGGAATCTGCGGCGGGGGCGGCGTGGCGCTGCTGATCGCGTCGCTGGTCGGCTTCAAGCCCAGGGAGCGCGGCCCGAAGCAGCGTCAGGTCGGCGACTGGCTGCGCAAGGCCGGCCAGCGGTTGGCGATCGCGATGCTGGTCGGCATCGTCATCGGGCTGATCACCACCTGGCCGGTGGCCGGGATCGGCGTCGCGGTGCTGGTCTTCTTCTGGAACCAGCTCTTCGGCGGCCTCGCGCACGAACGGCTCGGCATGCAGCGGGTCGAGGCGCTGGCCATGTGGACCGAGTCGCTGCGGGACACGATCGCGGGCGCGGTCGGCCTGGAGCAGGCGATCCCGGCCTCCGCGCGCTCCGCCGGACCGCTGCTGCGGCCGCAGCTCGACGCGCTGATGGACCGGCTGCGCGGCCGGATGCCGCTGCCCGAGGCGCTGCACCACCTCGCCGACGACATCGACGACCCGAGCGCGGACATCATCATCGCGGCGCTGATCCTCAACTCGCGGCTGCGCGGCCCGGGTCTGCGCGAGGTGCTCGGCGCGCTCGCCAAGTCCTCCCGCGAGGAGGTGGACATGCGCAACCGGGTCATGGCCCAGCGCGCCGGAATGCGCCGCGCCGTGCAGATCATCGTGGTCGCGGTCACGGTCGTCGTGGTCGGCATGGCGGTGCTCGACCACAAGTACGTCCAGCCGTACGGCACGCCGGTCGGCCAGCTCGTGCTCTCGTTCGTGATGCTGCTGTTCGCGGGTGGATTCTTCTGGCTGCGCCGGCTCTCCGAGGTCAAGACGCCCGAACGCTTCCTCATGTGGGTGCGGTGATCGCGCGATGATGCTCGAGTACGTACTCCTCGGCGGCGCCGTCGGCCTCGGCGTCTACCTGCTGATCCGGGCCCTGATGCCGGCCCGGCGCAGCGCGACCGTGACCGTGGCGCAGATCGACGCGCTGCGCGAGCTCGGCCCGTACTCGGTGGAGCACGGCGGCGGCAAGGCGACCCTCAAGGAGACGGTCGGCCGCCGGATGGCCGAGTTCTACGCGCGGCAGGGCTGGCAGCAGCGCTCGCTGCGCTCCGACCTCGCGATCCTGGACCGGAGCTGGGAGTCCTTCCTGGCCACCAAGATCGGGCTCGCCGCGTACGGCTTCGTCTTCGTGCCGCTGCTCTACGGGATGCTGTGGGTGCTCGGCGCGCACCTGACCTACCTGGTCCCGATCTGGCTCACGCTGCTGGTCGCCGCCGGGTTCTTCCTGCTGCCCGACCTCGAGGTGCGGCAGAAGGCGCGGGACCGCCGGGAGGACTTCCGGCGGGTGGTCTCCGCGTTCCTCGACCTCGTCGCCATGAACCTCGCCGGCGGGCGCGGCCTGCCCGAGGCGCTGATGTCGGCCGCGGAGATCAGCGACGGCTGGGCGGTGCGCCGGATCCGCAACGCGCTGTCCGACGCCCGGCTCTCCGGCCAGACCCAGTGGGCCGCGCTCGGCGCCCTGGGCCTGCAGCTCGGCGTCGAGGAGCTCGTCGACCTCGGCAACGCGCTCGCGCTGACCGCCGACGACGGGGCCAAGATCCGCACGTCGCTCGCCTCGCGCGCGGAGACCATGCGCCGCCGCGAACTGTCCGAGATCGAGGGCAAGGCGGGCCAGAAGTCGCAGTCCATGCTCGTCGCGCAGGTGCTGCTCTGCGCGGGGTTCCTCGTGTTCCTCATCTACCCGGCGATCACCCAGATCGCCGCCATCTGAGCAAGGGGTCTCAAGGATGTACGGTTACTCGCCCTTCGCGTCGGCGGTGGACTACCTCCGGACGACGCTCTCCGCCCGCCTCGCCGCGGCCCGCTCGCGCGACCCCGAGGAGGGCGCGTCCGTCGTGGAGTGGGTGGTGATCACCACCATCGTCGTCGTGCTCGCCGTCACCATCGGCGTGATCATCACGAACGCGCTCACCACCAAGGCCAACGACATCCAGACGTGCATCAACTCGGCCGGCGGCACCAGCGGCTGCAAGAGCGGCAGCTAGGCGCGTACGGTGCGGAAGAGTCGGCGGGAGCGGAACGAGTCGGGGGCGACGGCGATCGAGTTCGTCGTGCTGACCCCGATCCTGTTCCTGCTCATGTTCGGCTCGGTGCAGATCGGCCTGGCCCTGTTCGCCCGGCACGTCGCGGTCTCGGCCGCGCAGGAGGGCGCGCGCAAGGCCAGGGAGACGGCCGTGAGCAAGAGCGTCGACTGGCAGACGGTCGCGCCGCAGGCCGCCAGCGACTGGGTGGTCCAGCTGCTCGGCTCGATGGTGCAGGGGACTCCGACGGCGAACCCGCTCGACCCCGTGCCGCTGGGCAACCCGCATCCCGAGGTCGGGGTGAGCGTGCAGTTCGACGTCGCGTCCGTGATTCCGTTCTGGACCTTCACGGTCTCGTCGCAGAGCGTCGGCCCGGTCGAGTGCTTCTACGAACCCAACGGGCACTGCAATGGCTATTAGACGGCGGCGGGAACGCGACGAGGCGGGGATGTCGACCGTCGAGGTGGTCATCGGCACGCCCGTGCTGTTCCTGTTCGTCGTCGCCATGGTCGGGCTCGGGTTCTACGCGCAGAACGTGGCGCAGGTGCAGAGCGCGGCGCAGGACGCGGCGCGGATGGGTTCGCTGCAGCGGTCGACCGGCGACGCGGACTACTACGTGAACGACGTCGCGCAGCGCGACCTGGGCGGCATGTGCAACCAGAACGCGGGCGATCTGCCGACGGTCGACCCGCTGACGACGTCCACCGACGCGAACGGTGTCACGCTGCTGACGGTCACGATCGAGTGCAGGGTGACCGAGTTCGGCGTCTCGTACACCATCGACGAGTCCTCATCCTCGCCGGTGGACACGTACCGGGGTGGTCAGCCGTGAAGCTGAAACCGGGCAAGCGCGACGAGCGCGGTTCGATGACCGTGTTCGTCGTGCTCTGGTCCCTCGTCATCGTCATGGTCGCCGCCCTGGTCATCGACGTCGGACTGGCCATCTCGCAACGGGAACGCGCCGCCAACCTCGCCGACCAGGCGGCGCGTGCCGAGGCGCAGGACCTCAACACCGCCACACTGCGGCAGAACGGCACCGTGCAGATCGTGGACGACGGCTGCCTGCGCGCATCGACCTACCTGGCGGACGCCGCGAACAGCATCCACTACGGAACCGCCACACTCGACACGTCGGCCGGCGACGGCTGCACGTTCGCGGCGGCGGGCGACGCGGTGACGGTCTCGGTGGACCTGACGTACTCACCGTTCGTCTTCGATCTGTTCGGTGGAACCGTGACCGTCAACGAAACGGGTACAGCAACAGCAGCGACGGGCAATTAGTCCGAGGGAGGGAAACCGCGATGAGCGACATCAGCAGTAGAAGATACGGCCGGACCGCCGGGGACGTGCTCCGCGCGTTCGGCGCGTTGGTGCTGCTCGTCGTGCTGCTCGGCGCCGTTCCGTTCGCCCTGGTGCACTTCATCGGCTGGCCGCTGCCGCACCAGATGCCGACGATGGACCAGCTGCGCAGCCCGCTGAGCAGCGACGTGCTGGTCAAGGCGCTGGCCGTGATCGTGTGGCTGGCCTGGGCGCAGTTCACCGCGTGCGTCATCGTCGAGCTGGCGAACGCGCGGCGCGGCATCGGCATCCCGACGAAGGTCCCGGCCGCCGCGCCGAGCCAGTTCCTCGCGCGGCAGCTCGTGGCCGCGGTGCTGATGCTGACCGCGACGGCCGCCTCGTTCGCCCCGGACATCGCGCACCTCTCGCACGCCCCGGCGGCCGTTCCCCGGCCGCACACCGCGATCTCGCTGCAGCTGGACGCCGCCGGAACGCCCGCCTCGGGCAACGGCGACGGCAACGGTTCCGGCACCGTCGCCGTCCGCAACGGCTCGTCCACCACCTCCGCGAACCTGCCGAGCACCCGGACCAGCCAGGAGGTCGCGCAGTCGGCGAGCTCCACGATGGTCTCGGTGCAGACCGTGGCGGGCACGAAGCTCTACCGGGTGCAGCCGCCGCACGGCCGCAACTACGACTCGCTCTGGGAGATCGCCGAGCGGCACCTCGGCGACGGCCGCCGGTACAAGGAGATCTACGCGCTCAACAAGGACCGCATCCAGCCGGACGGCCAGAAACTGACGGACGCGTCGCTGATCCGGCCCGGCTGGATCCTGGAGATGCCCGCCGACGCGACCGGCGGCGACCTGATCACCGAGATGCCCGCGACGGCGAGCTCGTCCACGGTCGCCGGGTCCGCGTCGTCGAGCTCCACGGTGACCGACTCCTCCGCGCAGCAGAGCTCTGAGGCCGACCCGAACGCGCAGACCGTCACCGCCGCGACCTCGGACCAGCAGCAGAAGGGCGGCGCCGAGCAGGCCGGGTTCGTCTTCGGCAGCGCGGCCACCGCGCCGTCCAAGCTCACCCCGGCCGACCCGCGCGGGGTGAAGGTCAGCCAGGCCGCCGACGACATCGCGCAGGCCGTGGCCGCCGCCGCGCGCGCCGCCGAGGCCTCCGCGCAGGCGCAGAACGAGTCGGAGGGCGGCGGCGCGATCACCAGCGCCGGCATGCCGCGCAACTCGCACCGCGGTTCCGCCGCGCCCGACGAGCGGCAGCTCGGCCCGGTCGAGGAGCGGGTGCTGTACGGCATCGCGGGCGCGCCGCTGATGGCCGCCGGACTGCTGCTCGCGCTCGGCCGGCACCGCCGCCGCCAGCTGTGGAACCGGATCGGCGGCCGCCGCCCCACCACCCCGACCGGGGACGCCGCGGTGGCGGAGGAGTCGATCAGGGTCGGCGCGGGCGAGGTCGAGGTCTGGTTCCTGGACCTGGCGCTGCGCGGGCTGTCCGCCGAACTGCACAAGCGCGACCGCGCGCTGCCCCGGGCGAGCGCGCTGCGGCTGCGTTCCCAGGGCATCGAGCTGATGCTCACCGAGGCCGTGCAGGCGCTCGGCCCCGAGCAGGCGCCGCTGCCCTGGGTCACCGCCGCGGACGGCCGCTCCTGGAACTTCCCGCGCCCGGCGATCGGCCAGATCGACGCGGACGCCGCGCACCAGCGCTTCGCCCCGTACCCCGGCCTGGTCTCGATCGGCACCGCGGGCGAGGACGGCGGCGAGCGGATCCTGATCGACCTCGAGGACACCCCGGGCCTGCTCGCCGTGACCGGGCCGCGCGAGCCGAGCAGGGCCCTGATCTCGGCGATGGCCGTGGAGCTGGCCACCAACGCCTGGTCGGACCGGATGTCGATCACGCTGGTCGGCTTCCCCGGCGACCTGACCCCGCTCGCCCCGGCGCGGGTGCGGCACGTGAAGGTGCTCGACGAGGTCCTGCCCGCGCTCGAGGCGGAGGCGGCCGAGCGGGCGGCGGCGCTGTCCAGCGCGGGCCTGGACTCGGTGCTCGACTCGCGGGTGCGGGCCAGCCAGGCCGCGTCCTTCGCGCCGCACTTCGTGCTGGTGGCCGAGGAGCCGCATCCGGCGATCCTCAGCAGGCTGATCGAGATCGCGCCGCGGACCACCCGGGTCGGCATGGGCTTCGTGGTCGCGGGCGACGTCCCGGAGGCGGCCGCCCGGCTGGAGATCAGCGAGGACGGCGTGACGGTGCGCGAGACCCGCAGCGGGCTCGAGGCCAGGGCGCAGCTGCTGCCGGGGGATCAGTACGCGGCGATCCTCGGCCTGTTCCGCGCGGTCGGCGACGTCGAGGGCGTGCCGCTGAGCGGCGGCGCGGGCGGGGTGGCCCGGGTGGCCGGGGTCGGCTACACCGGACCGCTGCCGGACGAGCAGGCCTCGGTGTTCGTGCGGGTGCTCGGCGAACTGGAGACCTCCGGCACCGGCGTCGCCGAACCCGAGCGCGCGCCGCTGCTCAACGAGGCGCTGGTCTTCCTGCTCCAGCACCGGGACGGCGTGCACCCGAGCGTGCTCGCCGCCGCGCTCTGGCCGCGCGGCACCACCGCGGACGTGGCCCGCGCGACCGTCGAGCGGCTGGCCGAGTGGCTGGGCACCGACCCGGACGGCGAGCCGAACCTGATCAGCGAGCCGGACGGACGGCTGCGGCTCGGCCGGTACGTGTGGTCGGACTGGGACCTGTTCGAGTCGCTGCAGTCCCGGGCGCTCTACGACGCCAACCTGCAGTCGCCGGTGCACCTCGACAACCTGCTCAGCGCGGCCCTCGACCTGGTGCGCGGCCGCTTCCTGGCGAACCGCACGAAGACCCGGTACGGCTGGCTGGCCTACGAGATCGTCGAGGCGCAGATCCCGGCGCAGATCGCGGACACCGCGCTGCGGCTGGCCGACGCGCGGATCGCGAACGGCGCCGCCGAGAAGGCTATCGCGGCGGTCGAGGCGGGCCTGCGGGCGAGCCCCGAGGACGAGGAGCTGTGGCGCGGCCTGCTGCGGGCGGTGTTCGCGACCGGCGACGTGCCGCGGCTGACTCAGACGATCGCCTCGCTGCGGGACCGGACCTGGCGCGTGCACGGCGTGCGCGAACTGCACCCGCTCACCGAGGCGCTGATCGCGGAGCTGTCCCCGGTCAGCGCGGTCTCCGTCGAGGCCTGAACTTTCGGTCAGTCCAAACGCGGCGAGATCACGACGCCGAGGACGCCGGGTCCCGCGTGCGCGCCGATGACCGCGCCGACCTCGCTGATCGTCAGCTCGCCGAGCCCGGGCAGCCGGTGCCGCAGCTGCTCGGCGAGCAGTTCGGCGCGCGGCAGCGAGTTGAGATGGTGCACGGCCACGTCCACCGGACCGTCCCCGGCCCGCTCCAGCGCCACCTGCTCGATCCGGGCCAGCGCGCGGGCCGCGGTCCTGACCTTCTCCAGCGGGGCCACCTGACCGTCCACCAGGTGCAGCAGCGGCTTGACAGCGAGCGCCGAGCCGACGAAGGCCTGCGCCTTGCCGATCCGGCCGCCGCGCCGCAGGTACTCCAGGGTGTCGACGTAGAACAGGATCGAGGTCATCGTGGCCCGCTTCGCCGCGACGTCCGCGCAGACCAGCGGCCCGGCGCCCGCCGCGGCCTGCTCGGCGGCGGCCAGCGCGGCGTAGCCCAGGCCCATGCCGAGGCTGCGCGAGTCGACCACCTCGACCGGCACCGACGCGCTCTTCGCGGCCAGCCGCGCGGCCTCGCCGGTGGCCGACAGCTGCTCGGACAGGTGCACCGACACGATGCCGCCCGCGCCCTGCTCGGCCAGCTCCCGGTAGCACGCGGCGAACTGCTCGGGGGAGGGCCGCGAGGTGGTCGCCGGCTGCCGCCGCCGCAGCGCCGCCATCAGCGCGCCCTGCGCCCGCGCCGTGCCCTCGGTGTACGAGTCGGTGCCGATCACCACCTGGAGCGGGACCACGACGATGCCCGCCGCGGCCGCCCGCCCCGCCGCGAGGCACGCCGTCGAGTCCGTCACCACCACCGTCGGGCCAGTCATAAATCGCACGATAGCCGAAGATCGCTCAGTAGACAGGGGGTCGCGCTCGGCGGGCTTCACCGTTTCGGCCCCTTCGTGTGTCTAGTCCATGGGCCGAGAGTGTAGGGCCCTGATCCACAGGGCCGGGTTTGTCCACAGCCGGCCGGTCCGCCCGGGACATCCGGTCCGTCCCCTGCCTAGGGTCCGGATCATGACCGAGCACGACGAGCACTGGCGCTGGGCGGTCCCCCCGGTCGCCCCCGCCGCCGCGGCCGCGGGAGCCGGCGCCTCTGGAATCGCCGGCGCCTCTGGAATCGCCGGAGCCTCCGGTATCTCGGGGCACTCCGCGCACTCCGCGCTCTCCGGGCACTCCGGGGCGGGCCGGAGCGGTGGAGCCGCCGCCGGCGCCGATGACGCCGTAGCGGCGCCGCCGGTGCTGCGCGCCCGGGACCGCTGGCGCGCGGCCCTGGCCGACCGGTTGCCGCCGACGCTGCAGGGCCGCTGGGCGCTGGACCGCACGACCGGGACGGTGCTGGCCGTCAGCGTGCTGCTGGGCGCGCTGCTGATCGGCGGCTGGGCGGTGCTGCGGTCGCGGCCGCACGAACTGTCCGTGGCCCGCGGGCTTACACCGAGCGTGGACGGGACCGGCGCCCGGGCGCTGTCCGGCGGCTCACCGGGCGCGGCGGACACCGCGCCGGGCATGGGCGGCGCCGGAGGCGGCGGGAACGGGGCGGGCGCCGCGGGTGGTCCGGGTGGCGCTGGTGGCGCGGGTGCGGGGGGTTCGGCGGGCCAGGAGCTCGGCCTCGGTTCCGGTTCCGGCCTCGGTTTCGGTGCCGGCTCGGGCGGTCCCGGCGTGGTCGTCGACGTGGAGGGCAGGGTGGCCAAGCCGGGCGTGCGCACCCTGCCGGCCGGCTCCCGGGTGATCGACGCGCTGACCGCCGCCGGGGGAGCGCTGCCGGGTACCGACCTGAGCCTGCTCAACCAGGCGCGCGTGCTCGTCGACGGCGAGCAGGTGCTGGTCGGCGTCACGCCGCCGCCCAGCATGCCGGCCGCCGTGCCCGGCCGCGGCGGCAAGGGCAAGGGCCGTGCCGGCGACGGCGCGGCCGAGCCGGTGCACCTGAACTCCGCGGCCGTCGAAGACCTCGAACAACTGCCCGGCATCGGTCCGGCGCTTGCTCAGCGCATCGTCGACTTCCGCACCGCTCACGGGCCCTTCCACAGCGTGGAGGGTCTGCGGCAGGTCTCCGGATTCGGCGGGCTGCGCTATCAGACGCTCGCGCCGCTGCTCACGCTCTAGAGCGCCCGGCCCGTTCCGATCATGATCGCGACGCCCTCGTGACCCGCGCCCGCCCCGTCCCCGACCTGCGGCTGCTTCCGCCGGTGCTGGCCGGTTGGCTGGCCGTGCGGTTCGCCCTGACCCGTCCGCCGACCGCGACCCTCGCCGAGGCGGGCGCGCTCGCCGTCCTCGGTGCCGCGCTGCTCGTCCGGCCCCGGCGGTTCGCGCCCGTCGGAGCGACGCTGCTGGTCGCGGCCGCGCTCGCGGCGTCCGCGGCGCTGCACGTGTACGCGGTGCGGCTCGGCCCGGTGGCCGCCCTCGCCGCGGCGCACGGCCGGGCCACGGTGCGCGCCACCGTCACCGGCGATCCGAAGCCTGTCAAGGAGCTGATTCTCGTGCCGATCCGCATCGACGCGCTCACCGCCGGAGACGGCACGGGCATCGGCGTCCGGGCGCGGGCGACCGCGCTGGTGCGCCCGCGCGAGCCCGCCGACGGGATCCGCTGGAGCGCGCTGCTGCCGTCCATGCGCGTCGAGCTCGCCGGCCGGCTCGAACCGCCGAAGGATCCGGCCGCGGGCGACGCGGCGACGCTGTTCGCCGACCAGGTCCCGAAGATCCTCGGCGGCCCCGACCTGGTGCAGCGCTTGGCCGGCGCGCTGCGAACCGACCTGCGCGAGGCCGTCGCCGGCCTGCCCGCCGAACCGGCCGGCGTGCTGCCGGCGCTCACCCTCGGCGACACCCGCGCCGTTCCCGCGGCGACCGAAGAAGATCTGAGAACGGCCGGACTGAGCTACCTGGTCGTCGTGTCCGGTGAGAATCTCGTCTTTCTGAGTGCCGCCGTGCTCCCCTTGGCCAGGCAGGCCGGGGTGCGCGCCCGGGCGCTCGCGTTGCTCGCGGCACTGCTCGCGCTCGGCTTCACCGTGCTGGCCAGGCCCGGGCCGCCGATGGTGCGCGCGACCGTCACCGCGCTCCTGGCCAGCGTCGCCCTGGCCACCGGGCGGCGTTTCCGCGGTCTGACCGCGACGGCCGGCGCCGCGCTGATCCTGCTGCTGATCGACCCCTGGCTCGCCCACGCGTACGGCTTCGTCCTCTCCGTCGCCGCCACCGCCGGACTGCTGATCAGCGCCCCGGCCTGGCGCGACCGGTTGGTCGTCGGCGGGCGGGTGCCGCACTGGATCGCCACGCCCGCCGCGTACACGGCGGCCGCCGAGGTCTACTGCGAGCCGCTGCTCGTCACCTTCACCGGCGCGCTGCCGCTGTTCTCGGTGCCGGCGAACGTGCTGGCCGTGCCCGCAGCCCCGCCGGCCACCGTGCTCGGCGTGGCCGCGATGGCCGGCTACGCCGTCTGGCCGCCGGCCGGGCACGCCGCGGCCTGGCTGGCGCAGTGGCCGGCCCGCTGGATCTGCCTGGTGGCGCACGGCACCGCCCGGCTGCCGGGAGCCGCGCTGCCCTGGCCGAACGGGCTGGCCGGGATGCTCGCGCTCCT
>DATJIF010000182.1:0-2625 GCA_035493475.1 Actinospica sp.
CCGCGCAGCGCCATCGACTCGAGGGTGAGCGCGGTGTGGTTGAGCGTGCCCAGCCTCGGGTCCACCACCACCAGCGCGGGCGCGCCGAGCTCGCGGGCCAGGTCGGCGAGCGTCGCGCCGTCCTCGTCGAAGCGCACCAGCAGCCCGCCCGCGCCCTCGACGACCACCAGCGCCCGGTCCTGCGCCAGCTCCCTGACGTCCGCGGCGGCCTTCTTGAGGTCCAGCGGCGGCAGGGCGCTGATCCGCGCCGCCGCGGCGGGGGAGAGCGGGTCGGGGTAGCGGGCGTACTCGTGCGTGTCGGTGATCCCGGCCAGCCGCGCCACGGCCGCCAGGTCGCCCGGCTCCCCGGGCCCCACCCCGGTCTGCGCGGGCTTGACCACCGCGACCCCGCCGCCGCGGGCCGCGGCCAGCGCCGCCACCGCGGCCGTCACCACGGTCTTGCCGACGTCCGTGCTGGTTCCGGTGACGATCAGGATGCTCATTCGGCGGGCCGGGTCAGCCGGGCGAGGAACTTGTAGCGGTCGCCGCGGTAGATCGAGCGCACCCACTCCACCGGCTCGCCGTCCTCGTCGAGCGAGTGGCGCGAGAGCAGCAGCATCGGCAGACCGGTGTCGGTGCCCAGCAGCGCCGCCTCGCGCGGGGTGGCGAGCGCGGTCTCGATGGTCTCCTCGGCCTGCGCCAGGTGCACGCCGTACTCCGCGCTGAGCGCCGCGTACAGCGACGAGTACTTCGTCAGGTGGCGCCGGAGCCCGGGGAAGCGCTTCGCGCTCAGGTGGGTGGCCTCTATGGCCATCGGCTCGCCGTTGGCCAGGCGCAGCCGCTCGATCCGCAGCACCCGCGCGCCCTCGCGGATGCGCAGCAGTTCGGCGAGGTCGGCGTCCGCGTTCATGTAGCCGACCTCGAGCAGCCGGGAGGCGGGCTCCAGGCCCTGCGCGCGCATGTCCTCGGTGTACGAGGTCAGCTGCAGCGACTGGGCGACCTTCGGCTTGGCGACGAACGTGCCCTTGCCCTGGATGCGCTCGAGCCGTCCCTCGACGACGAGCTCGGCCAGCGCCTGGCGCACCGTGGTCCGCGAGGTGTCGAACTCCTCGGCGAGCGTCCGCTCCGGCGGCACCGGGGTGCCGGGCGGGCTGGACTGCGTCATCTCCAGCAGGTGCCGCTTGAGCCGGTAGTACTTCGGCTCGCGCGCGACCGGCTCGGCGGCCTGCGCCGTGCCCTCGTCCTGCGCCTGCTGCTCGTCGTGGAGGAGCGAGAGCTCATCCTCTTCGAACGCCACGGCACCTCCTGGGGAACGTTCCCGCACGGCCGGCGTCCCGGCGGCGGATCAACTCATTCGCAAGATGCCATGCTCGCAGAAGGAAGTGAGGAAGCGGTAGGCGGCAGGCCGCCGCCCGGCCCGCGATCGCCGCCCGGACGGGCCCGCGATCACCACGAGGTACGGTCCGGTACAGACCACTTGGTTAAGAGAACCCTGCTCCCGGTGACGCCTTGATAACGGGATGGCCGAGTCGGGCCGCACCCTCTTGACGGTGCGGATTGGTCTATGCCACTCTCCGAACTGGTCTAAACCACTGAGAGGCGGCCGCGGCGGAGGTCTCCGTCACAGCGCACCCCCCAGCGCCACGGCGGGACCGCACCACTGTCGCACCCCGATCCGCTCCGCGCGAGGAATCCCGGCCAAGCTCAGGGTGGCCGGCCTCGGACCCCGCGGCTCACCGCTCACCATCCAACCAACGGAGGAATGGTTTTGAAGCGCAAGAAGCTCGCCGCGCTGGCCTGTGCCACCGCGACCGTCGCCCTCGCCGCCTCGGCGTGCTCCTCGTCGAAGTCATCGACAGGTGGTAGTTCTTCCGCCTCCACCGCCTCCGGCGGCGGCAACGTCACCGTCTGGCTGATGACGGACGCGCAGAGCGGCTGGCAGTCGGCCGTCGACGGGGCGGACAAGGCCTACGAGTCCGCCCACCCGGGCAGCAAGGTCACCGTCGACTATCAGACCTGGGGCACCTACCTGCAGAAGTTCGAGGCCGCCGTCAAGGCCGGCTCCGTGCCCGACGTCATCGAGTTCGGCAACACCGACACCGTCGCCCCGATGGCCGGCAGCTCGCTGACCGACCTCAGTTCGGTGGCGAGCAGCTTCCCGAACTACTCCACGTGGAACGCCGGCCTCAAGGCCTCGTGCACCTACGGCGGCAAGACCTACTGCGTGCCCTACTACGCGGCCGACCGCATGGTGGGCATGAACTCGGACCTGGCGACCAAGGCGGGCGTCACCTCGGCGCCGACCGACTGGAACACCCTGCTCACGGACATCCAGAAGCTCAACGCCAAGAACACCGCCACCAAGGGCTTCACCGGCTTCGAGGTCGACGCCGGCTACGAGTACCTGGCGATGGCCTTCATCGAGGACGCGGGCGGCCAGATCGCCACCCAGGACTCCTCCGGCAAGTGGCAGATGCAGTTCGAGTCGGCCGCCGACCAGACCGGCCTGGCCAACTTCTTCAAGCTGTTCGCGGCCAGCCCGAACAACTCGAAGAACCAGAACGAGGCCAAGCAGGACACCGCCTTCGACAACCAGACCGCGGCCATGATGTACGGCCTGAGCTGGGAGTTCGCGCCGCCGAAGGG
>DATJIF010000183.1:0-85933 GCA_035493475.1 Actinospica sp.
CGGGTAGACGATGTTCGCCGTGGTGCAGCCGGGCGCGCCGTAGATCGGGGTGGTGCCGTTGTCGTACGCGGCGGGCGCGAGGCCGACGGCGAGGTAGATGCCGAGCTTGAGCCCCTTGGCGTGCACGTAGTTCGCGATGTACGCGATGCCGTCGGGGAACGTCGTGGGATTGGCGATCGGCCGACCGTAGGAGTCGAAGCCGTTCGACCAGCCCGCGTCGATGTTGAGGTAGTCGTAGCCGTAGGACTCGAGCTCGCCGGAGAGCGCGTCGGCCTGTTGGAGGATGTGCGCCTCGGTGAGCCACGAAGCGCCGCCGGTCGGGTTCACGCCGGGGTAATTCGTGGACTCCAGGCTCCAACTGCTCCAGCCCATCAGGGGCTTGGCGGCCAGGACCTGGTGCGAGCTCTGCGCGCTCGCCGTGGGGGCGGCGGCCGCACCGGCGATGACCGCCGTGGCCGCGGTGAGCATGAGTATCAGTGTGGAGTGAAGAAATCTTCGACAGCTGCGTACGGTCATGGACCGCTCCGTCTCAGTCGCGTCGTTGCTGACCAGTGAGGGAATCAGGCAGTGCGTCGCCGGGTCGCCGTCACAGGGCAGCGTGGGCGGCTCCGACGAGTCGGGAGCGTAGCCGGATATATTTCTTCCGTCAACATATCCATGGCCCATTGCTCGGAGGTCTGTTCCGGAACCATGGATCTAGCTGGACTTCTTTAACTTTCCGAGTGTGGTTATACTGCGGCCGTGCTCCCCACTCAGGCTCCTGCGGTCGCGCAGGTCTTCCACACCGTGCTGGCGCACGGGCCGCTCAGCCGGGCGGAGGTGACCCGGCGCACGGGTCTCTCGCCCGGCGCGGTCACCAAGGCGTCCGCGCCGCTGCTCGAGGACGAGTGGATCGAAGAGATCGGACCTCCGTCCGGCGAGCGGGCGGCCGGGCGGCCCGCGACGCTGCTCGCGGTGCGGGCCGCCCGGGCCGGTTTCGTCGGGGTCAAGGTGACCGCCGACGAGCTGTTCTGCGTGCGCACGGACCTGACGGCGCGTCCGCTGGCGACGCGGCGGGTCGAGCTCGACTCGCAGGACGTCGGCAGCGTGGTGCAGGCCATCGGCAAGCTGGTGCGCCGGATCACCACCGGCCAGGCCGCGCGGGACGCGCCGCAGGTCGAGGGGCTCGGCGTGGCCATCTCCGGGGACGTGGACGGGCACACCGGCGTGGTGCACCGCTCCCCCTTCCTGAACTGGCAGGGCGTGCCGCTGGCCCGGCTGGTCGAGGAGGCGACCGGACTGCAGACCGTCATCGAGAACGACGTCCGGGCCCTGACGGTGGCCGAGCAGTGGTCCGGCGCGGGCGCGGGCCTGTCGTCCTTCGCGGTCGTCACGGTCGGCACCGGCATCGGCGCCGGCCTGTCGATCGGCGGCGACGTGGTCACCGGGGCGCACGGCGTGGCCGGCGAGGTCGGGCATCTCCCGGTGCGCGGCGGCGAGCGGATGTGCGCGTGCGGGAACGTCGGCTGCGTCGAGTCGATCGCGTCCACGCAGGCGATCGTCGAGCAGGCGCGGCAGGCCGCGGGCGACCCGAAGCTGACGATGTCCGACGCGGTGCGGCTCGCGCGCGGCGGCAACAAGGCGGTGCTGGCCGTGTTCACCCGCGCGGCGCAGGCGCTCGGCCTGGCCATCGCCGCCGTGGCCAACCTGATCGGTCCCGAGCGGATCATCATCTCCGGCGAGGGCGTGGCCTTCTACGACCTCTACGCCGAGCAGATCCGCGAGACCTTCGCCGCGCAGGCGTTCGGGGCCGCGAAGGACTGCGATCTGATCGTGCGTCCGCTGCCGTTCGAGGAGTGGGCCCGGGGCGGGGCCGCCGTAGCCGCACAGAACCTCGTGGTACCGGCCCGGCCGCGCTACGGGAGCTCGCGCGGATGAGGATCGTCGAGGCGCAGGCCTACCTCGTGGACATAGCCGTCGAGACCGTGCGCACGGACGCGGTGCAGTCCTTCGTGAAGCAGGAGACCGTCTTCGTCGACCTGACCACCGAGGACGGCAACCGCGGGACCGGATACGCGTACACGATCGGCACCGGCGGCGAGTCCGTGCTCGCGATGCTGCGTGCGCACCTGCTGCCGCGGCTGATCGGCGCCGACTCGAGGCTGATCGAACACCTCTGGTACGACCTGTTCGCCTCGACGCGCGCCACGACGGTCGGCGCGATCACGTCGCTCGCGCTCGCCGCCGTCGACACCGCGCTGTGGGATCTGCGCTGCCTGCGGGCCGGTGAGCCGCTGTGGCGCGTGGCGGGCGGCTTCCGGCGCGAGGTGCCGCTCTACGACACCGAGGGCGGCTGGCTGCATCTGAGCACTGACGAACTCGTCAGCGGAGCCCTGAACGCGCAGGCCGCGGGCTGGCCGGGGGTGAAGCTGAAGGTCGGGAAGCCGCGCGTCGAGCAGGACGTGGAGCGGCTGCGGGCCGTGCGCGAGGCGGTCGGATCAGACCTCGACATCATGGTGGACGCGAACCAGTCGATGACGGCCGCCGAGGCGCGCCGCCGGGCCGCCGCGTTCGAGCCGCTGGGCCTGGCCTGGTTCGAGGAGCCGCTGCCCGCTGACGACGTGTCAGGCCACGCAGTTCTCGCGCGCTCCACGTCGATCCCGATCGCGGTCGGCGAGTCGCTCTATTCGGTGGGCCAGTTCCGCGACTATCTGCACCGCGAGGCGGCGTCGATCGTGCAGGTGGACGTCGCGCGGGTCGGCGGGATCACGCCGTGGCTCAAGGTCGCGCACCTGGCAGAGGCGTACAACGTGCACGTGTGCCCGCACTTCCTGATGGAGCTGCACGTGAGTCTCGTGGCCGCGATCCCGAACGGCCGGTACGTCGAGCACATCCCGCAGTTGCGCGCGGTCACCCGAGGACAGTTGGAGATCGCGGACGGCTGCGCCGTGGCCCCCGACGTGCCCGGACTCGGCATCAGCTGGGACCGCGACGCGATCGAGGACCGCCGCGTCGGCTAGCTCCGAGAAGATCCGCCGAAGGTCTTGGCTGAATTCTTTTCCTCTGTCAACATATAGGCCGGGAGGAAATCGCATGTCCACGATCACGTTCAATCCCGGCAGTCGCACGTGGCTGCTCAGCACGCCGCGCTCGTCCTACGGGCTCCAGCTGGACGCCACCGACGCGCCGCGCCACCTGCACTGGGGCGAGCGGCTCACGCTCGGCCAGGTCGAGGCGCTGCCGCATACCTACCGGCCCGGGCGCGTCGACAGCTTCGCCGGGCGGCGGGTGCCCGAGGAGATCTCGGCCGACGGCGCGGACCGCTACGGCGTGCCCGCGCTCCAGGTGCGCTTCGCCGACGGCACCCGCGCCATCGAGTGGGCGTACGAGAAGCACGAGATCGTCGACGACAAGGACGGCGCCGAACTCCGGCTACACCTTTGCGACCGGCACTATCCGCTCGGAATCTCGCTCTTCTACCGCGTCCACCACGACAGCGACGTGATCGAACGTCACCTGGTGCTCGATCACCGGGCCGGAGCGGGCGCGATCACGGTGCTGCGGGCGGACTCGGCCGGTTGGGTGCTGCCGGAGCGGCCTGACTACCGCGCCACGCACGTTGTCGGCGACTGGGCCGCGGAGTGTCAGCTGCACCGGGACGTGCTGCCGTGGGGCGAGACCGTGTTCACCAGCCGACGCGGCACCACCGGCCACCAGGCGAACCCGTGGGTCATGATCGATGCCGGCGACGCGACCGAGCAGCACGGCCAGGTCTGGAGCGCGGCGCTGGCCTGGAGCGGTTCCTGGCGCATCACCGCGCAGCGCGGCACCGACAACCGCGTGCAGGTCACCGGCGGCTTCGGGCACGACGGCGTCAGCTGGCAGCTGGAGCCCGGCGAGTCGCTGACCACCCCGACGTTCGCAGGGCTCTACACCGCCGACGGCTTCGGTGCGACCAGCCGAGCGTGGCACGACTACGTACTGCGCCACGTCCTGCCGCATGCGCAGGAGGTGCGGCCAGTCCTCTACAACTCGTGGGAGGCGACCGGCTTCGACGTGGACGAGGCGGGTCAGCGCAAGCTCGCGGCCCAGGCGGCGGCGCTCGGCGTCGAGCTGTTCGTGATGGACGACGGCTGGTTCGGCGCGCGCACCAGCGACAACGCGGGGCTCGGCGACTGGACCCCGAACCCGGACCGCTTCCCCGACGGCATCGCGCCGCTGGCCGACGAGGTACACCGGCTCGGCATGGCGTTCGGCCTGTGGGTCGAGCCCGAGATGGTCAACCCGGACAGCGATCTCTACCGTCAGCATCCTGATTGGGTCCTGCACTTCGAGAACCGGCGACGCACGGAGCTCCGGCAGCAGCTCGTCCTCAACTTCGCCCGCCGCGACGTCGCCGACTGGGCCTTCGAATGGCTGGACCGCCTCGTCAGCGAGCACGCCATCGACTTCCTGAAGTGGGACATGAACCGCTCCTTCAGCGAAGCCGGTTGGCCGGAGCACGGCGCCGACGGCAAGGCGGACGCGCTGTGGATCGACCATGTGCGCAACGTCTACGACATCCTCGACCGGCTGCGCGCCAAGCACCCCGACGTGCGCATCGAGGGTTGCAGCGGAGGCGGCGGACGGATCGACCTCGGCATGCTCGCGCACGTGGACCAGGTCTGGCCGTCCGACAACACCGACGCCCTCGACCGGCTCACCATCCAGCACGGATTCACGCAGCTCTACCCGGCGCGCGTCATGTCGGCGTGGGTCACGGACTCGCCGAACCCGACCACCAGCCGCTCGATCCCGCTGCGCTTCCGCTGCCACGCGTCGATGGCGGGCGTCTTCGCGCTCGGCGGGAACCTCACCGAGTGGAGCGAGCAGGAGCTGCACGACGTGGCCCGGGAAGTCGCGCGCTACAAGGAGATCCGCGACACGGTCCAACTCGGCACCCGGCACCGGCTGAGCGACCCGGGCGACGTCAGCGGACTGACAGCCGTCCAGCACACGAGCACTGATTCGACCGAGGTGGTCGTCTTCGCATGGCAGCCCATCAGGACCATCGCGCGCGAGCCCGGGCCCATCCGCCTCGCCGCCCTCGACCCGCTGGCCCGCTACCGCGACCGGGACACCGGCCGCGAGTACGACGGCGCCCTGCTCGCGGAGTACGGTCTGCCGCTCGACGACCTGCCGCCGGGCGACTACGCCAGTTCCCTGACCGTCCTCGACCGGCTGAGCTGAACCCGCTGGATCAGCAGCATCGCCAGGCCGCTGACCAGCCCCCAGAACGAGGCACCGATCGAGAGCACTGAGATGCCCGACGCGCTGACCGCGAACGTGATCGCCGCCGCCTCGCGGTGCTGCGTCCCGGTGACGGCCGAGGCCAGCGCGGAGCCGAACGTGCCCAGCAGCGCGAGCCCGGCGACCGCCTCGATCAGCAGCGGCGGCGCGACCGCGAGCAGCGACGTGGCCAGCGCCGCCGACAGGCCGAGCAGGAGGTACACGCACCCGGCCGTGACCGACGCGATCCAGCGGCGGCGCGGATCCGGGTGCGCGTCCGGACCGGCCGAGAGCGCCGCGCTGATCGCCGCGAGACAGACCCCGAACACCCCCAGCGGCGCGCCGAGCGTCGTGGCGGCCCCCGTCCCCAGCAGCGCGGGCCGCAGCTCCGTCTCGTACCCGAACCCGCGCAGCACCGCCTGCCCCGGCAGATTCTGCGCCGCCATCGTGATCACGTACAGCGGCAGCGCGATCCCCACCAGCGCCCCCACACTCAACGTCGGCACCGTGACCGTGAATCCCGGCACCAGCCCGCTCCCCACGCCGCCCCTATGCCGGACGACGACCTCCACCAGCACCACCCCCAACGCCGCGGGCGCCGCCCACCGCCGCGCGACCCGCGAGCACACCACCCACACCACGACCGGCGCGATCGCCAGCGACGGCAGCTGCACGACGGCCCGCACCGGCGCCAGGCACAGCGGCAGCAGCACCCCCGCCAGCAGCGCGGACGTGATCGGCGCCGGTATTCGCCCGATCCACCCGACCATCCGCGCCGACATCCCGGTGAGCACGACAAGCACCCCGCCGACCGCGAACGCCCCCACCGCCGCCGCGTAACCCCCGTGCTGCCGCCCGGCCGTGACCAGCAGCGCGGCCCCCGGCGTGGACCACGCGATGCTGATCGGCTGCCGCGTCCTGATGCCGTACCAGATCGCCAGCCCGCCGACCGCGAGACACGAGGCGAACAGCGCCGACACCGCCTGCCGCTGGTCCGCCCCGACCGCCCGCAGCCCGACGACCACCAGCGCGAACGATGCGCTGAACCCGACCAGCGCCGTGACGAGGCCGGCCACCATCGGCTGCGCCAACCCGCGCACCGTTCCGTAAAGAGAACGTTCCATAAACGGAACGATACGCCAGTGCACCGGCATACTGGTACCCATGGCCCCGGCACGCACATCGACGCTGGCCCACGAGGTCGGCCGCCGCATCCAGGCGCTGCGCGCCGACCGCGGCATCAGCCTGTCCGAACTAGCCCGCGGCGCGAACCTCGGCAAGGCCACCCTCTCCGCCGTAGAGTCCGGCACCCGCAACCCGACGCTCGAGACCCTCTACGCCATCGCCGCCCGCCTCGACGTCCCCCTCACCGCCCTACTCGCCCCGCCCACCCCCGCCGCACCCCCCACCGTCCACGGCGCCGCCGTCACCGCCGCCCTCCTCGAAGTCTTCACCGACCACGAGGCCACTACCGAGCTCTACCGCCTCACCATCCACCCCGGCCCCACCCAGACCTCCCCCGCCCACCCCGCCGGCGTAGTGGAATACCTCACCGTCTTCACCGGCACCGCCCTCGTCGGCCGCCCCGAGTCCCCCCTCACCATCCCCGCAGGCAGCCACGCCTCCTTCGCCTCCGACGTCCCCCACATCTACGCCACCCTCGACGACGTGGAAGTGCAGGCCACGCTCCTGATCCGGCATCCGGTGCGGAGTTAGGTGGACCTGGATACACCGGTAAGACGCCTGCTATCACCATGTCGTCGGGGCGGGGCGCGCGGCGAGACTCAGGGGCATGAAACGACACAAGGCCAAGATCGCGGGGACGACGGCTGTCGTGGTCCTGATGTGCACAACCGTTACGGCGCACGCTGCTGAGGGGCGGCCTGCGGGGCGGGGGACGCTGCTGTCGGTGACGAAGATCGGTGAGCTGACGCCCGCTGAGGTGCAGGCGGCGGTGGAGCCGTTCTTCGGGGATACGCGGCGGGTGAAGTACGGGATCAGCGACTATCGGATCACGTATGCGACGGTGGATGCCTGGGGGCGGCCGACCGTGGCGAGTGGGCTGATCGCGTTGCCGGAGGACAGGACGGGGCGGGTGCTGCGGGTGGTCTCGTACGACCACGGGACGAATCCGACGCGGGACACGGTTGCCTCGGTGGCCGCTGGGGACGGGGATCGGGAGGCGGTCGAACTGTTCGCCTCGGCTGGGTACGCGGCTGTGGCGCCGGATTACGTGGGGCTGGGGACGGGGGCCGGTCTGCATCCGTACATGGATCTGTCCAGCGAGGTCACGGCGACTGTGGACATGCTGGACGCGGGGCGGGCGTTGGCGGCGCGGCACGGCGTGGTGCTCGATCCTCGACTGCTGGTCACGGGGTTCTCACAGGGCGGTCCGGCGGCGATGGCGACTGCGGAGGCGGTGCAGGACGGGGAGGCCGGGCACGGCTGGAGGTTGGCCGCGCTGGCGCCGATCAGTGGGCCGTACGACGTTCAGCACGCTGAGACTCCGGCCATGCTGAACGGTGAGTTGGACCCCGAGTCGTCAGTGCTCTACATCTCGTACTGGACCGTCGCGCTGAACCGCGTCTACCACCTCTACGACCGGCCCGACGAGGCGTTCCGGCAGCCGTACGCCGGCATCGTCGAAGGGCTCTACGACGGGAACCACTCGGAGGAGCAGATCCTTGCGGCGCTGCCGGGTTCGGTCGATCAGCTGCTGACGCCGCGGTATCTGGCGTGGCTCGAGCATCCGAGCGGCGCGCTGCTCGCGGCGATGCGGCAGAGCGACGGCTCGTGCGCGTGGCATCCGGACGTGCCGGTCGAACTCTACGCGGCGAACGGGGACAAGGACGTGGCCATCGCGGACTCCGAGCACTGCGACGCTCAGCTCACCGCGCGCGGGGCGGACGTGCAGCTGACGGATCTCGGGGACGTCGATCACAACCATTCGGCCATGCTCGCCATCCCGCGGATCCTGGCCTTCTTCGATGGGAGGACGGGGCTTTAGGACTCGCGCAGGTCCAGGGCCAGGAGTAGGTCCGCCTGCGTCTCCAGGAGGGAGAGCGGGCGGCCTACGAGCTCTTCGATGCGGGAGATGCGGTATCGCAGCGTATTGACGTGGATGTGCATCGCGGAGGCGCATCGGGTCCAGGACGACGAGGCGCGCAGGAAGGACTCGAGGGTCACTTCGAGCTCTGAGTTGTGGGCCCGGTCGTAGTCGAGGATGGGCCCGAGCATCCGGTCCCGGTAGGTGCTGCGGACCTCGTCGGGGATGCTGGCGAGCAGCAGGGCGTGCGAGGCGATGTCGGCCTGGCGCACGACGGTGACGGGGGCGGGCTTGGTGATGGCGACGCGCAGGGCGTGCCGGGCGTCGGCGACGGCGCGCTTGAAGGCGGCGGCGGGTGCGGCGGGGTCGGTGACGTGGTCGGAGAGGCCCACGCCGACGCGGCGGGTGGCCAGGCCGGGGGTGACGCGGTTCAGCCAGTCGCGCAGGACGGTCGCGGGATCGTTGGCCGAGGCAGCGGAGGCGGCGGAGGTCAGGGCGACGGCGTGGGCGGGGAGGCCGGTGGTGGGGTCGGCGTCGAAGTGGGCGATGAGGGCTGAGTACGGGGCGAAGGCGGCTTCGAGGATCGCGGCCGGATGCGCGGCCGGGTCCGAGATGGTGACGGCGACTGCCCGGTAGCCGACTGGGCCTGCGGCCAAGCCCAGGCCGGTGAGGCGGCACGCGACATCGGGGCCCGCGGTTCCGGCGGCGAGCTCGGTGAGGAGGCGTTCGGCGTCGGCGCGCCAGGGGGTGACGCGGTCGGCGAGGCGGGCGCGTTCGGCCTTGAGGACGTCGGTGACCTGGTCGACCACGGCTCGGCGCTGCGGGTCCCAAAGGCGCCAGTCGCCGTCCAGGACGAGGTACCAGTCCGTGATGCGGTCCTCGTCGGTGATGGGGAAGACCGTGCGGCGCGGACGGGTGGACGAACCGTCTTCCGCCGGGGCAACGACGCGGGTCGGCAGGGTGGTCGCGGAGATCGCCGTTCGGGCCAGCTTGGCGCGTTCGGGCTCGCCGAGGTCCTCGCCGCTGGAGGCGACCGCCGTGCCGCCGGAGTCGATGACCCAGCAGGCCAGGCCCAGGTCGGCGGCGATGAGTTCGAGGATCGCGCCGAGGGCCTGGGCGGGGTCTCCGGCGGCCACCAGGCGCTGGTGCCGTTCCAGGACGCTGCCGAGGTCGCTGGCGCGCTGGCCGGAGATGCGGCGCACGACGTACTCGGTGAGGGTGGCGAAGGCGAGCGCGCCCGGGACGCGCAGCAGCGGGAGCCGGTGCTTGCGGCAGGCGGCGAGCAGGTCGGCGGGCAGTTCGTCGTCCCCGGCGTTGCCCGCCGCGAGCGCGCTGGCGCCGGCCGCGGCGATCGCGGAGACGAAGCGCTCGGCGTCCTGCGGGCCCTTGCGCCAGATCATCCCGGTGACGATCAGCTCCCCGCCCTGCAGGTAGCGGCTCGGGTCGGGCAGGTCGGTGGTCACCACCCAGCGCACGTCCCGGTCCAGCCCGCCCGCCTGGTCGGTGACCGGGGTCAGCGCGCACGGCGGCCCGAGCAACTCACGCACGATCATCGGTTTGCCTGCACACCCCATTCCGCCTCGCTGTCGCATCCCGTGTCACGCGCACCGTAACGCGGGCCCGCGGGCGCTGGGAAGCAATTCGTGCGATCCCACGAACGGGCCGGTCCGCAGCCCCTCAGGTTCATGGTTTCCGCCCGTGGCACGCGGCGTTCCCCGGAGGTTCAATTCCCGGCGTCTGCCAGTGACGGCTGCGCGGAAACCGGACGGAACCGAGGGACGAGAGAGGCGGGCGGAGGATCGTGGACGACGCGGTACAGGTGGCGTGGCTCGACGGACTGCCGCGCGACGAGGCGGTGAGCGCGCTCTCCGCGTGCTGCGCCTCGCGGCGGTGGACTGAGCGGATGGCGGATGCGCGGCCGTATCGCACGTGGGCCGCGCTGCTCGACGGTGCGAACGACGCACTGCGCGGACTCGACTGGGCCGACGTGCTGGAGGCGCTCTCCGCGCACCCGATGATCGGCCGCCGTTCGCACGGTGCGTCGCGGGAGGCGGCCTGGTCACGCAGCGAGCAGGCCGGGATGGACGGCGCGGCGCGCGAGGTCGCGGACCGGCTCGCGGAGCTGAACGTGGCCTACCAGGAGAAGTTCGGGCACGTGTTCCTGATCTGCGCGTCCGGGCTGCCCGCGGAGGTGATGCTGCGTGCGCTGGAGCACCGGCTGCGCAACGACGCGGCGGCCGAGCGGCTGGCCACGCGGGCGGAGCTGGCGGCGATCACGCGGCTGCGGCTGGAGCGGCTGCTCGCGGCAGGCGCCGAGGCGCAGGGAGTCGGTGCGGCATGAGCCTTTCGACGCACGTCCTGGACGCGACACGCGGCGAGCCCGCGGCCGGGATGCGGGTGCGGCTGTACCGCGGGGAGTCGCTGCTCGTGGAGGCGGCCACCGACGCCGACGGCCGGATCCGGGACGCGTTCCCGCAGCTGGAGGCGGCCGACGGCGCGTACCGGCTGGTGTTCGCGACCGGGGAGTACTTCGCGCGGCGCGACGTCGCCTGCTTCTACCCCGAGGTCGCGGTCTGCTTCGCCGTCTCCGACCCCTTACGCCATTACCACGTGCCGCTGCTGCTGAGTCCGTTCGCTTATTCGACCTACCGAGGGAGCTAGACGTCGATGCCGATCATTCTGGGCGAGAACCGCTATGGCAAAGCTGAGACGCACGTCGTACGCATCGCCAAGGACTCCGCGCAGCACGAGATCAAGGATCTGACGGTGAGCGTGGCGCTGTCGGGCGAGATGGCCGACGTGCACCTGTCCGGTGACAACGCGGCCGTGCTGCCGACCGACACGCAGAAGAACACCGTC
Organism: Actinospica sp.; assembly: GCA_035493475.1. Lineage (GTDB taxonomy): Bacteria > Actinomycetota > Actinomycetes > Streptomycetales > Catenulisporaceae > Actinospica. Next base: position 11,153 of record DATJIF010000183.1, read on the forward strand.
TTCGCCTTCGCGCAGAAGTACGGCATCGAGACGGCCGAGCACTTCGCGATCCTGCTGGCGCAGCACTTCGTCGACTCGCAGCCGACGATCCGGCACGCGCGGGTCGAGGTGGCGGAGACCCAGTGGGACCGGATCGAGCCGTGGGCCGGGCGGCGCGGCACCGGCGAGGAGAAGCAGCACCCGCATTCGTTCGTGCGCTCGGGGCGGGAGACGCGGACGGTCGTCGTGCACTGCGACGGCGAGCGGACGCATGTGGTCAGCGGGCTGCGCGATCTGGTCGTGCTGAACTCGACGGCGTCCGAGTTCCACGGCTACATCAGGGACGAGTTCACCACGCTGCCGGAGACCCGCGACCGGGTGCTGGCCACGGCGGTCACGGCGCAGTGGCGGCACGCCGAGTCGGACAACGCCGAGATCCGCGCGGCCGACTTCGACGGCGAATACGACGTCGCCCGCGCCGCGCTGCTCGAAGCGTTCGCCGACACCTACAGCCTCTCGTTGCAGCAGACCCTCTACGCGATGGGCACGCGCGTGATCGACGAGTGCGCGGGGGTGTGCGAAGTGAAGCTCGCGCTGCCGAACAAGCACCACTTCGTCGTGGACCTGAGCCCGTTCGGCATGCAGAACCCGAACGAGACCTTCTACGCCGCCGACCGGCCGTACGGGCTGATCGAGGGGACCGTGCAACGCGAGGACGCGCCGCCCGCCGGACCGGCCTGGAGCTGAGGGGACACACCGACATGGACTTCCTGCACCCCGGAAGCTGGGGCGAGGCGCTGACGCTGAAGGCCGAGCGGCCCGAGGCGGTGCCGATCGCCGGCGGCACGGACATCATGGTCGAGATCAACTTCGACGTGCACCGCCCGGCCGCGCTGATGGACCTGAACCGGATCCCCGAGCTCTACGCCTGGTCGCGGGAGCCGGACGGCCGGATCCGGCTCGGCGCGAACGTGCCCTACACGCGCATCATCGACGAGCTCGGCGACGTGCTGCCGGGGTTGGCGATGGCGGCGCGCACGGTCGGCTCGCCGCAGATCCGCAACCGGGGCGGCGTCGGCGGCAACCTGGGCGCCGCGTCGCCCGCCGGGGACACCCACCCCGTGCTCGTGGCCACGGACGCGGTGATCGAGGTCGCGTCCCTGCGCGGCACCCGGCAGATCGCGGCGGTCGACTTCTACAAGGGTGTCAAGCGGAACGATCTGGCCAAGGATGAGCTGATCTCGGCAGTACTGCTCTCCCCCGCCGCCGGACCGCAGCAGTTCTCGAAGATCGGCACCCGCAACGCCATGGTGATCGCGGTGTGCTCCTTCGCGCTGGCCTTCGATTCCACGGCGCGCACCGTGGGCACCGGCATCGGCTCCGCAGCGCCCACGCCGCGCCGGGCCTGCGAGGCGGAACGGTTCCTGACGGACGAACTGCCCTGGCAGACGCGTGCGCCGCTGGATCCCGCGCTGGCCGAGCACTTCGGCGAGCTGGTCTCGGCCGCCGCCTCCCCGATCGACGACGTCCGCGGCACGGCCGCGTACCGCCGGCACGCGCTGAAGGTGATGGCCCGGCGCACGCTGCAGTGGTGCTGGGACGACTACACGCAAGGTAAGGCTCTGATATGAGACTGACGATCGAGGTCAACGGCGAGGACCGGACCGCCGACGACGTCTGGGAGGGCGAGTCGCTGCTCTACGCGCTGCGTGAGCGGCTCGGGCTGCCGGGCTCGAAGAACGCCTGCGAACAGGGCGAATGCGGCTCCTGCACGGTGTACCTGAACGGCACGCCGGTGTGCTCGTGCCTGGTCGCGGCCGGTCAGGCGCACGGCCAGCGGGTGCGCACGGTGGAGGGCCTGGCCGACGGCGAGGCGGACACCGCGCTCGACCCGATCCAGCGCGCGTTCCTCGAGGCCGGGGCGGTGCAGTGCGGCTTCTGCACGCCGGGGCTGCTCGTGCAGGCGCACCACCTGGTCGAGACGACGCCCGATCCCTCCGACGCCGAGATCCGCGAGGCGCTGGCCGGGAACCTGTGCCGCTGCACCGGCTACGAGAAGATCCTCGACGCCGTACGCGCCGCCGTACGTGAGAAGGCGGGCGCGCGATGAGCAACGTACTGATCATCGAGAACGCGGCCATCGCGACGGTCGACGTCTGCGACACGGAGTACGAGCGCGGATACCTGGTCGCGCGGGACGGGCTGATTGAGAAGGTCGGGGCCGGGGATGCGCCTTCACAGAGCCCTGCCGATGATGTGACGCGAGTGGACGGGACCGACTGTCTGCTGACTCCCGGGCTTGTCAATACTCACCATCACCTCTACCAGTGGGTCACGCGCGGCTTGGCGCAGAACGAGGCGCTGTTCGGCTGGCTGACCGAGCTCTACCCGATCTGGGCGCGCATCGACGAGGACACGGTGGGGGCGGCGGCGCGCGGCGGGCTGGCGTGGCTGGCGAAGACCGGGTGCACGACGTCGACCGACCACCACTACGTCTTCCCGACGCACGGCGGCGACCTCCTAGCGGCCGAGATCGACGCGGCGACCACGATCGGCCTGCGGTTCCACCCGACGCGCGGCTCGATGTCGCGCGGACGCTCGCAGGGCGGGCTGCCGCCGGACGAGTGCGTCGAGCAGGTGGACGCCATCCTGCGGGCAAGTCAGGACGCGATCGACCGCTTCCACGACCCGCGCTTCGACGCCATGGTCCGGATCGCGCTCGCTCCCTGCTCGCCGTTCTCGGTGACCGACGAGCTGATGCGGCTGTCGGCGGAACTGGCGCGGGCCAACGGCGTCCGGCTGCACACGCACCTTTGCGAGACGGCCGACGAAGAGGAGTTCTGCCTCGCCACGCACGGGATGACGCCGGTGGACTACGCCGAATCAGTGGGCTGGCTCGGCGACGACGTATGGTTCGCGCACGCCGTGCACCTGTCCGACGCGGCGATCAAGAAGATAGCCGCGACCGGCACCGGAGCCGCGCACTGCCCGTCCTCGAACGCGCGGCTCGGCTCGGGCCACGCGCCGGTCCGGGCTCTGCTGGACGCGGGGGCGCCGGTCGGGCTCGGCGTGGACGGGGCGGCGTCGCAGGAGTCGGGGATGATGGTCGAGGAGCTTCGTCAGGCCATGTACACGTCCCGGCTGCGCGCGGGAAACTCGCAGGCCGCCGAGACCCTCGGGGCACGGGACGCGCTGCGGATCGGCACGATGGGCGGCGCGCGCAACCTCGGCCGGCAGGACGAGATCGGCTCGCTGGAGCCGGGCAAACTCGCCGACCTGGCGCTCTGGGATCTCAGCGGTCTCGGTCACGCGGACATCGCCGATCCGGTGGGTGCCCTGGTCTTCGGACCGCCCGCTCCCGTCAGGCTGCTGACGGTCGGCGGACGGACGGTCGTGAGTGACGGCGAACTGGTGACCGCCGACGAGGCCGCGCTCGCACGGGACTGCCGGGCCGCCGCGCGGAAGCTGGTGAGCGGCCGATGAGCGAGTCGACTCTCACGCGTGGCCCGCGTCAGGTCACCCAATCCGCGCGGGACGGCGTCGGCGGAAGCCCGCTGCGCCCGGACGGAACGCTGAAGGTCAAGGGCGAGTTCGCGTACTCCTCGGACATGTGGATCGACGGGATGCTCTGGGGCGCCACGCTGCGCTCCCCGCATCCCAGGGCCCGCATTCACGGCATCGACATCGCAAAGGCTCTCGCGCTGCCCGGCGTCTTCGCGGTCCTGACCCACGAGGACGTGCCCGGCCACAAGTTCTACGGGCTCGAACACCGTGATCAGCCGGTGCTCGCGGTCGACGAGGTGCGCTACCAGGGCGAACCGGTCGCGCTCGTGGCCGCCGACCATCCGGAGACGGCGCGGCGTGCGCTCAAGCTCATCGAGGTCGACTACGAGGTGCTGGAGCCGATCACCGACGCGCGCCGGGCCGCGTTCGACCCCGAATACCCGAGCGTGCACCCGAGCGGCAACGTCGTGCGCCACCAGCCGGTTCGCTTCGGCGGCGACGTGCACGACCCGGCGGTCCGGGCGCTCGCGGAGGTGGTCGTCGAGGGCGACTACCAGGTCGGCATCCAGGATCAGGCCTTCCTCGGCCCCGAGTCCGGCCTCGCGATCCCGAGCGAGGACGGCGGCGTCGAGCTCTACGTGGCCACGCAGTGGATGCACAACGACCTGCTGCAGATCGGCCCCTGCCTGGCGCTGCCGGACGAGAAGATCCGGATGACGCTGGCCGGCGTCGGCGGCGCGTTCGGCGGCCGCGAGGACCTGTCCATGCAGATCCACGCCGCGATGCTCGCCCTGCGCACCGGGAAGCCGGTGAAGATCGTCTACAACCGGCAGGAGTCCTTCTTCGGGCACGTGCACCGGCATCCGGCGACGATGCACTACGAGTACGGCGTCACCCGCGCCGGGAAGATCGTCTACGCGGACGTGGAGATCATCCTCGACGGCGGCGGCTACGCGTCCGCGACGCCGAACGTCGTGGGCAACGCGGCATCGCTCGGCGTCGGACCGTATGAGATCCCGAACATCGAGATCGACGCGTACGGCGTGTTCACCAACAATCCGCCGTGCGGCGCGATGCGCGGATTCGGCGCGGTGCAGGCCTGCTTCGCGTACGAGTCGATGATGGACAAGATCGCCGACCGGCTCGGCATGGACCCGGTGCGCTTCCGGCAGCTCAACGTCGTGTCGCAGGGTTCGCTGTTGGCGACGGGGCAGGTCGTGGAGGCGGCGGCACCGTTGCGCGAGATGCTCGACCGGCTCGTAGCCATGCCGATGCCCGCGCCGCTGGACACCAGCGACCCGCGCAACCTGCCCGGCTCGACCGCGAACACGACGCAAGGCGAGGGCGTGCGGCGCGGCGTCGGCTACGGAGTCGGCGTCAAGAACATCTGCTTCTCCGAGGGCTTCGACGACTACTCGACGGCCCGGATCCGCCTGGAGGCGCTCGGCGACGAGGCCGCGGTGCTCGTGCACACGGCCGCGGCGGAGGTCGGGCAGGGGCTGGTCACCCTGGAGGCCCAGATCGCGCGCACCGAGTTGGGCGTGTCCAGGGTGACCATCCATCCCGCCGACAACCAGGTGGGCAACTCAGGGTCCTCATCGGCGTCGCGGCAGTCGTACATGACCGGCGGCGCGGTGAAGGCGGCCTGTGAGGCGGTGCGCGCGGAAGTCTTCAAGCGCACCTGCGAGAAGACCGGACGTGCGTACACCGACCTCTCGCTGCTCGACGGCGACGTGGTCTCGGCCGCGGACGGTGTCGTGATCAGCCTCGTCGAACTGCTCTGCGACGGGGCCATCGAGCTCACCCGCGAGTTCCACCACCACCCGACCACGCGCATGGATCCGCTGACCGGCCAGGGCAATTCGCACACGCAGCTCGCCTTCGCCGTGCACCGGGCCGTCGTCGACGTGGACGTCGATCTCGGGCTGGTCAAGGTGGTCGCGCTGGATCTCGTGCAGGACGTCGGCCGCATCATGAACCGGCTCTCGCTCGAAGGCCAGCTGCACGGCGGCAGCGCGCAGGGCCTCGGCCTCGCCGTGATGGAGGAGATCCAGGTCCGCGACGGGATCGTGCGCAATCCCTCCTTCACCGACTATCTGATCCCCACGATCCTCGACATGCCGCCGATGCGCATGGAGATCCTGGAGAATCCCGACCCCCGCGCGCCCTACGGCCTGCGCGGCGCGGGCGAACCCCCGACCCTCTCCTCCACTCCGGCCATCGCCGCAGCCATCCGCGCGGCGCTCGGCCGGGACCTGACCAAGGTTCCGATCGGCCCGGAGGACATCACGAGCACCAGGCAAAGACCGGAAAACTCCTCCATCACTACGACGACGTAATCAGGAGAGAGATCGATGACGCAAGTGCAAGCCCCCGCGGCGGCGCCACCGACACGTTCGGTCCTGCCCGCCGGGAGACTTGATCGGCACTTCGGGATCGCGGAGCGCGGTTCGACCGTGAGCCGCGAGGTCCGAGGCGGACTGACCACGTTCTTCGCGATGGCCTACATCGTGCTGCTCAACCCGATCATCATCGGCAGCGCCGCCGATGTGACCGGTGCGCACCTGTCGATCAGTGAACTGACAACCGCGACCGCCTTCGCCGCGGCCGTGACCACGCTGCTGATGGGCTTCGTCGGCAATGCGCCGCTCGCGCTGGCCGCGGGTCTCGGCACGAGCGGGGTCGTGGTCTCGCAGATCGCGCCGCATATGACGTGGCCGCAAGCCATGGGCCTGATGGTGCTGGAAGGCGTCGTGATCATCCTGCTGGTGGTCACGGGCCTGCGCGAGACGATCATGAACGCGATCCCATTGCCGCTCAAGCACGCGATCAGCGTCGGGATCGGCGCGTTCGTGGCGCTGATCGGCCTGGTCGACTCCGGCGTCGTCACCCGGCAGCCGGACGCGGCGCACTCCACCGTGCCCGTGCAGCTCGGCGTCGGCGGACACCTCACAGGCTGGCCCGCGTTCGTGTTCTGCTTCGGCCTGCTGCTGATGATCGCGTTGATGGCGCGGCGGATCCCGGGCGCGATCCTGATCGGCATCGTCGCCTCGACCGTGCTGGCCGTGGCCGTGGAGAAGATCGCGCACATCCCGGACACCGCCTGGGGCCTCGTCGTCCCGAAGATGCCGTCGTCGTTCTTCTCAGCACCCCGATTCGGGCTCTTCGGCCACGTGGACCTGTTCGGCGGCTTCGCGAGGGCGGGCGCGGCCACGGCGACGATCGCGCTGTTCACGCTCGTGCTCTCCGGCTTCTTCGACGCGATGGGCACGATCATGGGCGTCACCAGCGAGGCCGGGCTCACCGACGAGAACGGCAGGCTGCCCGGCATCTCGCGGATCCTGCTCGTGGACGGCGTCGGCGCGGTGGTCGGCGGCGGCTCCGGAGCCTCGGCGAACACGGTCTTCGTCGAGTCCACGGCCGGGGTCGGCGAGGGCGCGCGCACCGGCGTGGCCTCGATCGTGACCGGACTGCTGTTCGCGGCCACGCTGCTGTTCACGCCGATCGCCACGCTCGTGCCGGCCGAGGCGACGACGCCAGCGCTGGTGCTCATCGGGGCCCTGATGATGGCGCAGATCCGGCACGTGGACTTCACGGACTTCGAGATCGCGGTCCCGGCGTTCCTGACGATCGTGATGATGCCGTTCACGTACTCGATCACCGACGGCGTCGGCGCGGGCCTGATCGCCTACACGGTCATCAAGGTCGCGAAGGGCAAATGGCGCGAGCCCGGCTGGTTCGTCTGGGGCGTGACCGTCGTGTTCGTCGTCTTCTTCGGGATCAGCGGCATCCAGCACACCCTCTGAGAAAGGCGGAATCCGAAAATGCAGGACATCGCACAGCGACTCGCCGCCTGGCATCGGGCCGGGCAGCAATACGCCGTGGCCACGGTCGTCGCCGTACGCGGCAGCGCGCCGCGCCAGCCCGGCGCCGCGCTCGCCGTCAACGCGGCGGGCGAGGCGGTCGGGTCGGTCTCCGGCGGCTGCGTCGAGGCAGCGGTGTACGAGCTCTGTCGCGAGGCCCTGCAGCACGGCACGCCCGTCCTCGAGTCCTTCGGCTACAGCGACGAGGACGCCTTCGCCATCGGCCTGACCTGCGGCGGCGAACTCGACGTGTTCGTGCAGCCGGTCACGCCGGGAACCGCGGGCGACCCCTTCGGCACGACGCTCGACGCGATCGGCGCGGGCACCCGGGTCGCGCTGGCCCGGGTGGTCACCGGGCCGCGCGACGTGCTCGGCCGCGCCGTCGCGGTCCGGGCGCCGGAGCCCGAGCCGGTGTTCGGCACGCCCGGCTCGGCCGTCACGAGGGCCATGCTCGCGGACGACGCGACCGTGTGGCGCAGCGTCGGCACACTCGGCTCCGCGGACCGCGACCGCGCCGTCGTCGGCCGCGCGGGCGCGATGCTCGACCTCGGCCGGACCGGCACGTTCACGATCGGGGCGGACGGCAGCGAGTGCGGCGAACCGATGACCGTGTTCGTCGAGTCCTACGGGACCGCGCCGCGGCTTCTGGTCTTCGGCGCGATCGACTTCGCCGCCGCCCTGGTCACAGCCGGGAAGTTCCTCGGCTTCCAGGTGACCGTGTGCGACGCGCGCCCCGTGTTCGCCACCGCGGCCCGCTTCCCGGACGCCGACGAGGTGGTCGTGGACTGGCCGCACCGCTACCTGGCGACGCAGCACATTGATCGACGTACCGCCGTCTGTGTACTGACACACGACGAGAAGTTCGACCTGCCGCTGCTGGAGGCGGCGCTGCGTCTGCCGGTCGGCTACGTCGGCGCCATGGGCTCGCGCCGGACCTGCGCGCAGCGAATCCGGCGGCTGCGCGAGCAAGGACTCGACGACGCCGAACTCGCGCGCCTGCACTCGCCGATCGGCCTCGACCTCGGCGGACGCACGCCGCAGGAGACGGCCGTCGCGATCGTCGCGGAGATCGTGGCCGCACGCCACGGCGGTTCCGGCCGCCAACTGGCCGCGGTGACCACCCCCATCCACGCCGCCCACGACACGAAGGACCTGGCATGCCTCTGATATTCCTCAACGGCGGTGCGATGCGCGGCGGCCCGCTCAACCACCTCCTGGGCGACTCGCCGCTGATCGGCCGGGTACGCACGGCCCCGCGCTACCGCTTCTACTCGGTGCGCGACCAGTTCCCGGCGCTCGACGAGGTCACGGCCGGCGGCGTGTCGGTCAGCGGCGAGCTCTACGACGCGGACTGGCCGGTGCTGCGCGAGGTGCTGCTGCCGACCGAACCGGCAGAGCTCGAACTCGGTGTCATCGAACTCGACGACGGCACCGGCTGCCTGTCCATGATCCGCCGCCGGACGTACCACGAACAGCCCGGTGCCCTGCGCGACATCTCCGGTTCGCCGGACTGGAACGCGTACCGGCACACCCTGACCGCATCCCATCCCGAGGAACTGCAAGCATGAGTCTGCGCTACGACGTCAACCTGTCGATCCTGTTCACCGAGCTCCCGCTGCTGGAACGCCCGGCCGCCGCGGCCGCCGCGGGCTTCACGGCGGTCGAGTTCTGGTGGCCCTTCGGCACCGAGGCCCAGCCGGGCGGCACGCAGGTGGACGAGTTCGTCGCCGCGCTGGACGCGGCCGGAGTGCGGCTCGTCGGCCTCAACCTGCTCGACGACCTCTCCGTCGGCGCGCGCGGCCTGGTCTCAGTTCCCGAACACGCGGGCCGCTTCCGGGACGCGATCCCGGTCGCCGTCGAGATCGGGCGGCGCACCGGCTGCCGGAACTTCAATGCCCTGTACGGCAACCGCGTCGAGGGCGTCGACCCCGAGTTCCAGGACGAACTGGCCGTCACCAACCTCGACGCCGCGAGCAAGGCGATCGCGATCCTCGGCGGCACGGTGCTCATCGAGGCGCTGAACACGATCGAGTCCCCGCTCTACCCGCTCACCTCGACCCGCGCCGCGCTGGATGTGGTCGAGCGGACCGAGGAGCTGACCGGCGCGACGAACCTCGCGCTGCTGCTCGACCTCTACCACATGGCCCGGATGGGCGAGGACCTCGACGTGACCATCGGCAAGCACGCCGGACGCCTCGGCCACGTGCAGATCGCCGACGTACCCGACCGCGGCGCACCCGGCACGAGCAGCGGCGACGGGCTGGACCACCGCGCCCTGTTCGCGGCGCTGGAGGCCGCGGACTACTGCGTCGAGGAGGGGCTCGGATCCATCGGGCTCGAATACAAGGCCACGAACGGAGTCAGCGCCGACTCCTTCACCTGGCTGCCGGCCGAAGACCGCGCCTGGCGCAGCTGACCACCGAACACACCGTACACAGGGATATACATGTCGCAGAAGTCTCAGAAAATAGGATTCATCGGCCTCGGCATCATGGGCTCCCCCATGGCCGGGCACCTCGCCAGAGCAGGCTACGACGTCGTCGGGTTCGACATCACCGAGCCCGGCCTGGCGAAGCTCGAGGCCGCCGGCGGGCGGCGCGCCCGCAGCATCGCGGAGGCCGTCGAGGGCGCGCCGATCGTCATCACGATGCTGCCCGCCGACCCGCACGTCGAGGCCGTCGTGCTCGGCGAGGGCGGTGTGTTCCAGCACATCAAGCCGGGCACGCTGTTCATCGACTTCTCCAGCATCAAGCCCGGCACCTCGCAGAAGGTCGCCGCCGCGGGCAAGGCCAAGAACGTGCGCGTGCTGGACGCCCCGGTCTCCGGCGGCGAGAAGGGCGCGATCGACGCCGTGCTGTCCATCATGGTCGGCGGCGACCAGGCCGACTTCGACGCGGCGCGCCCGATCTTCGAGCTGGTCGGCAAGACCTGCGCCCTCTGCGGTCCGCACGGCGCCGGGCAGGCCGTGAAGGCGGCCAACCAGCTCGTGGTCGGCGGCACGTACGCGCTCGTGGCCGAGGCGATCGTGCTGATGGAAGCCCTCGGCGTGGACGCGAAGGCGGGCCTCGACATGCTCGCCGGAGGCCTCGCCGCCTCGCGGATCCTCGACCTCAAGCGCGACTCGATGCTGGCCCGCGACTTCAAGCCCGGCTTCCGCATCGACCTGCACCACAAGGACATGGGCACCGTCCTCGACGCGGCCCGCCAGGCGGACGTCGCACTGCCCATGAGCCTGCAAGTCGCGGCCCTGATTCAAGCCGCACGCGCCCAGGGCCTCGGCGACCAGGACCACTCGGCGCTGCTCGCCGTCATCGAGAACCTCAACGGAAAGGCCCGGTAACCATGACCGCGCACAAGATCCCCGTCATGTCGGCCGTCGTGGAGGTGCTGAAGTCCGAGGGCGTCGACACCGTCTTCGGCTGCCCCGGCGCCGCGATCCTGCCGCTGTACAAGGCCTTCGAGCAGGATGCCGACCGAGGCATCGAGCATTTGATCGTGCGGCACGAGGAGGGCGCCACGCACATGGCCGACGGCTGGGCACGCACCACGGGCAACGTGGGCGTGGCCATCGGCACCTCGGGCCCCGCCGGAACCAACATGATCACCGGCCTCTACACCGCGATGGCCGACTCCATCCCGATCATCTGCATCACCGGGCAGGCCGCCTCCAACAAGCTGCACCAGGAGGCGTTCCAGGCCGTCGACATCGTCGAGATCGCCCGCCCCGTCACGAAGTGGGCCGTGCAGATCAAGGAAGCGGCGCAGGCTCCGTGGATCTTCCGCGAGGCCTTCCGCATCGCCCGCAGCGGACGCCCCGGCCCCGTGCTCATCGACCTCCCGATCGACGTGCAGCGCCAGGAGATCGTGTGGGACCCGTCGATCGACGCCCCGCTCCCGTTGACGGCCGTCGAGCCGCAACTCCCCCGCGTCGAGCGCGCCCTCGACCTGCTGCTCGCCGCCGAGCGCCCGCTGCTGCTGTCCGGCGGCGGCGTGATCATCGGTGAGGCGCACGAAGAGCTGGTCGAGCTCGCCGAGTACCTGAACATCCCCGTGCAGGTCACGCTGATGGGCAAGGGTTCCATCGACGAATCCCACCCGCTCTACAGCGGCATGACCGGCATCCAGACCTCGCAGCGCTACGGCAACGCGTCGTTCCTCGAGTCAGACCTCGTACTCGCCCTCGGCGCCCGCTTCGGCGACCGGCACACCGGCGACCTCGACACGTACCGCGGCTCGCGCACGTTCATCCACGTGGACATCGAGCCGACGCAGCTGGGCAAGGTCTTCGAACCCGACCTCGGCATCGTCTCCGACACCAAGCTCTTCCTCAGAGCCCTGTTGGACGCCGCGAAGCGCCGCGACGCCCGCCGCTCCCCCGGCGCCTGGACGTCCCGCGTCGCCGAGCTCCGCAGCACCCTGACCCGCCGGGACGACTTCGACGACGTGCCGATCAAGGCCCCGCGCGTGTACCGCGAGATCAACGCCGCGTTCGGCCCGGACACCTACTTCGTCACCGCGATCGGCCTCTACCAGATCTGGGGCGGCCAGTTCCAGCGCGGCGGCCACCCGCGCCGCTACCAGGTGTGCGGCCAGGCCGGTCCGCTCGGCTGGGAGATCCCGGCGGCGATCGGCGTCAAGACCGCGCTGAAGAACACCGAGCCGGACGCCGAGGTCGTGGGCATCGTGGGCGACTACGGCTTCCAGTTCCTGGTCGAGGAGCTCGCCGTGGCCGCGCAGTACGACATCCCGTTCGTGCTGATCATGCTGAACAACGAGTACCTGGGCCTGATCCGGCAGGCGGAGATCGGCTACGAGATGAACTTCGAGGTCGACATCCACTACGACGCCTACGGCTCCGACAACGTCAAGATCATGGAGGCGTACGGCTGCCAGGGCCGCCGCGTCTACGAACCCGGCGACATCGCCGAGGCGATCGCGTGGGCCCGCAAGGAGGCGGTGGCCAGCTCGCGGCCGGTGCTCGTCGAGATCATGATCGAGCGCGAGGCGAACACGGCCCACGGCATCCGGATCGACGCCGTCAAGGAGTTCGAGCCGCTGCCCGAGGTCGTCGGGGCCTGACATGTCTGCCATGCATGCCATCCGTGCCATGCAGTCGTCCGCGGGCCTGGTGATCCTGGCCCCGGACAAGTTCAAGGGCTCGCTCACCGCGGCCGAGGCGGCGGGCAGGCTCGCCGCCGGGCTGCGGCGGGCCGTCCCCGGAATCGCCGTGGCCACGGTGCCGGTAGCCGACGGCGGCGAGGGCACCGTGGACGCGGTCGTCGCCGCGGCAGGCTTCCGCCGAATCCGCGCCCTGGTCACCGGACCGACGGGCCGCCCGGTCACCGCCAGTTTCGCCGTACGCGGCGAGACCGCGGTGATCGAGTCGGCCCAAGCCTGCGGCCTCTGGCGCCTCCCCGACGGCAAGCCCGCCCCGCTCACCGCAACCTCCTTCGGCGTAGGCGAGCTCATCGCCGCCGCCCTGGACGCAGGCTGCACGCGCATCGTCCTAGGTCTGGGCGGCAGCGCCTGCACCGACGGCGGCGCCGGCTTGGTCCAAGCCTTAGGAGCCCGCCTCACTGATGTAGATGGCACTGATGTAGATGGCACCGGCGGCGCCGCCCTGGCCACCATCTCCACCCTCGACCTCACCGACCTGACCATCCGCCTCAAGGGAATCGACGTCACCGTAGCCTGCGACGTCGACAACCCTCTGCTAGGTGCGAACGGGGCCGCAGCCGTCTACGGCCCCCAGAAGGGCGCATCCCCCGCAGACGTCGACCTCCTGGACACCGCGCTAGCCGCCTGGTCCGCCGCCGTAGCGCACGCCATCGACACCGACGAGTACGCCACGTACCCCGGTGCGGGCGCGGCAGGCGGCATGGGCTTCGCAGCTCTAGCCCTGCTCAACGCCCGCCTACGTCCCGGCATCGACCTGATGCTGGAGCTCGCAGGCTTCGCAGACCGCGCCGCCGGAAGCCGCCTCGTCATCACCGGCGAAGGCTCCCTCGACGCCCAGAGCCTGCGCGGCAAAGCCCCCGCAGGCGTAGCGAGCGCAGCCCGTGCACTCGACGTCCCGGTAGTCGCCGTATCAGGCATCTGTGACCTCTCCCCCGACCAGCTCCACGACGCCGGATTCACCGCCGCGTACCAACTGACAGACATCGAAGACGACGTGGACCGCTGCATAGCCCACGCCGGCCGCCTGCTGGAACTGCTCGCCGAACGCATCGGCCGAGCGCACCTCATGACGAACGGAGCGCGACCATGACCGTAGACCTGGTACTACGCTCCCGCCGCACGGTGCTCCCCGACGGCGAGCGGGCAGCCGCCGTGGCCATCCGCAACGGCGTCATCCAAGCGATCACCCCCTACGACGCGCCCCTCCCCGCTACTCAGCAGCATGATCTCGGCGAAGACCTGGCCCTGCTCCCCGGCCTCGTCGACACCCACGTCCACGTCAACGAGCCCGGCCGCACCGAGTGGGAGGGCTTCGCGTCCGCCACCCGCGCGGCCGCACTCGGCGGCGTGACCACGCTGATCGACATGCCGCTCAACTCGCTCCCGCCCACGCTCGATCCCGACGCGCTCGAGATCAAACGCAAGACCGCGCGGGACCAGTGCTACGTGGACGTCGGCTTCTGGGGCGGCGCCGTCCCCGGCAACGCGCACCAACTCGCCCCGCTCGACGGCCGAGGCGTGTTCGGCTTCAAGTGCTTCCTGGCCGACTCCGGCGTCCCCGAATTCCCACCCGTAACCCGCTCCCAAATGCACGAAGCCCTCCGCATCACCACCGATCTAGACAGCCTCCTGATAGTCCACGCCGAAGACGCCGAAACCCTCGACCACGCCCCCCACGTCGCCGGACGCAGCTACGCCGACTTCCTCGCCTCCCGCCCGCCGGAGGCCGAGACCGCCGCCATCGCCGCCGTCATCGAGGCCGCACGACGTACCGGCGGACGCGCGCACATCCTGCACCTAGCCTCGTCCGCCGCGCTGCCGCTGATCGCGCGGGCCAAGGCCGAGGGCGTACGCATCACAGCCGAGACGTGCCCGCACTACCTGACGTTCAACGCGGAGGCCATCCGCGACGGCGCCACCGACCACAAATGCTGCCCGCCGATCCGTAGCGCCGAGGACCGCGAACGACTCTGGGCCGCGCTCGGTGAAGGCCTCATCGACTGCATCGTCTCGGACCACTCGCCGTGCACACCCGACCTGAAGCGCCAAGACACCGGCGACTTCGCAGCGGCCTGGGGCGGAATCGCGTCGCTGCAACTCGGCCTCTGCGCCATCTGGACCGAGGCCGCCGAACGCGGCTTCACCCTGCACGACGTGACCACCTGGATGGCACACCGCACGTCAGACCTCGTAGACCTGCGTACGAAAGGCCGCATCGCTGTGGGCTGCGACGCCGACTTCGTGGTCTTCGATCCTGACGCACGCACCACCATCGACGCCGCGCATCTAGCCCACAAGAACCCCGTCACTCCCTACGACGGCCTGGTCCTGCGCGGCGCTGTCAAGACCACGTACCTAGCGGGCACCCCGATCAACCTAGACGCCCCCGCCGCCGGCCGGCTTCTCACGAAGAATCGGCACGTCACGAAGGAGACGCAGCAATGACCGCAAACATTGCCGCCGCATCAGCCCTCGTCCTCGCTGACCTCGACCTCGCCTCACGTGCCCTGGGCGGCGCCGTGGTCTGGGCGAACGACGAGTTCTTCGGCATGAAGGAGAACCTGGTCACCCCCGCGCCGCCCACCTTCAGCCCGCACACCTTCGATCTCAAGGGCCAGGTCGTCGACGGCTGGGAGACGAGACGCCGCCGCCCCGGCACCGTGGAGACCGAGGCCACGTGCGCCACGTACGACTCGGCGATCATCCGCCTCGGCGCCCCCGGCCTCATCCGCAGCGTCACCGTCGACACGTCCTTCTTCGTCGGCAACTACCCGCCCGCCTGCTCCATCGAGGCCGCCGACGTGCGCGGATACCCCAGTCCTCACGATCTCCTGGAGGCCGACTGGACCACGATCGTCCCCGAGAGCAAGCTGACCGGCGACACCCGGAACGTCTTCGAGCTCATAGACAGCACACTGCGACGCATCCGCTTCACCCACGTGCGCCTCAACAACATCCCCGACGGCGGCATCGCCCGCCTCCGCGTCCACGGTGAGGTGCTCCCCGACCCCGAGTTCACCGTAGGCGTCCAATGCGACCTGGCCGCCGCCCGCAACGGCGCCCGCGTCACCGCCAGCAGCGACGCCTTCTTCTCCCCCGCCACCGCCGCCCTGATGCCCGGCGAATCCCGCGTCATGGGCGACGGCTGGGAAACCGCCCGCCGCCGCGACTCCGCCAACGACTGGATCGAAGTCCAACTCATCGGCGAGGCCACGCCCGTCATCATCGAGATCGACACCGCCAACTACAAGGGCAACGCCCCCGCCCGCATCCGCCTCCGCTCCCGCGTCGCCGAAGGTGACTGGATCGACCTGATCCCCGAAACCCCCGTCCAACCCGACACCCTCCACCGCTTCCGCCTAAAGGCCGCCCACCCCGCCACCCACCTGCGCCTAGACACCTACCCCGACGGCGGCATAGCCCGCCTCCGCGTCCACGGCCACCTAACCCCCCAAGGCGCCGCCACCGTCCACACCCGCTGGACCGCCGCCAACCGACCCTGACCCGGCTCGTCGCCCTACCTACGTCACCGGCACTGCGCTCGTTCCTCGCTCCGTGCCGCCGACTACGTCCGGGGCGATTACTTACCCCGCCCACCCGCCCTACTCAAGCCGCCCTACAGTCGCTCCGCTCCTTCGGGAGCCTACGGCCCGCTACCTTCACTCCCTCGTCGCTGACGCTCCTCAGTCGCTACGTCCGCGGACCTACGGCGCTGCGCACGGCGTCCGCGCATCTGACGGCGTCGGCGAGGCGGTGGCGGGCGGCGTGGAGTACGTCGCGCATGGTGGCGCTGCCGGTGTGGCCGGAGTCGTCGACGATGATCAGTTCTGCGCCGGGCCAGGCACGGGCGAGTTCCCATGCGGTGATGGCGGGCAGGCTGATGTCATTGCGGCCGTGGACGAGGATGGCGGGGATCTCGGCGAGGCGATGCGCATTGCGGAGCAGGGTGCCGTCGTCGAGGAAGGCGCCGTGGGCGAAGTAGTGGGCACAGATTCGCACGAAGGCGGTCTTGGCGTCGTCCGGCCGGTTGCTGAACAAGTCCGGGGTTCCGTTGACCTCGCCCGACAGCAGCACGTCTTCCCATGCCTGCCAAGCGTTGGTGGCGCGCGCTCGAATCGCGGGGTCCTGATTCTCCGTCATCGCGACGTAGCCTGCTAGCAGGTGCCCGATCGGCGGCTCGGTGTCCAGCGGCGAGTCGAAGTCCGCGCCCGACGAGGCGGAGGCAGCGGCATCGCGGAATCGTTCCCACGCTTCGGGGAAGAATCTGCCCGCGCCGCGGTAGAGCCACTCCAGTTCGCTCTGACGCGCCGTCATGATGGACACGAGCAGCGCCGCGCTGACCCGGTCCGGATGCGCCTCGGCGTAGGCGAGCGCGAGCGCCGAGCCCCACGAGCCGCCGAACAGCATCCACTTCTCGATGCCGAGGTGCTCGCGCAGCTGCTCCATGTCGCGGATCAGGAGCTGCGTCGTGTTGCGGCTCATGTCGGCGGCCGGGTCGCTGGCGTGCGGAAGGCTGCGTCCGCAGTTGCGCTGGTCGAACAGGACGACGCGGTGGCGCTGAAGATCGAACGGTCGGCGCATGCGGGTCGTGCAGCCGTAGCCGGGACCGCCGTGCACGATCACCACGGGGATGCCGTCGGGATTTCCCACAGTCTCCCAGTAGACGCGGTTGCCGTCACCGGTGTCGAGTAGGCCGGTCGCGTAGGGCTCGGGCGACGCCTGGTTCATGAAAGCCTCCTCGTGACTGCCTGATCAAAGCCTACGCAGATTCGGCCAAGGCGAGGGCAAGATCCGCCGCATGGTCCAACGATAAATGCGTCGCAAGTCGGTGCACGCTCTCGGGATACTTCCCGGCTGTTCGGCCGTAGGACGCCGACGTTCGGTGGGTGAAGCGGCGGCCATGCGCTGCGCCGTAGGTCCGCGGACGTAGCGAGTGAGGAGCGTCAGCGACGAAGGAGTGAAGGTAGCGGGCCGGAGGCTCCCGAAGGAGCGGAGCGACTGTAGGGCCGCTTGAGTAGGGCGGGTGGGCGGGGGGCGACCACCCAACCGCGGCCCTCAACCCTCCCCGTGGATCACGTCCATCGCGTGCTCTCGGGCCGGGGCGCTGAGGGCGTGGTTGAGGTCGTCGAAGAGGACGCGCGCGGACTCGCCGCTCCAGCCTGGAGGGAGTAGGCGGAGGGGGAGGCCGGGGTCGCGGTAGGGGAGGCGGCGCCATTGGGTGAGCATGGGGATGTAGGTGCGGTACGCCTCTAGGGGGGCTAAGCCGTGGGTAGCTACGCGATCCAGTACGGGGCGGTATTGACGGAGGAAGTCGGCGTAGAGGCCGGTGAGTTCGTCGAGGTCCCACCAGGCGCGGACCTTGGTACGCAGTTCGCCGAATGCCACGTGGTGGCCGGTGAATATCTCGACGTAGCCGGACAGGGCGCGGCGTTCGAGGGTGCGGCGGGTCTCGGCGGCGAGGGTGGCGGGGGCGATCCAGATGCCGGGGGCGGCGGTGCCGAAGCCTAGGCGGGTGAGGGTGGCGCGCAGTTCGTGGCGCTTGTCGCGTTCGGATTCGGGCACGGAGAAGACGACCAGCAGCCAGCCGTCGTCGAGTTCGGCGCGGGCGTGTTCGAAGATGCGGGTATCGCCCTCGGCCAGCAGTTCGAGGGTCGCCGGGTCGAGCGCGTAGCCCGCGGCCTTGCCGTGCCGCTCGGGGGTCAGCACGCCGCGGCGCTTGAGGCGGGAGACGGCGGAGCGGACGGCGCGGTCGTCGAGTCCGAGGTCTGACATGAGGCGGATGAGCGCGGCGACGGACAGCCAGTTGTCCTCGCTGCGGGCGTAGAGGGCGAAGAGGGTGAGGATGAGGGGGCCGAGGCGGGTGTCACGGGCGGCGGGGTTCGTGCCCGCCGCGTCAGACTCGTCAGCCTCGTCCGTCGCGGCCGCCGCGTCCACCGGCTCGGCCGGGCCGGTCGGCTCCGTCTCCGTCATCATGGGTGAACCATAACGGTGCCCTCTTCGACGACGCGATTGCGCAGTTCGCCGATGCCCGCGATCCGGGTCACGACCTCTCCGCCGGCCTCGAGGTAGCGCGGGGGCTTGCGCGCGTGGCCGACGCCGCCGGGGGTGCCGGTGGCGATCACGTCGCCGGGGTTGAGCCGGACGATCGTCGAGACGTACTCGACCAGCGTCACGGGGTCGAATACGAGGTCTGCGGTCGAGTCGTGCTGCATCGTGTCGCCGTCGAGTTCGAGGGTCACGTCGAGGACGGGGCGCACGCCGCCGGGCAGTTCGTCGGGCGTGACGAGGTAGGGGCCGATCGGGGTGGACGAGTCCCACGCCTTGCCCTGGAGCCACTGCTGCGAGCGGTACTGCCAGTCGCGGCAGGTGACGTCGTTGAGCACGGTGAAGCCCGCGATCGCCGACTCGGCTTCCGTGCGGGTGGCGCGGCGGACGGGCGTGCCGATGACGAGGGCCAGTTCGGCTTCCCAGTCGAAGGCCACGGTCTCGGGCGGGCGGACGATCGGGTCGATGGCACCGATGAGGCTGTCGGCGAACTTCGCGAAGAGGGTGGGGTGTTCGGGCAGTTCGCGGCCCATTTCGAGGATGTGGTTGCGGTAGTTCAGGCCTACGCAGACGATCTTCGAGGGCTGAGGGACTACGGGGGCGAAGTCGGCTTCGGCGGCGGGGGCCACGGGGATCGATGCCGAGTCCGCGCGGCGGCGCCAGTCGGGGTCGGCGAGGAAGGCGGCCAGGTCGGGGGCGCCGAGGTCGAGCAGCGTGTCGCCGGAGAGGCGGACGGCGCGGGTGTGGGCCGGCCCGGTCCGGACCGTGGCTAGCTTCATGATGCTCCGATGACTCCCGTCAGGAATGATCAATGAGGCTGGACGTGCGCAGCCGCTCGGCGGGGATCTCGGCCACGCCGAGGATCTCGATCAGGGCTTCGGGCTGCCAGAGGGCGGTGCAGCCGATGCCGGCCATCGCGGGGTAGACGGGGCCGGCGAGCTCGCGCCAGACGCGGCCGATCTCCTTGCCGTGGGCCTGGTAGTCGGGGATGTCGGTGAGGTAGATCGTGACGCTGACCAGGTCCTGCGGCTCCCCGCCCGCCTCGCGCAGGGTGGCCAGCAGGTTGCCGAAGGCCTGGCGGAACTGCTCGACGATGCCGCCGGGCACGATCCGCATCTCGGCGTCCAGGGCGGTCTGGCCGCCGAGGTACAGCGTGGTGCCGCTGAGCGTGCCGTGCGAGTAGCCGCTCGGGGTGGGCAGGGACGCGGGATTCACGGGGATGGCCGTCATGTCTATTGACTTTAACTGACGGTCGTGAAAAATACGAGATACAGCACAGCGGCCGTCGATCCGAACGGAGTTCGCGCATGGAGCCCGACTTCAGCAAGTACGAGTTGGAGGGCGACAACTCGATGTACCGGCTGCCCAGCGGCCTGGTCGCGCCGGTCGTCACCAGGTCGGGGGCCGAGCACGGCAACACGGCGGACTCGGGCGGCGCGGTCCGCGTCTCGGGCGTGAGCATCCAGCACACCCCGGCGCGGCGGCTCTGGTACGGCAAGGTCAGCAACGAGCCCGGCTACCGCTCCGTCTCCCATCACCACGGCGAGGCCGAGACCGGCGGCTACGTGCTCGCCGGCCGGGCCCGCATCTACTTCGGCGAGAAGTTCGCGGACTACCTGGACATGTCGGAAGGCGACTGGGTCTTCGTGCCGCCGTTCATGCCGCACGTGGAGTGCAACCTGGACCGCAACAGGCCGCTCGTCTGGCTGACCACGCGCACGCCGGAGAACATCGTGGTCAACCTGCCGGACATCCCGGATGCGGAGCTGCGCGACTGGCTGGACCGGTGAGTGGGCGCATGGCGGAGAACGGCCGCATGACGGAGAGCGAGCGCGTGACGGCGCGGGCGACTTCGGACGTCGTGACCGCGGCGCTGACGCTCAAGGAGGTCGGGGCGGAGTACTTCGATCTCGCGTTCGTCGGGGTCACGCAGCCCTGCCCCTGGCCGAAGGCGTACGGCGGGGACCTCGTGGCGCAGGCGGCGGCCGCGGCGATGCGGTCGGTGACCGACGGCAAGACGCTGCACTCGATGCACAGCTACTTCATGCGCCCGGCCGACATCGGCGCCGAGGTGCGGTACGAGGTGGAGCTGCTGCGGGACGGACGCGGGTACAGCACGCGACAGGTGCGCGGCTATCAGAACGGCAAGCCGGTGTACGTGTGCCTGGCGAACTTCGCGGCGGGCGAGGAGGGGGCGTCGTACGCGGCGGATCTCGCCGAGGCCGTCCCCGATCCGGAGTCGCTGCCGAGTTCCGCCGAGTACCTGGAGGCGCGCTCGGGCGGCACGATGACGGAGCTGTCCAAGGCCTACTGGTCGCAGGGACGGGGCTTCGACATGCGGCACGTTCCGGGGCCGGTGTATCTCGAGGTCGAGGGCGATCAGACTGCGCGTCAGGCGGTTTGGGTGCGGCCGTTCAGTCCTCTGGGTGCGGTCGAGGGGCTGACGGACGGTCAGCGGGACCAGGCCGCACTGGCGTACGTGTGCGACTACACGATCCTCGAACCCGTGCTCCGCGTGCTCGGGCTGGCCTGGGCCGATCCGGGCCTGGTCACGGCCAGCCTGGACCACGCGATGTGGTTCCACCGCGCCGCCCCGCTGGACGGTGGCGACGGCGGCGACAGCGACAGCGACAGCGACAGCGACGACAGCGGCTGGCTGCTCTACGTCCAGGAGGCCGCGAGTGCCGACGCGGGGCGCGGGCTGGGCACCGGACGCTTCTACACGCGCGACGGGGGCCACGTGGCGACCGTCGCGCAGGAGGGCGTGATCCGCCCGACGACGCGCACGGCCTGAGTCACTCCCCCGCCAGCTCGTGTCTGGCCCTACGCAAGGATGCGTACGCTGATGTCCCTTTCCCCCTCGGCCCACGTGGACCCGTTCACCCGCGACCACCTGCCACCCGAGCAGGAGTGGCCGACGATCGAGTTCGTGCTGCCGGAGCTGCGTTACCCCGATCGGCTCAACGCGGGCACTGAGCTGATCGACGTACCCGCCGAGACCTTCGGGGCCGATCGTCCGGCGTTGCGGACACCGGACGGCGAGACGTGGACCTATGGCCAGTTGCGCACGCGTGCCAACCAGGTGGCCCAGGTGCTCACTGAGGATTTGGGGCTGGTGCCCGGGCAGCGCGTGATGCTGCGTTCGCCGAACAATCCGTGGACGGTCGCCGCGTGGCTCGGTGTGTTGAAGGCGGGCGGCGTCGTGGTCACGACGATGGCGGCGCTGCGGACGCGCGAGCTGGCGCCGATCGTCGAGCGGACTCAGCCCTCGATCGCGCTCGTCGATCACCGGTTCGCCGAGGAGGTGTACGCGGTTCGGGTCGCGGCGGCGCCGGAGTTGCGGGTGGTCGAGTACGGCGGGGGCGGGCCGGACGATCTGGTGGCGCGGGCGGCGAAGAAGTCGGGCGAGTTCGAGGACGTGCAGACGGCCGCGGACGACGTGGCGCTGCTGGGGCCGACGTCGGGCAGCACCGGCGTCCCGAAGATCACCATGCACTTCCACCGCGACCTGCTCTCGATCGACAACACCTTCGGCCGCCATACGTTGGCTCTGCGCCCGGACGACGTGGTCGCCTGCACCGCTCCCCTGGCCTTCACCTTCGGCCTCGGCATGCTCGTCGTGTTCCCGTTGCGCGCCGGCTCGTGCGTGCTGCTGATCGAGTCGGCCACGCCCGAGCAGCTGGCGCAGCACGTATCAGACCTCGGCGTCACGGCGCTGGCCACGGCTCCGACCGCGTACCGGGCGATCGTGCGGGCCGGGCGTGACCAACTGCTGTCCGGGCTGCGGGTGGCCGTATCAGCGGGCGAACACATCACCGAGGATGTGTGGCGCACGCTGCGGGACGACCTCGGCCTGTCGGTGATCGACGGCATCGGGGCGACGGAACTGCTGCACATCTTCATCTCGGCGGCGGACGCGGAGATAAGGCCGGGTGCGACCGGCAAGCCGGTGCCCGGATACCGCGCGGTGATTCTGGGGCCCGACGGTTCGGAGCTCGGCCCGGACCTACCGGGGCGGCTCGGCGTGATCGGGCCGGTCGGCTGCCGCTACCTGGACGATCCGCGGCAGAAGGACTACGTGGTCGGCGGCTGGAACGTGACCGGCGACGTCTTCCACCGGGACGCGGACGGCTACTTCTACTACCACGCGCGCGGCGACGACATGATCGTGTCCTCCGGCTACAACATCGGCGGTCCCGAGGTCGAGGCCGCGGTCGAGACGCATCCGGACGTGCTGGAGTGCGCGGTCGTGCCCCGGCCGGACCGCGAGCGCGGCTCGGTGGTGTGCGCCTTCGTCGTGCTGCGGCCGGATGTCGAGGCCGGTCCGGCGAAGGCCGCGGAGATCCAGCAGCACGTCAAGCAGACCCTCGCCCCCTACAAGTACCCGCGCGACGTCCGGTTCATCGACAGTCTGCCGCGCAACGCGAGCGGGAAGCTGCAACGCTTCGCGCTGCGCCGGATCGTCGAGGACGAGCACGAAAGGACCCATCCATGACCACCGCTCGGCAGAAGGTCGCGATCATCGGCGGCGGACCCGGCGGGCTGTATCTCGCCGCGCTGCTCAAGCAGCTCGACCCGGCGCACGAGGTCACCGTGTGGGAGCGCAACGCGCCGGACGACACGTTCGGTTTCGGCGTGGTCTTCTCGGACGAGACGCTCGGCGGCATCGAGAACGCGGACACGGAGTTCGCCGAGACGATGGCCCGGCGCTTCGCCCGCTGGACGGACATCGACATCCACTACCGGGGCGGGCAGCACACCGTCGGCGGCCAGGGCTTCGCGGCGATGGGTCGCAAGGATCTGCTTCACCTGTTGCAGGAGCGCTGCCGGGATCTGGGCGTGCGGCTGAACTTCCGCACGCTCGCGCCGGAGCTCGAGGAGCTGCGGGCCACGCACGATCTGGTCGTCGCGGCGGACGGTGCCAACTCGATGACCCGCGCCGCGCACGCCGACGTGTTCCGGCCGAGCTTGGATCGCCGCGGCAACAAGTACATGTGGCTCGGCACCGACCGCGTGTTCGAGGCCTTCCAGTTCTTCATCAAGCAGACGCCGTGGGGCACGATGCAGGTCCACGGCTACCCGTACTCGGATCAGGGTTCGACGTTCATCGTCGAGATGCACGAGGAGGTGTGGCACGCGGCGGGTTTCGACGAGACCGCTGACGTGCAGTTCGCGCCGGGGACGTCGGACGAGCAGGCCGTGGCGCGGCTGCGCGAGCTGTTCGCCGAGGAGCTCGACGGCCACAAGCTGTACGCCAACAATTCGAAGTGGCTGAGCTTCACGACGGTGCGCAATGAGCGGTGGCATGACGGGAACCTCGTGCTGCTCGGGGACTCAGCGCACACCGCGCACTTCTCCATCGGCTCGGGTACGAAGCTCGCGATGGAGGACGCGCTGGCGCTGGCGGCCTGCCTGCACGAGCACGACGGGATCGAGGCCGCGCTCGACGCGTACGAGGCGGAGCGGCGGCAGGTCGTCGAGTCCACGCAGCGCGCGGCGCAGGCCTCGCTGGAGTGGTTCGAGAACATCGGCATGTACACCGATCAGCCTTCGACGCAGTTCTGCTTCAACCTGCTGACCCGCTCGCGGCGCATCACGTACTCGAACCTGCGCACCCGCGACCCGGAGTTCGCCGACCGCGTGGACGCCGAGTTCGCGAGCTCGCAGGGCATTGCGAACGTGGCTCCGGCGATGTTCCAGCCGTTCCGGATCGGCGCGCTGGAGCTGAAGAACCGCGTCATCGTCTCGCCGATGGACATGTACTCGGCGGTGGACGGCGTGCCGGGCGACTTCCACCTCGTGCACCTCGGCTCGAAGGCGATGGGCGGCGCGGGGCTGGTCATGACGGAGATGGTGTGCGTCTCCGAAGAAGGCCGGATCACGCTGGGATGCGGCGGGCTCTGGACCGACGAGCAGCGGGACTCGTGGGCGCGGATCGTCGAGTTCGTGCACGCGCGGAGCACGGCGCGGATCGGGCTGCAGCTCGGGCATTCGGGGCGCAAGGGCTCGACGTGTCTGATGTGGGAGGGGATGGACGAGCCGCTGCCGGAGGGGAACTGGCCGCTGGTCGCTCCGTCGGCACTCCCCTACGGACCGGGCTCGGCGACGCCGCGTGAGATCAGCCGGGCCGAGATGGACCAGGTCGTCGCGGACTTCGTGGCGGCGGCACGGCGTGGCGCGGACGCCGGATTCGACCTGCTCGAACTGCACTGCGCGCACGGCTATCTGCTCTCTTCGTTCCTGTCGCCGATCTCGAATCAGCGCACTGACGAGTACGGCGGCTCGCTGGAGAACCGGCTGCGCTTCCCGCTGGAGGTCTTCGACGCCGTGCGCGCGGCCTGGCCCGCCGAACGGCCGATGATCGTGCGCGTCTCGGCGACCGACTGGCTCCCGGACGGCAACACCGAACACGACGCCGTCGAGATCGCCCGCGCGTTCATCACGCACGGCGCGGACGCCATCGACGTCTCGTCCGGGCAGGTGGCGAAGGAGGAGCGGCCCGCGTTCGGCCGCTCGTACCAGACCCCGTTCGCCGACCGGATCCGGCACGAGGTGGCGGCCGCGACCGGGACCGCCGTCATCGCGGTCGGGGCGATCGCCTCGTACGACGACGTGAACTCGATCCTGCTCGCCGGGCGCGCCGACCTGTGCGCCCTCGGCCGGACCCACCTGTACGATCCGCAGTGGACCTTGCACGCGGCGGCCGAGCAGGAGTACCGCGGCCCGGCGGCGGAGTGGCCGCTGCCGTATCGGGCGGGCGCCCGCAAGCCGCCGAGCGCCCGGACGGACGCCGTACGGCCCCGGCTGGAGCTGCTGCGGAGTAGCGAGGATCCGGACGCGTTCAAGACCCTGCACCTGCGCTGGAGGCCCGACCGTGAGCACGCAGCAGCCTGAGACGAGCGTCGTCTACCGCGGCCGGGTCGAGTGGATGGACACCGACGCCAGCGGCCACTATCACAACACGACGATCACCCGGTTCGTCGAGTCGGCCGAGGCGCAGCTCATGCGCGAGCGCGGCGTGACAGGGTACTTCGGTGCCTCGCCGCGCGTGCGCTACGAGGTCGAGTTCCCTTCCCCGCTCTGGTTCGGCCAGGAGGTCACCGTCACGCTCGCGCTCGAACGGATCGGCACGTCGTCGATGACGTTCCGCTTCGAGGTCTGGGGCGAGCAGTTCGAGGACCATCCGCGCGCCCTCTCCGCGCGCGGCAGCTACGTAGTCGTGCACGTCCCGCTCGGCACAGAGACTCGCGGCAGCCAGGCGTGGCCGGAGGACTGGCGCAAGCGGCTGAGTGCCTAACTCAAACTATTGGCGATGAACGTCAGCGTGAGTTCTTCGAAGCGCTGACGTTCGGCGCCTGGGGCATTGCGCAGAGGCCCTTGTCCGGCCAGCACGGCGAGTCCGTGCACCGTGGACCAGACGGGATACTCAATGCCCTCACGCCGCTTCGCGTCCAACACGCCGGCCTCGACGAGTTCGTCCAGCGCGGCACGCAGTTGGCCGAGCGGCGTGCGGTCTTCGGTGCCGGGCGCGGCCGGGGCGTACGCATGCTGCTCCGGTAGGGCGAAGGCCGTGGCGAACAGGCCCGGCTGTTCGCGGGCGAACGTGAGGTACGCGTCGCCGATCGCGCCCAGCCGCAGGAAGGCCGCGGTCGGATCGCCGTGATCGCCGGGCACGCGCGCCACGTCCGCCGCCATCCGATCGCCCAATTCCCGCATCGCCGCCGAGCAGACGGCCGCGAGCAGTTCATCGCGGTCTGCGAAGTGGCGGTACGCGGCGTTCGGCACGACTCCGACGGCCCGGGTGGCTTCGCGCAGCACCACGGCGTCGGGCCCTCCGGCGCGGGCCAGTTCGAGCCCCGCCGCGATCAGGCCCTCGCGGACGGCGCCGCGCGGTCGCCGTCGGCCGGCCGGGGGCGTTTCCGCTGCTGGGTGGCCCGTGCTCATCGGCCCAGGATAGCAACGTGGACAGCGTCCACAAAGCGAGCTAATGTGGACGCTGTCCACTAAACGCGCGCCGGGAGGGCCGCCATGACCAGGATGTCTCCGCTGCTCGAACGCAACGAGCAGTTCGCCCGCACGTACACGCCGGTCCCGCTCGGTGCGCCGAGCGCCCGCCTGATGGTCGTCACCTGCCTCGATCACCGCGTCGACCCCGCGAACCTGCTCGGGCTGCGGCTCGGGGAGGCGCCCGTCATCCGCAACGCCGGGGGCCGCGTCACCCCGGCCGTCATCGACGACATCGCCTACATCGCGTTCCTCGCCGAGAAGCTGTTCGGCGCGACCGACACGCTCTTCGAGGTCGCGGTCATGCACCACACGCAGTGCGGCACCGGCTTCCTCGCCGACCCCGCGTTCCGGCACGAGGCGGCCGAATCGACCGGCGTCCCCGAGTCGGCGCTCGAAGCCTCGGAGGTCGCCGATCCGCACGCGACCGTCAAGATCGACGTCGAGCGGCTGCTCACCTCGCCGTTGATCTCGCCGAAACTGAGCGTGTCAGGCCACGTCTACGAGATCGAGAGCGGGCGCGTGACCACGGTCGTCGAGGCGCGTTCCCCGTTCAGCTGAGCAGTTCGATCACCGGGGCGAACTGCTCGACGAACATCGCGTTCACCGACACGTACGACACGCCGGTGCGGTCCCGGCGCCGCAGCAGCGTGTCGGCCATCTCGCGGGGCGTGCCGCGCAGGGCCGCGATCGCGCCGACGCGGAACAGCTCCTTCGGGTCCGCGCCGAACCACGACGCGGCGTGCGGCGGCACGTCCTCGCCGACCAGCGCGATGTTCGTGTTGAGTTCCAGCTGGTCGAACCGCTCCCCCGCGATCTCGCGCAGCTCGCGGACCTTGGCGTCGAGGTCGTCGTCCGTGCTGAGCGGCGGCAGGCCGATGGCGAGCGAGTCAGCGTGCTGGGACGCGAGCGCGAGCATCCGGGGCCCGGTTCCGGCGACCAGGATCGGTGCGTTCGAGCGCTCCCGGACGGCCTCGATCGTGGCTTGCAGCTGCGCGATCCGCTCACCGGCGCGGCCGAACGGGACGCCGAGCCGTGCCGCGTCACGCTCCGAGCCCGGCCGTCCCGCGCCGACGCCGAGTTCGAACCGGCCGTCGCTGAGGACGTCAAGGCTCTTCGTCTCCCAGGCGACCGCGGCCGGGACCCGCAGCGGCGCGGCGAGCACGTAGGTACCGAGCCGCAGCGTACTGGTCGCGGTCGCGGCGGCGGCCAGAGCGGCGAAGGGGGCGAACGTCTCGGTCGTATCAGGGCACAGCAGCGTGGAGAATCCGAGCTCTTCGACGCGGCGGGCGGTCGCGGCCCACTCCCCTCCGCTGCGCGCGTACGCCGCCACCGCGCCGAATCGGAAAGCGCGGCTCAGGTCCTCCATGGGCGTACCTCTCGGTTCCAGCGCCGACGGCGGCGGCTGAGGATGAAGATCAGGGCGAGCAGCGGGAACGGCGGGTGGCCGTGCACGACGGCCAGCACCGTGAACGCGAGCAGCAGCGCGACGAGCACGGGCGCGAACGGCCCCGGGAACGGCGGGCGCACCCGTTCCGCGCGCTCGCGGACGATCGGCTGCGGAAGGTCCGCGAACAGGCTGCGCAGCTGGTCACGGGTGACGGCGGCGAGCGCGGCGTCCGCGCGTTGGTCGAATTCGGACTGGTCGAGCCGGCCGTCCGCGTAGTGCGCGGCGAGCGTGCGCAGAGCCTCCTCGCGCTCCGCGTCCGAGGCGCGCACCCGCGTGCGGTCGGGCTGCACGGGATATCGTTCCATGTCTGGAACTATAACTCCGCTAGGATAATACCCACCTGGTACGATCCTGGGAGATTCCTGTGAGGAGCGCAACGCCATGACCGAACTGCCGCCGAGCGTGGCGTTCCTGCTGTCCAGGCTCGGCTACGAGGTCAGCCGGGAGCTGGGCGAGGCGCTCGCCGAGTTCGGCATGGAGCAGCGCGAGTTCGGCCTGCTGCGGCTGCTCGCGGACCAGGAGGGGCACTCGCAGCGTGCGCTCGGGGCGATGCTGCGGATCCCGCCGAACCGCATGGTCGCGCTCGTCGACGGGCTGGAGAAGAAGGGCTACGTGGCGCGCCGTACGCATCCGGAAGATCGTCGGGCGTACGCTCTGGCGCTCACCGAGGCGGGCAACGCGGCGCTCGGGCGGGCGTTCCAGGCGGCGTTCGGCGTCGAGGCGCACACCTGCGCGGCACTGGACGCGGCCGAACGCGAGCAGCTGCTGGCGCTGCTGCGGAAGATCGCCGAGGCCAGGATCGGCGACGGCGCCACCCCGCCCGGCCTGCACCCGGGCATGGTGGAACGCTGATACGGGCGAATCAGCGGTATGACGCTCCGCTGGTCGCAGGGGTCTGCGGCCGGGTGATGTGCGCGACGAAGGAGTAGCGGTCGCCGCGGTACCAGGTGCGCACCCACTCGACCGGCTCGCCGTCCTCGGTGTGGCTGTGCTGGCTCACCAGCAGCATCGGCGTGCCGACCTCGGTGCCGAGCAGCGCGGCCTCGCGCGGCGCGGCGGGCGCCGTCTCGATCGTCTCGGTCGCGTGCGCCACGCTGACGCCGAACTTCTCGCGCAGCGCCTCGTACAGCGAACCCGTGCGGGCCACGGCCGTCTCCAGGCCCGGGAAGCGGCGCGCCGAGACGTACACGCTCTCGATGGCCATCGGCGAGTCGTTCACGGACCGCAGCAGCTCCATGGACAGGATCCGGGCGCCGGGCCGCACGTCGAGGCGCTCGGCCAGCTCGTCCGTCGCCGGGAGGTACTGCGCGCCGAGGAACGACGTGTGCGCGTGCAGGCCCTCGGACTCGGCGTGCTCGGTGAAGCCGGAGACCATCAGCGGCCAGGCCAGCTTCGGCTCCGCGACGTACGTGCCGGAACCCTGACGGCGCACCAGGCGGCCCTCGGCGACCAGTTCGGTCACGGCCTTGCGGACGGTCGTGCGCGAGGTCCGGCACTCGACGGCGAGGTCGCGCTCCGGCGGGATGGACACGCCCGGCCGCAGCTGCGCGATCCGCTCGACGATGTTCTCCTTGACCTTCAGGTACCTGGGCTCGCGCAGGTTTTCTACCAGCGTCTCCATGTCTCTCCCCTGTTCATGATTCGATCATGGACCACAGCAGACCGAGTTCCTTGTGCGCCGCGGACGCGGCGGCGCCGAGCAGCGTGCCGTCCCAGCCGAGCCGCGAGTACTCGACGGTGAGGTGCCCGCCGAGGTAGGGCTCGTAGTCCGCGAGGGCGCCCCGGACGTGCTCCAGCAGCTCGGGGCCGAGCGCGCAGACCGGACCGCAGATGACCGCGCGCCGCACGTCGATGAGCTCGTACACCAGCTCCAGCAGCGCGGCGATGTTGCGCCCCGCGCGCTCGGCGGCCACGTCGTCGATGTGCCCCTGCGGCTGCTCGCCGCGCGGCGTCAACTGCAGCGACTGCCGCTGGCCGGTCAGGACGCTGATGCGCGCCGCGGCCTCCAGGCAGCCGGTGCGCCCGCACTCGCAGCGCAGCTGATGCGTACGCAGATTCAGGTGGCCCACTTCGCCCGCGCCGAAGCTCTCGCCCTGGAACAGCGCGCCGGACAGGATCAGCCCCGCGCCCACGCCGTCGCCCAGATAGAGCGAGATCAGCGTCGGCGACTTCCGCTCGTCCAGCGCCGCCTCGGCCAGCGCGCACGCGTCGCTGTCGTTGATCAGGTGGACCGGGTAGCCGAGCCGTTCGCCGAGCCAGCCGCCGAGGTCGTAGTCGTTGCGTTCCAGCAGCACGGACCGCGCGACCACGCCGCGCTGGTCCACGATCCCCGGCACCGCGACACCCACGGCCAGCACCGTGCGGCCCAGGCTCTCGGCCATCTTGCGCACCGCCGGGACCAGCGCGTCGATCATCGTGCGCGGGTCGCCGGTCTCGTCGTGCTGCTCGATGATCTGCCCGCGCAGCGACACCGCCGCGATCCGGAAGCCGTCCCGCACCAGCTGCACGCCGAGCACCGCGAACAGCCGCTCGTCCAGGTCCAGCAGCGTCGGCGGCTTCCCGCCCACCGACGGGCCGAGCCCGACCTCGCGGACCAACCCCTGCTCCAGCAGCTCCGCGACCAGCCCGGACACCGTCGCCGTGTTCAGCCCGGCCAGCCGCACCAGGTCCGCGCGCGAGATCCGCCCGCGCCCCTCGCTGATGTGCTGCAGCAGCAGCCGCCGGTTCACCGCCCGCACATCGGCCGGCGTGGCCTTTCCCGTCGCGCGCAGTGATTCCATCGCCAGTTCTCGGTCGTGGTGTGGGCGGGGGGCTTTCCTTGGAAAGTAGCGTTACCGCTTTCCTTGGAAAGTAGCGTTACCCTCCAACGGAAGTCAATGGTCTCGACCAATCGGGACGCACCGCCCACACCCGACCGCGCTGAGTCAGCCCCCGTTCGCCGTGTCCGCCGGGGCCGGGGCGAGCGCCGGGAAGGTGTAGATGTAGCCGCCGCCCGGGCCGGAGGCGGTGACGAAGGCGCGGTCGGTGCCGGGCTCGATCGCGACGTGGGTCACGTTCGGGGCGTCGCCGGGGATTGCGACGCGGCCGATCTGGACGCCGGAGGGATCGAACTCGAGCACCTCGCTCGCACCGTAGACGGCCATGTAGATGTTGCCCTTGCCGTCCACGGTGAGCGAGTCGGTGTAGGCGTTGGAGCCGAGGCTGAGGTACGAGGCCGTGTGCAGCGTGACGGTGACGTCCGTGGACGCCGGGGAGGAGTACTGCTTGGCGACGTGGTCGAGCGTGCCGGAGAGGTCCTGGTCGATCCACAGCCCGCTCTGGTCCGCCGCCAACACGATGCCGTTCGGGTGCGCCAGACCCGGCAGCGCGACCCCGGCCTGACCGTTCGCCTCGCGCAGGATGATGTTGCCGGTCCGCGAGGTGGGCGTGCCCTGATAATCGGCGATGTACATGTCCCCGTTGCCCGCGATCGCCATGTCGTCGGGCACGAACGCCGCGCCGCCCACGTTCGTGAGCACGTCGCCGATCTTGCCGGACGCGGGATCGTAGCTGACCACGCGTCCGCCCCCGCCGTCACCGTTCTTGAGGTCGCACAGGTACATCGTGCCGTCGGGGGCGAAGCCGATGCAGTTGAGCATGCTGACATCGTCCGTGTAGAGCCCGGTGGTCTTCCGGGTCTTGAGGTCGAGGCTCAGCAGCTTCGGCTGCCGCGCCGGAGCCGTCGTGTCGACGAAGTAGAAGTGGCCGTGGCTGTCGAACGCCGCCCCCTCGAGACTCGTGCCGAACACCCTCGGATCGGGCCCGGCGACGGTGGCGAACCACTCGGCCGTGACCACGCGCGGACCCGCCGAACCGGAGCCCGACGCCGCCTGTCCCACCCCGGCCCAGAGCGCCCCGACCGCAAGCCCGGTGACCCTACGACCAACCATTTTGCGCGCAATGAGATAGCCATGCGCCCCAGGGTTCCACGTCGTCGTGCTCTGCGACTGTAATGGTCACCCGCCACACTCACCCGTTCGTGGGGTTTGCCGCCCGGGCGCGGGACGGGCCGGGGGCCGGGCTGCTGTCATGACGGTGGACCGGTGGTTCCGGGCGTTCCGGACGTGTCGAGAGGATGGCGGAGCATGGCGAGCACTTTCCAGCGGCAGAAGGTCGTCGGCGTGTTCGACGCGATGGACCCGCAGCAGCGGGGCTACCTCGTACGCGACGACTTCGCGGACCTCGCCGCGCGCTGGACGACACTGCGCGGCCTGGAACCGGACTCCGAGCAGTACGCGCAACTCCGCGAGATCATGCTCGGCTGGTGGGCCTCCCTGAGCTCCGCCGCCCTCGACCCCGAACGCGTCGTCCTCGACGACGTCATGGCCGTCGTCGACCTGCTCCCGCACATGGCCGACGCCGTCACCGCGACCGCCGACGCCATGTTCGTAGCCATCGACGAGAACCGCGACGACCTCATCTCCCGCACCGAATACCGCCAGCTCATCGAAGCCTGGAACGGCCGCCCCACCGACACCGACGAAGTCTTCGCCCTCCTCGACCTCGACGGCGACGGCTTCATCCAACGCGACGAGTTCCGCCTGCTCTGGTACCAGTTCTGGGCCGGCGACGACCCGCACGCCCCCGGCACCTGGGTCTTCGGCCGCCTCGAGGGCTAACTCGCCCCCGACAGATCCTTCCGCTTCTTCGACGATGAACTGCTGCCGCCGACGCTCGGGATGTCGCCGCCGCCCCAGATCAGCAGGGCGATCAGGCCGATGATGATCGCCGCGACGCCGAGGACGAGGGCGCCGCAGACGGCGGCGAGGGGTACGGCGAGGAGCAGCGTGACGCGGCTCTTGGCGAAGGGGCGGGCGAGGAGGACGCTGCCGAGGGCGAAGACGAGGGCACCCGCGGCGAGGACGGCGACTCCGGCCTTGGCGTGCAGCGACTCGTGCCAGGCCAGGCGCACGGTCGCGACGCTCAGCAGGCCGCTGATGCTCTCGTGCTTCGCCTTGGTGACGACGTAGGCGAGCGGGCCGCCGATGCCGGCGAGTTGCAGTACGAGTCCGCCGCTGATCCAGCGGGCGCGGTGCTCGACGGGTCGCAGTGTGGAGGTTCCCCCGAATGACATGGCGGCCAGCGTAACGAAACGCCGGCCGCCATGCGGTCTATTACTCCAGCTTTACAGGTTCACGGCTTTACGCGGTGGTGCCGATCACCTGCAGCTCCGAGGCCTGAGCGCCGTTCTGCACGCTGTTGGCCGTGAAGCTGAGCCGGACGTACTGGTCCTTCGTGCCGCTCGGCAGGTTGATCGACACCGTGTTGCCCGTGGACGGGTTGAAGGTGTACGTCGCCGAGCTCACGAGCGTGGCCCAGGTGCTGTTGTCCGTGCTGCCCAGGACCGAGAAGGTCTGGGTCCTGGTCTGCCAGGCGCTGGACGGCGGCAGGTCCACGGTGACCGAGCTGAGCGAGTCGGACGCGCCCAGGTTGACGGTCAGCGTGGTCGGCCAGGCGCCGTTCGTGCCCTCCCAGTACGTGCTCGTGTCGCCGTCGTCGGCGTTCGAGGCCACGTAGGTCTGGGTGGAGCTGCTCGCGCTGATCGGAGCGTTCAGCGCCAGGTTGGACGGGGTCGTGCCGCCACCACCGCCGCCGCCGGACGTGGTCGTCCCCGGGAAGATCTCGAACTCGGACAGCTGCGCCGCGCTCCAGCCGGTGTTTCCGGTGAAGGACAGCTCAAGGTACTGATCCGTCGTGCCGGACGGCAGGTTGAAGCTGACGGTGTTCCCGGTGGACGGGTTGAAGGTGTACCCGGCCGAGCCGACCAGCGTGGTCCAGGTGCTGCCGTTGGTCGAGCCGAGCACGGAGAGGGTCTCGGTGCGGGTGGCCCAGGCCGAGGACGGCGGCAGGGTCAGGGTGACCGAGCCGAGCCCGTACGAGGCGCCGAGGTTGGCGGTCAGCGTCTGCGGGTAGGCCGATCCGTCCAGGCTCTCCCAGTAGGTGCTGGTGTTGCCGTCGTTGGCGTTGGCCGCCGGGTAGCCGGAGGCGTTGCTGCTCGAGCTCAGCGTGGCGGTGGCCGCGAGGTTGGTGGTCGAGCCGATGCCGGTGCCGGACAGGCCCACGGTGGTGGGGCTGTTGTTGGCGTTGCTGGTCACGGTCAGGGTGCCGGTGCGGCTGCCCGCGGCGGACGGGGTGAAGCCGACCGTCACCGTGCACGAGGCGTTGACCGCGAGCGAGCCGCAGTTGTTCGTCTCGCTGAAGTCGCCGCCCGCAGTGACCCCGGAGACGGTGGCCGCGGCGGTGCCGGTGTTGGTCACCGTCACGGTCTTGGTCGCCGCCGCCGAGCCGACGACGGTGCTCGGGAAGGCGAGCGACGCCGGGTTCGTGCTGAGGATCGGTCCGGCCGCGGTGCCGGTGCCGGACAGGCTCACCGTGTCGGTGACGCCGCCGGCCACGACGGTCAGCGAGCCGGTGCGGCTGCCGGACGCGGTCGGGGTGAAGGTGACGCTCACCGAGCAGCTGCCGTTCGCCGCGATGGACGAGCCGCAGTTGTTGGTCTCGGCGAAGTCTCCGCTGGCGGAGATCGAGGAGACGGACGCGGCCGAGCTGGTCGGGTTGCTCACCGCGACGGTCTGCGCCGCGCTGGTCTGGCCGGTGACCGCGGAGCCGAAGTTCAGCGCGCTCGGACTGACCTGCACCGAGGACGCCGGGTACGGCGGGTAGACCGGGGTCGGGTTGGTGCCGGAGCACTGCGTCGGGCTGATGCCGGAGTTGCCGCCGCCGTCGGTGATGGCGAAGCTGGCGCCCTCGCAGCTGTAGCTCGGTGCGTTGCCCAGATTGGCCTGCGCCACGCCGGTCGCGGTCACGTTCGTCATCGACGCCGCGCCGCCGGTCTGCTCCTGCAGCGCGAACGTTCCGGTGCCCTGGATGCTGACGTTGCTCAGGTTGACGCCGCTGACCGTACCCTCGACCCACTGGATCGCCTCGTACGGGCTCTGCTGGATCAGGGCGTTGCTGACGTTGATGGGCCCGGTGATGGCGCCCTGGCTGCCGTCGAACCACAGCGCGCCGACGCCGAACTGCCAGTTCGGGTCGAGGTCGCCGTCCCGGATCATGGTGTTGTTCGAAACGGTGTACAGGCCGACCGGCGTGGAGCTGAAGCGCTGGGCGACCGTGATGCCGCCGCCCTGCGTGATGCCGGTGTCCACGACGCGGTTGCCGCTGATCGTGTTGTTGTTGCCGCCGTAGCCCGCGATGCCGTTGGCCAGCTGCTGCAGCTGCACGGTGTTGTTCGAGATCGTGTCCTGCGCGTCGGCCCCGAGTCCGGAGTCGGCCCACAGCGCGATGCCGTCGTCACCGGTGTTGCGGATGTCGCTGTTGGTGATCGTCGAGCTGGTCACGCCGCCGTGCAGGTTGATGCCGTCGGCCGTCGTGTCCCGGATCCGCATGCCGCTGAAGGTCAGATTCGTCATCGGGCCGTCCATCCAGGCCCCGACCTTCATGTGCTCGATCCAGATGTTCGAGACCGTCGAGTTGCTCAGCGCGCCGCCGATTCCGTTGACCTGTGCACTGTCGTCACGCTGCTGCACGTTGCCGAAGATGGCGAAGTTCTGCAGCTTGACGTTCGTGCTCGGATTCGGTGCCGAGTTGCCGTAGAAGCCGGGCGCGGTGCCCGTCACGGTCGAGTACCACATGCCAGCGCCGGCTATCGTCACGTTGTTGACGCTGATGTGGCCGGGGATGTTGTACGTGCCCTGCGGAATCCACACGGTCCCGCCCGAGCCCGCCGCCGCGATGGCCGCGTTGAACGCGTTCGTCGCGTCGGCCACGCCGGTCGAGTCGGCGCCCTCGCTGGTGACCGAGACCGAGCCCGCGGGCTGGCTCAGCGGCGCCGCCACGTCCTCGAAGTCGGCGAGGTCGATCGTGTACGAGGACGCGGTGTCCTCCGAGTCGACCTGCAGCTTGAAGGTCGTGCCGGCCGGATACGTGGTGCTGAACAGCCGGTGCGTCTCGTCGTAGAAGTGGTGCTGGTTCCCGCTGCTGGGCGTGTTCGTGAACGGATAGCTGCCGTAGTACCAGCTGTACGCGTTCGTCAGGCTGAAGTCGGTCTGCTTGGTCCCGTTGACGTACAGCGAGAGCGGCGCCGTGTAGACCGAGCCGGACGACGTGTCCGGGATGCTGTACCGGAAGTCGATCGAGTTCGTGGCGATCGGCGTGGTGAAGGTGACGTACGAGCCGGACCCCTGCAGCGAGACGGCCTCGCGGCCGGACGCCTCGTCGGCCAACTGGCCCTGCGTGTAGCTCGGCCCGATGATCGAGCCGTTGGTCGGCGAGCCCTCCGCCTGCACCTCGACGTAGGGCAGGCTCGCGCCCGCACCCCCGGTCGCGGTCGAGGCGGCCGCCGCGGTACCGGCGGTCACGGCCGTCAGGCCGGTGGCCAGCAGCGCGGCACCTCCGGCGGCCGTCAGTACTCTTCGTAGCGTGCGCATGAACGTGGGTTGAGACACCAAAGACTCCTTGAGCGAGATCCGACGCAGCGTTGGGACGGCGGTGTCGATGCAAGGAGGACCGTAACGCGCTAGACATCGCTCTGCAATATCTAGACGGAAAATCGAGAGTTCTTGCCCGAAGCTCGCAAGATCAAAAGATCGTGGCAGCGACTACCGCGGTGATCCACCGGAGCCCCAAAGATCGACAGTCGCACCAGCGCAGGATTCAACCCAGAGCCCGCAATTTCCCGATCAGAGCCGAACGATGCTCACAGTCGAACGACGACCAGCG
The DNA here is from genome assembly GCA_035493475.1 of Actinospica sp. Taxonomy (GTDB): domain Bacteria; phylum Actinomycetota; class Actinomycetes; order Streptomycetales; family Catenulisporaceae; genus Actinospica. Next base: position 47,936 of record DATJIF010000183.1, read on the forward strand.
CCGCGTCATCCGTAGCCCCCGCCGCTGGAAGCAGATCCACCAGCAGCGCGTCAGCCAAGGCCTCAGGCTCGACCATCCGATGCGCCGCCAAGGACGAACTGAGCCGAGCCAGACCCACGTCGATGTCCTCGCCACGCCGCTCGATCAGCCCGTCGGTGTAGAGCACGAGGACGTCCCCCTCGTCGAACGTCCGCCGAGCCTGCGCACGCGGCAGATGCTCAGGACGCGTATCGAGCGGCGGATCCGTCGCCTGATCCAGGAACTCCACAGTTCCGTCCGCACGCGCGAGGGCGGGCGGCAGATGCCCGGCGCTGCTGTAGATCAGCGAATGGTCCGCCCAGTCGATGTATACGGACACCGCGGTAGTCGACTCCGCCCCCGGCACCGACCGCGCATAGAGGCCAAGCACCTCAAGCGACTGCGCAGGCCCGACGGCGGCACGCATCGCGGCACTCAGGGCACTGCGCAACTGCCCCATCACCCCGGCCGCCACCAGCCCGTGCCCCACTACGTCGCCCACCGCCACGGCCAGGCAACCCCCCGGCAGCTCGACTAGATCGAACCAGTCCCCCGCCACATTCAACGCGTCGAGCGCCGGCCGGTACCGCACCGCCGCATGGTGATAGCTCGCGATCCGCGGCGCAGGCAGCATCGCGTCCTGCAACGCGAGCGCAACCTCCCGCTCCCGAGCGTGCGCCAACCGCAGCCGCTCGTTGACCTCCTGCAACTCCCGCGCCCGCGTATAGAGCTCGGCCTCCAACACCCGAGCCCGATCCCCCTCAGCGTCCCCACGCGCAGCATCCCCACGTGCCCGAATGAGCTCGGTAACCTCCTCAACCCGATGCACAAGCAACACGACGTCCCCGGCCGCCGAGAACACCGGCACATTCACCGGGCTCCAGTAGTGCACCTGCCAAACCCCCGGCCGCTCATGCGACTCCACGTCGTACCGCTGCAACGCCATCGTGTCCCGCACCCCCTCCGCCAACACCCGCCGCAGCGACGCCTCCAGATTCTTAGCCCCCGTCGCATCCGGATCATGCGGATTGTCCGGAAACACCTCGAACACCGACCGCCCGATCAACTCCCCCCGCCCCCGCCCCGAGAACCGCAAAAAGTCCTCGTTGGCGTCCACATACACGAACTCCGGCGTCAGCAGCGCCACCATCCCCGGCAGCGCCTGGAACACCGCCCTGTAGTCGACGCCCGATTCGTTCACATCATTACAATAAGAGCGATTCGGCAAACCGGCATCGAAACCGCGGAGAACCCGCCCCCCAAGACCATAAGACCAGGTCACAGCAGCCCAAGCGGTTACGGTGAGTGGCCACCCCACCTCTGTCGCCCACTACGCCCGTTCCTCGCCCCTCCGACCGGACGACTCAGAGAGCACAGGCGTGCGCTATCAGCCTACGGTTGGCCCGTTGTCTGGAGTGGAGCCTGGTCGGGGTGCTCTGTCGCTGCGCTCGGCCTGAGCTTTCGGGCATGGGGGTTCGATGGGAAAAACGACATCGATGCGCTGGCTCGTGACGCACCATTGTGGACATTCCCCGGGAACCTCGCAGGCGGGCGATCCGTTGATCGGATAGGAGAATCTTGGGTCTGGCCAGCGTGGATGGTGATGTGTAATTTCACATCGTCCGCCGCGCCGACAAGATCCCGGTCCGAGCACTACGACAGAAAATCCCCCGAGGTTGGGGTGCTCTCCTCGCCTGGCAGGCGTAGCCCGGTAACCAGGGTTCTGCCGGGGCCGCAAACGGCGAAGCAAATATTTACACCAGCGTGAGCCGTCGCTGTTTGCGGCCCCGGCAGGTTCCTGGTCGCCTTCGGTGCCAGGCGACGCCGGCCCGCCGGAGGCGCCTTTTTGACGTTGACCTTTATCGTTTCCGGCGACCAGCGAAAAGTAAGCAGTACGGGAACGCCGAAGGCTCGCGGACGTAGCGACTGAGGTACGAGGGAGCGTAGGTAGCGGGCCGAAGGCTTGGGGCGGGTGGGCGGGTGCCCGGACGTAGGAGTCGGCACGAAGCGAGGAACGAGCGCAGTGCCGGCGACGTAGGTAGGGCCGGTTGTAAACCGCAAGCTGCCCACACGACGCCAGCACGGGACCACCGACCTCAGCTGAGGGGCTACCGCGCGGCGGTGCGGTAGCCCCTCAGCCTTGCTACGCGGGGATCAGCTCGCGGTTAGCGAGAAGTCGTCTGCGTAGTAGGTGCCTTGGCCGTACCAACCGTGGACGTACAGGGTCAGTGAGGTCGAGGAGCCGGAACTGATGGTCATGGAGAGCTTCTGGTATCCGCTGGTGCTGGGGGTCCAGGTGTCGGTGCCGCCGGTTTGGCCGATGAAGACGTATGCACCGTCTACGTAGGCGCTGAAGGTGTATGTGGTGTTGGGGAGGACGGTGACCGTTTGGGTGCACTGTGCGTCGTCGGAGTTGTTCGCGGCGCCGGCTAGGGCGTGGCTGCCGGAGTGGGCTGGGGATGCGGTGACCGAGTCGGTGCTTGCGCAGGTCCAGCCGGAGAGGGTGCCGGTTTCGAAGCCGGGGTTGGTGATCAGGTTGCCGCCGCTGGGGCCGGTGGGAGTGCCAGTGCCGGTCGGCGTGCCTGTGCCCGTTCCGGTGCCGGTGGGGGTTCCGGAGGCGGTGGAGGTGGGGGTGCTGCTGGCGGTGGAGGTGGGGGTGGCCGAAGTCGTCGTGCCGCTGGCGCTGGAGGTGGGGGGTGCGGTCGGGCAGCTGGTCGCGGAGCCGTTGATGTCGGTCGCGGCGTCGTTGAAGAGGGTGGCGGCCGGGTCCAGGTCGTAGAGCGAGAACATCATCATGCCGCCGTAGCCGTTGCAGTGCACGTAGTCGGCTTCGGTCTGGATGGACTGGGGGGATTCGCCGCCGTAGAAGTTCGTGCCGTCATAGAAGTAGGCCGAATCGGTGACGGGGTCCCAGTACGTGTCGGCCGAATTGGCGACGATGTTCGAGATCTCCTTGTACATCGCCACGCCCGGCACGTTGCCCGAGTCCGTCATGCCCGCGGATGGACCACTGGCTGTCTGGTACAGCCCGTGCTCCGATCCCGCGGACACGCCGGTCCAGCCACGATAGTAGAAGGGCACGCCGATGGTGAGTTTGTTCGCCGGGAAGCCGCCGGTGATGCCGTATTGGGAGTCCCCCGTCGTCCAGGCCTTCATGGCGCCGTCGATGCTGTACGTCTCGTTCCCGGGCGCGATCTTGGGCTCGGGCGAGTTCGGGTTGGCGAACAGCGGGTTCTGCTCGTCGGTCGGGCCGGTCGCGTTCCAGGCGCCGTACATGTCGTAGGTCATGACGTCGCCGAAGGTCAGGTACTGCCCGATGCTGCTGGTCTGGATCTTGCTGATCTTGTCCTGGCCGGACGGCAGGGCGGCCGAGAGGTAGTACGTCTTGCCGTTGCTCGCGCCCAGCGTGTTGAGCTGGCTGCGGAACTCGCCGAGCAGCGCGGTGTAGTCGGCGCCGTCGCTGGACGAGGTGATGTTGCCGACGTGGCCGCCGGTCGAGCCGGGGTACTCCCAGTCGATGTCGAAGCCGTCGAAGATGCCCGCCGCGGATCCGGTGCCGCCGTAGCAGGGCCCGTAGTCGCAGTCGGTCGGCAGGTTGCCGTTGATGAACATGTTGATGCACGAGGAGACGAACGACTGCCGGGAGGACGCCGTCGCCGCCATCGGGGAGAAGTACTTCGAGTAGGTCCAGCCGCCGATCGACAGCAGGATCTTCAGGTTCGGATACTTCGCCTTCAGTTCCCTGAGCTGGTTGAAGTTGCCGCCGATGGTCTGCGTGGAGGTGTCCGCCACGCCGTTGACGGCCTCGTTCGCCGGGAACGGCTTGCCGTAGTCGGCGTCCATGTCCTCGGCGCCGTCGCCCGCGTTCGGGTCGTTCTCGCCCGCCGGATCGGGGTCGGTGGCCTTCTCCGCCTCGAAGCAGCTGTACGGCGCGGTCGGGGTGATGTTCTCGAAGTCGTAGATCAGGTAGTTGAGCTTGCCCGCGATGCCCTCGGTGTCGAGGTTCTGGACGTAGAAGGCGTTCTGGTAGATGGACCACTGGTCGAAGTACGCGACCTTGATGCCGCCGGAGGTGGCCGCGGCGGGCACGGCGGCCCGTCCGGCGAGGTCGGCCGCGGTGGCCGGGCCGGCGGTCGCGGCGCCGGCCGCGATCAGGCCCATGGCGGCGAACGCGGCGCAGGCCGCGGCCGCCACCGCGGTGCGACCGCGGCTGAGCAGGGATGATCGTATTCGCATGATGCTCCTGGGTGCTGGATAGGGGTGGGTTATCCCGCAGCCCAGCGTCAGCGCGCGCCTTCGCGTTGGACTACTATCCGTGTACTGCGGTGCCGGAACCGCGTCAATACGATGGACTAGACCAATGTCGGGTACATGGGTCTAGACCTGATGTCGCCGGATCCCCTTAACCCGCAGCTAAGCGCCGCATAAGCCTGCTGATTCGGATCTACAGCGGCTTCGTCCAGGGAGCCGACGATCCCGCGAGCCGGAACGAGACCGCGCTCGCGCCCGCCAGCAGCACGAGGGCGATCAGCAGCGGCAGGGCGGCGTGGCCGTGCAGCACGAGCGCCGCGCCGACCAGCGCGCCGACGAACATCGCCAGCGCGGAGAGCGTGCGCCGCCCGATCTTGCCGCCGGAGCCGCCGGCCGCGCGGGTGTCGGAGGCCATCCCGGTGATCGTCATCGTGAGCACGGTGGTCGTCAGGTCGGGCACGCCGAGGCTGCGGACGGCGGCGTTCTGCAGGCCCATCCCCAGGCCCAGCAACGCGACCAGCGTGTAGCGGATCCCGGTCGAGTACGGCGCGGAGGCGGCCTGCGCGACGACGTAGGCCGCGAGCACCAGCACGGTCTGCGCGATCAGGGCCAGCCGCAGCATCCGTCCACGGTGGTCGCGGACCCGGTGCACGAGCCGTCCGCCGAGGAACGCGCCGACGGCGAAGGCCAGCAGCGCGGCGAGCGACGCGATGATCGAGAACCCGGCCGCCCCTCCCAGCGCGAAGCCGACGAAGACGACGTTACCCGTCATGTTCGCGACGAAGACGTGCCCGAGGTCGAGGTAGCTGAACGCGTCGACCAGTCCGGTGACGAGCGTCAGCATCAGCAGCATCGGAGGGAGTGGGCCGTGCCGGTCGCTCATGTCGGGCACGATCGTGGTCCAGGCATCCCGCAGTGTGCCGCGCATGACCACGCTGCTCCCATCACTCGAAACTACGACCTGGCGATTCCGCCGGGACTACCTACCAGGGTGGCGCCGACGGGGCGCGCGGTCCAACATATAGATCCGTTTTCAGCGATCTGTCAGAGCGATGGGTTCCTCGAACTTGGATGTGCGCAGTCGGCGGGAGAGGCCGAGGGCTGCCGTGCGCACGGCAGGTGCCAACTGGGCCGGGCTGAATCTGGCGCGCGGCACCGCGACCGAGAGTGCGGCGGCCGCCTGTCCGCTGCCGTCGAAGATCGGCGCGGCGATGCAACTGACGCCGAGGACCGACTCCTGCTCCTCGTACGCGAGGCCGGACGCCTGGCACTGTTCGATCAGCGTCCGCATACGCTTGGGATCAGTGATCGAATAGTCGGTACGCTGCGGCAGCGGCTCGGCCAGCACCTCCTCGATGAGCGCGGGGTCCGCGAAGGCGAGCAGTGCCTTGCCGACTCCCGTGCAGGTCAGCGGCAACTGCCCGCCGACGCGTGACGGTAGCGGCAGCGCGTCGTGGCCGTGGATGCGTTCAAGGTAGACGACGCTCCGCCCCTCGCGCACGCCGAGGTGCACGGTCTCCCCCGTCGCCGCGTAGAGGTCCTGGAGGAACGGCAGCGCCGTCTCGCGCAGGTCCAGGCGTCGCGGCACGAGGGATCCGAGCTCGAACAGCTTCCCGCCGAGCCGATAGCCGTCCGCGACGCGTTCCAACAAACCGAGGCGCACGAGGTCGGCCACGAGCCGGTGCGCGGTCGTCTTCTGCAGTCCGGCGCGCCGCGCGAGTTCGGACAGGCGGCACGGACCGTCGCCGGGGCCGAAGCAGTCGAGCAGGGCGACCGCCTTGTCCAGCATGTTCCCGGAGAGTGCGTTGTTCCGTGTCACGGAACAATCTTTGCCGCACGCCGGGCGCCGCGTCTATACCTGGACACATGTCCCGTGACCAGAATCCCGAACTTCCCGAGGTGGTGGCGGCCGCGCATGCCCTCGCCGAGGCCGCGCGTACCGGAGTGCCGTGTCCGCCGATCCGCGACCTGCTCGGCGCGCACGCCGACTCGGACGCGGTCGCCTACGCGGTGCAGCGGCTGACGATCGAGCACGCACTCGCCGCCGGACGCCGCATCGTGGGCCGCAAGATCGGGCTCACGTCGCAGGCCGTGCAGCGGCAACTCGGCGTTGACCGGCCCGATTTCGGCGCGCTGCTCGACGACATGCGGATTCCCGAGGGCGGCGAGGTGCCGTACGGCCGCCTGCTTCAGCCGAAGGTCGAAGCCGAGGTCGCGCTCGTCCTCGGGGAAGACCTGACGGAGGCCAAGCACACCGTGGAGGACGTGCTGCGCGCCGTCGACCACGTACGTCCGGCGCTGGAACTGGTCGACAGCCGTATCGCCGACTGGAAGATCACGTACACCGACACGGTCGCGGACAACGGCTCGTCGGGCTTGTTCGTGCTCGGTGAGGCGCAGGTCTCGCCGAACGACGTGGACGTGGCGCAGGTGCGGATGTCCCTGACACGGAACGGCGAGCAGGTCTCCACGGGCACCGGAGCCGACTGCCTGGGCAGCCCGCTGAACGCCGCCGTATGGCTCGCGGACGCGCTCTCGGCCGTCGGCGAACCGCTGCGCGCGGGCGACGTGGTGCTCACCGGCGCGCTCGGTCCGATGTCCACGGCCGCGCCCGGCGACGTCTTCGAGGCGCAGATCAGCGAATTGGGTTCGGTGCGCGTGTCCTTCGCGCGGATAGGAGGCAAGTGACGTGGCGACGAAAGTTGCGATCATCGGCTCGGGGAACATCGGCACCGACCTGATGATCAAGGTTCTGCGGCTCTCGGAGACGCTCGAGGTGGCCGCGATGGCGGGAATCGACGCGGACTCGGACGGCCTGGCCCGCGCGCGCCGCTTCAAGGTGGCGACGACGCACGAGGGCGTCGACGGCTTGATGCGGATGCCCGAGTTCGAGGACGTCGAGATCGTGTTCGACGCCACCTCGGCGGGCGCTCATCGCAGGCATCACGACCTGCTCGTCGGCACCGGACGTACGCTGATCGACCTCACCCCCGCCGCGATCGGACCGTACGTGATTCCGCCGGTGGACCTGGAGGAGCACCTCGGCGCCTCGAACGTCAACATGGTGACGTGCGGCGGCCAGGCGACGATCCCGATGGTGGCGGCCGTCTCCCGGGTCACGGATGTGCACTATGCGGAGATCATCGCGTCCATCGCCTCCCGCTCGGCCGGTCCGGGCACGCGCGCGAACATCGACGAGTTCACCGAGACGACGTCCGACGCGATCGCGAAGGTGGGCGGGGCGCGGAAGGGCAAGGCGATCATCGTCCTCAACCCGGCCGATCCCCCGCTGATCATGCGCGACACCGTGTACTGCCTGGTCGGTGGCGTCGGTGACGTCGGCGGCGTCGATGAGGGCGCCATCCGGGATTCCGTCGCCGCGATGGAGCAGACGGTGCGCGAATACGTGCCCGGATACCGGCTCAAGCAGACCGTCCAGTTCGACCGCGTGGGCCAGGACGACCCGCTGCGGACTCTCGCCCCGGACGCGGCGGGCGAGCTGACGAAGGTCGGCATCTTCCTCGAGGTCGAGGGCGCCGCGCACTACCTCCCGGCGTACGCAGGCAACCTCGACATCATGACCTCGGCCGCCCTGCGCACGGCCGAGCGCATCGCCCAAGGAGTGAAGGTATGACCGAGCTCTACATCCAGGACGTGACCCTGCGGGACGGCATGCACGCCATCCGGCACCGCTACACGGTCGATCAGGCCGCGAGCATCGCGCGCGCACTCGACCGGGCCGGAGTCGCCGCGATCGAGGTCGCGCACGGGGACGGCCTGGCCGGATCCAGCATCACGTACGGCATCGGCGCCCACACCGACTGGGAGTGGATCGAGGCGGTGGTGGGCAACGTGAGCAGGGCGATCCCGACGACGCTACTGCTCCCCGGCGTCGGCACGCTGCACGACCTGAAGCAGGCGCACTCCCTCGGCATCCGCTCCGTGCGCATCGCCACGCACTGCACCGAGGCCGACATCGCCGCGCAGCACATCCAGGCAGCGCGCGAGCTCGACATGGACGTCGCCGGATTCCTGATGATGTCGCACATGGCCGAGCCCGCCGAGCTCGCGCGCCAGGCGAAGCTGATGGAGTCATACGGCGTGCACTGCGTCTACGTCACCGACTCCGGCGGTCGCCTGACGATGAACGAACTGCGCGACCGCTACCACGCCTACCGCGACGTCCTCGACCCCGGCACCGAGATGGGCGTCCACGCGCACCACAACCTCGGCCTCGGCGTCGCCAACTCCGTCATCGCCGCCGAATGCGGTGCAGTACGCATCGACGCCTCCCTCGCCGGACAGGGCGCGGGCGCCGGAAACTGCCCGATCGAAGCGTTCATCGCCGTCGCCGATCTGATGGGCTACCAGCACGGCTGCGACCTCTTCGCCCTGATGGACGCCGCCGACGACCTGGTCAGACCGCTGCAGGACCGCCCCGTGCGCGTGGACCGTGAGACCCTCACCCTCGGCTACGCGGGCGTCTACTCCAGTTTCCTCCGCCACGCCGAGCACGCCGCCGCACGCCACAACCTCGACACCCGAGCCATCCTCGTCGAGGTCGGGCGCCGTGGCCTCGTCGGCGGCCAGGAGGACATGATCACGGATATCGCGCTGGATCTGAGTGGAAGCAAGGACTAGGTAGTCAGGTCGCCGCGTGGCAGCAGCAGGATCTCGGCGCCGACCGGTCGGTATCCGGCAGCCTGGAACACGCGCACGCTGCGGGCGTTGCCGGGGGCCTGCTGCGCCCAGACCGGTTGGCCGTCGGGCACCAGATGCCGCGCGGCGGTGGCCAGCAGTCGGCCCACGCCCCGGCCACCGGCAGCGTCGTCCACCTCGATCGCAGCCTCCCATCGACCTGCCACGGCCCGGCCGAGGATCAGCAGGCCATCGCCGCCGTCCGTTTCCCACACGCGCACGTCGTCGCGGAATCGGGCGGCTCTCGCGACGCGGGGGTGGCTGGGGTCGGTGACTTCGTGGAGTGTCAGGGGCGGCGGTCCGGGGAGGGCGTCGGCGACGGTCAGCAGGTCCACGGTCTCCGTGACGCGATCCGTGCGATCCATCAACGCCGTCAGGAATCGAGGATTGAGCGGCGCGGCGAGTGGGTCGCAGTCGATCGAGGCGAGGGTCTTGCGGACCCACTGCGGATCCTCGTCGGTGAAGACGACCGAGTGCGCCGTGAACGCGATCACTCCGGCGTCGCGGGTGCTCGGCTGCGGGACCACGGTCACGCTGCCGTCGGGGGACGGGAAACGCCCAGCCGCCGCGTCCGTGAGAAGGTCCGAAAGCGTCTGTGCCATGGCCCGGACGATACAACAGCCGCGAATAATCACTTTCCGGATGGCGGGACGCGGTGATAGATAGACAACCTGTGAAAAAGACCTTGGAGTTCCCAGACCTGCTGCGCCTGATCGAGGAGCGGGCGGGCGCGTTCCGGGCTGCCGTCGCGTCGGCGGGGGATATCGACGTGAAAGTACCGACGTGCCCGGAGTGGACGTTGCGGGATCTGGTGCGGCACCTGGGTCACGGGCGGCGTTTCTGGGCGGCCGTCGTCAGCGCGGAGCCGGGGGCGACGCCGCCGGATCGGGCCGTGTTCAACGCGCAGGAGACGCCCGAGGAGCTTGAGTCGCTGCTCGACTGGTACGCCGCGTCCGTGCGACTGATGCTCGACGCGCTGCGGGAGGCGGGGCCGGATCGCGGCTGCTGGACGTGGTGGGCCGGATCGCAGTCGCCGCAGAACTGTGGCGCGGTCGCCCGCCACCAGCTGCAGGAAATCACCATGCACACCTACGACGCCCAGGTCACGGTAGGTGCCCCGCAGGCGCTGCCGAGCGACGTGGCGTTCGACGGCGTTGAGGACTTCCTCTCCACCTGCTGCTCGACGACCGCCCCTTGGCCGCACGCGCCCGCGTCGCTCGACATGCACGCGACCGAGGGCGGCTCCTGGCGACTCGCGCTCGCCGCCGACGGTGCGCGGTTCACCCGCCTGGTCGGGGACGCTACGGCCGCCGCCCCCGCCGAGGTCGCCATCACCGGCACCGCCAGCGAGCTGGTGCTCTACATGTACGACCGCATCTCGGTCGACTCCCTGCAGCTCGCGGGCGACGGGAACGTGCTCGACCTGCTGCGCGCGTGGGAACCGGAAGAATAGGCGATGATCTGATCATGCGTCATCTCGTGCGCCCCGAGGGCATGCCTCCCGTCAACGGCTACAGCCACGCGGTCGTGGCGACGTCCGGCCCGCTGGTCGCGATCTCCGGTCAGGTCCCCGTGGACGCCGACGGCCAGCTCGTCGGCGGCGACGGGGATACGACCGCCCAGCTCCGCCAGGTCTTCCGCAACCTCGGCACCGCCCTCGCCGCCGCGGGTGCGCAGTGGCGGCACGTCATCAAGCTGACGTACTACGTGGTGGATCTCGACGACCTCGCCACCGTCCGCGCGGTCCGGGACGAGTTCGTCGACGTCGCCAAGCCGCCGGCCAGCTCGCTCGTCCAGGTCAGCGGCCTGGTTCACCCCGCCTTCCGCGTCGAGATCGACGCCTTAGCCGTGATTGACGACAGCTCATGTTCGAGAACGTCATAGGGCTGACCCCCGAGCAGGCAGCGCACCTGACCGAGCTGGTCGAGCGCTGCCGCCCGGTGCTCGCGACCGACGGCATGGACGCCGTGCAGGAGCTGCTGGTCGAGCTGGACGTCAGCACGATCCGCGCGATCGTGGTCACCCGGGGCCTGCTCGGCTTCCCGGAGACGCCGCTTCCGGTCGCGACCGAGATCGTCGTGACGAGTCCCGCGAGAAATCGTTAGCCGCGAGCTTCCAGCCGGACGGCCGCGTCGTAGATGAGCTGGGCGTGGAGTTCGAACATGGCCACCAGGTCCACGCCGTCGCCTGCCACTTCGCGCTGGACGAAGAGGCCGTCGGCGCCCGCCACCGCGTAGGCCGTGAGCGTCTGGACGGCGGCGGCGGGCAGGGCGGGGAAGAGCGTCGCCATGACCTCGGCGATGCGCTGGCGGGCGATCTCGCGGACTTCCAGGAAGACGGTGCGGCCGCGCGGTTCGGCAGGGCGGCGTTCCAGCGCGAGCATGAGGCCGAGGCGCAGGAAGTCGGGGGCGTCGACGAGTGATCTGGCCACGTCGGCGGCCATGGCGGTGACGCGTTCGAGCGGGGTTCCGCTGTGCTCGCCGGGCAGTTCGAGGGCCTGGAGCCACGTCTCGAAGCTGCGTTCGATGACGGCCGCGATCAGGTCGTCCTTGTCCTTGAAGTGCCAGTAGATCGAACTGGCTGGCAGGCCGCACTTGGCACTGACGGCGGCGATGGACGTGCCCTCGTAGCCGCGCTCCCCCGCGATCTCCACCGCCGCGTCCAGGATGCGCTGGCGGGATTCGACGCCGTTCGCGCGCTTCCTGCGCGAACCATCTGCGTGGGACATGGATCCCCTCCGTCTGTTCTCGAGGCCTTGACGGTACCAGCGGGCCGGAGTTAGCGTAGCGGTCATTCCAATTGTAGTGATCGCTACAGCAATCTGCCGTGGCATCCACAGTGAGGTGGTCTGGCGTGTACGACGTCGCCGTGATCGGATACGGGCCCACGGGAGTGACCGCGGCGAACCTGCTGGGCGCGCTGGGCCTGCGGGTCGTCGTGCTGGAGCGGGACGCCGAGGTGTTCGCGCGGGCGCGGGCGATCTCCACGGACGAGGAGGTCGTGCGGATCTGGCAGCGGTTCGGGCTGGCCGAGCGGCTGAAGCAGGACATGCTCGCCGACCGGCCGCTGGACTTCGTGGACGCGCGCGGCCGGACGTTCCTGAGCGCCTCGCCGACGCCGCGCGGGCACGGGCATCCGCCGCAGATGTTCATCTACCAGCCGGTTCTGGAGCAGGTGCTGCGCGAGGGCGTGGACCGCTTCCCGAACGTCGAGGTGCTGCTGCAGCGCGAGTGCCTGCGCGTGCGGCAGGACGCGGAGGGCGTGGAGTTGACGGTGCTCGACACCGGCGACGAGTCCGTGCGGCAAATCCGCGCGGCGTACGTGATCGCGGCGGACGGCGGGTCGAGTCCGACCCGCGCGCAGTTGAACGTGGGCTACGAGGGCCGCACGTACGAGGACCGCTGGGTGGTCATCGACACCGAGATGCTCAAGCCGTGGCCGGACCACGACCGGCTGCGGTTCCGCTGCGATCCGGCGCGCCCGGCCGTGGACTGCCCGACGCCGCTCGGGCATCACCGCTGGGAGTTCCCGATCCTGCCCGGGGACGATCCGGAGCATCTGACCTCTGACGACGCGATCCACGCGCTGGTCTCGCGGTACGGGATCGGCCGGGACAGCATCAGGATCCTGCGGGCCACGGTCTACAGCCACCACGTCCGCTTCGCCGCGCGCTTCCGGGTCGGACGCGTGTTCCTCGCGGGCGACGCGGCGCACGCGATGCCGCCGTGGATCGGGCAGGGCATGGCGGCCGGGGTCCGGGACGCGGCCAATCTGTGCTGGAAGCTGGCGGCCGTGCTGCGCGGCGAGCTTCCCGAGGCGGCGCTCGACTCGTACGAAGCCGAGCGCAAGCCGCACGTGCGGGAAGTGACCAAGCGCGCGGTGTTCGTCGGGCGGATCATCACCGAGCGGCGGCGGGCGGTCACCCGGGTGCGCGACTCGGTCCTGCCGGTGCTGGGGCGCGTTCCGGGGTTCGCCGACTGGTTGCAGGACTCGAACTGGATACCCGTCGCCCACTACGCGGACGGCCTGCAGGCGAAGCCGCGCGCGAAGGCGTCCGGACATCAGATCCCGCAGCCGTGGGTCACGTCGTCAGACGGGAAACGCGTGCGACTCGACGACGTGCTGGGCGGCCGATGGGTTCTGCTGCACGCGTCGCTGCCGGTTCCGCAGGCGCCGCAACCCGCGTGGGACGGCGTGCCCGCGCTGCACGTCCTGCCCGCCGGATCGCAACCGGCCGAGGGTTCGATCGTCGACAGCGACGAGGTCCTTCTGCCCTGGATGAACAAGCATCGTGCCGGCTCGCTCGCGCTGCGCCCGGACGCCTACGTCTACGCCGCCGCGCCCGCGGGCGTGCGGCTTCCGCCTCCCCCGATCAACCTGTGAGGACACCATGAAGGAATCAGTGCTCGATGTCGCGGGCCGGAAGATCTTCGTCGCCGAGGCCGGGGACGGCCCGCCGGTCCTGCTGCTGCACGGCGGCGGGCCGGGCGCCTCGGGCGTGTCCAACTACCGCCGCAACATCGAGGCGTTGGCGAAGGAGTACCGGGTCATCGTCCCCGACCTGCCGGGTTACGGTCGGAGCACGAAGGGCGTGGACGGCCGGGATCCTTTCGGGTACCTCGCGGACAACATGCGTGGCCTGATGGACGTGCTGGACCTGGACAAGGCCGCGCTGGTCGGGAACTCGTACGGCGGCGCGTGCGCGCTGCGGCTCGCGCTCGACACTCCCGAACGTGTGGATCGCATGGTTCTGATGGGGCCGGGCGGCATCGGCACGACCCGGGCGCGGCCCACGGCGGGTCTCAACAGTCTGCTCGCCTATTACGGCGGCGACGGCCCTTCGCGGCTGAAGCTGGAGAAGTTCATCCGCAACTACCTCGTCTTCAACGCCGCGCAGATACCCGATTCGGTGATCGACAGCCGCTTCCGGGACAGCATCGACCCCGAGGTGATCGCGAATCCGCCGCTGCGACGCCCATCCGGCCGCAACGCCCTGCGCACGCTCTGGAAGATGGACTTCACGCGCGACGCACGACTCAACACCCTGCCCGTGCCCACGCTCGTGCTCTGGGGCGCCGCGGACAAGGTCAACCGGCCCAGCGGCGGGCGGATGCTCGCCGAGCGCATGCCGAACTGCGACCTCTACCTGGTCGCGAACACCGGCCATTGGGTGCAGTGGGAGCGCGCCGAACTGTTCAACCGCGTGTGCGCCGACTTCCTGGCCGGTGGGTCCCGGTGAACATCTTCGGGTCCGTACATCTCGGCTACATCGTCATCGAGACGCGGCGCTTCGGCGACTGGCGGCGCTTCGGTACCGACGCGATCGGCATGCACCACGACGCGGTAGACAACGACCACATGCGCTTCCGTCTCGACGAGCAGGAGTGCAGGTTTCTGATACGTCGCGGACCCGCTGAGGACGTGGTCGCCACCGGCTGGCATGTCGACGGCCACGGTGAGTTCGAGGAGATCGCGGGACGGTTGCGGGCGCGGGGTCTGCCGGCCGTCGAGGGATCCGCCGAGGACGCGGCGTTGCGCGGGGTCGAACGGCTGCTGCGGTTCCCGGGGCCGAAGGGGATCACGCAGGAGGTGTATACGAACCCGATATCGTCCGCGGAGCCGCTGCGGATGCTCGCGTCCGGGTTCGTGACCGGCGACTCGGGGATGGGGCACGTGGCCCTCACATCGACCCGGCCGGAACGGGTGCGCGGCTACTTCGGCACGCTGTTCGACGCGCGGCTGACGGACTACATCGACGAGACGATCAGCGGCGTGAAGCTGAAGATCCGCTTCCTGCGCCTCAACGAACGGCACCATTCGATCGCGATCGCCGCGACACGTGGACTGCCGGTCGATCCGATCCGCACGCGCGTGCAGCACCTCAACATCCAGGCCGCCACGCTCGACGACGTGGCCCAGAGCTATCAGCGCGTGCACGAGCTCGGCTTCCGGATGGCGCTGTCCGTCGGTCAGCACACGAACGACAGGGAGCTGTCTTACTACGCGCGCACGCCCTCCGGCTTCGAGTGGGAGGTGGGCTGGAATCCGATCGTCGTCGACGAGAGCACCTGGCAGCCCTCGACGCATCAGGGGATCAGCATCTGGGGCCACACGCCCGTCGGCCAGACCATCGTCGACAAGCTCGACCAGTTCCACAGAAGTGCCCGGTCTCTCCTTAGGAAAGAAGCATCATGGCAAACCCGCGCCGCATCGACGTCCACCAGCATGTGATCCCGCCGCGCTACGCCGACTGGATCCGCGACCACGGCCTGCGTCCCGGCGGCATCGACCTGCCGGACTGGTCGCCGTCGGCGGCGCGCAAGTTCATGGACGCGCGCGACATCGCCACCGGGATCCTGTCGGTCTCCACGCCCGGCGTGTACCTCGGCGACGCGGCCGAGGCGGCGAAGATGGCCCGCCACGTGAACGAATACTGCGCCGACCTCGTGCGGGACGAGCCGGAGCGCTTCGGCTTCTTCGCCACGCTCACGCTCCCCGACGTGGACGGCGCCATCGCGGAGGCCGAGTACGCGCTCGACACCCTGCACACCGACGGCATCGTGCTGCTGGCCAACAACGACGGCCGCTACCTGGGCGATCCGGGCTTCGCGCCGCTGCTCGACTTCCTGCACCGGCGCCGCGCCGTGGTGTTCATCCACCCCGGCGAACTGCCCGCCGAGCCCGTCCCCGGCATCCCGACGTTCACCGCCGACTTCCTGCTGGACACGACGCGTACCGCGATCAGCCTGATCCTGTCCGGCGCGCTGAAGAAGTACGACGGCATCAAGTTCATCCTCGCGCACGCCGGCGGCTTCGTGCCCTACATCGCCTATCGCATCCTGCTGACATCGATGAGCCAGTCGAGCAAGCTCGCGCAGGCCTTCGCCGTCGTGGACCAGAAGCACCAGATCCCGCGGCTGCTCGCGCCGCTGCGGCAGTTCTACTACGACGTCGCCCTCTCCTCGACGCCCGCCGCGCTGCCGAGCCTGTTCGAGGTCGCCGACCCGACGCACGTGCTCTACGGCAGCGACTTCCCGTTCGCGCCGTCCGTCGCGGTCGGCTTCATGGCCAGGCAGTACGAGCGGATGCCGATCGATCCCGCGCTGCGGCACGGGATCGACCGCGGGAACGCGGAGAAGCTGTTCCCGCGGCTCGGATCCTTCGAATCCTGAGGCATCGGGTGCGTGACGGCTCGCGCTGCCGTCGCGCACCCGATGCCCGAGCGCCGGTCATTCAGGCTACTGCGATGACCTCCTTCTCCTGCGCCACGATGTCGAGCACGGCGCCGACCAGCCGATCGACCTCCGCCGGATCCCGCAGCAGCGCGGCGATCCGGTCGGCGGGCAGCGGATCCTGGTGCGGCGGCCGGTCCGCGCCCCAGGCGGCGCAGGACTCGCCGAACGCGCCGCCGATCGCCGCGGCCACCGCGTCGCGCGGCGGCTGTCCCGCGTCGAGCCGCAGCCGCGCCTCGTCCAGCGCCAGGCCCGCGAGCCGCACGAGCATGGCGTCGTCGAACTCGTGCGTCTCCACGATGCGCAGCGCGGGCGGCACCGCGTCCGCCGTCGGGTAGACCGGCGGCTGCTTGCGGCCCAGCGGTACTTCGACGTAGCGCTCGTACCACGCGGGACGCGCCCGCATGGCCGTGAGCACCGTCTCGATGTCCCGCTCGACCGCCGCGCCGTCGCCCGCGTCCGAGCCCGGCACCCGCGCCTCGCGGCTGCGGCCCCACTCCTCCAACGGCCACAGCCCGCACCCGGCGGTCATCGGCAGGCCCACCCACGTGAGCACGGCCACCGCCAGGAAGCACAGCCACGGATCGCCGGCGAGGCCGCTGGCGACGAACTCCGGCAGCCGCGGGCGCTGCAGCGCGCCCCGCTGGCCGCGCCGCCTGCGATGCCCGTCGACGCACGCCTTCTGCACCCGGCTCGCTATCCAGCCGCCCAGGTTGCTGATCGGGGTGTCCGCGAAACGCAGCACGTAGTCCACCACCGCGGCCACGTCGTCCTCGAAACCGTCGAGGCACTCCGGCGCCAGGGTGTGGACCGAGCCCATGCAGCCGCGGTGCCCGCGCTGCATCTCGACGGACCGGGTCACCCGGCTGAACACGATCGGCCACGCCACGGCGTAGACCGCGGAGCCCAGCAGGGCGTGCTCGCGAGCGTTGCTGGCCGCGACGGACGCGAGCCGGCCACCGGCCGCCAGCGCGTCCAGCCGTCCCACCGACGCGGCCGCCGCGAATGCGGACGCGCGCTGGGACGACGATGCCGCGGACGTGCCGCGCCCACCGTGTCGGCGACGCGTCGGGCTCACCGGGCCCGGCCGCGTCGTCCCCGGCCGCGATGGCCGGGGAGCGTTGTTGTCTTCTGTCATTGTCGGTACTACCTCCACTGCGGAGCCCACCAAACGCCGCATGGCGGCGGCCCACTGTCCGGACCGCGGCTTCAGCTTGCGCCGATGGCGGCCACGGAAGTGGCCACGCAGTGGCCAACCCGGAGCCGTAGGGGACATACGCTCCGGAATGGACCCGTGCGGGGTGGAGTGCGGTGAAGTCAGGACCCATAATCGTCCCGTGACGACGGATCCCGAACGCGATGGCGCGGGCACGGACGAGAACAAGGACGCTTCGGTGAACGCGGCGGGCGACTACCGCACCTCGCCGACGACCGGTGAACTCGAGTACTTCGACGGCCTGAACTGGACGCGTCCCGGCACGGCGCCGCGGAGCTCAGAGTTCCTCATCCGACCGGTACCGCCCGCCGAGCAGCCCCCCGCCGACGCCACGGACCCGACCGGCCCCGAGCCCGTCTGACGCCGACCCCGCGCTGCCGGGGCCACTCAATCCCCTGAGACCGCGGCGTGCCCGCGCGCACTCCGCGTCCCCCTCGGCCTGCCTGCCGTGCGCGCGCAGCACCTCGCCGTAGAACAGGCGGCGGGTCAGCGCGTCCACGTGGTCGGGACCGAGGACAGCGGTGGAATCTTCGCAGACCTCGTACGCGGTCATGACCACCCGTGGGTCACGCAGCAGACGCAGGTCGACGGCGACGGCATAGCGCGCTTCGAGGGGCGCCGCGTGGTCCGCGCCGTAGAGCTCCGCCAGCCGTTCGTACGTGTCCTGATGCAGCACGAGCGCACCCTGCGGATCGCCGAGAACACGCAGGTCGAGGCCGAGCGCGTACGCCGACCGCAGTGTGTCGGGGTGGTCGGGGCCGAGCACGTCCGCCAGGGCACGAAGATTCGGCTCGTCGAGACGCAGCGCACGCGCGGACCGGCCGAGTGCGCGGGCGCCGTGGGCCGCGTTGTGGACGGCGCGCAGCCTCTCGCGGCTGTCCGGGCCGAACCGCGTGGCCAGCCGCCGAATCAGCCGCTCCAGCATCGCGGTCGAGGCCTCGAAGTCCCCGCACGCCGACAGGTCCGTCGCCAGGTCGAGCTCCGCGCGCAATGTGGCCGGACCGTCCGGACCCTCGGCCGCCGCGTGCACGGCCACGAGCTCCCGATCGATCCGCGCGGCACCCGACGGATCCCCCGAGCGAAACAGAGCCCTGGCCATCTCCGCGCGAGCGCCGAGCACGAGTGTGTCGTGGTTCTCGTTCTTCCACTTCTCGTAGGCCGCGGTAGCCAGCTGACCTGCGGTGACGGCGTCTCCGCGGGCGGCGAGGTGGTGTGCGACGCGCAGCAGCAGCGCACGGCAGTCGGGATCGCTGGTGGCGGTGAAGTCGAGGGCGAGCACGTGCGGCAGGATCACGTCGTAGCCCGCCGGAGTCCGCAGGTCACGCGGATCCCCGGGGTCGGCCGCCGCCAGCAGCACGCGCGCCTGCTCCCGAAGCGGCTCGGCGTGCTCGGCACCGATGCGCTCGAGCACGAAAGACTGGAACAGCGGGTGCGCATGGAAGGCCCCGTCGCGCACGGGCACGAGCCCGCTGTCCGCCACCATCGCGACGGCTTCGACGTCCGAGACCGATCCGTCTGAGATCGATCCATCTGGGATCGAACCGGGCTCGGTGAACAGCCGCAGCGGAACGGCGGCCGGAGCCAGCACGCCGAGCAGCCCGAGGATCCGGCGCGTGCGCGGCGTCCCGGACTCGATCCGATCCAGCACCGGCGACCAAGCCCCGACGACGGAGACCGCGCCCGCACGGCTCCTGGTCCTCGCGTGCGGCAGATTCGCCAGCAACGCGCCCGGAGCGGTGGCCGCACGTCGTGCCAGGTCGTCGGCCCGGAACCAGCCCGCCTTCACCAGCGCCGCCGACTGCGCCACGGCCAGCGGCAGATCCCCCATCGCCGCGGCCAGGCCGTCGAGCGTATCCGGAGTCTGATTCGGCAGATACGCGGAGAGCAGCTCCACCGACTCCTCACGCGCGAAGAGCTCGACAGGGCACTGCTGCACGGCAGCCAAGCCCCAGTCGGCGATCCGCGAGGTGATCAGGACGTCGCCGCCGGAGCCGCCGGAACCGAAGGCGGTCAGCAGGTCGAGCAGCGCGTCCGGCGCGTCCGCCTCGTCTACTCCATCGAAGACGACCAGCCAGCGTCCGCTGCGCGCGATCCGGTCGAAGAGCTCCGGTACGCCGGTAGCCGCGTCCCAGCCGGGGCCGAGGCCGGTGGCGGCGGCGAGTTCGGTCAGCCGCGCACCGAGCGTGCGCGGATCCCGGGCGTCGATCCACCAGACCGCCGCGTACCGGCCCGCCGCGCGCCGAGCGTATTCGGCCGCGAGCACGCTCTTGCCGGTTCCGACCGCGCCGGAAAGCACGACCGGCACCGGCGTGCCGAACTGCGCGTGTTGCCCGGACGCGGCGGCCATCGCGGACTCCAGCGCCGTGGACAGCGCGGGCCGCTCGACGTATCGGGCCTCGGCGGGCGGCAGACGGCAGATCGGCGGGCGGTCGGCGGTGCCGGGCAGCGGCGTCAGCACCTTGATCAGCCTTCTGATGGCCGAGGAGTGGTCGTAGTGCGTCATCCGGAGGGACTGGAGCCCGGCCAGATCCCACAGGTCCGGCGGCAGATCGCGCTCGCTGAGCCGGGGCACCTGGTCGAGCAGCACCGGGATGATCTTCTTGTCCAGCTGGAGCGCGATCGACAGCTCCGCGCGCACCCAGTCGTGCTCCTCGAACAGGCGCAGCCCACCGTCCGCGCCACGCATGCCGGACCAGTAGGGCCCGATCACCGCGACGCAGGCCACGCAGCCCTCGAGGTTGCCGAGGATCACGCGGCGGTAGTCGTCGCCAGGCTCGATCGAGTCCGTCGAGCGGAACACCACCGACTCGCCGTAGTGCGCCGCCAGCGCGGCCCGCAGCACGGCCGCCGCGTGCTCGCCGTCCTTGTTGCGGAAGCTGATGAAGACGGCCGCCGCCTCGGTCGTGGTGTCGGGCATCGCAGTCCTCGGGCTTTCGGCAGTTCTCGGGCTTTCGGTAGCTCTCGGGCCTTCGGCGGTTCTCGAGCTCGGGGCTCTGGACTCTCGCCGTGGCGGCCGAACCGGATTATCCTGATTCGTACACACTCGCACCAGGTCCGGCGCCGCCGCGTTCACCCATCCCCTGACGGACAGCCAACGGGAAAAGGGGCGACATCGATGGACCGGGACAGCACTGTGTTCGGCAGGGAGCTGCGACGACGGCGCGAGGCGGCAGGGCTCTCCCTGGCCGGCCTGGCGAGTCTGGTGCACTACAGCAAGAGCCACCTGAGCAAGGTGGAACACGGCGTCAAGCCGCCGAGCGAGGGTCTCGCCCGGCGCTGCGACCACGCACTCGGGGCACGCGGCGAACTCGCCGCGCTGACCGCGCCGCGTACGCCCTCCCTCCAGGACGAGTCGGTCAACGATCCGGATGAGGTGTGGACGATGGTGTTCGACGGCGGCGACGTGTGGTTCCGGGCGGCCTCGCGACGGCAGGTGCTCTCGGCGGCGGGCGGACTGGGCATCGGCACCCTGCTCCCGGCCGCGTACGGCATGCCCCGCCCCTCGGCCTCGGCCCCGACGGCAGCCACGGGGATTTCACAAGGTCTCGGCGACAGTGGCGACGGCGGTTCCGACAACGTCCTCGACAACTTCCGCGCGATGCTCAACCAGTCCCGCACACTCGGCCAGGTCCTCTCCCCCGCCGACCTGCTGCCGATGCTGCTCGGCCCCACCCACGTCCTGCGCCGCGTCGCCGAACAGTCGACGGGGACGCAGCGTGACGAAACCTTGCTGCTCGCCGCCCGCTTCGCCGAGTACACCGGCTGGATCGCCCAGGAGGCCGGCGACGAGCACGGCGCCATATGGTGGACCGACCGCGCCGTCGAATACGCCGCGATGGCCGGCCAGAACGACATGGCCGCGTACGCCCTCGTCCGCAGAGGCCTGATCGCCCTCTACCGCCACGACGGCAAGCAGACGGTCGAGCTCGCCCAGCAGGCCCAACGCGCCACCCGCGACCCGCGAATCAGAGGCCTGGCAGCGCAACGCGAGGCGCAGGGCCTGGCCGTCCTCGCCGACCGCGACGGCTGTCTCAGAGCCCTGGACCGCGCCGCCGACCTCCTGGACGCCGCAGCCGCAGCCTCGGCGTCCTCCACCTCCCCCCGCACCGCCCCCGACCCGACCGCCACCCCCCTGGGCCCGACGAACGTCGCCGACCCCGTCCGCGCCGCCCGCGGATGGTGCCTCTACGACCTAGGCGACACCCGCCGCGCCTCCGAAGCCCTCCGCGAGCAGTACGCCGCCCTCCCCGCCACCGCCCTCCGCGCCCGAGCCCGCTACGGCGCCCGCCTGGCCCTAGCCCTGGCCGCCGACGGCGAAGCCGAAGAATCCGCCGCCATCACCGCCCAAGTCCTCACCGCCTGCTCCCAAGTCGACTCCGCCACCGTCCGCGTAGACCTCCGCACCCTGGCCCGCGAACTCAACCGCCTCATGTCCGTCCCCCAAGTCCGCGCCATCCGAGCCCCCTTGTCGGAGGTGCTGGGGACGGGGCGGTGAGCTGAGGCTGCGGTTTGCCGTTCGGCCCTACCTTCGGCGTGGTGCTGCGCTCGTTCCTCGCTCCGCACCACGCCTACGTCCGGGCCGACTACATACCCCGCCCACCCGCCCTACTAAGGCGGCCCTACAGTCGCTGCGCTCCTTCGGGTAACGCCCTGCGGGCTAGAAGCCTTCGGCCCGCTACCTCCACTCCCTCGTCGCTGGCGCTCCTCGGTCACTACGTCCGCGGGCCTACGGCGCTGCGCACGGCCACCGCTGTGGCTGACCTTGCTCTGGCGACCCACGCAGACAGCGGTGCCACGCCAGTCGGGGCGTGGCACCGTGGTTGCCGACTCACTCACCGATGAGCGAGAACCCCAGGACGACGCCAGCCGAGACAGTGATCTTTCCGGGGGTAAGATCCCCCTCTCCGCCCGTTGTAGCGGCCTGAGCGTGGCTGCGATAGGCGTTCTGCATCTGCTCGGAGTCGATGTCCTTGATGTGGACAACCGGGCCAAGCCGGACCCCTGCCGCTTGCGCGTAGACTGTCGCCTTCTCCTGCGCCGCGGCCACAGCCGCCTCACGAGCCTGGGCACGCAGCTGCTTCTTGCTGCTCACGTCGAATTCGACTCCATCGACCTGATTCGCCCCGGCCTCGACGACATCGATCAGGATGGCCTCGAGGCCCTCCAGTTCGCGCACCTCGATCACGAACGAGGCAGTACACGCGTAGCCGAGGAACTTACGCTCGTTGTTATTGAAGCTCCAGGTCGACTGCAGGTTCAGCCGAGACGTGGACACCGCGGTATCCGGGATCCCATGCCCCCGCAGCACCTCCCGGACCCGGTTGACCGCTCCGCGAGTCACCGCGAAGGCCTCGGCGGGCTTCGGAAACGTCTGCTTGATCGCCACACGCAGCCTCGCGAGATCCGGAGCGGCGTCAACACTCGCCGCTCCGAACACCGACGCACCCCACGGCTTGTCTATGGACTGAGTTCCATTCATGTGGGACATCCAACCAGCACGCTCCGCGCCCACGCGACTGAAGCACCACTCTGCAAGCCGCAGGCTAGACAGCCCGGCTCCGGTCACTCAACTCTGATCTTGCAGAGGGACGCAGGTCGCGTGCAGTAATCAGCCGCCTGCCATGCCGCGCGTAGTGTCGTAGGTGGGCGGTTGAGCGACCGAGGTACGAGGGAGCGTGCTGCCCACCGCAGGCTGGTTGAGTAGGGCGGGTGGGCGGGGTAAGTAATCGCCCCGGACGTAGCCGCCGACGCGGAGTGAAGCGGAGTGTCGGCGGCGGAGGTAGGGGCGAACACGGACCGCACGCTGACGATGCGATCTGAGCCCAAGAAACCCACCCAGTGCCGGTGACGTAGGTAGGGCCTCGCGTTAACCATAAGCAAGTACATAACATTCACCACATGCATAAGTGAGCGAAAAAGCCCCAACTCCACCCCGGACAACGACCCCACATCATCCCACGTCGGGGGCCGTTTCCCGTTGTCCATCCGGCGGGGACTAGGGCAACACATTGTTATACGCCGTGAGCTTGGCGAGCCTAAGGGTGTAGGCGGAAGCACCACACCCGAGGGGAGGCCTTGTCATGGAGACCCATGGATACGTCCACGTCTTTCTCGCTTGGCTGGCGTCGATCGTCGTCGGCTGAGGCCCGGCGGCGCGTCCGTCAGTAGGCATCCGAGGCAGCTGCGCCGGGGAGGGCCGCCCCCCTTCCCGGCGCTGTCGCGTGCGCTCGAGGGCGGGACGAATGGGGGGCGTGGCGATTCCGGGGTCAAACGGAATACCGGCGCGTACGGTGAGCGGGGGGCGGGGATTTCGCCATCGGTGTTGCCGGACTGATTTCGAGTTTTGCGTTTACCGTCGCCGACCTGCGGCTAGTGTGGTCTGTACGCGAATGGTCTCGGCGAGAGGGAGCGCTGATCTGACGATGCGTGATTCTGGGGTGGACCCCGAGCCGCAATTGGTGGAGGAATTCAGAAGGCTGCGCCGCGGGCGAGGGCTGCGCGCCGCGGGGTTGGCCGGACGGCTCGGGCCGCTGCTGACCGAACTGGTGGACGCTCCGGCGGGCACCTCGGACCGGGAGTTGCGGCGCCGGCTGCTGGTGCTGCTCGAACAGCTCACCCGGGGCTTCCCGAGCGAGCAGCGCGACACGATCATGTCGGCGCTGGCGGCCGACGCGGAGGGGAACGGAGTACGCCGTGGAGTACGGCTGAGCGATCGGACCGCGCTGCTCGCGGAGGAGTCGCACTACGCGGAGCGCACCGTGCGCCGCCGTATCCAGGAGGCCTTCGGACAGCTCGTCGCGGCCGCGGCGGCGGAGCTGTCCGGACGCGACCGGGAGGGCGGCTGGTACCTGCGCCGGCTGGAGTCGCTGCTGCGGCTGGACGGCGAGGGGCCGGAGGTCTCGGAGAAGCGCACCATCGTGGCCCGGCGCGACGGGCTCGAGCGCATCCGGACGAAGTTCAGCGTGCCCGCGAACGGCAACGCGGTTATTCCGGAACCCGATCTTCTGGTCTCCGCGCGCTACGGCGCGGTGATCACGAAGACGGAGCGGAGGAGCGACGCGCTGTTCGAATTCGAGATCGAATTCCCCGAGCCGATCCCGTTCGGCCGGGAACACGAGTACGAGCTCGTATTCCGTTTGCCGCCGCAGTGGCCGCTGCAGCCGTACTACGCGATGGTCCCGATGGTCGAATGCGACGCGTTCCGGCTGCGGGTGCGCTTCGGCCTCGACCGGCTGCCCGCGTCCGTCGTGCTGCTCGACGGCATCGAGTACCAGGAGTTCCGCGGGCGGCTCGCCCCCGGCAGGCCGGTCCGGCTCGACTCCTTCGGCGAGGCGGCGCTGTCCTTCGAGCGGCTCACGCCCCGGCTGATGTACGGGATCGAGTGGGTTCCGGCGGCCGGGCAGGCGGCGGCATAGCCGGACCGCGTGGCTCAGTGGTCGGCGTACGCGGCGACGAGGGTCGCGTCGTCGGTGGACCGCTCGGCGGCTTGGTCCAGCCAGCCGCCGAGCCGGTCGCGCACGGCCTGGGCGCCGCGGCGGACGGAGCGGGCGTAGAGGTTCTCCACGAAGCCGTGGTACGCCGCGCGGTCGGCGAAGGCGCGGGTGAGGCCGTCGGTGTTGAGCAGCACGAGTCGGCACGCGCCGAGCGTGTCGGTGGGCTGCCAGTGGAAGCGCATCTGCCTGCCCGGGCGCACGTCGCTGAGCAGGTCGGACACGTCGCCGCGCGGTCGGTCGTCGAACAGCACCCTGGTTCCGCGCTCGCCGGCCAGCGCGATGTCGCCGCTGCCGAGTTGCCAGGCGAACAGCAGGCTCGGGGATATGACCACGCCCAGCACGCTGCTGCCGTACGGCGAGAGGGCGGCCGGTGGCACGGGGGTGGTCGCGCGCTGGATGCCGTCGCCGGGATTGTTCGCCTCGTGCATGCGGGCTCGGTCCCGCCAGTTGCGCCGGATCTCGCCGCCCAGCCGCTTGGCCCGGTCCACGAGCAGCGGCCAGCGGTCGGCGTCGTCTTCGATATCCGCGACGCTGCGGGCGAACGGTACGGCGCGGCGCATGAGTTCCTCGACGGCCCAGCGTGAGCCTAGGTGACCGCGCTGGGTGTGTGTCATGCCAGCGCTGCCGCCGCCGTCCGCCACGGTGAGGACGAGCACGGAGCCCGCGACCACGCGTAGGTCTAGGCGATCGCGGTTGTACGGCGCGGGGCCGCGGTGGGCCGAGGCCTGCATGGTTTCCCAGTACGCGTCCATGGCTCCTCATTCCGCCGGTGAGTGCTGGGTCGCGAGGTTGTCCCAGTGTGCTGCGATGTGCTCGGACCTGCTTGCGATCGTGGTGAGGAAGCTGCTGACGGCTGCCTTCCACGCGTGGTCGGCGCGGAGCAGGGCGGGGGTGATGATGCTCTCGATGTGGCCGGGCGCTGCGGGATCGGCGGCGCCGGCGGCTTCGGTCCAGACGTAGAAGCAGCCTGCGGCGTGTTCGGGGTCGCGGAGCATCAGGTCTACCGTTCCGCGCGCGAGGCGGTTGGAGAGTTCTTGGAGCGCTGCTTGGCGTACGGACGGGGCGACGTGTGGCTGCTCTAGGTCTTGGACGAGGCTGGTGAGGTCGCCCGACTTGAGTTTGGCCAGGAGAGTCGCGGCGGCGTGCGATCGGGCGCCCAAGTTGATCTGTTTCTTGAGGATCGTGGCGGACAGGTCGACGGCGTCGCGGAGAGTTGACGGGCTCGGGCCCGGGCTCAGGTCGCGGAGGCAGCGTTCGAAGGTGGCTCTCAGCCTGCCGTCGAAGCCGCCGGCGTACAGGACTTCGGCGGGGAGCAGCGTACCCAGGGCGATCGCCTCGTGGGGTGGGAGTAGTTCCTGGCTCAGCGGCCAACTCAGGGTGCTGAGCACTGCCAGTAGGCCCGGGTCGCGGAGGTCCAGTTCGGCGCGCCAGACGGAGGCGAAGAGGTCGAAGCCCTGTATTCGGGGGCCGCGCGGGTCGGTGGCGGCCAGGACGATGCGCAGGGCCGGGTAGCGGCGCACGTCGCGGTGGGCCAGCCAGGCGCCGCCCTCGGCAAAGCGCGCCAGTTCGGCCACCTCGAAGACGCGGCCTGACTGTGCCGCAGTCTCGAGGTGTGTCAGGACGTCTGCCGTCACGCCGCGTTCGTCGATTTGGGCGAGGAGCGCGACGACGGTTCGCCGGTCGTGTGCGGCGCACGCGGTGGACAGTGCGTGCGCCAGGCGGTCCGGCGTGGGTTCGAGCGGGCCGGTCAGATCTAGGCGGAGGGAGGTGGCGAGGATCAGGCCGCCGACCATCGTGGACGGGGAGGCGTACGAGCCGCGTGGGCTGCGGAGGAGTGCGAGGATCTCGGGGCCGAATTCCTCCTGGAGGCGGCGTCTTCCGGCGCGGCCCAATCCGAGGCCTGCCAACGGGTCCGTGGTCACGGTGGCTCGGCGGTCCAGGGCGGCGCGCAGTGCGGCGCGGCCCAGGCGTAGGGCGACCGGGGCCGTGACCTCGGGCGTGGCGCGGCGGCGGAGTGCGCGGAAGGCGGGGAGCATCCGGTACATCACGGCCGGGGCGGGGCGCGGGTCGGGGGGGCCGAGGGCGCTGCGGTCGATGCGGGTGAGCGCGGCCATCAAGCCGTCCACGTCCTGCTGCGCCATCATTCCGGTGCTGGCCGAGGAGAGCCAGTCGGCGGCGAGCAGTTCGGCCTCGCGTCCGACCGGCAGGTGTTCGAGCAGTGCGACGGCGGCGAGTCGTCCGGCGTCGAAGGGTTCTGTGAGCGGGATCCGGTTGTCGGAGTTGATCAGTTCGGGGCGGCCGTGCTGCCAGAGCCGCGCGGCGATCTCGGCCCACGGGTCGGTGGACGCCGGACTGCACCGGCCCTCGTGGCTGCGCACGCGGTAGAGGTGGCGCAGTTCGGCCTCGGAGAAGGAGAACTCGGCCTCGGGCGGGATCCCGACGATCTGCGTGCACGCGGCGTAGGGGCGGGTGGCCGAGGTGGTGAACGTCAACTCGTGCGCTATGTGGTCGGGCAGCGAGGCGCAGATCAGCGCGATCCAGCGGGCCACGTCGAGGGGCCTGCGTTCGACGAGCAGAAGCTGCGGTCCGGCGGGCTCGTTGGACAGATCCCTGACATCGGCGAGGACGGAGGAGAGCCGGCCGCGGACCTTGGCGGCGAAGCGCACCAGCTCCGCGCGGTCGATCCAGGCGCACGGCGCGAGCACGCCGTCCGCCGGCCAGCTCTCCTCCGGCCAGGTGTCGATCGGCGTCATTCCGCTTCGCGCTGCCCCCTCCGGCAGCACGACCACGTGGACGTCGAGACAGGGTTCTTCGTCGATCGTTTCGGCGGACGGGGCGGTGAGCCGGCACAGCACGCCGCCGCCGTCCGGGAGCCGGCCGTAGCTGAGCACCGGTCCGCCGCCGCGGTCGCCGGACTCGGCCAGCCGGCCGATCCGGTCCACCAGACCGGCCGCCAGGTCCACCGGCCCGACCGGCACCAGCACGGCCGGGTCTGCGGGCGCCGGGCGCAGCCGGAGCCGGTGGACGGTCGGCGGCAGCGCGGCGGGCGGTGCACCCGACGGCGCGGGCGGGCAGGTCTTCTGGGGGTTCACCGGTCACCCGGATCGTCCATACACGGCTCCTGACACGGTTCGGCGGCTCGGCTCTTCGGCGGTTCGGCGCTTCGGTGCGGGGTCCTCGGGACCTCACTCAGCTCCTGACGGACGAAGCGTGTCCACGCCGAGGATCTGCAGCACCGCGGCCACGACGCGGTCCAGGATCTCGGGGTCGAGCAGCAGGTGGGCGGCGCGTTCGCGGGGGCCGAGGCGGCCGCCGTCGGGGACGTGGTCCATCTCCTCCGCGCCGGTGCCCGCGCCGAAGACGGTGCCGAGGACGTCGGCCACGGTCTCGCGGGCCGGGGCGCCGTCGGCCAGCCGGGCGGCGATGGTCTCGATGGCGGCGCCGGCGAGTTCGGTGAGCAGGGCCTGCGCCTCGTCGTCCGGCTCGGTGAAGCGCAGGTAGTCGGGTTCGCGGGCGGAGTCCGTCTCGTCGCGCTGGGCGGGGACGAGTGGCAGGGGCTTGCGACCGAGCGGACGTTCGACCACGTCCGCGAACCAGCGGGGCTTAGTGCGCATCACGCGCAGGACGTGCTCGACCTCTGCGGCCATCATCGCCTCGGTGAACTCGGTGCGCTCGTTCGGCACGAATCGCGCGCGCTGCTCGACCCACGCGCGCAGCGGCCAGAGCCCGAAGCCGGCCGTCGCGGTCACGCCGACCCATTCGAGGACGTTGAGGGCCAACTGCCGGGGCCATTCCGCCTGGCCGCCGAACTCGTCGCCGAACTCCGCGACGAGTTGCCTGACGAGCCAGACGGGGATCCGGGGACGTTGCAGGGCGCCGCGTTCGCCGCGTCGGCGGCGGTGGGCGTCTATGGTGACGGGCTTGAGGCGGCTCGATATCCAGCCGCGCAGGTTCGCGAAGGTCAGGTGCGCGTGCGCGATCAGGTCGGCGTGTACGGCCTCGACGTCATCCTGGTGCCGGTCGTGGCAGTCGGGCTCCAGCCGGTCGGGGCGGGCCGCGCACAGCAGGTGGCCGCGCCGCAGTTCCGCCGGCCGGGTCAGCCGCAGATAGACGAGGTCTGATATGACGGCGTAGAGCGCCGCGTTTCCGGTCTCTGGATGCTCCGCGAGGTAGGCGGGCAGGCGGCCCGCGCGGGCCGCTTCGATCAGTTCCACTTCCCAGATATCAGTCATGCCGTGACCGTAAGTCCGCAGGTCAGAAGGCTGATCAGGGAAAGCGTGGACTACATGGATCTGTGTAGGCGGCGGCCCGGGCGACGTGGCTTTCGGCGGGGCTTGTACAGGCGTCGAAGATCGCTGATGATGATCGACTCAACGGAATGTGTAGGCGCTCGCCCGGCCGCGGACGGCGCGACGGCCCGGGACCACGCGGTCCCGGGCCGTCGTGTCGGCGGTGTCAGCCGCCCGCGATCTCGCTGGGGCGCGGGACGCCGCCGGTGCCGGTCGTCACGGTCGAGGCGGCCTTGCCGTTCAGCAGCAGGGCCACGCTGCCGCCGCTGGCCGGGTCGCGCACGTCCAGCCGCTTGACGGTGCCGGACTCCAGCGCCTCCTCGACGTTCTTGACGGAGTCGTCGGCGTCCGCGGACGGCAGGTGCCACTTCGCGCCGCCGACCTGCACGTGCCGCAGCGGCACCATGAAGCCGGCGATCTCGCTGGGCCGCGGCACGATGCCGAGGTCGACGGCCACGACCTCGGTGGTCGCGCCGT
The DNA here is from genome assembly GCA_035493475.1 of Actinospica sp. Taxonomy (GTDB): domain Bacteria; phylum Actinomycetota; class Actinomycetes; order Streptomycetales; family Catenulisporaceae; genus Actinospica. The sequence goes on from DATJIF010000183.1 coordinate 77,610, forward strand.
TGACGTAGACGGTGACGGCCTCGCCGGTCGCGGGGTCGAGCAGGTCGAGCCGGGCGACGGCGCCGGTGGCCAGCGCCTGCTCGACCAGGTCGAGGATGCGGTTCACGTCGCTGTTCGGCGGGAGCTGCCATGTGTCGGCGCCGATCCGGACTGTCTCGCTCATGCCTTGGTTCCTCTCGGTGCGGCTTGTGGGGGCCTTCAGCCGGACACTGACGGACCGCGGAATCCGGGACTCCGTCAGCGGCCGCCGCCCTTGCCGTCACCGAGCAGTCCGTGCTCGCGCGCGTAGTTCGCCAGTCCCATGCGGTTCTTGACGGGATGGCCCTGCTTGCGAAGGGTGTCCATCGCGTCGTGCACGTGCCGGGCCACGGTGCCCTCCTTGACGTGGAGCGCCTCGGCGATGGCCGCGTTGCCGAGCCCCTGTGCCACGAGGATCGCCACCTTGACCTGCTGTTCGGTCAACGGCATCGCCAGGGGTTCGACGCTCGGCAGGTCGGCCGCGGTCGCGAGCGCCGTCCGCAGCGGTTCGGTGTGCAGCGTCTCAAGGCTCTCCAACGCCTCCCGGGTCACCCGCGCCGCCTCGGCGTGCTGCTCCCGCGCGCGGAGGGCGTCGGCTTGGCGCCAGCGGGCGTACGCGGCTCCATAGGGGCGCTGGAGTTGTTCCCAGGCCTCCGCAACACCGTGCCATGCGTCCGGGGCGTCAGAACCCGCATATCGGTCGCGTTCGGCCGCGCACTGCTCGCGCAGGGGTGCGGACTCCGGCGAGGCGTCACGTGCGGCGCAGCGCTCGGCTCGGTCCGCCAGTTCCGCCACGTGCTCGGCCACGGCGTCGTCGGCGGCTCCGCTGCGGGCGAGATCGGCCGCGGCCCTGAGACCGAGTGAGCAGAGCCGGAGTTCCTCGGCCGTGTTCTCGCCGTTGCCCACCGCCTTCAGCCCGCTCGACACCGTGTCCAGCGCCTCGCGCGGCTGCTTGTGCCACAGGGCGCGCTCGGCCTGGCAGGCGCGTAACGCGCCTTGGAAGCGCGGATCGGTCGGCCGCTGGTCGGCGAGGTCGACGAAGAGACGGTCCGCGGTCTCGAAGTCGCCGCGTACCACGGCGATCTCGGCACGGCTGAGCAGCAGGTAGACGCTCTCCCGGACCGGAGGCCGCTCCAGCAGGGCCGTTTCCAGGAGTTCGATCGCCCGATCCAGCTTGCCCAGCTGCACGAGCGCGAAGGCCGCGTTGTTGGCCAGCAGTCCGGCCATCCGGGCGAAGTCGACGCCGAGTTCGCGGGCGCGGCCGAGTCCTTCCAGCGCCACGTCCGCGGCCTTGGACAACTCCCCCGCTCGTTCGAGGGCGAATCCGAGGTGGGCGTACGCGCGCAAGAGGTACTCCAACTGCTCGGCCCGGCGGGCGATCTCCAGAGACTCCGTCAACGAGGCGACGCCTTCCTCGGTGTGCCCGAGCATCGTGTACGCCACACCCGCCGCGCTCAGCGCCCGGCCGCGTTCGATCTCCGCGCCCACGGACTGCGCCAGTTCGGCGGCTTCGAGGGCGAGGCGCAGCGCCTCAGTGTGCTGACCGGCTTGGATTTTCGCCCCGGCCATTCCGGCGAGCACGAGGACGTCGGTCGCGTCGGCGGGTCCTTCGAGCGCGAGCAGCCGGTGCGCGTCGGCGTAGGCCTGCGCGGAGCCCTCCCCGTCGCCCGCCTCCCACATGTAGCTGCCGAGCCGCTCGTGCAGCTCACCGGAACGACGTGGCGCGGCTCCCTCGTCGACCTCGCCGATCGCGTCCTTGATGTCGGCGACGGCGTTCGGTATGTGCGCGGCCCAGCGTGCGGCGTCGGCCGCCTCGCTCAGCACGCGCTCCCGGGTGACGCCGGTCAGCGCGATCGGATCGGCGACCTGCTTCCACAGGTCCAGGGCGTGCCGATAGTGGGTCTCGGCCTCCGGGAAGGCGCGCAGCCGTGCCGTCATGGCGCCCGCGCGCAGCGAGGCGACCAGTGCCTCCGGCGGCCGGCCGGCGCGGCGCCAGTGGTGCGCGAGCTCGACCGCCGAGCTCGCGTCCTCTTCCAGGCTGAGCGCGGAGTTCTCGGTGATCGCCTCGGCCATCGCCGCGTGCCGGTCCATCCGAACCTCCGGAATGTCGTTGGCGTACACGGTTTCCCGCAGCAGCGCGTACCGGAAGACGTAGCCGCCGTTCAGCCTGTCGGGGACGAGGATCCGCTGCTCCAGGCATTCGCGCAGGGCGTTCTCCAACTCGTCGCCGGTCAGGTTGCCGACGGTGCCGAGCAGGCGGTAGCTCACCCGCCGAGCCGCCGTGGCCGCGACGCTCAGCAGCTTGCGGGCCGGGGCGCTCAGTCCGGCGATCTGCCGGGTCATCAGGTTCTGCAGGGACAGCGGCAGCGACGTGAGGTCAGCGGACTGCAGCTCCTTGGCGAACAGCGCGTTGCCCTCGGAGAGTTCGTGGATGCGGCGTGCCTGGTCACGGCTGATGTCCAGCAGTTTGCGCAGGTCGTCCTCGCTGAACGGGCCGAGTGCGATGCTCTCGGTGGCCTGCGCGAGGTTCGGCTCGGCGAGGCGGTTGGCCAGGGGGTGTCCCGGCGGCAGGTCGCCGCGATGGCTGCAGATCAGCAGGACGCGTTCGTCCCGGCGGCTGCGGGTGAGGAACGAGACGAGGTCCAGCGTCGACTGGTCGGCCCACTGCACGTTCTCGAAGATCAGCACGACCGGCCGTTTGTCCCCGAGGATGCGCAGGACCCGCCGCACCGACGCGTAGACGCTCCCGGCCGTGGTCAGGCTGCCCGCGTACGCGGTGGCCGGCTCGTCGTCCAGGAACTCGGCGATCAGCCCGCCGAGGCCGTCGAGCCCCGGACCGGCCAGCTCGCGCGCCTTCTTCGCCCCGTGCGTGGTCACGAACTCGCGCAGCGCCCAGACCAGCGGGCCGTACGGGATGCGCGCCTCCTCCGAGAGGTCCACGCACTCGCCGCGCAGCACGAACACGTGGTCGCCGCCGCCGAGCGCGCGCTCGGTGAACTCGTCGAGCAGGCGGGTCTTGCCGACTCCCGGGTCCCCGGCGAGGAACACCGTGCCGGGACGCCGCGCGTACGCCTCGTCCAGCAGGAACGCCAGGCGCTCGAGTTCGTGCGCACGTCCGATGAATGCCGCAGCTGCCATGGCGAGATCCTGCACCCAATGCGGCTGCGGATAACAGAAGCCGATAGGCGGTGGTTTCACGGTTGTGACGAAATCGCCACCGACCGTACGCGCCGGGGCGTACGCCGTGGGCGTGGACCGCAGCAGTGCGAGCCGTCTTCGCAGCAGACTGATCAGCTCGTCCCGGTCCGCCCCGGCCTGCCGGGCCCGGTCCCAGGCCGCGCACAGTTCGCGGCCGACCGCGCGGGCCGCCTTCTCCCGGGCGCCGTTCATCCGGCCGCCTCCCGTCTCAGGAAATTGAGCCGGACCACTTCGTCCGCCCGGGAGATCGCGTGCGCCGCGCCGTCCCGGAGTCCGTCGTCGAGCTCCGTCTCACCGGCCACGACGGCGCGCAGGCCCGCCACGGTCTCGGCGTACGCGGGCATCGCGGCCGCCACGATCGGCTGCTCCAGCGCGAGCAGCCACTGCGCGGCGAGGCGGCGGCGGGCGACCGCCTTGTTGATCTCGTTGACCGCGGTCGTCAGTTCCAGCAGGAACGCACGGACGTCCCGCGTACGTGGCGCGCGTTCGGCCACGTGGGCCGCCGCGGCACGCGCCCGGTCGCGCTCGGCGTCGTTCGCGTCCTGGTCCACGGACCGCAGGGCCACCTGCACGTCGGCCTCCAGGACGCTCACCGGCGGCAGCGTGGGTTCCAGCCCTCCGCGAGCGGCGATCCGCAGGCTCTCGGCGATCCGCACGCACCAGGCGGCGGCCTGCCACGGCTCGCATCCGACGAGGTTCAGCCTTCCCGGGGTCGGTCGCGAGCGCATCTCGTGCAACACGATGCGCGCGTTGATCTCGACGACGTGCGCGACCGTACGCGGCCACAACTGCCCGTCGATCTCACCTCGGGCGCGGGCTCTGATCGCCCGGTCGAGCTGTGCGTCGTACTCCCCTATGCGGGTCGCCGCCCGCTCCACCGCCGCGCGCGCCGCCCCCACCACCAGCACCGCGGCACCCGCGCCGGCGAGTGACACAGATACCGCTGCGGCTCTGGTCACTGCGGCCCGGGAGATGTTCACTGCTTCATAACTCACGTCAGCTCCCTCCTCCCCGGCGCACTGACGGACGCGCCGGTCCGTCAGAAGTCTCATCTGGAGAGGTGGGATAACACGATGGCTGTATATGCCCTGCTGGTCGGGATCGATGAGTACGAGTCGCCGGTGTTGCCGCTGCACGGTGCGTGCCGGGACGTGGCGCAGGCGGAAGTGTTCCTGAGCCAGACGGCGGAGGGAGGATTCCACCCGCTCGTGCTGCGGAACGCGCAGGCGACGCGGGCGCGGGTGATCGCCGGGTTCCGCGAGCATCTGGCGGCGGCCGGGCCCGGCGATTCGGCGCTGTTCTGGTTCAGCGGCCACGGCTCGCTGGCGCGGGTGCCGAAGGAGCTCGCGCGCCTCGAACCGACCGGGATGATGCAGACGATGGTGTGCGTCGACAGCCGGCACGACGGCGTGCCGGACCTGTACGACAAGGAAGTCAACATCCTCATCGGCGAGATCGCGGCGCGCGGGGTGCACGTCGCGGCGGTACTCGACTGCTGCCACGCCGACGGGGCCACGCGCGACATGCCGTCGGAGGAGCGCCGTCACCCGGACCTGCCGGGCCTGCGCGCGCGGTGGCAGGAGTGGAACCAGGTGGCCCCGGACGACGGTGTGCTGCTGCCGGAACTGCGGAACCTGCTCGCGGCGCGGGACGGCTCGGGCACGCCGGAGGACCTGTTCCACGCCGAGCACGTGTCGCTCGCCGCGTGCCACTCGAATCAGGTCTCGTACGAGATCCCGACCGACCAGGGTTCGCGCGGCGTGTTCAGCCTCATGCTGCTGCGCGCGCTGACCGAAAGCGGCACGACGTACCGCGAGCTGTTGGGCCGCACGCGCTCGCTGGTCGAGACCCGCATCCCGAGCCAGAGTCCGGTGCTGTACCCGACCGTCGGGACGCTCTCCGACCAGCGCTTCCTCGGCGGCCAGGTCAAGCCGCCGCCGACCGCGCTCACGGTGCGGTTCACGCACAACCAGTGGGAGCTCGACGCCGGCGCGTGCCACGGCATCGAGGCGGGCACGCCGGACGACCCGACACTGCTCGGCGTGTACAAAGACGACCCGAGGCAACGCGAGTTCCTCGTGCTCGAGGTGCGCCCGGACCGCACGGTCGTGGAGCCGGTCGGTTGGCAGCCGGAACTGAAGGATCTGGACAACCACTTCCCGGTCGTGGTCACGAAGGTCCCGCTGCCGAGCACCACGGTTCACCTCGACGAGTCCGCGCCGGACGCCGAGGCCGCCGAGCAGGCGAAACTGCTGCGATACGCGATCGGCCACGCGGGCCAGGACCGCGTCCCGTCCCCGTACCTGGCGATCGTGGACCGGGCGAGCGCCGACGAGCTGCCCGACCTGCGGTTGCGCCGCGTGAGCCAGGGCACCGCCGACGTCCTCGCCTCGGATGACACGGTGCTGATTCCGAACGCCGCGTGCGGCACGGCGGCGGAGGCGAGGCAGCTGGCCGCCGACCTCGAACACGTGGCCCGCTGGCGGCAGATCAAGGCGCTGGAGAACAACGGATCGCCGCTGAACCGGGAGGTCGCGATCGAGGTGGTCAGGGCGCTGCCGAGCGAGCGGCACGATACGCTCGTCCGCGGCCCGCTGGAGACCGACCGGACCGGCGCCCTGCAAGTCGACTACGAGCCGTCTGGCGGCGGCTGGACGCATCCGCGCGTGTTCATCAGGATCCGCAACAACTCGGCGCGGCAGCTGTACTGCGTGCTGCTGGACCTGACCGACACCTTCCGGATGGACCCGGACCTGCTGCCCGGCACGTGGATCGAGCCCGGCGGCTGCGCCTGCGCCGACGCCGGGAACGCCATCAACCTGACGCTGCCGCCGGGCCGGCCGATCGCCGAGGGCTCGTCCGGGACCGACTGGCTTAAGGTCCTGATCGCCGAGGAGGCCATCGGCTCCGAGCTGTTCCGGCTGCCCCGGCTCGGCGAGCGGCTGGTCCGCAAGGCGCCGCTCCAGCCGTTCGGCGGCGTGCTCGACCGGCTCGGATTCAGCGCGCTCCACCGCCAGTTCGACAAGTCCGCGCCGAACGCCCGGCACTGGGGCACGGCCACGCTCAAGGTGGTCACCCGGGTGCCGGAGCGCGACGAAAAGGAGACGCGGCGCTGACGTGTTTCATCGCCGCGGCATAACAATCGGCGGTGGTCTGAACCAATTCCCCGGCAGAGTGTTGACCCTCCCCTCGGCGGGCTGTGCAATCACTGACACCCACCGAAGGGACCACGCATCACCATGCCCAGAGACATGCGAATATCCACAGACAAGCCCCGTGGACGGCTGCGTCGACACCTGGTCGCGTTCACGGCGGCGGCCGCGCTGCTGACGATCGGCGTCGGGGTCGTCGGCGTGAGCGTCGCCACCACGGCGAGCGCGGCCCCGTCCACGGCGTCCAGCGGCACGATCGTCGGCAACAACTCAGGGCTCTGCCTCAGCGTGACCGGCGCGTCCACGTCGGCGGGCGCGACCACCGACATCTACACGTGCAACGGCAGCGCGAGCGAGACGTGGACGCTGCAGACCAACGGCACCATCGTCGGCAAGAACTCGGGCCTGTGCCTGAGCGCGAGCGGCAACTCGTCCGCGCTCAAGACCGTCGCCGACATCAACACCTGCGACGGCGACGCCTACGAGCAGTGGACGGTGTCGAACGGGACACTCGTCGAGGGCGCCTCCGGCCTGTGCCTGAGCGTGACCGGATCCGCGACGGCGCCGAAGACGACCGCGGACCTGTACACCTGCAACGGCAGCGTCAGCGAGAACTGGACGGTCTCGACGAGCGGCACCCCGGCGAGCACGCCCGCGTTCGGGAGCAACGTGCTGGTCTTCAACACCTCGATGTCCACCACGACCATCCAGAACGAGATCAACCAGGTCTACAGCAGCCAGCAGTCGAACCAGTTCGGCACGCAGCGCTACACGTTGATGTTCGAGCCGGGGACGTACGACGTGACGGTCCCGGTCGGCTTCTACACGGAGGTCGTCGGCCTCGGCCAGAACCCGACGCAGACCGTGATCACCGGCGGCGGGGTCTACACGGACGCGAGCTGGGACAGCGGCAACGCGACGCAGAACTTCTGGCGCGACGTGGAGAACATCACCATCGACCCGTCCTCCGGCTCGACCGAGTGGGCCGCGTCCCAGGCGGCCCCGCTGCGCCGCGTCGAGATCGTCGGCAACGCGGTGCTGGCCGATAACAACGGTTGGGCCAGCGGCGGCTACATCGGCGACTCCGTGGTCACCGGCCAGGTCAACTCGGAGACGCAGCAGCAGTACCTGTCCCGGAACGACCAATTCGGCAGCTGGACGAGTTCGAGCTGGAACATGGTCTACGTCGGCAGCACCGGCGCGCCCGCGCAGAGCTTCCCGAGCCCGCCGGACACGAACGTCGGCACCACCCCGACCGTCGATGAGAAGCCGTACGTCTACATCGACTCCTCCGGCAACTGGGACGTGTTCGTCCCGTCCACCCGCACGAACTCGCAGGGCACGTCCTGGTCGAACGGCAACACCCCAGGCACCTCGCTCCCGATCAGCGACTTCTACATCGCCACCCCCAGCGACACCGCCTCAACGATCAACGCGGCACTCGCCTCGGGCAAGGACCTACTGTTCACCCCAGGCGTCTACCAGATCAACGGCACGATCGCGGTGAACAACCCTGACACGGTGGTCCTCGGCTTGGGCGTGGCGACTCTCGTGTCGAACGGCGGCAACACGATCCTCTCGACCGCGGACGTCAACGGCATCCGCATCGCCGGACTGCTCTTCGACGCAGGCACCACCAACTCCTCCACCCTCGTCCAGATCGGCCCGTCCGGCTCCAGCGCCAGCCACGCCACCGACCCCACCGTCCTGTCCGACGTGTTCGCACGCATCGGCGGCGCCACCGTCGGCAAAGCCACCCAAACCCTCGTCGTCAACAGCAACAACGTCATCGGCGACGACCTCTGGCTCTGGCGCGCCGACCACGGCAACAACGGCACCGTCGGCTGGACCACCAACACCGCAGCCAACGGCCTCGTCGTCAACGGCACCAACGTCACCATGTACGGACTCGCCGTCGAGCACTACCAAGCCGTCCAAGTCCAATGGAACGGCAAC
>DATJIF010000184.1:0-6748 GCA_035493475.1 Actinospica sp.
GGCCACGTCGATGGTCAGGTCGCCGATCGCGAGGGTCTCCGGCTTCGGCTCGTCCGCGCGGCGCAGCCGGGCGCGCACCCGGGCGACCAGCTCCTTGGGCTTGAACGGCTTGATGACGTAGTCGTCGGCGCCGGACTCGAGGCCCACCACGACGTCGACCGTGTCGCTCTTCGCGGTCAGCATCACGATCGGCACGCCCGACTCGGCGCGGATCTGCCGGGCCACGTCGATCCCGTCCCGTCCGGGCAGCATCAGGTCGAGCAGCACCAGATCCGGCTTGAACTCGCGGAACGCGCTGAACGCGCGATCGCCGTCCGCCACCGCCGCCGTCTCGAAGCCCTCGCCGCGCAGCACGATGCCCAGCATCTCCGCCAACGCGGTGTCGTCGTCGACGATCAACACGCGACCCTTCATCCGGGTCCGCTCCCTTCACCTGGCTCACCCGGGCCTGCGAATCCGGGGATACTCAGATATCCTCGCACGGATTCTTCATCTGGTTCTTCATCTGGTGGATTCAACTCTCCTCGGCATGACACAATCTGGCCCTGCGCGGTTGCGGGGGCCCACGCCGCGTCTCGGCGAACTCCAATGAGGGCGGGCTAGGGAATGCCGGAAGAGGCACGGATGGACACGGGTGAACCGTGGGCTTCCCCGTCCGCGCCGACGGCGGGCGCGCGGACCGCCGCGCCGGCCGCCGCGGCCACCTCGCCGAACCCCGCTCCGCGCGATCTGCGGCAGCGTCCGATCCCGCTGCGCCCGCTGACCGTCCTCGAACTCATCGACGGCGCGGTGGGCGCGATCCCGTCCGTGCCCAAGGCGATCCTGCTGCGCGCGGCCGCCGTGGTGACCGCGAGCTCGGCCGCCGCACTCGCGTTGACCTGGTGGTTCAACCGGATGATCGGGCTCGACGTGCAGCGGCACGCGGTCTGGTACTCGACGGACTTCTTCGGCAACCAGTCCACGAATTACGCGCCGAGCGACGGCGAGGGCTTCTCCCTGGTGACGACGGAGATCTTGATCGCAGTGGTCTGTTCCGGCTTCGCGGCGACGGTATTGGCGGGGCTTTTCGCACCTTCCGTCAAGGCCTATGTGGACGCCGAACCCGCGGACGCCGCCACGGCGCGCGCGGCCCTGCGCGGCCGGACCCTGCGCCTTTACATACTGGCCGCGATCGTATCGATACCGCGCGTGTTCACCGTTCTGCTCTTCGCCCTCCTGACGCACGCCGCGGCGACGAATCCCGCGGGCACGATCGGCGGCTGGTACTTCCTGGTCTGCCTCTGCTTCTTCCCGATCTGCTTCCTCACCACCTCGCTGACGGCGGTCGCGGCCCCGGCGGCGGTGCTGGAGGGCGCGAGCGTCGGCAAGGCGCTGCGTCGCTCCTGGCGGCTCGCGACCCGCGGCATCTTCCGGATCGGCTGGTCCAGCCTGCTGACGCTGCTCATCGCGGTCTGCGCGACGGTCTCGCTGGACGTGTTCGGCTGGCAGCTGCGTGACCAGTACGGCGTGGGCGACCAGTTCGCCGGGGTCCCGGGCAGCCACGGCTTCAGCTGGTGGCTCGTCGCCTACGTCGTCACCTACCTGCTGACCCTGCTGCTGACGACGCCGTACCGCGCGTCCACCGCGACCCTGCTGTACGTGGACCGGCGCTTCCGCCGCGAGGGCCTGGACATCCGGATCGCCTGGGCTCGGCTCGCGAACCGGTCCCGCCGGACTCAGGGGTCGATGCCGTGAGCGCGATAGCCGAAGGCGCGCCGGTCACGCCGGGCCGGGCGCAGGCCTCGCAGGAGGCGGCGCAGGAACTGGCCCAGGGCAAGTACCACGTGCAGCCGACCAGCCCGGGCCCGTCGTCGTCCTCCCCCTCGCCGACGCCCACGGTCTCGACGCCCAGCCCGACGCCGACGTCGAACACCGCGCACCACTCCAGCGGCGGCACGATCCTGCTCGTCATCCTGCTGATCGTCGTCGCGGGCATCGCGCTGCTGCTGATCCTGCGGAAGATCGGCAAGCCGCGCAAGGACGAGAAGTCGAAGAAGGACAAGCCGAAGCACCTCGCGGGCGGCGCCTCCGAGGTTCCGCTGTTCGGCGCGGCGCTGCACCGGCACAACGCCGAGCAGGCGGCGAAGGGCGGCGACTGGCAGCAGGCGATCCGCGAGCGGTTCCGCGCGGTCATCGCGGTGCTCGACGAGCGTTCGCTGCTGCCGGAGCGCAAGGACCGCACGGCCGACGAGGCGGCGCGCGACGCGGGCGCGCTGCTGCCGGAGCACGCCGCGGCCCTGACCGACGCCGCGCGCGCCTTCGACGAGGTCGAGTACGGCGAGTACCTGGGCACGCCCGAGGGCTACGCCGTGATCAGCGCGGTCGACGACGCGATCGGTTCGGCGGTGCGCACGTGACCGGATTCCGCCGCGCCCTGCTCGTCGCCGCCGCCACGCTGATCGCCGCCGCCTCGACCCCGACCGCGTTCGCCGCCTCCGCCTCCCCGTCCAGCACGACGCCGCTCATCTCCCCGGAGAACGACGACGGCATGCTGAACATGCTGATGGAGAACGGGATCCAGTACACGACCTCGACCGCCGCGGACGACGCCACGCTGTACGGCGGCGCCGACACGACGCTGGTGATCGACGAGGACGAGACGAGCATGACCGCGTCCCAGATAGCCGAGCTCGCCTCGTCGACCTGGGGCCGCGTCATCATCCTGAGCTACGACCCGAACCTGATCAGCGCGTTCGCCCCCGGCGTCACGCCCGACGTGCCCACGACCACCGAGGCGTCCAGCGTCATCGATCCCGGGACCGGCTGCGCGCAGTCCGGCTCGACCGCCGCCGGGGCCGTCGTGATGCCCGCGGGCACCGAGACATACGACCTCTCCAAGGCGACCACGTCGGCCACGGCCACCGCGACCCCGACCGCCACCAGCACCGCGCAGCCCGCGTTCACCGACCTGACCGGGTGTTACGCGGTCGGCTCGAAGGGCAATCCGGCGCTGGTGTCCCTGCACGACACCAAGACCGGCGGCGACGTGATCCTGCTGGGCTGGACCGACTTCGTCGAGAACCAATACCTCACCGACCAGGGCGACGCCGCGCTCGCGCTCGGCCTGTTCGGCGGGCACGGCACGCTGGTGTGGCTGGCGCAGCAGTTCACCGAGGACTTCAACCTCAACGGCTGCACCGGCATGGCCTGCGACTCGGGAAACCCTTCCGGCAATCCGACCGCGAACCCGTCCGGGACCGGCAACGGCGCCGAGAGCGGCGGTGGCGGGAACGGCAACGGAAGCGGCAGCGGCGGCAGCAGCCAGGCCGTGACGCTGGCCCAACTGATCCCGCACTGGATCTGGTGGATGCTGCTGCAGCTTCTCGTCGCGGCGGTCGCGCTGGCCTACTGGCGCTCGCGCAGGCTCGGACGCCTGGTGGGCGAGAACCTGCCGGTGAAGGTGCGTGCCGCGGAAACCGTGGAGGGGCACGCGAATCTGTACCGCAGGGCCTCGGCGCACGGACGCGCCGCGGGCCTGCTGCGCAGCGCCGCCGCCCGACGCATCGCCCCGCTGCTCGGCATGCCCGCCGGACCGGCGGGTCGAAAGCCCGAGTCGCTCGTGCACCTGGTCGCCGAGCGGCTCGGCCGCAGCCCCGAACAGGTGCACGCGATCCTGGCGGGCGAGGTCCCGATGACCGAAAGCGAACTGGTGCGGCTGACCGACCAGCTCGACCGATTGGAACAGGAGGTCCGCTCGTCGTGACCGAATCCGGAGCCACCCAGGGTTTCCCCGGGCCCAGCGACCAGACGGACGCCGCGCCGCAGCAGCCGACGTTCGGCCCGCCGCCGCTGATCGCCGACAGCGCGCCGCAGCAGCCGATCCCGGCCACGGTGCAGATTCCGACGTCCACCGGCACCCAGCCGCTCACCCCGACCCGCCCCGCCGTACCGGCCGCGTTGACTCCCGAGGCGCTCGCCGCACGGCAGGCGCTGAAGGCCGTGCGCACGGAGGTCGCGAAGGCGGTCGTCGGCCAGGACGCGGCCGTCACCGGCATGGTGATCGCGCTGCTCAGCCAGGGCCACGTGCTGCTCGAAGGCGTCCCCGGCGTCGCGAAGACACTCCTCGTGCGCGCACTCTCGGCAGCGGTCTCCCTCGACACGAAGCGAGTGCAGTTCACGCCCGACCTGATGCCCGGCGACATCACCGGCTCGCTCATCTACGACGCGCGCACGGCCGAGTTCTCGTTCCGTGAGGGCCCTGTCTTCACGAACCTGCTGCTCGCCGACGAAATCAACCGCACGCCGCCGAAGACTCAGGCCGCACTGCTCGAGGCGATGGAGGAGCGGCAGGTCTCCGTGGACGGCGAGCCGCGCCCGCTGCCCACGCCCTTCCTCGTAGCCGCCACGCAGAACCCGCTCGAGTTCGAAGGCACCTACCCACTCCCCGAAGCACAGCTAGACCGCTTCCTACTCAAGCTGGTGCTGCCGCTGCCCTCCCGCGACGAGGAGATCGCGGTACTCCAGAGGCACGCGGCGGGATTCGACCCGCGCGACCTGCAGGCCGCGGGCGTGAAGCCGGTCGCCGGCCCCGAGCAGCTCGCCGTGGCCCGAGAGGCAGTCCGCCAGGTGACGACGGCCCCTGAGGTACTGGCCTACATCGCCGACCTGGTCCGCGCCACCCGCGCGTCCACCGCATTCGACGTCGGCGTCTCCCCGCGTGGCGCGACCGCGCTGCTCCAGGCATCCCGCGCCTGGGCTTGGCTTTCGGGCCGCGACTACCTGCTGCCGGACGACGTGAAGGCGTTGGCCAAGCCGGTACTGCGGCACCGCGTGCGGCTGCGTCCCGAGATGGAGTTGGAAGGCGTCTCGGCCGACTCGGTCCTCGACTCGATCCTCGCGGCTGTGGTCGTCCCGCGGTGAGTACGGACGGTTCCGGCGTTACCCGGTCAGGCGGCGGCGGAAGCCGAGCCGCACTGAAGGGCGTCGTGCTGACGGGGCGCGCCGGCCTCGCAGCGGGCATCGGCAGCGTCGTCGTAGCAGCCACGTCGGGCCTGCTCCACGTCCCCGGCCTGATCTGCGTCGGCGCGTTCGAAGCCGTCCTGGGCACCGGAATCGCCCTAGACCTGGCCCAGTGCGGCCGGCCACAAGACCTGGAGTTCACCCGCCAAGGCGACACGACCGCACGCCTCGGCACCCAGGCCCAGGTCAGCATGCTGATCCGCAACGGCGGCCGCCGCCACCTCCGCGGCGTCCTCCGCGACGCCTGGCCCCCCAGCGCCGGAAACGCCCACCCGGGCAACGGATCCCCCGCAGCCGGCGGGTCCACTCAAGCCGCCGGACCCACCGCGACAGGCTCCGACGGCGCTGTTGACAGCCCGACCGCAGCCGGAACGGACCGGACCGGGATCGACTCAACCGCCGCTCACGCAGCCGCCGCCGGATCCAGTCGACTCGCCGCCGATCCTGCCGCCGCAGGGTCTGGTCGAACCGCTGGCAATCCTCTCTCCACGGGGTCGCAGCCACCCGGCCAACTCCCCACTGAGCCGCGCCACGAGCTCGACCTCGCTCCCGGCGCCGCCCAATGCATCGACACCACTCTCACCCCGACCCGTCGTGGCGACCGCAGGCCGGACCTCGTCACCGTCCGCTCGATCGGTCCCTTCGGCCTGGCCGGACGTCAGGTCTCGCGCGAGGTTCCGTGGCGCCTGCGGGTGCTGCCGCCGTTCCACAGCCGCAAGCACCTGCCGTCCCGCCTGATGCAGCTGCGCGAGACCGACGGACGCACGCCCGTCCTCGTCCGCGGTCAGGGCAGCGAGTTCGACTCCCTGCGCGAATACGTGATCGGCGACGACGTGCGCTCGATCGACTGGCGCGCCACCGCCCGCCGCAACGACGTCGTCGTGCGCACGTGGCGGCCCGAGCGCGACCGCCACGTCGTCATCGTCCTCGACACCAGCCGCACGTCCGCAGGTCGCGTCGGCGACGAGCCCAAGCTCGACTCCGCCATGGACGCCGCGCTGCTGCTGACGGCAGTGGCCACCCGCGCCGGCGACCGCGTGGACCTGCTCGCCTACGACGACGACCTGCGCACAGCCGTTACCGGAGCTCTCCCCGGCCGCACCCTGGCCGTCTTCAGCGACGCGATGGCGGTGATGGAGCCGGCCCTCGTCGAACTCGACGGCACCGGCCTGGCTCGCCACCTGCTCGGCAAGATCCGCCGCAGGTCCCTCATCGTGCTGCTGACAAGCCTGGACACGGCGTCCATCAACGACGGTCTGCTCCCCGAGCTCCGCCAGCTGACGCGCAAGCACACCATCATCCTGGCCTCGGTAGCCGACCCCCGCATCGCCGAACTGGCGACCGCGCGAGGCTCCGCCAACGCGGTATTCGCCGCGGCCTCCGCAGAACTCTCCCTCAGCGTCCGCCGCCGCACCGCTGACGAACTCTCCCGCATCGGCGTAGAGGTCGTAGACGCCGTCCCGGTCGATTTCGCCCCCGCCCTGGCCGACCGCTACCTGGCCCTCAAGGCCCAAGGCCGCCTCTAGCAACAGTGGTGGGGGAGCTCCCCCACCACTGACTCTGGACAACGCAAAGAGCCCCAAGCCTTATTCAGGCTTGGGGCTCTTTCACAAGTAGCGCGGCGGTGTCCTACTCTCCCACAAGGTCCCCCTTGCAGTACCATCGGCGCTGGCGGGCTTAGCTTCCGGGTTCGGGATGGGACCGGGCGTTTCCCCGCCGCCATGACCGCCGCACGATCATCAGGAATTGA
>DATJIF010000185.1:0-20194 GCA_035493475.1 Actinospica sp.
GCATGGCCTTGGTGGAGAAGTTGGTGTGCGCGCCCGCGCCGTTCCAGTCGCCCTTCACCGGCTTGGCGCCGAAGCTGACGGTGACGCCGTAGTCCTCGGCGACGCGGTGCAGCAGCCAGCGCGCGATCCACAGGTGGTCGGACACCTCGGTGGTGCCGGCCGGGCCGACCTGGAACTCCCACTGGCCGGGCATGACCTCGGCGTTGATGCCGGAGATCTTCAGGCCCGCCTCGAGGCAGGCGTCGAGGTGCTTCTCGACGACCTCGCGGCCGACGATGTTCGACGCGCCGACGCCGCAGTAGTACGGACCCTGCGGGCCGGGGAAGCCGCCGCCCTCGGGGAAGCCGAGCGGGCGCTCGCCGTCGAAGAGGGTGTACTCCTGCTCGATGCCGAACCACGGCTCCTGCGCGGCGAAGCGGGTGGCCACCTCGACGTTCGCGGCGCGGGTGTTGGACTCGTGCGGCGTGAAGTCGATGTTCTGCACCTCGCAGAGCACCAGCACGTCGTCGCCGCCGCGGATCGGGTCCGGGACGGTGAGCACCGGCTGCAGGACGCGGTCCGAGGCGTGGCCCTCGGCCTGGTTGGTGCTGGACCCGTCGAATCCCCAGATCGGCGGCTCGGCGCCGTCGGCCAGAATCTTGGTCTTCGACCGCAGCTGAGCGGTCGGCTTGGTGCCGTCGATCCAGATGTACTCGGCCTTGTAGCTCACGGGCAGTCCTCAGCAGGCAGAAGCGGGGTCAGGTGTCCCCAGGCTCACAGCACCTCGTTTCCGCCTTGTTAACCGGTCGTGAACTCGGCATCAATCACGTGACGGGCCGCCGCCCGGCGGATCCTCGTCCGATTGGTCGAACCACTCGCGCGGCGGACCGTCGCCGAACCACTCGTCCGGGTGATCGCTCCCGTCCTCCCGGAAGATCGGGCTGTCCGCGTTGGTGACGACGGCCGCGAGCGGGGGCAGCAGCGCGGCGACGATGCTCATCACGCCGGCCGCGAAGACCGAGTAGTAGCGCACCCACGTCCAGGCCAGCACGATCAGCAGCAGGCAGGTGCCCATGATCAGGAAGTACCGCAGATGCCTGCGACGCTCGGTGACCGGCTTCGGCGGCGTGAACGCGCACGGCTCCCGATCGACCGGCCGGTACGGCGGCACGTCGCGGCCCGGCTGGTAGTGCGCGCCCTGCCGGATCCGCACCGCGACCACGGCGATGTTGCCCAGCGAGAGCACCGCGACCAGCGCGAAGAAGACCAGGAACGGCAGCGTGCGGAGCCAGAACCCGAAGATGCCGACCCCGAGCAGGCCGTTGAGCAGGCCCAGGCAGGCCAGTACGAGGCGCATCCGCAGCGGGCTGCGGGCGTGCGCGGGCTCGTCCCCCGTGCGAACCCGGTGCTGATGCTGCCATTCCATGCGCGCCATCCTATGGAGCGGCGAGTACCCGTCCCCGGGCGGGCCAATCGGGCCTCTCACCAGCCACGTTCCCTAATGTGACCCAGATCACACCCGATTCGAGAACGAAACCGTTTCGTACACTCGGGGGCCGAGGTAGGGTTCTCGGTGTACGAAACGGTTTCGTTCTCTTACTCGGGCGGTATCATCCGGGCCAGGGAACGTGGCCGTCACCGGAGGGCCGCGAAAGGAGTCGGACATGGTCGACATCGACGTCGCACGGAACGTGGCCGAGTCCCGGCGCGGCGCGGGTCGGCGCACGGCGATCTGCCAGGCGGCGTGCGAACTGCTGGCGAAGGTCGGCTACGACCGGATGACGATGGACGCCATCGCGAACCAGGCCAAGGCGAGCAAGGCGACCATCTACCGGATGTGGCCGGACAAGCCGCAACTGGTGGCGGAGGCGCTCAAGTGCCAGTTCGGGGACACGGCCGACGTGCCGAACACCGGCTCGCTGCGCGGCGACCTGACGGCCCTGATGACCATCGCCTGCGAGGCGGCGAACAGCGAGATCGGCGAGATCATCGCGGGCGTGCTGACCGCCGCGGCGCACGATCCCCGGCTGGCCGAGACGCTCAGCCAGACGGTGTTCGCGGACAAGGCGAAGATGCACGTGGACCTGGTGCGGCGGGCGGCGGACCGGGGTGAGGTCCACCCCGACACGGATCCGGCGCTGATCCACGAGATCATCCACTCGCTGATCTCCGGGCGCATGACGTGGAACCTCGGGCCGCTCGACGACGAGTACGTCACGCACGTGGTGGACGACATCCTGATTCCGGTCATGACGAACCGGAAACCGTAGCCGACCAGGCCTTTTCCGGCCGAGACGAGGCCCCGCCGGGCGGCGGGGCGAAAAAATCAGACGATCTTGTCGGTGGCGCCCCGTAGTGTGGGCTGCCGGCCGGGGACCGACCGTCCCCTCAATTCGAACATTTGTTCACCAAACGTTTCCCTGGAGGGGACCGAACATGTCAGACCTCCTCGCGGCGGACGCCCCGCCGAAGGATTCGCGGCGCTGGCTGGCCCTGGTGGTCATGCTCTTCGCCCAGCTCATGGTCGTGCTCGACAGCACGGTCGTGAACATCGCGATGCCGCAGGCCCAGGCGGCCCTGCACATCACCGACGCCAACCGGCAGTGGATGCTCACCGCGTACACACTGACCTTCGGCGGACTGCTGCTGCTCGGCGGCCGGATCGCCGACTACGTGGGCCGCAAGCGCGTCTTCCTGATCGGCCTGGTCGGCTTCGCGCTGGCCTCCGCGCTCGGCGGCCTGGCGCAGAACCAGGGCATGCTGTTCGGCGCCCGCGCGCTGCAGGGCGCGTTCGGCGCGATCCTCGCCCCGGCCTCGCTCTCGCTGATCACCGTCACCTTCACCGACGTCAAGGAGCGCGCCCGCGCGTTCGGCATGCTCGGCGCCATCAGCGGCGTCGGCGCGGCGATCGGCCTGGTCATGGGCGGCTGGCTGACCCAGGACTTCAGCTGGCGCTGGTGCCTGTTCGTCAACATCATCATGGCCGTCGTGGCCTTCGTCGCCGCCGTCCCGCTGCTGCAGGAGTCCAAGGCGCACGGCGACACCAAGTACGACATCCCCGGCGCGATCCTGGCCACGGCCGGCCTCGCGAGCGTGGTCTACGGCTTCACCAACGCGGCCAAGCCCGGCCAGGGCTGGGGCGCCGGCGAGACCCTGGTCTTCCTGATCGGCGGCGGCCTGGCGCTGGTGGCCTTCGTGTTCGTCGAGGCCCGGGTGGCCAACCCGCTGCTGCCGCTGCGGGTGATCTGGCACGGCAACCGGGGCGGCTCGTACGCGGCGTCGGTCTTCATGGGCGCGGGCATGTTCGGCATGTTCATGTTCTTCACGTACTACTTCCAGCAGTCGCTGGGGTACTCCCCGCTGAAGACCGGCCTGCTCTACCTGCCCTTCACCGGCGCGCTGATCGTCACGGCCGGAGCGGTCAGCCCGCTGCTGCCGAAGATCGGCCCGCGGATCCTGATGACCTACGGCTCGCTGGTCGCGGCGGGCGGCCTGTTCTGGCTGACCCAGCTGAAGCTGGACTCCTCGTACGCCGGGATGATCCTGCCCTCGATGGTGCTGATGGCGCACGGCATGGGCTGCGTGTTCGTGCCGCTGGCCAACACCGCGCTGACCGGCGTGGCCGACCACGACGCGGGCGTGGCCAGCGCGATGGTCAACACGACCCAGCAGATCGGCGGCTCGCTCGGCGTGGCGCTGCTGAACACCTTCTTCACCACGGCGACCACCACCTACGTGGCCTCGCACGTCGCCTCGCTGGGCCAGGCCAAGGCGGCGGCGCTGGGCGCGATCCACGGCTACAACGTGGCCTTCATGGTGAGCGCGTTCCTGCTGGTCGCGGCCGCGCTGATCATCTTCGCGCTGATCCGCAAGGACCCGGAGCACGAAGGCGCCGTCGCGGGCGCCCCGGCCGACCGGCCGATGGTGCACGTGGGCTGATCCGCCCCCGCGCCCTCGCACAGGGTTGCGAACGAGGCCCCCGGACCGACTCCGTTGTCGGTCCGGGGGCCTCGCGCATACCGCGACTCAGCGTTTTGTCACATTGTTACGGCGACTTCACGCGGGCCCGGACCCGTGCGCCGACCCGTGCGCCGACTACTGCGCGACACCCGCCTGGAAGGCCGGGTAGTAGGCGTCGGCCTGGCCGGACGCGGTCGGGTGGTAGGACTCGGAGACGTCCAGCCAGTTGAGCGAGTGCAGCCAGGAGCTGCTGTCGCAGATCTCGTGGCCGGAGAAGTACGGACGGATGTCGACGTAGGTGAAGTTGCTGTACTTCGCCGCCTCGGCCTTGATCACGTTGTCGAGGATGTCGGCGCCGCCGTCGATCGCGGAGCGCTTGGTGGTGCTCAGGCCGATGCAGCCGCTGGACTGCGTCAGGTCGTAGAACTCGGGGTAGCCCATGACGACGACGTGCGCGTTCGCCGCCTTCGCCCGGATGTCGCTGTAGGTGGTGTCGAGCAGGCCGGGCAGGGTGTTCTCGGCGTAGCTCTCGGCGCCGTCCACGGCCGAGACGCAGCCGCTGTCCGAGTCGAGGATGCAGTCCTCCATGACCGTGGTGAACCCGGCGTCGTTGCCGCCGATGGTCATCGAGACCAGCGTGGTGGACGAGCTCAGCCCGGTGAGCTGGCTGCTGATCACGTCCGAGGTCTTCGCGCCGGAGCAGGCGTTGTCGGTGAACGAGGAGGGCGCGTTGGCGCCGTCCCACAGGTAGGGGTAGGCGTTGGTGCTGCGGTCGCAGCTGCCGCTGCTGCTGGTGTAGCTGCCGGCGCCGACGCCGGACGAGTAGGAGTCGCCGAGCGCGACGTAGTTCGCACTCGACGCGTGGGCGGCGCCCGCACCGAACAGGGCCAGCGCGGCGGCGGTGCCCGCGGTGGCGATGACGGAGATACATCGACGGGTGCTGACGGTCCTCATGACTGGGTATCCTCCCTGGTGGCAGCCTTGTCTACACAGGTAACCGGGAATCAGACCCATTACAAGACGATTTCCGAGTCTTTACGGAAATTCACGACCAACGGTGAGCGCGGGGGCGGTCCGCCACCGGAGCGCGGTCTCGGCGAGCGCCCCACCCGCGCGCGGCGGCAGAATGAACGCGTGAGGATTCTGGAGATCGTGCTCGGCACGCTCATCGTGCTGGCCACCTGGATCTCGGTGGTGGCCAACCTGGTCGTGCCGCGCGGCCTGCGCTCCCGGTACACCAGGCTGCTGCGCGACGTGGTGCGGGTGCCGTTCCAGGCGGTGGCGGACCGCGCGCGCACCTTCGAGCGCAAGGACCTGATCCTGGCCTGGGCCGCGCCGCTGTCCATCCTGGCGACGCTGCTGAGCTGGCTGGGCCTGTCCGTGATCGGCTTCGGCTTCGTGCTGACCGGGGTCGGCGGGATCGGCCTGGGCAAGGGCATGCTGGAGTCCGGCTCCTCCGTGTTCACGCTGGGCTTCCTCAGCAGCTCGGACAGCCAGCAGACCTTCGTCGACTTCTGCGCCGCCGCCACCGGCCCGGTGATGATCGGCCTGCTGGTCGGATACCTCCCGGCGATGTACAGCGCGTACTCCCAGCGCGAGGCCGAGGTGACGATGCTTCAAGCCAGGGCGGGCGTCCCCGCGTGGGGCCCGGAGATCCTGATGCGCCACGTGCAGGTCCCCGGCCTGATCACCCAGCTCACCACGCTGTACCAGGGCTGGGAACGCTGGGCCGCGCAGATCGCCGAGAGCCACACGAGCTACCCCGTCCTCATCCACTTCCGCTCCCCCAGAGCCACCCGCAACTGGCTCGTCGCCCTCCTCGCGATCATGGACGCGGCGGCCCTGGAGCTGGCGCTCAACCCCTCGAAGCCCAAGGCCACCATGCGCATGACCCTCCGCGCGGGCTTCACCTGCCTCCGCGAGATCGCCGACGTCGAAGGCATCCCCTACGACGCCGACCCCGACCCCGACGGCGACATCGCCCTCACCTACGCCGAGTTCTCCCAGGGCCTCGACATGCTCCGCTACGCCAACTACCCGATGGAACGCGCCCCCGACGAGGCCTGGGCCCACTTCCGCGGCTGGCGCGTCAACTACGAGTTCCTCGCCTACACCCTCGCCTACCGCATCGACGCCGTGGCCGCCCCCTGGTCCGGCCCCCGCCGCACTCAACGCCAGGTCCTCTCCGTCCGCTCCCCCGTGGACCGCCAGCCGTCCCTGGCGAAGGCGAAGGACAAGGCGAGGGAGGACGCGCGGGCTCAAGGGTGAGGGTGAGGTTGCCTCAGTCCACGCACGGCACCCCGGGCGGCGGGTTGAAGGCGACCGGTGCGGACGAGGTGGTCGGCGCGGGCGGGGCGGCAGCCGCGGGCTTCGCGGGAGCGGGCTTGGCGGTGTGATGCGGCGCGGCGGTGGTCTTCGTCGAGGCGGCGTGTGGCTTGGCCGACTCCTCGGTGAGGGATTCCGCGTCGCCGTATGCGCTTTCGGTGCCGGTGGCGCCTTGGGGGACCTGGGGGATGGCGCCGGTGCCGGACATGCCTGCGGGGATCTTGCCGGCGATGAGTTGCTGGGCGTCGGCGCGGACCTTGGCGGGGTCGATGAGGTTGACGGACTCGCCGTCCTCGGTGGCGAAGCCTTCGATGGGGAGCGTGTAGAAGCTCACCTTGCCTGAGGTGACGGCGCCGGCCTGGCGGATGAAGGTGAGGGGGTTGAAGCCGGAGTCGACGACTACGTCGCGGTGGGCCACGTCGAGGAGGGCACCCAGCTTGCTGAGGTCGCCGAAGACGCCTGCGGAGTTGAGCTTCGCGGCGGCCGAGGCGAGGAAGGCCTGCTGACGGTGCGTCCGGTCCAGGTCGCCGCCGGTGAGGTTGTGCCGCTGGCGGACGAACTCCAGGGCCTGCTGGCCGTTCAGGGTCTGGACGCCGGCGGGGAAGTTCGCGCCGGAGTAGTCGTCGTGGGCGGGCTGGCGCAGGCAGACGGTGACGCCGCCGAGGGCGTTGGCGAGGTCGTAGAAGCCCGCGAGGTTGATCTCGGCGAAGTGGTCCACCTGGATGCCCAGCAGGTCCTGCACCGCCTCGATCGCGGCCTTGCGCCCGGCCTCGCGGCCGATCCGCTCGAGCTGCGCCTGGTCGTTCACGCCGCCCTGCTGCGCCTGCTGCTCGGCGAGGGCCTTGGCGCGGCCGTACGCCTCCTTGATCTTGTGCGGTCCCAGGCCCTCGGGGAGGTTCACGTAGTCGTCGCGCGGGATGGACAGCGCGACGGCGCGGGAGCCGTCGGCGGGGACGTGCAGCAGGATCAGGGTGTTGGTGTTGTAGCCGCCGATGTCGCTGCTGGAGCCCGCGTGCAGCTTGTCCAGGATGTTATACGGCAGATCGTTGCCGTTCATGTCCTTCCGCGAGTCCAGGCCCATCAGCAGGATGTTCTGGTCGGTCTCCGGATGGTCGCCGAGTCCGTTGAGCGCGTCGGACGTGGTGAGCGTGCCGAGGATGGCGCGGTCCATGTACCAGCCGGTGGCGGCGACGGCGAGGACCAGGAAGGCGAGCGTTCCGGCGAGGGCGCGCAGGCCGATGCGCATGCCGCGGGGCAGCCGGAGCCGGGCGAACGGGGAGGACGCGGCGGGGCGGGGCGTGCGGCCGGAGGGGGGAACGGGACGGCCGCGTCCTGCGGGCGGCGGGGCGGGCGGCTGCTTCGGGGTCGGCCGCGGCCGCCGGGTCGGGGTCACGCGCGCCGCCTTCCGGTTGTGAGGAGAACCGTCCGTAGACCGCCCAGTCTAGAAAGGCGCTGGTGGCGCGTCGGACAGGCACGGCCGCCGGATCACCCGTTCGGACCCGCGCTTTCCTAGAGCGCTTCCCCTGTGTTACTCATGGGTACGAGGAGGCCGAACACCAACGGCCGACCACGACGTGCCGGGTGCCACAAGCGGCCCGGTCAGTGACCTACGGAAAGGCGGCGACGGTGCCGTCCAGTTCGACCGTGCCATCCACACTGCGCGAACTCTCCGCGCAGCTCCGGGAGCGCCTGGCCGAGGTGCGCCTCGGCGGGGACGAGCGTTCGCGCGCCCGCCACCGCAGCCGCGGCAAGCTGCTGCCGCGCGACCGGATCGACCGGCTGCTGGACCCCGGCTCGCCCTTCCTCGAACTCGCCCCGCTGGCCGCCTACGGCCTCTACGCCGAGCACGGCGGTCCGGTGCCGTCCGCGGGGATCGTCGCCGGGATCGGCCGGGTGCACGGCCGGCCCTGCGTGGTCGCGGCGAACGACGCGACGGTCAAGGGCGGCACGTACTACCCGATGACGGTGAAGAAGCACCTGCGCGCCCAGCAGATCGCCGCCGACAACCGCCTGCCCTGCCTCTACCTCGTCGACTCCGGCGGCGCCTATCTCCCGCTGCAGGACGAGGTCTTCCCGGACCGCGAGCACTTCGGCCGGATCTTCTTCAACCAGGCCCGGATGTCCGGCGCCGGGATCCCGCAGCTGGCGGCGGTGCTCGGCGCGTGTACGGCGGGCGGCGCGTACGTCCCGGCGATGAGCGACGAGACGATCATCGTGCGCAATCAGGGCACGATCTATCTCGGCGGGCCGCCCCTCGTGCGCGCGGCCACCGGCGAGATCGTCACCGCGGAGGAGCTCGGCGGCGCGGACGTGCACACGCGGCTGTCCGGGGTCGCGGACCACCTGGCCGAGGACGACGAGCACGCGCTCGATCTGCTGCGTGACGCGGTGCGGACGCTGCCGTCGGCGAATCCGTGGATGACGCCCGAGGATCCGGAGGCTCCGGCTGAGGATCCCGCGGAGCTGTACGACCTCGTGCCCAGCGATCCGCGCATCCCCTACGACGTGCGCGAGGTGATCCGGCGTGTCGTGGACGGTTCGCGGATGCACGAGTTCAAGGCCCGCTACGGCGAGACGCTGGTGTGCGCGTTCGCGAAGATCCACGGCTATCCGGTCGGCATCCTCGCGAACAACGGCGTGCTGTTCGGCGAGTCCGCGACCAAGGGCGCGCACTTCATCGAACTGTGCCAGCAGCGCCGGATCCCCTTGCTGTTCCTGCAGAACATCAGCGGATTCATGGTGGGCAAGGACTACGAGAACCGCGGCATCGCCCGGGACGGCGCGAAGCTGGTGACGGCCGTGGCCTGCGCGACGGTGCCGAAGCTGACGGTCGTGATCGGCGGCTCGTTCGGCGCGGGCAACTACGGCATGTGCGGCCGGGCCTACGATCCCCGGTTCCTGTGGATGTGGCCGAACGCGCGGATCTCGGTGATGGGCGGCGAGCAGGCGGCCACGGTGCTCGCGACGGTGCGCCGGGACCGGGTCGAGGCGGAGGGCGGCGCGTGGTCCGCCGACGAGGAGGAGGCGTTCCGCAAGCCGATCCGGGACCAGTACGAGACGCAGGGCTCGCCCTACTACTCGACCGCGCGGCTGTGGGACGACGGGATCATCGACCCCGTGGACACGCGGCGGGTGCTCGGCCTGGCGCTGGCCGCGACCTCGTACGCCGAGCCCGAGCCGGTCAACTACGGCGTCTTCCGGATGTAGGGGGAACCATCGTGGACAGCATTCTGATCGCCAACCGGGGCGAGATCGCGCTGCGGGTCATCCGCACGGCGCGCGCGATGGGCATCCGCACGGTCGCGGTCTACTCGGACGCCGACGCCGCCTCGCCGCACGTGGCCGCCGCCGACGCGGCAGTGCGGCTGGGCCCGGCGCCCGCGACCGAGTCGTACCTGAACGTGGCGGCCGTGATCGCCGCCGCGCGCGAGGCCGGGGCCGACGCCGTGCACCCGGGCTACGGCTTCCTCTCGGAGAACGCGGGCTTCGCAATGGCCTGCCACGAGGCGGGACTGACGTTCATCGGGCCGCCCGCCGACGTGATCTCCGCGCTGGGCCGCAAGGACGCGGCGCGCGAGCTGGCCGAGCAGGCGGACGTGCCGGCACTGCGCTCGTACCGCGCCGACGAGGTGCCCGACGACGTGTTCCCGGTGCTGGTCAAGGCGGCGTCGGGCGGCGGCGGCAAGGGCATGCGGATCGTGCGCACGCCCGCCGAACTGCCGGACGCGCTGACCGCGGCCGAGCGCGAGGCCGAGTCGGCGTTCGGCGACGGCACGGTGCTGGTCGAGCGCTACCTGGAGCACGGCCGGCACGTCGAGGTGCAGATCCTCGCGGACGGCCACGGAACCGTCGTGCACCTGGGCGAACGCGACTGCTCGGTGCAGCGCCGGCACCAGAAGGTGGTCGAGGAGAGCCCGGCGCCGACGATCTCGCCCGCGCTGCGCGGGCAGTTGCTCGACGCGGCCGTCCGACTGTGCCGCAAAGTGGGATATGTCAATGCGGGAACAGTCGAGTTCATCGTTTCAGGGGATGAATTCTTCTTCCTCGAAGTGAACACGCGGCTGCAGGTCGAGCATTCGGTGACGGAACTCGTGACAGGGCTCGATCTCGTCGAACTCCAGATCAGGATCGCACGCGGCGAGCGGCTTCCTCAGCTTTCTGCGAGGCCCGACGGCCACGCGATCGAGGTCCGCGTCTACGCCGAGGACGCGGCGCACGGATTCCTTCCGCAGGCGGGCACGGCCGAGACGGTGCGCTGGCCGTCCGACGCGCGCGTGCGGGTCGACGCGGCGCTGCGCAGCGGTGGCGAGGTCACGGCGTACTACGACCCGATGGTGGCCAAGGTGACCGCGCACGGCGTGGACCGCGAGGCCGCCCGCCGCAACCTGCTCGCCGCGCTCGACGAGACCGAGATCAGCGGCCTGGTCACCAACCTCGGATTCCTGCGCACGGTCCTCGGATCGGCCGAGTTCGCCGACGCCGCCATCGACACGTCGTGGCTCGACACGCACCCGGACCTGCCGTTCCATCCGCGCCTGGAGCCGGACGGCGCGACGCCCTTCGACGTGCGCGACGGCTGGCGGCTCGGCGGTCCGGCGCTGCCCGCGCGTGCGCACGCCGAACGCGTCGGGCCGGGTGACGAGGCGTCCGGTGCGGGCGACGGCTCCGTGCGCGCGCCGATGCCGGGCACGGTGCTCGCGGTCAAGGCGTACGAGGGCCAGGCGGTGGTGGCCGGCGAACCGCTCGGCGTGCTGGAGGCGATGAAGATGGAGCACACCCTGACAGCACCCTGCGACGGCACGGTGGCCTCGGTGGGCGCCGCGGTCGGCGACCAGGTGCCGCTGGGCCACGTCCTGTTCCACGTGGAGGCATCATGATCCCCGGACTCCCGCAGAAGCTCACCCAGCACGGCCTTCCGCAGCGCGTGACCGTGTACGAGGTCGGTGCGCGCGACGGTCTGCAGAATGAGAAGACCGTGGTGCCGACCGAGGCCAAGGCCGAGTTCATCGAGCGGCTCGCGGACGCGGGGCTGTGGATGATCGAGGCGAGCGGCTTCGTGCATCCGAAGTGGGTGCCGCAGCTCGCCGACGCCGACGAGCTGATGCCGATGCTCGCCGAGCGCACCTTCAACGAGCACACGCGGCTGCCGGTCCTGGTGCCCAACCGGCGCGGGCTGGTGCGGGCCGCGGCGACCGGCGTGAAGGACGTCGCGGTGTTCGCCTCCGCGACCGAGACCTTCGCGCAGAAGAACCTGAACTCGACCATCGAGGACTCGATGACCGAGATCGAGGCGACGATCCAGCAGGCACTGGCCCGCAAGATGCGCGTCCGCGGCTACGTCTCGATGTGCTTCGGCGACCCCTGGGAGGGGCCGGTCTCGATGCGCAAGGTGACCGACGTGGTGGCGCGGCTGGTCGAGGCCGGGTGCACGCAGGTCAGCCTCGGCGACACGATCGGCACCGCCACGCCCGGGCACGTACGCACCCTGATCGACGCGCTGGAGCGGCGCGGCGTGCCCCGCGACCGGCTCGCCGTGCACTTCCACGACACCTACGGCCAGGCGCTGGCGAACACGTACGCCGCGCTGCAGGCCGGGATCGCGACCGTCGACTCCTCCGCCGGAGGGTTGGGCGGCTGCCCCTACGCCGAGTCCGCCACGGGCAACCTGGCCACCGAGGACCTCGTGTGGATGCTCGACGGACTCGGCATCACCACCGGCGTCGACCTGGAGAAGCTGGTCGACGTCTCGGGCTGGATGGCCGGCATCCTCGGCCGCCCGGCCCCCTCCCGTACCGTCCAGGCCCTCACCAAGGGCTCGAGGAACCGAGGATGACCGCGATGCTGGACCCGACCCTGCCCGACGAGTACGAGGACCTGCGCAAGGCCGTGGAGGCCTTCGCCCGCGAGGAGGTGGCCCCGGTCATCGGGGACTACTACGAGCGGCACGCCTTCCCGTACCCGGTCATCGCCGCGATGGGCCGGATGGGCCTGTTCGGCCTGCCCTTCCCCGGCGAGCACGGCGGGATGGACGGCGACTACTTCGCGCTGTGCATCGCGCTGGAGGAGCTCGCCCGGGTCGACTCGTCCGTGGCCATCACGCTCGAGGCCGGGGTGAGCCTGGGCTCGATGCCGGTGTACCGCTTCGGCACCGACGAGCAGAAGGAGCAGTGGCTGCCGGAGCTGTGCCGGGGCGAGCGGCTGGCCGCCTTCGGCCTGACCGAGCCCGGCGGCGGCTCGGACGCGGGCGCCGTCACCACCCGCGCGGGCCAGGTCGGCGACTCGTGGGTGATCAACGGCTCGAAGTCCTTCATCACCAACTCCGGCACCGATATCACGTCCCTGATCACGGTCATGGCCGTCACCGCGAAGGACGACGACGGACGCGCCGAGCTCAGCTGCGTCCTGGTCCCCTCCGGCACGCCGGGCCTGACCGTGGAGCCGGGCTACTCGAAGGTCGGCTGGTGCGCGTCCGACACGCACGGCCTGGTGTTCGACAACTGCCGCGTGCCGATGGAGAACCTGCTCGGCGAGCGTGGCCGCGGCTACGCCCAGTTCCTGCGCACGCTCGACGAGGGCCGGATCGCGATCGCCGCGCTGTCCACGGGTCTGGCACAGGGCTGCGTCGACGAGTGCGTGCGCTACGTCAAGGAGCGCGCCGCCTTCGGCCACAAGATCGGCGAGTACCAGGCGATCCAGTTCAAGATCGCCGACATGGAGGCGCGGGCGCACACCGCGCGGCTGGCCTGGCGGCACGCGGCCGGCCTGCTGCTGGCGGGCAAGCCGTTCAAGAAGGAGGCCTCGATCGCCAAACTGACGGCGAGTGAGGCCGCGATGGCGAGCGCGCGGGAGGCCGCGCAGATCTTCGGCGGCTACGGCTTCATGAACGAGTTCGCGGTCGGCCGCTTCTACCGGGACGCGAAGATCCTGGAGATCGGCGAGGGCACCAGCGAGGTCCAGCGGCTGCTGATCGCGCGTTCGCTGAACCTCGTCTGAAATCTCGTGGAATCCCCCCCGACGCAGGTTAGAAGGCAGGACGGCGGGGTATCCCGGGGTCTTCACGAGGCCCCGGGAACTGGTAGCCTGTGCGAACCCTGAGGGGGGAACTTCTTTCACCACGCGTCATAGGAGAAGAGCCGCACATGGCCGACCTGAAGCAGATCCTGACCGCCCCGGATGTCCGCCCGAACGTCGTCGCCGACGGCGTGACCCTGGTCGAGGAGGAAGTGGCGGAGAAGGGCCTGATCATCAAGGGCGCCTACAAGACCGTCACCGCTTTCGCTTCGGGCATCATCCGGGACGCCGTGGACACGCTGCTCCCCGACATGCTGGCCAAGCTGCAGCCGTTCTGGGACGAGTTCCAGGCCTCCGGCGGCGGCGTCTTCGGCGACTACCTGGCCAAGAACGGCGAGGCGGCGTCCGAGGCCCTGCTCTCGGTGACCGACGAGCGTGCCAAGAACTCCGAGCGCGCCCCGATCCGCAAGGCCTACAACGCCGTGCGCCCGAGCGGTGTGAAGAACGTCGAGGCCGCGCTGCCGCGCCTGGGCGCCCTCGTCCAGAAGTACGCGGGCTGACGCAGCTTCACAACTAGTCGCGCACAGCGGCGCCGGTTCTTGTCAGTGCCTCCTGAGATAGTCGGTCAGGTGACCTTGTGTCACTCGACGACTACTCAGGAGGCATTGTCATGTCCGTGAACCAGATCGAACTCGAGCTCGCCGCCAACTCCGGCCCCGCATGGCTCGCCGAGGAGGGCGTGCCGGTCACGGTGTCGTTCCCCGCCGAGGCCGTGCGCTTCGAGGGCGAGGAGTTGTACTTCATCACGGGAGGCGACGTGGTGCGCACCGTGCCCAGGAACGAAGTCGCGGCGTTGACGTGGCGCCCGACGGTGCGCGGTAAGCCCACCCCGCCGCGCAACGCGGGTGCGCCGTGGACTGATGAGGAGCGCGAGCAGCTGATGGCCGAGATCCACGGGGGCACGAGTTGGGCCGAGATCGGCCGTCGGCACGAACGCACCGTCGCGGGGGTACGCCTCGAAGCGGAGAAGTTGGGGCTCGTGGAGGCGCCGAAGTAGCGCCTGCGCACAGCCATGCGTGGGGATTCGACGTGGTGTCGGATCCCCACATCACAACTAGATAGAGCCGTCAATCGACGTCATAGAACAGTCGCTCGAAGGCAGTGCGTGCCCGGCGCGCCCGGCGGCGGTGGGTGTCGAGCAGTGTCTCGCTGTCGATGTCCTCGCCGATGTAGCGCGCGATCCCGGCGAGTTCGCGCGCGTCCGTGGGGACCTGGTCGCCGGGGCGTCCGCGCACGATGGTGATTCCGTTGCGCAGCAGCGAGGTGTGCGTCCAGGCCTCGTCGAGCAGCGCGGTGTCCTCGTCGTCGAGCAGCCCGGCGTTCGCGGCCGCGGTGAGGGCGTCGCGGGTGCCGGTGACGCGCAGCGCGGGATGTTCGGCGGCGTGCTGCAACTGGAGGAGTTGCGCGATCCACTCGACGTCCGAGAGGCCGCCGGGTCCGAGCTTCGTGTTGAGCGCGGGGTCGGCGCCGCGCGGCAGCCGCTCGGCCTCCATCCTGGCCTTCAGCCGCCGAATCTCGCGCACCTCGGTCTCGCTCGGGCCCGATTCCGGGTAGCGCCAGGGGTCTATGGCGGCGATGAAGCGCTTGCCGAGATCGGCGTCGCCGGCGACGGGGGCCGCGCGCAGCAGTGCCTGCGCCTCCCAGGTGTTCGACCAGCGCTGGTAGTACGCGGTGTACGAGGCGAGCGTGCGGGCGATCGGCCCCTGCCTGCCCTCGGGTCGCAGGTCGGCGTCGATCTGCAGCGGCGGGTCGGTGCTCGGCGTCTGGAGCAGGGAGCGCAGTTCGGTCGCGACGGCGAACGCGGCGGTGGACGCCTCGTGCTCACCTGTGCCTGACAGCGGCTCATAAACGAACAGCACGTCAGCGTCGGAGCCGTATCCGAGCTCGAGTCCGCCGAAGCGGCCCATGCCGATGACCGCGAAGCGCACGAGCTGCTTGCCGCTGTCGGCGCGGAAGGCAAGCACGGCGTCGAGCGCGCCCTGCACGGTTGCCGCGGTCACGTCGGTGAGGGCGCGGCCGATCGCGCCCACGCGTGCGCCGTCGCCGTCGTGGTCCAGGTGACCGAGCACGTCCGCCGCCGCGATGCGCAGCAACTCCCGTCTGCGCACGGCCCGAACCGCGGCGACCGCGTGCGCGGCGTCCGAGGCGCGGCAGACCAGTGCGGTCATCTCCGTCGCCAGGGCTTCGCGCGTCGGCAGCTCGATCGACTTCGCGAGCTCGGCGACGGCGTTCGGCGCGCGCATCAACAGGTCCGGCACATAGCCGCCGGAGGAGAGCAGCTGCGCGAGCCGCGAAGCCGTCTCGCCTTCGTCACGCAGGGACCTGAGGTACCAGGGCGTGCTGCCGAGCGCGTCGGAAAGCCTGCGGAAGGCCAGCAGGCTCGCGTCCGAGTCGGGGGCGTCGCCGAACCAGTTGAGGAAGGCCGGAAGCAGCGTGCGCTGAATCGCGGCACGGCGGCTCAGACCCGAGGTCAGCGCGTCGATATTCGCCAACGCCCCGGCCGGATCCGTGTAGCCGAGCGCCGTGAGCCGGGACTTCGCCGCGGCCGCCGTGAGCCGCTCGGAGTCGGTGCTCAGCCGTACGTCGGTCGGCGCGAGCAGGGCGACCGTCGAGAGCAGCGGACGGTAGAACAGCTTCTCGTGCAACTGGCGCACGACGCGGGCATGCGACTGCCAGGCCGTGCGCAGCTGCCCGGCCGGGTCCGTGCCGAAGCCCATCGAGCGCCCGATCCGACGCAGCGACGGTTCGTCACTCGGCATCAGATGCGTGCGCTCCAGCCGGAAAAGCTGGATCCGGTGCTCGACCGTGCGCAGAAATTCATACGCCTCGGCCAGCTGCTGCGCGTCCTGCCGCCCGACGTAACCTCCGCTGCCGAGCGCGGAGAGGGCGTCCAGCGTCCCGCGCTGCCGCAGCGACTGGTCGGCGCGGCCGTGCACGAGCTGCAGCAGCTGGATCGCGAACTCGATGTCGCGCAGGCCGCCCGGACCGAGCTTGATCTCCCGCTCGACCGTCGCGGTTCCCGGAGCGCTGCGCAGGCTCGACTTCGCGTGGTCCACGACGCGGCGCCGCATCGCGCGCACGTCGTCCACGAAGTGATCGCGCTGCACGGCCGACCAGATCAGCGGGCTGACGAAGCCGACGTACGCCTCGCCGAGCTCCATGTCCCCGGCGACCGGCCGCGCCTTGAGCAGCGCCTGGAACTCCCAGGTCTTCGCCCAACGCTGGTAGTACGCCGCGTGGCTCGCGAGGGTGCGCACCAGCGGGCCCGACTTGCCCTCCGGCCGCAGCGCCGCGTCCACCTGCCAGATCGCGCCCTCGGCCGTCACCTCCCCGCACAACCGCATCATCCCTGCGGCCAACTGCGTTCCGGTCCGCAGCGCCGCGTACTCGTCCGCCTCGGTGCCATCGGGCATCCGCCCCGGCGCCGCCACGAAGATGACGTCGACATCGCTGACATAGTTCAGTTCGCGCGCGCCGCACTTGCCCATACCGATGACCGCGAGCCGACACGGCACCGCATCCGCCGGAAGCTCCGCGCGCGCCACGGCCAGCGCGGCGTCCAGCGTCGCCCCGGCCAGGTCGGACAGCGCACGCCCCACCTCGGGCATCGAGGCACCGCCGGCCACGTCCCGAGCCGTGATCCGCAACAGTCCCCTGCGATATGCCACGCGCAGCGCGTCCGCCGCGGGCAGTCCGGTGAGCCCGGCACGCGGTTCCGACGCATCCGGATCCGCGCCGACCGCGGCCAGCAGCGTGCGCCGCAGATGCTCCGGCTCCGGCGCGAGGTCCTCGGGCTCCAACTCGTCGAGCACGTGCCAGGCCTCGGGGTGCCGGGCGAGATAGTCGCCGAGCACCGAGGACACGCCCAGCACGCCGAGCAGCCTCCCCCGCAACGGCTGCGATGCCGCTAGAGTCGCCAGCAGCACCCGCCGGTCCTCGGTGTCCGCGGCCAGCAGCCGGGCCAGGGATCCGAGCGCGGTGTCGGGATCCGCGCACCGGCCGAGGCTCTCCAGGAACACCGGATCGGCGGCCAGGTCCGCGAACTCCGGCCCGGCCAGCAGCGCGGCGGCGGCCGCCGGATCCGCGAATCCGCGGCGGGCGAGGCGACTGAGCTGCGATTCGCGTTCACGGGGAGCGGCCACGCCTCGACCTTAACCACTGCGCGGGCCCGCGGCCAGGCCGGTTCCCCGCATGATCACCGATCATGACGCACGATTCGGCAGAGTTCGCTCGAAAGAGTCATTCCCCACGCGACTACCCTCCGCTGCGCTACGGTGACGCCATGCGCGATATGACTGTGGCTTCCACCGATTACACCGTCCGTACCGCCCGTACCCCCGCTCCTTCGGGTCCGGCACCGAGTTTTCCGCGGTTGGCGGCCGACACCGGCCTGATCGGCCAGCCCGCCCCGCTGCCCCGCGACCGCGCGGCGGCCAACGCCCCCGCCGCCACCCCGGCCCGCCCGCGCGAGCGCAGGACCCTGACCCGCGCCGACTGGATCGGCACCGCCGTCGAGGCGCTCGCCCGCGACGGCCTGCGCGCGGTGGCCGTGGAGCCGCTCGCCGAACGGCTCGGCGCGACGAAGGGCTCGTTCTACTGGCACTTCCGTGACCGCAACGCCCTGCTGCAGGCCGCGGTCGAGCACTGGGAGGCCACCGCCGTCGACGAGCAGATCGCCCGGCTCGAGGAGATCGCCGACCCGGTCGAGCGGCACAACGCGGCGATCGAACTGACCAACGCGAGCCCCAAGGACGTCAAGATCTTCCTGGTGCTGCTGTGGAACGCGGACCACCCGGTGATCGGCCCCGCGATCGAGCGCATCGTGCGCAAGCGGATGGCGTTCTCCCAGCGGCTGCGCGAACAGGCCGGCCTGGCGCCCGATCAGGCCGAACGTTCCGCGCTGCACGCCTACTCGGTCTGGCTGGGGCTGCAGCTGCTGCGCCAGGCCGTACCCGGCATGATCGCCGACGAGCTGACCGGCGAAGGGCTGTCCGACTACGTCGCCCAGATCGGCCGCCAGGCCGTCGGACTCTAGTGCCCGTCGCCGCGTGCGGCGGCGACGGCACCGGATTCCAGCAGCACCCAGTCGTTCCCTTCACCTACTTCTCCACCGACCGGCCGACTCTCCCCCCGGTACCGCCGCGGACCATGCAGGGATCCCCCGGCGTTCAGGTACCCGCCCCTCGGCCAGGTGGTGGCTCGACGGCAAGCCGGTAGTCGAATGCCGTGTGCCTCAGAGCACCGGCAGGTAGCGGCCCAGCTCGAACGGCGTGACCTGCCGCTCGTACTCGGCCCACTCGGCACGCTTGTTCCGCAGGAAGAACTCGAAGACGTGCTCGCCGAGCGTCTCGGCGACCAGTTCGCTGCGCTCCATCAGACCGATCGCCTCCTCCAGCGAGGACGGCAGCGGCTGGATGCCCAGCGCCCGCCGCTCGGCCCGCGTCAAGGACCAGACGTTGTCGTCGGCCCCGGGCGGCAGCTCGTATCCCTCCTCCACACCCTTCAGACCGGCGGCCAGCAGCACCGCGTACGCGAGGTACGGGTTGCACGCGCTGTCGAGGCTGCGCACCTCGATCCGCGTGGACTGGCTCTTGCCGGGCTTGTACATCGGCACGCGGACGAGAGCCGAGCGGTTGTTGTGGCCCCAGCAGATGTAGTTCGGGGCCTCGCCGCCGCCGGACAGGCGCTTGTACGAGTTCACCCACTGGTTGGTGACGGCGCTGATCTCGCCCGCGTGCCGCAGCAGGCCCGCGATGAAGGAACGGCCGACCTTCGAGAGCTGGTACTCCGCGCCCGGCTCGTGGAAGGCGTTGCGGTCGCCCTCGAACAGCGACAGGTGCGTGTGCATGCCCGAGCCGGGGTGATCGGTGAGGGGCTTCGGCATGAAGGACGCGTACACGCCCTGCTCGAGCGCGACCTCCTTCACCACCAGCCGGAACGTCATGATGTTGTCCGCCGTCGAGAGCGCGTCCGCGTACCGCAGGTCGATCTCCTGCTGGCCGGGTGCCGCCTCGTGGTGGCTGAACTCGACCGAGATGCCCATCGACTCCAGGTGCGTGATGGCCTGGCGCCGGAAGTCGTGCCCCACGCCGTGCGGCGTCAGGTCGAAGTAGCCCGAGGAGTCGACCGGCTCCGGCGCCTTGCCGGTCTTCGGCTCGTTCTTGAACAGGAAGAACTCGATCTCCGGGTGCGTGTAGAAGGTGAAGCCCTTCTCCGCGGCCTTCGCCAGCGCGCGCTTGAGCACGTAGCGCGGGTCGGCGTACGAGGCGGTGCCGTCCGGGGTCTGGATGTCGCAGAACATCCGCCCCGTGCCCGGCGCCTCGGCCCGCCACGGCAGGATCTGGAACGTGGACGGGTCGGGCTTGACCAGCATGTCCGACTCGTGCACCCGGGCGAAGCCCTCGATCGCCGAGCCGTCGAAGCCGATGCCCTCCGCGAACGCCTGCTCCAGCTCGGCCGGCGCGACCGCGACCGACTTCAGGAAGCCCAGCACGTCGGTGAACCACAGGCGGACGAAGCGGATGTCCCGCTCCTCCAGGGTCCTGAGGACGAACTCCTGCTGCCGCTCCATGATCCAACTCCCGAATGTACTGTGTGTGTCCGCCTTCTAGGCCACACTATCTCCCGACGCCGTTACCGCGAGGTAAACCGGCTCTCTGAAGGGACTGTAGACGCAGTTGAGGCCCGGAACCACTGGGGTTCCGGGCCTCAACTCGTTACAAGTAGCGCGGCGGTGTCCTACTCTCCCACAAGGTCCCCCTTGCAGTACCATCGGCGCTGGCGGGCTTAGCTTCCGGGTTCGGGATGGGACCGGGCGTTTCCCCGCCGCCATGACCGCCGCACGATCATCAGGAATTGA
>DATJIF010000186.1:0-81197 GCA_035493475.1 Actinospica sp.
GCCGCCGCGAAGATCTTCACCACCGAGGCCGCGGGCCGGATCATCGACAAGTGCCTGCAGCTGCACGGCGGCTACGGCTACATCAACGAGTACCCGATCGCCCGGCTGTACGCGGACACCCGCGTCTCCCGGCTCTACGGCGGCACCTCGGAGATCATGCGCACGATCGTCGCGAAGTCGCTCGGCCTCTGATCTCCCGCTGCACATAGGGTGGGGCGTGTGATCGACTGCGACATACGCCCCGCCCGGCCCGCGGAGGCCGCCGCCGTGCTGGAGTTCTGGCGCGCGGCGGCCGAGGGCACCAGCATCAGCGACGACCCGGACGGTGTCAGGACACTGATCGAACGTGATCCGGACGCGCTGCTGCTCGCCGTGGCGGGGGACCGGATCGTCGGCACCGTCATCGCCGGATTCGACGGCTGGCGCTGCCACCTCTACCGCCTCGCCGTGCACCCGGACGTGCGCCGCCGGGGCATCGGTTCTGCCCTGCTGGACGCCGCGCACCGCCGTTTCGAGTCCTTCGGCGGACGCCGCGCCGACGCGATGGTGCTGGAGCGCAACGAGACCGGGCAGCGCACGTGGAGCGCGGCCGGGTACCAGCGCGAGGACCACTGGCGTCGCTGGGTGAAGCCGCTGCGCTGAACTGCGGATACGTAGCGACTGCGGGAAATGTCGGAGGGCGCGGCTACCGTCGGATGCACCAGTGATCTTCGACGGAGAGGAAGCACCATGGCGATCGTCAGCGGTTACGCCAGCGCCTCGATCGACTGCCCGGACCCCGCCGCGCTGTTGGCCTTCTACCAGCAGTTGACCGGATGGAAGACGGTGTGGGAGTCCGAGGAGTTCAGCGCGATCAGCCCGGACGGCGGCCCGACCAACGGCCTCGGCTTCCAGAAGGTCGAGGACTACCGCGCGCCCGAGTGGCCGGGGCAGGACCGGCCGCAGCAGTTCCACCTCGACTTCTACGCGGCCGACCTCGACGCGGCGCAGGCGCAGGCGCTCGAGATCGGCGCGCCGCCGGCCGCCGTGCAGCCGCAGCCGGACCGCTGGCGCGTGCTGCTCGACCCGGTGGGACACCCCTTCTGCCTGTGCGTTGAGCCCTGATTTGGGGACGCAAAGATTTTGACGCTGTACGCGGGCGTACCCTACGGTGGGCGCTCGTCAAGGAAACAGGGAACGTATAGAGCGCGGCACGAGGCTGTGCGGCGGAGGGGGCGGGCATGGCCACGGCCAAGCTGAACCAGATCATCGCGGTGGAGAAGGGCGTCAAGAGCAAGTCCTTCTCGGAGCTGACCGAGGCGCACCACCTGCTACTCAAGCCCGCGCTGCTGTCCGGCATCTCGCGCAGCTACCAGCCGAAGGACGACGAGGGCGAGCAGTTGCCGCCGGAGTCGACCAAGGTGCAGGTGAAGGCCGAGGAGGTGCTGCGCAAGGCCTCCGCGACGCTGACCCGGCTGTTCGACGTGACCGCGACGAAGGACTGGGCCAACTGCGTGGCCCGCGCGGACGTCGCCGTGGACGGCAACACCCTGCTGAAGGACGTCCCGGTCACCTACCTGCTCTTCCTGGAGAAGCAGCTGACCGACCTGCACACCTTCGTCAAGAAGCTGCCGGTGCTGGACGCGGGCGAGTCCTGGATGCAGGACCTGTCCACGGACAGCTGGAAGACCGACCCGGTGCAGACGTACCGGACCAAGCGGGTCCCGCGCAACCACGTGAAGGCCGAGGCGACCGAGAAGCACCCGGCGCAGGTCGAGGTCTACTACGAGGACGTGACCATCGGCTACTGGACCACCGTGAAGTTCTCCGGCGCGCTGCCGGCCCGGCGGGTCAACGAGCTGCTGGACCGGGTCGAGAAGCTGCAGCAGGCCGTGAAGTTCGCGCGCGAGGAGGCGAACGGCACCGAGGTCGCCGACCAGCGCGTCGGCGAGGCCGTGTTCGGCTACCTCTTCGGCTGACGGAGCTGACCCGGCGACACACCACAGACTCCTCCCCGGTTGAGCCCCGGGGAGGCGGCGCGAAAGCGCAGACTGAAACTCAGTGATCAGACTGAAGAAGGCGGCGTACGGTGCAGGTTCGAGTCCTGCCCCCGACACTCGTGTCGGGGTGGCCCAAAGGCAGAGGCAGCGTCGCGATCAAACTCAGGCTCTCGCTCGAGACTCGGTCATTGCCGTCGATCTTCGAATCGAACGGACGCGGGCGACCACGTGAGTTGCCGGTTCGAATCCGGCCCGCGCCTCTGCACGGCGCGGTAGGCCTAAAGGAAGGGCCGCACGTCTGATCAGGATGACCCGCGTCCTTAAACGTGTCGAAGTGTGCAATTCGACGGACCCATCACAGGGCCCATGCCGCTGAGCGTGGGCCAGGTGCGGGAACAGGGCCCCGGTGGATGGACATTCCGCCGGGGCTCGCCCCTTTTCGGCGTCGGCGAGGTACTTTGAGAGAGAAAGTACTATGCGATTGCTCGCGGGAAGACGGGGCGGTAGCGGATGTTCGAGCGGTTCACCGATCTGGCGCGACGGGTCGTGGTGCTGGCCCAGGAGGAAGCGCGGCTGCTCAACCACGACTACATCGGCACCGAGCATCTGCTGCTCGGTCTGCTGCACGAGGACCGGGGCCTCGCACGGCAGGCGCTGACCGAGTTGGACGTGTCGCTGGACGCCGTGCGCGAGCAGGTCACGACGATCATCGGCACCGGCGAGCGGACGCCGACCGGGCACATTCCCTTCACCCCGCGCGCGAAGAAGGTGCTCGAACTCGCGCTGCGGGAGGCGTTGCAGCTCGGCACGGACTACATCGGCACCGAGCATCTGCTGCTCGGGCTGATCCGCGAGGGCCAGGGCGTGGCCGCGCAGGTGCTGGCCAAGCTCGGCAAGTCGCTCGACGAGGTGCGGCAGACCGTCATCCGGCTGTACGAGGAGCAGAGCCCGGAGGAGCGCGAGCAGCAGCAGAACCGGCCGACGGGGGAGCGGGTCCGGGAGCGCGAGGAGCCGAGCGTCTTCGAACCCAGATTCCCGATGCCCGGATTCCTGCAGCGGCGCCCGTTCGTGCGCGGCGCGACGGCCCGGGCTGGCCGCGAGTTCGCCGAGTACACCCCGGTCGCGGCGCCGCGTGCCCCGGTGCGCGCGTCGGATCCGGTGGCGCGCCGGCCCGCGGAGGCGGAGCGGCTGCTCGTGGTGCTGGCCCGGCGGGAGCGCAACAACGCCCTGCTGGTCGGCCCGAGCGGCTGCGGCAAGTCAGCCCTCGTACGCGACCTGGCGCAGACCCTCGGCGCGAACCGCGGTCCGGCCTCGCTGGGCAGCGCGGAGGTCGTGGAGCTGGACGTCGCGGCGCTGCGCGCGGGCGTGGACCGCATCGTGCGACGCAGCGCCTCGCCGGTCGTGCTCATCGAGGACCTGGACATGCTGCTGCGCGCGGACGACCTGTCCGGCGGCCGCGTCGTGACGGCCGTGGCGAGCCTCGCCGAGTCGGAGGCGCCGCTGATCGTCACCGCCTCGGCCGAAGCGCGGGACCGCTTCGAGCAGGGATTCCCGACGCTGGCCACGCGGTTCGAGTCGGTCGAGCTGGCCGCGGCGGACCCGGCGCACACCCTCGACGTGCTCGAACTGCTGCGCCCCGGCCTCCAGGACTTCCACGGCATCACGATCGCGGACTCGGCGCTGGCCGCCGCGGTCGAGCTCGCGCCGCGGGTGCCCGGCGGCCGGGTGCCGCCCGGCGGCGCCGTGGACCTGCTGGACGCGGCCGCCGCCCGGCTCGCGGTGCGGGACGGGACGAACCTGGAAGAGGGCCACCTGCGCGACGCGGCCTGAGTGGACACCCCGGTCGGCTGGGACTTACTGTGGCCGCCGCAACCCGCTCCGTCCCAAAAGGAGGCACGGCACCTTGGCGGTCACCGACGAGGCCATCGAGAAGATCAAGGGCATGATCGTGTCCGGGGCCCTGCAACCGGGCCAACGGCTGCCCAAGGAGGCCGACCTGGCCACCGACCTCGGCCTGTCGCGCAACTCGCTGCGCGAGGCGGTCAAGGCGCTGTCGCTGATGAACATCCTGGACGTCCGGCAGGGCGACGGGACGTACGTGACCAGCCTGGAGTCCCCGCTGCTGCTCGAGGCGCTGAGCTTCATCGTGGACTTCCACCGGGACGACCAGGTGCTCGAGTTCCTGGCCGTGCGCCGGATCCTGGAGCCCGCGGCGGCCGCGGTGGCCGCGCGCACCGCGACGCCCGAGCAGCTCGCCGAGATCCGCGTCGTGCTCGACTCGACCCGGCCCGAGGACGGGATCGACAAGGCGATCGCGGCGGACATCGAGTTCCACCGCCTGATCACCCAGGCCACCGGCAACCGCGTGCTGTGCTCGCTGCTCGAAGGCCTGTCCACGCCGACGATGCGCGCCCGCGTGTGGCGCGGCCTGACCGAGCCCGCCGCGCTGGAGCGCACCCTGGCCGAGCACAGTGCGATCCTGGAGGCGCTGGAGGCCGGGGACGCCGAGGCGGCGCACGCGTGGTCCACCGTGCACATCTCAAAGCTCGAGCGCTGGTTGTCGTCCGTTCTCTGATTCGTTTCCGTCCCGTTCACCTCCGCTCCTCGCCGAAGTAGTGTGTGAATGTCAGCATCGACTGTTCGCCGGACCCGCCGACGGACAGTCGAAGGAGACGTAACCAGTGGAAGCGATTTCCCGTCGTTCGCTGCTGCGCGGGGCCACGGCCGGCGGACTCGTCGTCGCGGCCGGGCCGACCATCTGGCTGCAGCCCGCCGTCGCGGGCACCGTCAACCCGGAGCAGCTGCACCTCCAGTTCGGTCAGGACGCCGCGACCGAGATGACCGCCTCCTGGGCGACCGCGGGCTCGGTCAGCCGCCCCCGGCTGCGGCTCGGCACCCCGTCCGGCGGCTTCGGGCGCACGATCGAGGCGGAGACCCGGACCTACACCGACGGCCTCAACGCGGTCGAGACGATCACGCACCACGTCCGGATCAGCAACCTGCGTCCGGACACCGACTACGTGTACGAGGTCACCCACGACGGGGCCACGCCGGTGCGGGCCGCCTTCCGCACCGCGCCGCTCGGCCGCCGCGCCTTCCGCTTCACCAGCTTCGGCGACCTCGGCGCCGGCAATCCGGTCTGGTCGAAGTCCTCGATCAACGGCATCACGGCCGTGCACCAGGTCGAGCAGTTCGAGCCGGTCGTGCACCTGATGAACGGCGACCTGTCCTACGCCAACGTCAACCAGGCGAACCAGCCGGGCTGCTGGGCCGACTTCATGAACAACACGCAGGTCTCCTCGGCGAACCGGCCGTGGATGCCCGCGCTCGGCAACCACGAGATCGAGATCGGCAACGGCGACCTCGGATACGACTCCTACCTGACCCGGTACACGCTGCCGGACAACGAGACGAAGTTCCCGAACAACTGGTACAGGTTCCAGGTCGGCTCGGTGCTGTTCGTCTCGCTGGACAACAACGAGGTCGTCTACCAGAACGACGGCGCGTACGACGCGGCCACCGGCCAGGTCATCTACAACCGCGGCTACAGCAACGGCGCGCAGACCGCGTGGCTCGAGCGGACCCTCGCCGCGGCCCGCTGCGACGACTCGGTCGACTGGATCGTCGCGTACATGCACCAGCCCGCGATGTCCTCGTCCTCCAGCGGCTCCGGCGGCGACCTGGGCATCCGTCAGCAGTTCATGGACCTGTTCTACCGGTACGGCGTGGACCT
Organism: Actinospica sp.; assembly: GCA_035493475.1. GTDB lineage: Bacteria > Actinomycetota > Actinomycetes > Streptomycetales > Catenulisporaceae > Actinospica. The sequence continues at coordinate 5,713 of DATJIF010000186.1, forward strand.
GGTGCTCGCCGGGCACGACCACGACTACGAGCGCACCTACGCCGTGCGCGGCACCGACTCGGGGACCTTCCTGCGCCCGGCCGTCGTCTCGACCGACACGGACGTCGTGGACACCTCGAAGGGCCTCGTGCAGCTCGTGCTCGGCGGTGGCGGCACCTCCTCGCACGACGACGTGTACGGCGCCTCGGACCCGGCCGCCGGCGACGTGCCGACCGCGCAGATCTACACCGAGTACGAGGCCTACAAGGTGGCCGCGAACGAGACCGAGGACGCCACCTGGTCCGCGGTGCGCGACCCGAACACCACGTTCCCGTGGGGCATCGCGGTCTTCGACGTCGACCCGGGCGCGCACCCGGGGGGTCAGACCTCGATCACGATGACCTACTACCACACGCCCGCGGCGACGGCGGCGAACCCGTACCCGGCGCCGGTCGCCTTCGACACGTTCAAGGCCGTCCGTCCGCGCCGCGACGGCTGGCGGCGTTAGCCCTCGGCAATAATGAGATCATGGCGAACGAGACGCGATACGAGGTCGGTACCAGTGTCCTGCTACTCCAACTGCCGGACATGGCTCCGCGGCTGAAGCCGTGGAGCGGTCTGTGGCCGCACGACGGGTTCACCACGCACGTCACCGTCCTCGCGCCGTTCCTGCCGGACGCCGAGCTCGACGAGGACATCCTCGTCGAGCTCCGTTCGATCTTCGGCGGTTTCGCGGCCTTCGACGTCGTCTTCCCGCGGTTCGAGCGCTTCCCGACCGTGCTCTACCTCGCACCCGAGCCGGCCCAGCCGTTCCGGGAGATGACCGCCGCCGTGTACGGGCGCTGGCCGCAGTGCCCGCCGTACGCGGGGAAGTACACGGACGGGACGCCGCACCTGAGCGTCCTGTACGACCGGACCGAGGCCGAGTACGAGCAGGCGGCGCGGGAGATCGAGCCGCGGCTTCCGCTGCGCGTCCGGGCGGTCGCCGTCGACCTGCTGATCTTCGACGGCGACCGGTGGAACGTGCGCGAGACCTTCCCGCTCGCAGCGCCCTGATCCGGGCCTTCCGGGCCTAGAGGGAGCGCAGGGCCTCCTGCAGCGGGTCCAGGCCGAGGGAGCCGAGGGCGAGCGCCTGGGTGTGGAACGTCTTCAGATCGAAGTCGTAGCCCTGGCGCGCCTTGGCCTCGTCGCGGGCCTCCAGCCAGATCTTCTCGCCGAGCTTGTAGGACGGCGCCTGGCCCGGCCAGCCGAGGTAGCGGTTGAGCTCGAAGCGCAGCACGTCGTCCTTCATCCGCGAGTGCGAGCGCAGGAACTCCCAGGCGAGGTCGGCGTTCCAGGTCTCCCCTTCGCGCCAGCCCGCGCCCTGCGGCACCTTCAGCTGCAGGTGCACGCCGAGGTCCACGACCACGCGGGCGGCGCGCAGCATCTGGCCGTCCAGCATGCCCATGTGCGCGCCCGGGTCCTCGAGGTAGCCGAGCTCCTCCATCAGCCGCTCGGAGTACAGCGCCCAGCCCTCGCCGTGGCCGGAGACCCAGCACAGCAGCCGCTGCCAGCGGTTGAGCGACTCCTGGTTCGCGACCGCCGCCGAGATCTGCAGGTGGTGGCCGGGGACGCCCTCGTGGTAGACGGTGGTGACCTCCTGCCAGGTGGAGAACTCTTCGATGCCGTCCGGCACCGACCACCACATCCGGCCGGGCCGCGACCAGTCCTCGCTGGGGCCGGTGTAGTAGACGCCGCCGTCGCCGGTCGGGGCGAGGCAGCACTCGATCCGGCGGGCCGGCTCCGGGATGTCGAAGTGCGCGCCGTGCATCTCGGCGATCGTGCGGTCCGCGAGGTCCTGCATCCAGGCGCGGAAGTTCTCCCGGCCGGAGATCTGCCGCTTCGGGTCGTTGTCCAGCAGCTCCATCGCCTCGTCGGCGGACGCGCCCGGCTTGATCAGCCCGGCCACCCGCTGCTGCTCGGCGGCGAGCCGGTGCACCTCGGACCAGCCGTAGGCGTACGCCTCGTCCAGGTCCACCGCGGCGCCCAGGAATTCGCGCGAGGCCCGCGCGTACCGCTCGCGGCCCACCGCGTCCTCGGCGACGGCCAGCGGGAGCAGTTCGCGGGTCAGGAACTCGCCGAGCTCGGCGGTGGCCTGCTCGGCGGAGCGCGCGGCCGCGTCGAGCTCGTCCTTGAGCGTGCCCGATGCGCCGAGCGTGCCGACCAGGCCCGCGTACACGCCCTCGCCCGGCCTGGTCCATCCGGCGCACTGCTTGGCCACCTCGACGACCTGACGGTGCGCCGGGCGGCGGCCGGCGCGGGCCGCGTCGAGCAGGGTCTGCCCGAGCTGCCGGTAGGCGCGCGGCACCTCGGCCATCCGCAGCGCGATGGCGCGCTGCGCCTCCTCGCCCTCGGTGCCCATCAGGTCGAACGCCTGGCGCACCTCGTGGATCCCGCTGGCGATCACGTTCAGCGCGGAGGTGTCGTCCCCCGCGTCGTGCGTCTCCACGGCCAGGCCGAGGCGCTCGATCATGGCCAGCCGGGCCACGCGCTCGGCGTCGGTGCTCGGGGTCAGGGCGTTGACGGCGGCGAGCGTCGAGCGGTTGAGCTCGGCGCGCGCGTCGTAGCCGGCCGCGGACAGGTCGGGCAGTTCGTGGTCGTGCCCGGCGATGCCCGCGTAGGTGGCGAGGACCGGGTCGAGGGCCGCCGCCCGCTCGACGTAGTCGTCGGCGATCTGGTTGAGGGTGCTCATAGTGTGAGACCCTAACCCGTCGCCCGGTCCCGCGGCAGGTCTTATTCGGCCATGGTGCCGCCGTCGGCCGCGGGCTCGCACTCCTCGGCGGTGCGCGCGTCGATCCCCTCCGGCAGGTCGATGACCGGCACCGGGTCCAAGCCGAGCTTCTGCGCCATCAGCGTCAGCACCTTGTCCTGCGCGATCAGGTGCGCCTGCAGCTGCGCGTTCTCGTGCAGCACGACACTGACGTCGTGGAAGGTGGCCTCGGCGCGCTTGTCCGCCGCGTCCGCCTGCACGTTCTGGCCGACCATGATGATGGAGAGCAGGACCAGCTGCAGGAAGGTCTGCGCGATCCAGGCGATCAGCGTGCCGGTGCCGCCCCGGATGGCCGTCGGCAGGCTGAACAGGTCCATGATGCCGAACGCGTACGCGCACCACATGGAGCCGACGATCTTCGTGACCATGATCGCGACCCGGGTGTTGAAGCGGGCGACCGCGCTCCCGGTGTCGTGCTGGTCGGCCACCTTGACCGGTCCGGCCGCCTGGCGGGCGTGCACGTGTGGATGCGGGATGTGCTCGTACAGGCTGGTCATGCTCGGTTCCGCCCCTCGGGTCAAGGCCGCCGCACCTCGGCGGCCGTCGTTGGCGCGCGAGTCTATCCCCGAGCGCCGACGGCCCGGCCCCGCCGTACGGCAAGATGGTTGATTGTGACCGACTCGAAGCATCCGCTGCTCATCCTCAACGGCCCCAACCTGAACCTGCTCGGCACCCGCGAGCCGGAGATCTACGGCCGCGACACGCTCGCCGACGTCGAGGCGCTGTGCGCGAAGACCGCCGCGGAGTACGGCCGGAGCGTGGACTTCCGGCAGAGCAACCACGAGGGCGTGCTCATCGACTGGATCCAGGAGGCGCGCACCGGGCACGATGGCGTGGTCATCAACCCGGCCGGCTACTCGCACACCTCCGTCGCGCTGCATGACGCCCTCGCCGCGCTGGACGGCAAGCCGGTCATCGAGGTGCACATCTCGAACATCCACAAGCGCGAACCGTTCCGGCACCACTCCTACGTCTCCTCGGTCGCCGACGGCGTCATCGCGGGCTGCGGCGTGCAGGGGTACGCGCTGGCGATCGCCCGGGTGTGTCAGCTCCTAGGCTGATCTCGCCGCGCATCGTCTCACCCGACTGAGGGACGCGGATTTGACGGGCCGTCAGTCCGGCGTGGCACACTGTCTCCCACCTTATTGAAAACGACTTTCAAAGTCCTGGGAGCTGAGGGCGGCATCGTGCGGATCGCGTTCGTGGGCAAGGGCGGCAGCGGCAAGACGACGCTGTCCGCGCTGATGATTCGGGAGCTGACCCGCCTGGGCCGGCCGGTCGTGGCCATCGACGCGGACATCAACCAGCACCTCGGCGCGGCGCTCGGACTCGAACCGGAGCAGCTCGACAAGCTGACGCCGATGAGCGCGGTGCTGCCCGAGATCAAGGAGTACCTGCGCGGCTCGAACCCGCGGATCGCCTCGGCCGACGAGATGGTGAAGACCACGCCGCCCGGATTCGGCTCGCGGCTGGTCCGGTTCGCCGAGGACTCGCCGCTGGACGAGTGGTGCACGCTGCCGCTGGACGGCGAACTCGCGGGCGCCCGGCTGATGGTGACCGGCGCGTTCGCGGAGCAGGACCTCGGCGTGTCCTGCTACCACTCGAAGGTCGGCGCCGCAGAGCTCTACCTCAACCACCTCGTGGACGGCCCGGGGCAGTACTGCGTGCTCGACATGACGGCCGGTGCGGACGCGTTCGCCTCGGGTCTGTTCACCCGCTTCGACGTGACGTTCCTGGTGGTCGAGCCGACGCGCAAGAGCGTCTCGGTCTACCGGCAGTACACGGATTACGCGGCGGAGTACGGCATCGCGGTGCGCGTCGTCGGCAACAAGGTCGTGGACGACGAGGACGTGGCCTTCCTGCGCGCGGAGGTCGGCGACGCGCTGGTCGGCTGGATGGGCGACTCGCGCTACATCAGGGCCCTGGACCGCGGGCAGCGGCCGGAGTTCTCGACCTTCGAGCCCGGCGGATTCGAGCTGCTCACCCGGATGCTGGCCGAGGTGGACGGCGCGGTCCGCGACGACGCGCGGATGACCTCGCTGGCCCACCTGTTCCACACCAAGAACGCGCTGGCCTGGGCGAACCGTGCCGCGGGGACCGACGTGGCGCTGCAGATCGACCCGGAGTTCGTCAGCCCACGCTCTTGATGCGGGTCACGAAGACCGAGCCGAGCACGGTGACCACGGCCACCGTCACGTAAAGGCTCGGATACCCGCCGAGGTACGTGACGATCGGCGCGGCGAGCGCGGGGCCGAGCACCTGCGGCGCCGAGTTGGCGATGTTGATGATGCCGAGGTCCTTCGCGCGGTCCTCGGCCGTCGGCAGCACCTGCGTGACGAGGGCCTGGTCCACGGCGAGGTACACGCCGTAGCCGAGCCCGAGCAGCGCCGCGCACACGATCGCGCCGGTCCACGTCTCCCACACGGCGAGCAGCAGCGCGGCGGCGGCCATCGCGTAGCCGGAGAAGATGACGGCTGGCTTGCGGCGGCCCGAGCGGTCGGACAGCACGCCGCCGACGACGACCGTGAGCAGTGTCGTGACCGTGTAGACGAGGATCAGGATCAGCAGACCGTTGTCGGGGTCCGAGTACTTCACGCGGTCGCGCAGGAAGTAGAGCAGGTAGAGCGTGCCGAGCGCGTTGCCGAGCTGCACCAGGAAGCGCGTGCCCCAGGCCCAGGCGAAATCAGGGTACTGCCGGAACGGGAACCGGAAGACGGCGATCGCCGAGCTGGCCTGGAACTTCGGCAACTGATCCTCGGGGATGCGCGGATCCGGGTGCCGCAGCGTCATCGGCAGCGCCGTGAGTATGACGAGCAGGCCGACGGCGAGGTAGCCGGATATCTGGCCGGTGATGATCTCCGCGACCAGCGCGACGCCGACGACCACGCCGAGCGACTGCGTGAGCCCGACCCAGCCGGAGACGAGTCCGCGCTGATTCACCGGTACGCGGTCGGGGACGACGGCGCTCAATCCGGCCTGCATCGCGTTGAGTCCGGCCTGCGCGACGCACCAGCCGAGCGTGACGCCGACCAGTCCGTGCTGGCCGCTGAGCAGCGCCAGGCCTGCGCAGCCGAGCAGCGCGCCGCCGGCGATCCACGGCCTGCGTCGGCCGAAGCGTGAAGAGGTGGCGTCGGACGCGGCTCCGGCGAGCGGCCCGACCAGCACGGCTACCAGCGCGCCGATCGCGGTGACGATGCCGAGCGCGGTGGTCTTGTGCGCGGGGTCGATGTCCTGGACCTGGTTCGGCAGCAGTTCCTGCAGCGGACCGAAGTAGCCGATGTAGAGGCCCAGGTTCGCGATCGACAGAAGGCTGATCCAGCCTCGGCGGACCGCGATCGTCGGCGTCGCGGTCTCGGATTCGACCACTGTCATAACTGGCCTTTGCGCTGGGCGGCGAGCGCGGCCTGGAACCAGTAGTAGGAGTCCTTCGGCGTCCGCTTCAGCGTCTCGAAGTCGGTGCGCACGAGGCCGAAGCGCTGGTCGTAGCCCTCGGCCCACTCGAAATTGTCCAGCAGCGACCAGGTCAGGTAGCCGCGCACGTCCACGCCCGCCTGCATCGCGTCACGCAGGGCACTGATGTGCGCGTAGAGGTAGTCGATGCGGGCCGCGTCGTGGACCACGCCGTCGGTGCCCGGCTCGTCGTTCGTCGAGCAGCCGTTCTCGGTGATCGTGATCGGCGGCAGCGCGTCCCCGTAGCGGGCCATGAGACCGGTCAGCAGTTCGGTCAGGCCTTCGGGGACGACCGGCCAGCCGAACGCCGTCGTCGGCACGCCCTCGATCTCGCGGAAGTCGAAAGGCAATCCGGTCACGGCCGGGTCGGCGGCGGCGATCAGCGTCGGGTTGTAGTAGTTGATGCCGAGGCCGTCGATTCGAGCACTGATGACCTCGAGGTCGCCGGGCTGGATGTAGTCGGTGCTGCCTTCGAGGCCCATTCCGAGCAGGTCCGGGTACCTGCCGAGCAGGATCGGGTCGTTGAACAGGCGGTTGTGGAAGGCGTCGTAGATCTCCGCCGCGGCCGCGTCCTCAGGGCTTTGCGTCGCGGGGCGGACCGGCGTGCAGTTGTTGGAGATCAGGACCTCCTCGGCGCCGCACTCGCGCAGCGCGGGCACGGCCAGTCCGTGCGCCAGGAGCTGGTGGTGCGCGGCGGGCATCGCGTCGAACATCAGCGCCTCGCCCGGCGCGTGCATCCCGAACGCGTATCCGTAGCTCAGGTGCACGATCGGCTCGTTGAGCGTGATCCAGCTCTTCACGCGGTCGCCGAGCCGGGCCGCCGTGACGACCGCGTATTCGGCGAAGCGGTAGGCCGTGTCCCGGTTCATCCAGCCGCCCTGATCCTGGAGGGCCTGCGGCAGGTCCCAGTGGAAGAGCGTCGGCAGGGGCCTGATTCCGCGCTCCAGCAGGGCGTCCACCAGCCGGTCGTAGAAGTCGAGCCCCGCGGTGTTCGCCGGACCGGTGCCGGTCGGCCGGATGCGCGGCCAGGCGATCGAGAAGCGGTACGTGTCGACGCCGAGGTCCGCCATCAGCGCCACGTCCTCGGGCCAGCGGTGGTAGTGGTCGCACGCCACGTCGCCGGTGTCGCCGTTCTTCACGCGCCCCTCGGTGTGCGCGAAGGTGTCCCAGATCGACGGTCCGCGGCCGTCCTCGTGCACCGCCCCCTCGATCTGGTACGCGGCGGTGGAGACGCCCCAGCGGAAGTCGGCGGGAAAGCTGGGAAGCACCATCGGTTCTCGGCCCCTCGACGAATATGAACTCGTGTTCAGAAGAGTGTCGGGCACCGCCTGCCGTCGCGCAAGACTCGCGCGGTGACAGGATGGGGACCATGGAACTGAGAATCTTCACCGAACCGCAGCAGGGCGCGAGCTACGACACGCAGCTGACGGTGGCGAAGGCCGCGGAGCGCCTCGGCTTCGACGGCTACTTCCGGTCTGACCACTACCTGAAGATGGGCTCGGTCGACGGGCTGCCCGGCCCGACCGACGCGTGGATCACCCTGGCCGGCCTGGCCCGGGAGACCGAGCGGATCCGGCTCGGCACGCTGGTGTCCCCGGTGACCTTCCGGCTGCCCGGCCCGCTGGCCATCTCGGTCGCGCAGGTGGACGCGATGTCCGGCGGCCGGGTGGAGCTCGGGCTCGGCGCGGGCTGGTTCGAGGAGGAGCACACCGCGTACGGCATTCCGTTCCCGGAGAACAAGCACGCGCTGCTCGAGGAGCAGTTGGCCGTCGTCACCGGTCTGTGGGGCACCCCGGTCGGCGAGACCTTCAGCTTCACCGGCAAGCAGTACCGGCTCGCCGACAGCCCCGCGCTGCCGAAGCCCGCGCAGCCGCAGGTCCCGATCGTGATCGGCGGCGGCGGTCTCAAGCGTACGCCGCGGCTGGCCGCACAGTACGCCGCGGACTTCAACTCCGGCTTCGTCGGCGTCGAGGAGACCCGCGAGCGCTTCCGGGTCGTGGACGAGGCGTGCCGCAAGATCGACCGGGACCCGAAGACGCTCACCCACTCGATCGCGCAGGTGCTGTGCGTCGGCCGGGACGAGGCGGAGATCGCCCGGCGCGCCGCCGCGATCGGCCGCGAGGTCGACGAGCTGCGGGAGAACGGCCTGGCCGGCACCCCGGCCGAGGTGGTCGCGAAGCTGGAGCAGTTCGCCGCGGCGGGCGTCGAGCGCGCCTACCTGCAGGTGCTGGACATGTCAGACATCGATCACATCGAGCTGGCCGCGGCCGAGATCCTGCCCCGGGTCTAGCCGTGTTCCTCCGGCCCGGTCGAACCGGGCCGGAGGTTCTCAAACGCAGATCTTTAGCCGACTTTTAGCTGATTGTCGTACCGGCCTGGGGTGAACCTTGCTATAACGGACGCCATGGATCAGCCGGACCCGGAGCCCGCGACGCCCGAGCAGTGCCCGAGTTGCGCGTGCGCGACCGGAGTCGTGAGCGCGGCGTCACTGGCCGCTCACGCTCCGCTGTCGGCCAACGCCGCCCGGCTGCTCGATGTCCGGCTGCCCGGCCGGGTCGCCTGGTCCGGCCTGTGGCTGTGCGCCGCGGGCTGCGGCGTCCTCGGCGTGGTCGCCTGGCTGCTCGCCCCCTCGACCGGCTGGTACCAGGCCGCCGCCGTCTTCTTCGTCTTCGCGGTCACCTTCGGCGGCCTCGGCGTCTGGCAGACCCGGCTCAACCGGAACCGGATGCTCGGCGCCGAACCGCTCGTGCACAAGACGCACGCCCGCGCGCTCTACTGCCGCATCTGCGACTGCGTCTACTTCAACAGTCGCAAGCTCCCGGCCGGGATACCCGTCGGCAAGCCGATGACCGCCGCCGAGTATCGCAGAAGGCTGTGGTATGCCTGCGGGTTCACGAAGCCGATCTAGCCCGCCCGGCCCGCGCCGTCTGCCAGAGCCAGAGCAGCACCGTGCACGCGCCGAAACCGGCCCCGAGCACGCACACGCCGGTCCAGCCGTCCGCCGCGTAGATCACGCTCGCCAGCGCCGAGCCGACCACGCCGCCGACGAAGTAGCACGTCATGTACGCGGCCGTCAGCCTGCTGCGAGCGTCCGGCCGCAGCCGGTAGATCTCCGACTGGTTCGTGATGTGCATCGACTGGCAGGCGAAGTCGAACACGACGATGCCCACCGCCAGCAGCGGGATCGACGTGTGGCCCAGCGCGGTCGGCAGCCAGGAGGCCGTGAGCAGCGCCGCCGCGAGGATCGTGGTGCGCCGCGCCCCGCCGCGGTCGGCGTTGCGTCCGGCCAGCGGCGCCGCGAACGCCCCGGCCATCCCCGCGAGCCCGAACAGCCCGATCGTCCCGGTGGACAGACGGTGCGGCGGTCCGGCGAGCATCAGTCCGAGCGGCGCCCACAGCGCGCTGAACCCGGCGAACGCGAGCGCGCCGTAGAGCGAGCGGATCCGCAGCAGCGGCTCCTCGCGCATCAACGCGAGCACCGAGCGAAGCAGGGCACTGTAACGCAGGTCCGTGGCCGGCGGGCCCTGCGGCAGCCGGAACCGCAGCGTGAGCGCGAGCACCAGCATCAGCCCGGCGGCGAACCAGTACACCGAGCGCCAGCCGCCGAGCTGCGCCAGGTATCCGGCCACGGTCCGGGCCGCGAGGATGCCGAGCAGCAGCCCGCTCATCACCGTGCCCACGACCCGGCCGCGCTGCTCGGGCGCCGCGAGGTTCGCCGAGAACGCGACGAGGATCTGCGCCGTGGCCGCGAAGACGCCGATCAGCGCGCTGGCTACGTAGAACTCCCAGCCGAGCGTGGCCGCGCCGCACAGCGCCAGGGTGACCGCGTTCAGGCAGCACATCACCGTGACCAGGCGGCGGCGTTCGAGCAGATCGCCGAGCGGGACCGCCAGGATGAGGCCGACCGCGTACCCCAACTGCGTCACGGTCACGGTCAGGCCCGCGCCGGCCGAGCTCAGGTGCAGGTCGTCGCGGACGTAGGCGAGCAGCGGCTGCGCGTAGTACAGGTTCGCGACGGTCGAGCCGATCGCGATCGCGAGCAGCAGCACGGTCGCGTTCGAGAGTGTGCCGTGCGTGGGCGGGGGAGTGTCGATGACCCGACCACTCGCTCGTATCGGTGAGATTCGGCTGCCTGGCGCATCGGCAGGCCCGATTCGGCGCATCACTGTCTCCGAGAGCTTCTTGAGGTCCGGGGCGTCGGAAGGAGGACCGGCTGGGTCAGGGAAAAGTCGCGAACGCGTGAGTCGCCACGCGGCGGCCGTCGGATGATGACCCCGACGGCCGCCACGTGGTCTTTCCTTCGGTCATCGCTCCGAACGGGCCCGCCTTCGCACCCGCAGCGCCCGCCACATCCGCAGCAGTTCCGGATCCTCCGGCATGGCCTCCTCCGGGCAGACCGCGCGATGGTCGATCCGGCTCCAGCCGCCCGAGTCCAGTCCGGGCCACAGCTGCCCGCGCACCACGTGCCGCGCCGCGTCCTCCGGCACCCGCGCGCTCGGATACTCGCCCGGCACCACCGCGGCGAACCCCTCCCCGAGCGCGACCGGGAAGACCTCCACCGGCTGCTCGCACTTCGGGCACCGGTCCAGGCCGCGCCGCCGGTACCGATGCGGCTCCCGCTCACGCGGCAGCTGCCGCGCGGGCTGCGGCGGCGTCGCCCCGCCGCCCTCCGGCTCGAACTCCCACAGCGCGTCCTGCACCCTCCCACCCTAATCTGTGGTGGTGAGACTGAACGAGCAGGAGTGCCGGGACGCGTTCGCCGGGGCGCGGGTGGCGCGGCTGGCGACCGCCGGTGCGGACGGGGCGCCGCATCTGGTGCCGGTCACGTTCGCCGTCGAGGGTGACCGCGCGTACTTCGCCGTCGACGCCAAGCCGAAGAGCTCCGCGCGTCTCAGAAGGCTGCGGAATATCGAGGAGAATCCACAGGTCAGCCTGCTCGTCGACGAGTACGACGAGGATTGGGAGCGGCTGTGGTGGGCGCGCGCCGACGGCCGTGCGTACGTGCTCGCGGCGGATTTGGCGGGCGCCCGGGACCTGCTGCGTGCCCGGTATCCGCAGTACGCCGACGTGGCCCTGGACGGCCCGGTCGTGGAGATCGTGGTCAGTCGGTGGAGCGGCTGGCGCTACGCAGGGTCCTGACGCGCATGCTGGCGCAGGAAGCCGTCCACGACGCCGTCCACGAAAGCGTCGTTCACCGTGTCGCCGCTGACGAGAACGCGGTGGTAGATCGGGCCGACGAGCTGGTCCACCGCCGCGTCCGTGTCGAGGTCGGCCGGTAGTTCGCCGCGTGCGACGGCGCGGTCCAGCGGGAGGCGGTCGCGGCGGCGCTGCTCGTCGAGGTAGTGCGTGCGCAGGTTCGCCGCGAAGGCCGGGTCGTGTTGCGCGTGGCCGATCAGGGCCCTGAACACGGCGCCCGCGTCGGCCTTGGTGAGGAAGTGCGCGAGGTGCCGCAGGTGGGCGCGCAGGTCCCGCTCCAGGTCGCCGTGGTCGGCGGGGGCGAGTTCCTCAGTCGCGTCCTGCAGGAAGGCGTCGAGCAGCACGTCCGTCTTCGAGCTCCACCAGCGGTAGACGGTCTGCTTGGACACGCCCGCGGCGGCCGCGATGCCCTCGATCGTGACGGCTCCGAAGCCCTTCGCGACCAGCAGGTCGTCGGCCGCGCGCAGCACCGCGAGCCGCGCGTCCTCGCTGCGTCCGTGCCGGTTGCCGCGGTGCGGCTGCTGCTGACTCGTCGTTGCTCCGGGTTCCCGCTCCACGGTCGTTACTCTACTTTCCCTCTCGCCGCCGCTCTAGACAAGACGATACGTTGCGTCTACTCTAGCCGCATGACCTCAACCCATGTCAGCACCCTGAACGACCCGCGTGTCGCGTCCGCCCTCGAGCGCATGTTCGCCGACGCCGCGCGGGACGACGAGAACTGGAACCGCGCCCTCGGCGACCAGTCGACGGCGTTCGATTTCTCCACGGCGACCGCCCAGCAGCGCGCCGACACCGCCGCCGACATCTACATGCCGGTCTCGGTCGACGGCGGACGGCTGCTCTACTCGCTGATCCGCGCCGCGCGGCCGACGACCGTGGTCGAGTTCGGCATGTCCTTCGGCATCTCCACGCTGCACCTGGCCGCGGCCGTGCGCGACAACGGCGTCGGCCGCGTCGTGACCACGGAGATGTCCGCGAGCAAGGCCGCCGCCGCGCGCCGGACGTTCGCCGAGACCGGGCTCGACGACGTGATCACCGTGCTCGAAGGCGACGCGCTGGAGACGCTGCCCGCGCATGTGGCGGACGGTGTCGGCTTCGTGCTCCTCGACGGCTGGAAGGACTTGTACCTGCCGGTGCTGCGCTTACTCGAACCGCACCTCGCGCCGGGCACGCTGGTCATCGGGGACGACGCCGAGATGAAGAGCGTGCAGCCCTACCTCGACTACGTGCGCGAACCGGTGAACGGCTACACCAGCGTGCTGTTCCCGATCGAGGACGGCATGGAGATCAGCTGCCGCGCCTGATCCGCATTCAAGCTGGTAAACGGATTGTCAGACCTCTCTCTGCTCTCAGCGAATAAGCCCGGATCCGCTTGCCCGGCGGAGAGCGGCGGCGCAAGATCGATATATGCGTATTCTCATCATCGGCGGTGGCAGGTTCCTCGGGCGGGCGTTCGCCGCCGAGGCCCTCGCCGCGGGCCACCAGGTGACCGTGTTCAACCGCGGCAGGCAGAGCGTCGACCTCGACGGCGTCCGCGTCGTGCGCGGTGACCGCGAGCAGCCGGAGGATCTCGCGCGGCTGGTCGCCGAGGCGGGCGCCGAGTCCCCGGCCGATCACGGCCCGATCTGGGACGCGGTCGTGGACACCTGCGGTTTCAAGCCGAAGATCGTCGGTGAGAGCGCGAGCGTGCTGCGGGACAAGGCGCGCGCGTATCTGTTCATCTCCAGCCTCAACGTGTACCGGGACTGGCCCGTGCAGCCGGTTCGGGACGGCTCGCCGAAGCAGGAGTGCGCGCCGGACGCGACAGAGGGCGAATACGGACCGCTCAAGGCCGGCTGCGAGCGCGCGATCCTGGAGCACTTCCCGGACCGCACGATCTGCATCGACGCGGGCCTGATCCTCGGCCCGCACGAGACCAGCGGCCGGCTCACCTGGTGGCTGCGGCGCATCGCCCGCGGCGGCGAGGTGCTGGCTCCCGGCGACCCCGGGCAGCACATCGGCCCGATCGACGCCCGCGACATCGCCGCGTTCGGCCTGCGCTGCATCGAGTACGGCCACTACGGCGCCTTCCCGACCGTCGGCCCCGGCACCGAGACCATGGCCGACATGCTCGAAGCCTGCGTCCGCGAGACGGCGTCCGGCGCCCGCCTCGTCTGGGCGCGCGACGAAGTGCTGCTCGCGCACAAGGTCCCCGAATGGAGCGGACTGCCCGCCTGGGTGTCCGCGTCCGGAGAGGCGGCCCAGGTCTGGGACGTCCACTCCGACCGCGCAGCCGAGGCGGGCCTGCGCACCCGCCCCATCGCCGAAACCGTCCGCGACACCTGGGCCTGGCTCCGTGACGTCGAAGGCCTCGAAGACGAGGACGGTCGCATCGGCGGCCACGGCATCGCCCCCGACCTCGAGGCGGCCGTGCTCAAGGAGGTGATGAGCGAAGGCTGAGTTCCGCGCCGAGAGGCTCAGCGGCTCGTGCGGCTGCGTGCGGTCGCGGCCATGATGCCGGTGGCGAGTTGGTACTGCCCGAGGATGTAGGTGGCCATGATGGCGAAGCCGATGCCCTGGATCGTGTGCCAGTGCGCCAGGCCGCCCGCGATCAGGGTGTCGGAGAACAGGAAGAGCGCGCCACCCTGCGCGGCGCGGCTGTTGCCGGATGCGTAGGCGTGGATGGCCATGAGGGCCAGCAGCAGGCTGTAGCAGGCGACCGGGATGCGCATGTTCGCGGCGAGTCCGGACCAGAGCGAGGAGAGCAGCACGACCCAGAGAACCCCGTAGAACAGCGTCCCCGCCAGGAAGCGGCGGCGGTTGCGATGAGCACCGGCGCGGCGGAAAAGGGTGATGTAGCAGACGTGCGTCGTGGCGAATCCGGCCATGCCCACGAGGAACCACGTGCCGCTGAACAGCAGCATCGTGTCGCCGATCGTGGAACCGAGCAGCGCGACGAGCAGAAGCGGCGGAACGCGTCGTCCCCTGGCGAGCAGCGCCAGCGCCAGCAGCGGCATGAGGAGCGGCTTCGTCAGATCGAAGGCGATCCTCGGCCCGGCGGCCTCGAACAGCAGGTTGAGCACGGCGACGACCGCGAAGGCGGGGCGTGCGTAGCGCGGCCACGCGGGTATCGGGGCCGGTGGCGTCAAGGGCTGCTGGGTCGCGGCGTCGGGACTCATGAACGCTGAAGGTACCGTATGCCCATGCCATGGGAACTGGACGATGCCCAGTGGGCCGACGTCGTCGGCACGCTGCGGGCTGCCGGATGCGTGTTCGCCGAGGATGAGGCCAAGCTGCTGTGCGAGGGCGCGGAAGATCGCGCGGCATTGGATCGGATGGTGGCCAGCCGAGTAGAAGGCACGCCGCTGGAGCTCGTCCTCGGGTGGGCGGAGTTCGGCGACGGCTTGCGGCTGATCGTAGAGCCGGGAGTCTTCGTGCCCCGGCAGCGGACGGTGTTCCTGGCCGAGCTAGCGTCCGAGTTCGTGGCGGCCGGCGACACCGTCATCGACCTATGCTGCGGCGCGGGTCCGATCGGCGCGTCCCTGCTGCACACGATGCGCCGCCGCGGCGACGGTGAGATCGAACTGCACGCCGCCGACGTGGACGACGTAGCTGTCCGCTGCGCCCGAAAGAACCTCGCCGCCGCGATCGACGACGGCCACGCCTTCGTGTACCAGGGCGACCTGGACGCCCCGCTGCCCTCCCACCTGGCGGGCCGCGTCAGCATCCTGACCGCGAACGTGCCCTACGTGCCGAGCGACGAGATCTCGTTCCTCCCCTCCGAGGCACGAGACCACGAGCCGATGACCGCCCTAGACGGCGGCGGCGACGGCCTGGACCTGCTCCGCCGCGTGGCGAACGCCGCCCCGCATTGGCTGCGCCCCGGCGGCAGGCTGCTCATCGAGATCAGCGATCGCCAGCAGGAGGCCGCCGCAGCCGCGTTCCAGGAGGCGGGCCTTGAACCGAACGTCCACGAATCAGAGGACTACGGCACGACCGTCCTGGTCGGCCGGCGACCGGATTCCGACGCCTGAAAGCTGACCGGGGCTGCGGTCCGATGAGGGCCGAACGGGTGAGTGACGGCACGTTAGGCGAGGGGGATCCACTCCAGCGCGGAATCATCGGGCCATGGCTTCATCTCGGATCGGCTCGCTGGTCGTCGCGGTGTACAGACTCGCCGTCGCCGCGCTGGCCGCCTACACGCTCGGTGTCGCGTGCAACAGGGCGTCGACTCCGCCGGACGGCGTCGGCACGGCCAACTTCTTCAGCTACTTCACCATCCTCAGCAACATCTTCGTGACGCTGGTGTTCGCGATCGGCGGGGTCGCGCTGCTGCTCGGCCGACGCGGGGTGCCGGACGGGCTGCGCGGGGCGGTGGCCTGCTACATCAGCGCGACCGGCCTGATCTACGCGGTCGTGTTGCGGGCGGACGCGCAGGAGGCGGGGAACGTCGCGCTGTGGATCGACAACGTCCTGCACGTGGTCACGCCTATCGCCGTGTTCCTCGACTGGCTCGCCGTGCCGCCGCGTACCCGGCAGCCGTACTCGATCGTCGGGTACTGGGTGCTGTTCCCTATCGCCTACGTCACGTACTCGCTGATCAGGGGGCACTTCGTCGACTGGTACCCGTATCCGTTCCTGGACCCGCGTGGACGGGGCTACGCGCACGTCGCCCTCGAGTGCGTCGTGATCGCGGTGGCCATCGTGGCGGTCTGTTTCCTGGTGGCCTGGCTCGGACGCGCATTACGACGTAAGGTGAGTAGTGATGTAATCGTGTAATCGAGCATGGGGAGCAGCTCATGATCAAGGGAATGGGCGGCGGCCGCGGACGCTGGGGCGCCGCGCAGCAGGGACCCGAGCCGCTGTCCGACGAGGAGGCCAAGGCCTGGTTCGCCGGACGGCTGCCGGACGACTGGTTCACCGCGACGCCCGAGGTGACGGTGGACCGCGAGGAGATCCTCGTGGTCGGCACGCTGCCCGGTCTGGACGAGGAGTTCGCCGACGCCGCCGCCCTGGCCGCCGCGCACGCGGGCCGGATCAGCCGGTTCCGCGAGCAGACCAGGGACGAGCGGATCGAGATCGCCCGCCAGGCCGAGCACCGCTTCGCCCGCAAGGTCGCCTGGGGCGCGCGCCTCGGCGAGACGACCGAACTCTTCACGGTCCTGTCGGTGCCCGTGATGACCCGCCTGCGCCAGCCCGAGCGCATCGTGCTGGACACCCTCGTCGCGGCAGGCGTGGCACGCTCCCGCTCCGAGGCCCTCGCCTGGGCCGTCCGCCTCGTCGGAGAACACGCCGACGGCTGGCTGGGCGAGCTCCGCGAGGCGATGACCCGGGTGGAGGACCTGCGGAATCAGGGCCCGGATCTGGACTGAGTGAGCGGATGGCGAGGGCGGGTCGGGCGGTCGCGGTCGAGGTCAGGTCGGCGACGGCGGGTCGGGTCGTCGCGGCCGCGGTCTAGGTCAGGCCGTCGGGGGCGGAGTCGCCGGGAGGGACATGACCATCAGGGACGAGGTGGCGGTGGCGATGAGGCGGCCCGCCTCGTCGGTGAGGGTGGCTTCGGCGGTGCGGACCTTGCGGCCGCGGTGGACCACGCGGCCTTCGACGCGGAGTTCGCCGCCGTCGACGGCGCCGGCTCTGATGTAGCGGACTGAGATGTCCAGGGAGGTGTAGGCCTGGCTGGCGGGCAGGGTGGTGTGTACCGCGCAGGCCATGGCGGAGTCGAGGAGGGTGGCCGCGATGCCGCCGTGCAGGGCGCCCAGGGGGTTGGCGAACTCGGGGCGGGTCTTGCAGGTGAAGACGATCCGGCCGTCCTCGACCTCGGGGCAGCGGATGTCCAGCAGGGACGCGATGCCCATCGGCTCGAACTTGCCGTCGCGGTAGAGCTCGAACAGGCGCAGGCCGTCGAGGGCCGCCGGCGGTGCGGATGCGGGCTGCTGAGTGGGCACGGCGGTCCTCCGGGGCGGCGGCGGGGCGGCGGGCGAGGTTGACGACGTCAAGTTGACAACGTCAATCTGCCGCGTGTCAACTGGCGCAATGAGTAGCCGACAGGTGACGCGGACCGGGGTCGAGACGCGGACCGGAGCGGAGACGCGGACGCGCGTGCGGACTCGGGCGCGGGCCGGGGAGGGGGCGTTGCTGCGTGAGGAGATCCTGCGCGCGGCCGAGGCGCTGCTCGACGAGGCGGGGGACGAGTCGGCGCTGACGTTGCGGGCTGTGGCCGCGC
This sequence comes from Actinospica sp., assembly GCA_035493475.1. Lineage (GTDB taxonomy): Bacteria > Actinomycetota > Actinomycetes > Streptomycetales > Catenulisporaceae > Actinospica. Next base: position 23,349 of record DATJIF010000186.1, read on the forward strand.
GGACCGGCGTGACCACTCCGGCCGTTTATCGGCACTTCGCGGACAAGAGCGCGCTGATCGCGGCGGTCTGCATGCGGGTGTGGGAGTCGCTGGGTACTGCGGTGCGTGAGGCGATCGAGGCGGCCGACGATCCGTTCCAGGGGTTGCGGCACGGGGCGGTCGCGTACATGCGGTTCGGCATCGACCATCCGGTGCACTACCGGCTGCTGATGATGGGGCGTCCGCCGCGGCCCGGCGAGCCGCATCCGGAGCGCGAGGCTGCGATGGCGTGCCTCGAGTACATGGCTGGAGCGATCCGGCCGTGTGTCGAGATGGGGGTGCTGCGCGGCGATCCGCAGCACATCGCGTTGCGCTCGATCACTGCCATGCACGGGTGTATCGCGCTGGCGATCGCGCATCCCTACTTCCCCTGGCCCGAGGACGCCGAGCAGTTCCTGGACGAGGTCGCGCGCATGGCGGGCCTCGGCTCGGCCGCGCTCGGCTGGCTCACGAGCGGGCCGCGCCGGGACGTGCCGAGTGCCGAGGCGTATGCCGCGTCGTTCCAGGCGTGGGCGGGTCAGTTCCAGGGGTCGTAGACGATGCCCTGCATGGCGTCGCGCGTGCTCGGGCCCAGGTGCACGACGTACCACTCGCCGCGCCAGGAGATCAGCGAGAACACGCCGATCGACGACGCGTGGCCGTTGACCTCGTAGTTCAGGCGGGTGCCGTACACACGGTAGTAGGAGCCCTTGTTGTATTCGGCGCCCGGCTCGATCCACTCGGCGTTCGACTCGGGGACGGCCATGCTCACCAGGCGCGCGTCGGCCGTTGAACCGAGGTGCTCGTGCGCGGCGTGGATGTCGAGGTCGTACCAGGCGATCAACCGGTTCTGATAGTCCGCGTCCACGTCCCAGATGGCCTTGACCTGCCGATAGGCCGAAAGAGGGAAGAAGAAGGAGCGGGCGAGTTCCGGCTTGTCCTGCACGATCGCCTGCCACAGTGCCTGCGCGCCCGCCTGGAACTGGGCATCCTGGGCGGTCGGCAGCTGGTCGGTCTGCGGGAGTGTGCCGGGGTCGATCGCGGCGCTGGTGGCCGGGGCGGCGGTGGGCGTGGGCTTCGGGGCCGGCTTCGTCGCGGCGTGCGCGGGGGCGGCCTTGACCTGGGCGTTGCCCGCCGCGGTGTTGCTCGGCGCCGCGCTTCCGCACCCGGCCGCGAGCAGCGCCGCCACGGTGGCCGCCGCCGCGAGGTACAGGTGAGACTTTCTCGGCATCACCAGGCCCATGCTCCGCTCCGTGACCCGCGCCGGGCCGCTGACGCTCCGTCAGCCGAGCGAAGCTCACCGGTATGGCGCAAGTTGTCCAGTGAGTAGCTATTCATATGCATATAGCGCTTAATTTCCGGTCATTCCGGTTAGGATGGCCGGTCAGGAGGCGCCGGCCGCGCCCCCGGCATCCCCTGCGCGAGGAACTGAGCTGATGAACCCGGTACCCGAGCCCGAAGCGTCCGTCGCCGACCCCGAGACCGCCGAGGTCCACGCCGCGGACGGCGCTCCGCAGGACCCGAAGAAGGCGCGGCGGCGGCGTCGGCGCAAGTACGTGCTGCGCAGCGTGCTGGCCGTGCTGGTGCTGGTCGCGGGCTACGTCGGCATCACCCTGACGCCGTATCTGACGGCGCCGGGCACCGACCCGCTCAACGCCCGGGTGGCCGAGTGGGCGCGCGACCACCACATGGGCATGATCGTCACCTGGCTGGAGAACGAGACCTACACCCCGCCCGCGACCGGCGGGAAGCTGAACTCGGGTCAGCTCGCCCAGTTGCAGTCCAAGAAGCAGGGCACGGACGGCGTGCGGGAGAACCTGAAGCTCGCGCCCGCCGACGCGCCGCGCAACATCGCCCCGTTCGCCGCCGGCAGCATCCCCGGCGAGGGCGTGTTCTCCCCGCTGGTGCTCGGCCCGCTCGGCAACCCGGTGATCGAGAGCGCCGCGCTGCGCCCGGACGCCGACCACACCTCGAACCTGGCGTACGTCGCGTGGCTCAACCAGCACGCGCTCTCCTTCACCCTGAACCCCGGCTACGACCAGCCCGGCGGCACCTGGAGCGAACCGGACTGGCTCACCCCGCAGGACCGCGCCCGGCTCGTCGCCACCTGGAACGGCGGCTTCAAGGTCAACCCGGACGACGCGATGGGCGGCTTCTACGAGGACGGCCGCACCGCGGTCCCGCTGGTGGACGGCAAGGCGGCCGAGGTCTTCTACAAGGACGGCTCGCTCAAGATCGGGCAGTGGGGCCGCGACCTGACCATGAGCTCGGACGTGGCGGCCGTCCGGGAGAACCTGAACCTGCTGGTGGACAACGGCAACGTCACCGTCGGGCAGTACGACGGGTCCGGGGCCGACTGGGGCTACACGATCAACGGCTGGTACTACATCGCCCGTTCGGGCGTCGGGATGACCGCGAACGGCGACATCGTGTACGTCGGCGGCACCGAACTGTCCGTCTACACGCTGGCGAAGCTGCTCAAGGCGGCCGGGGCGGTCTACGGCATGGAGCTCGACATCAACCCGACCTGGACGTCGTTCATGACGTACAACGGCCTGCAGAACCCGACGAACCCCACCGCGAGCAAGCTGTGGGACTTCGACCAGCCCGGCGACCGCTACTTCTCCCCGTCCGACCGCGACTTCGTCAGCGTGCACGCCCGCTAGAGCGCTCGTCCGGATGGCCGGACCACCGCGCGGATATCCGTACCTTTCCTTAGATTGGGACGGCGATGACCCACGTACAGGAAGGTTGCTGAGATGACGCTTGGCACCGGTCCCCAGTCCTGCATCCTGGTGGTCGACTCCGACCCGATCGAGCGGGACGAGACGGTCGAAGGGCTGCGCCGCCACCTCGGCCAGGCCTGCCGGGTCTACGGCGCGGGCGGGCTGCGCGAGGCCTCCGAGGTGCTGGCGCACCTGCACATCGAGGGCCGCGCGGTCGCCCTCGCGGTGTGCGCGCACCGGCTCGCCGACGGCACCGGCGTGGAGCTGTTCCGGCACGTCCGGCGCTCCTCCCCGGCCACCAAGCGGCTGCTGCTGACCACGATGGACCAGGCCGACGCGGCGCTGCAGGCGATCAGCCTGGCGCAGACCGACCGGTACGCCGTGCTCCCGGCGCACCCGATCGAGGTGCGCATCCTGCCGATCGTGGACGACCTGCTCGGCGAGTGGTTCGGCGAGCACTCGGCGGCCGAGATGGGCGTCACCGTGCTCGGCCACCGGTTCGCGGCGACCAGCTACACGGTCAAGGACTACCTGACCCGCAGCCTCGTCCCGTTCACCTGGATGGACCTCGGCGAGGACCCCGAGGCGCAGGCGCTGGCGAAGGACCTGAACCTGCCGAACCCGGCGCCGACCGTGGTGCTGATGGAGGACGGCCGCACCCTGTACGACCCCTCCATCGCCGAGCTCGCGGGCGCGCTGGGCCTCACCCAGGAGGCGACGCAGCAGTCGTACGACCTCATCGTGGTCGGCGGCGGACCGGCGGGCCTGGCGGCGTCGGTGTACGGGGCCTGCGAAGGGCTGCGGGTCGTGGTGATCGAGGACGACTGCCCCGGCGGCCAGGCGAGCGTGAGCACGAAGGTGGAGAACCACCTCGGCTTCCCCGCGGGCCTGAGCGGCGCCGACTTCGCGCACCGGGCGCTCGCCCAGGCTCGGCGGCTCGGCGTCGAGTGGTGCTCGGCGAAGGTGGCGACCGGCCTCGTCCCGGGCGACGGCTCGCACATGGTCACGCTGGACAACGGCAACTCCGTCGTCGGTCGCAGCGTGCTGATCGCCACCGGCATGACCTGGCGACGGCTCGACGCGCCCGGCATCGAGGAACTGCACAACGCCGGGGTTTACTACGGCAGCTCGGAGACGGAGGCGCGGCAGTCGGCGGGCGAGGACGTCGTCATCGTCGGCTCCGGCAACCCCGCCGGACACGCCGCGCTGCTGTTCGCCGAGCACGCCCGCACCGTCACCCTCGTCGTGCGCGAGGACGAACTGCGCGCGGGCGGCATGGCCGAGACCCTTGCCGACCAGATTCTGCAGCGCGAGAACATCAGGGTCCGGGTGGACACGGAGATCGGCGAGGTGCGCGGCTACGGGCGGCTGGAGAAGGTCGTGCTGCTGGAGACCGCGACCGGAGAGACCGAGGTCATCCCCGCCACCGGCCTCTACATCATGTTCGGCACGGTGCCCTCGTCCGAGTGGGTGCAGGGCGTCGTCGCAGTGGACGAACTCGGCTTCATCCTCACCGACAACGAGGTCGGCCGCCGCCCCGAACTGCTCCCCGAGCCCTGGCACGCCGACCGCCCGCCCTACTTGGCCGAGACCTCCGTCCCCGGCATCTTCGCCGCGGGCGACGTCCGCGCCGGATCCGTCAAGCGCATCGGCTCGGCCGTCGGCCAGGGCGCCGTCGCCGTCGCCGCCGTGGCCCAGTACCTGCACACCCTCGGCGAGGACGCCAAGGCCGGCGGCCGACCCCAGCTGGAGAGCGGGATGGACGAGGGCCACATGCTCGAAGCGGCCGGCGACGGCGACATCCAGCCCGACTAGCCTGTACGGGTGCCGACCCTCGTACCCGAACTCCCGTGGCAGGACCTGTCGCATCGGCAGGTCCTGGCCGAACTCGTCGGCGCCGGATGGCTGGTGAGCGGCGCGGGCGACTGGGCCGTCGGACTGCGGTCGCCGGACGGTCGGCTCGTCGCCCGCGTGTGTCCGTTCGACCCCGCGTACGGCGCGTTCGTCGAGCTCTGCGGTGCGTGCGCCGGGAATCGGTGGCTGCCGAGGATCGTCGAGGCCGCCGACCTCGAGGGCGGCGGCTCGGTGGTGTTCCTGGAGTACGTCGCTTCGGTGGAACGCGACGTGGCGAAGGAGATCGCGGAGCAGTGGCACGACGGCCGCGGCGACGAGGAGTTCGAGGACGTCCGTCGCGCGGCCCGGAGGATCGACGCCGAGCGCCGGGAGTCGACGCCGTGGTGGGACGGATTCGACCTCAACGAGGCGCACGTTCGGCGGGCCGCCGACGGACGGTTGGTGCTGATCGACATCTTCTGCATGGACGGGGCGGCGCTCTACGCGTCGATCCTCAAGGACGTGCGCGAAGTGCATCGAAGGATTCCGCGGGACCGGATGCGGTACGCGTTGGAGATTCCGTACATCGCCCGGGAGAGCAGCGTCGCCGAGATTCGGGCTCTCGGCGACGCTTGGGAGCGGGGGTGCTAGCCCAGCTCCAGGGACATCACGCCGTACACCAGCGACTGTTGCAGGGGCCTGATGGGGCCGGTGTACATGCGGGCGGTGCGGGAGGAGGGAGCCAGGCCGTGCAGGTCGGCCAGGTTGCGGGCCACGTGGTGGGGCTCGGGGATGTCGATCGAGACGGTGGTGTCGCCCGCCTCCCGCAGTAGCGCGGCGAGGATCGCGTCGGCGTCGTTGGGGGTGGTGGCGAGCAGGGGGCCGATGCGCCAGCCCTCGTTCGCCGGACGCAGCACGCCGTAGCCGGTGAGGGCGCCGTCTCTGAAGCGGGCGCGGGTGATGTGCCTCGGGTCCGCGGCCCAGCGTCCGGCGAAGGAGTGGCGGTCGGCGGGGTGGCCGGCGGCGTCCAGGGCGGCCAGCAGGTCCACGTGCCTCGCCGCGATCGGGACGACGCCTTCGGTGTCCACGCCCTTGTATTCGAGATTGGGCTTTCCCTTGTAGCGCACGGTCGTGTACGCGGGGAGGAAGCCCTGGGTGCGGTAGTTGTCCTGCTGGTCGGGGACGCCGTCCAGGCCTACCGTGCGGTCGCCGGCGTGGTCGAGGCCGGCCTGCCAGGTGGCGAAGCCGAGGCCCTGGCCGCGGCGGTCGGGGCGGACCAGGTAGAAGCCCAGGAACGCGTAGTCGGGGGAGTAGTTGACCACGCTGATCGCCGAGACGACCTTGCCGTCGACCCTGCCGAGCAGGAAACCCGTCGGGTCCTGCATCAGGAAGTGCTCGGAGTCGTACCGGCCGGGGTTCCAGCCCTCCTTGGCCGCCCACAGCACGACCTGGTCCCATTCGCCCGGACGCGCCGGGCCGATCTCGAAGCCCATGTTCAGTCGTTCTCTCGTTCGCTTGGTCACCGCTATGCCGTTCACGTGCCATCACATCAGATCGGGGTCGATGACGGCCTGCTCCGGGGTGACCGTGCTGCGCGGGCCGTGGAAGGTGCGGCGGGCGCTGACGAACCACCAGACCGTGGCGACGGCCAGCACGACGGCCAGCGCGATCGGCGCGTAGTTGAAGTCGTGCGCGGTGATCGGGCTGGACTGCGGCAGCATGAACAGGATGTTGCTGAGCACGATCCACACCACGGCCAGCAGCGCCACCGGACGGCCCTTGGCCCCGAGGTTCCACGGTCCGGCCTGGAACTCGTCGCCGAGCCGCAGCCGCAGCAGGATCGGGATGCCGTACGCGGTGAACAGGCCGACGACGTTGACCGAGACGATCGCGGTGAACGCCGTGTTGTTCCACCAGCCTGGGAGGGTCAGCACGATCGAGCAGCCGGCGGCCAGCCAGACGGCGGCGACGGGGGTGCGGGTGCGCGGGGAGAGCCGGTGCCACAGGCCGCTGCCGGGGATCGCGCCGTCCCGGCTGAACGCCCAGATCTGCCGCGAGTTCGAGGTCATGTTCGCCAGGCCGCAGAACAGCAGCGCGATCACCGGGAACAGCAGCAGCAGCTTCGCGCCGGTCAGGCCGACCGCGTCCACCAGGACCTGCGCCGGGGGGACGCCGGCGCTCGACTCGGTCTTCCAGTTCTGGCTGGCGTAGACGAGGGACAGCACGAGTACGAGGCCGAAGACGGCGGAGAAGCGGATCGACTGGGTGATGCCCTTGGGCGCGCTGGTCGCGGCGCCCTGCGTCTCCTCGCTCATGTGGAAGGAGCCGTCGAAGCCGGTGTAGGTCCACGAAGTCACGAGCAGGCCGAGGAGGCCGCCGTACAGGCCGTTGGAGAAGCCGGTGTTGTTGACGAAGGCTCCGGCGTAGTTGAGCGGCTGGTGGTGGGAGGGGGCGAAGGCGAGCGAGACGGCGATCACCACGACGCCGCCGAGCAGCCACCACACCGAGATCCGGTTGATCATGCCGACCGTGCGCACGGCGAAGGTGTTGAGCAGGCCGTGCACCACGAGCAGGCCCGCGGCGATCAGCACCGTGTTGTGCAGCGTGGCCGTGTAACTCGGCCACTGCATGCTGATCCAGGCCTGCAGGAAGGTGGCGGCGGCGAAGTCGGTGGCCGCGGTGCCGCCTATCTGGCCGGCGAAGTTCAGCCAGCCGGTATACCAGGACCATGCGGCCTTGTTCCGCTTGGCCAGCCGCGCGGAGGCATAGTACAGCGCGCCGGAGGTCGGATACGCCGACGCGATCTCGGCCATCGCGGCGCCGACCGCGAGGACCAGGACGGAGACGGCGATCCAGCCGAATATCAGTACTCGCGGGCCGCCGGCGAGCATGCCGAATCCGAACGCCGAGAACACGCCCGCGAGCACGTTGATGATCGTGGCGGAGATGGCGAAGTTGTCGAAGGTCTTGAAGCCGCGGGCCAGTTCCCGCTGGTAGCCGAGTTGGTTGAGCGTCAGCTCGTCCGCTGCGACCTGGGCCGCTACGTCGGTGGTGGTCATCGGGGAAGTCCTTCGGGGAGAGTCGTGTGGGTGCGGCGCGGGGGGCTCTCAGCCGCGCCGGCAGTCTCGGTACACCCGGCGCAGCGCCTTCTCCGCCGGTCCGTGCCGGGACCAGGGGAACGGGCTCGCGTACGGGTGGATGTGCTGGAGCACCCGCCAGGCCGGGCCGTGCCGCCCGCCCCGGTGCAGCGCCTCGGCCAGCACGCTGAGATCGGAGACGGTCGCCGAGGCCGGCGGGCCGTCGTGCGCGGCGGGGCCGAACCAGACCCGGCCGAGTTCCTCCGCGACCGGGTCGATGGCCTGTTCGCCGCGCAGTTCCAGGTCGAGCATCTCCAGCAGCGTGCGCCGGCGCTGCTCGGCCTGCGGTTCCATCGGCCCCTGCACGGTGAGGGTGCCGAGCAGTTGGTGGATCTTGGCGACCCGCTGCGGATCCGGTTCCGCGGGCCCGGAGCCGTGGTCCTGCTCCAGGTCCGCGAGCAGCGGCAGGACTTGGTTGATGCCGTACGGCGGGCCGACCGAGGCCAGGTACGCGGCCGTGTCGGAGGCCAGTTCGCCGCTGCCGCCGTGCCGCGGATAGCACAGCGCCAGCAGCCGCTGCCCCGCCTCCCGGTTGCCCGGGTGCCGGGACTCGACCTCCCGCCACAGCGTCCACGCCGGATCCGCGGCCGTGCCCGGCGGCCGTGCCGGGGCGCCGCCGCGGACCGTGCGCAGCCGGAGCAGCGTCAGTTCGACGACGAACGGGGTCGGGTCCACGGGCCAGGCCCGGTGCGCGGCCCCGCACGCCTTCGTGGCGATGGCCTCGAGCAGCCCGCGGTCCCGTTCGGTGCGCGCGGTCAGCGCCCGGTGCGCGGCGACCCGGGCGTAGAGCAGCAGCGCGTCCGGGTTCTCCGGCTCCTCCTTCGCCCAGGAGTCCACGACGTCGCTGGGCGCGGCCGCCGCGGCGAGCACCAGCGAGCGGAACGCCCGGGCGTCGAAGTTCCCGCGCGTCCGGGTGTCGGCCAGGGCCTCGCGGGCGGCGCCGACACGCAGCGCCGCGACGTCCCCGCGGGCCACGGCGAGCACCCGGTCGGGGCCCGCGGGGTCCCAGTCGAACGTGGGCGACGAGCTCACTTCTGCTCCGAACTGTGTCAGCGGCCTCTCGCGCGGGTGGGTTGGGCGCGAGGATGGTGTCCGGCAGTAGCCACCCGGTCACTGAATCCGCCCTCAACCTACCGGAGGGCCGGAGAAAGATACAAGAGGTCGTACTTACCGGCTGTATCCGCTCGGGTACCGGCATTCCGTGCAATTGAACCGTGCATGTGAGTATGCACTTTGCGCATGCAATCCCGTTCGGGTGCGTCCCCGGCATGGCGGCTCGCCGGAGGCCGTCCGGCCGCCTAGGCTCGGGGACCATGGCCGACGAGTATCTGGAGTTCACCACTCCGACCCTGAGCCCGCCGCCGCAGGTCGCGGTGGACGCCGGAGACGAGGGCTACGCGAAGAGCCTGGCGCCGCGGCACGTCGGCATGATCGCCATCGGCGGCGCGATCGGCACCGGACTGCTGCTCGGCGCGGGCGGGAAACTGCTGGTCGCGGGCCCTGCGCTGGCGCTGTCCTACCTGATCGCGGGCGTCTTCGCGTACCTGGTCGTGCGCGCGCTCGGCGAACTGACGCTGCATCGGCCGTCCTCCGGATCCTTCGTCAGCTACGCGCGCGAGTTCATGGGGGAGCGCGGGGCGTACATCGCGGGGTGGATGTACGTGCTCAACTGGTCCACGACCGGGATGGCGGACAGCACGGCCGTCGCGCTCTACATGCACTACTGGGGCGCGTTCCACGGAGTGCCGCAGTGGCTGCTCGCATTGTGCGCGCTGGTCGTGGTGTTGACGATCAATCTTGTTTCGGTGCGACTCTTCGGTGAAATCGAATTCTGGTTCGCACTTATCAAGGTCGCGGCAATCATGTCCTTCCTGCTGATCGGCGTCTGGCTGCTCGGCACCGGCCACCAGGTCGGCGGCTCGACCCCCGGGCTCAGCCTGATCCGGTCGAACGGCGGCTTCTTCGCGCTCGGCGTGCTGCCGGTCTTCTCGGTGCTGCAGAGCGTCGTCTTCGCCTACGCGGGCGTCGAGATGGTCGGCATCACCGCCGGGGAGACGAAGGAGCCGGCGAAGATCGTGCCGCGCGCCGTGCGCTCGGTGACCTGGCGGATCGGGCTGTTCTACGTGTGCAGCGTGCTGATGCTCGCGCTGCTGCTGCCCTGGAACAGGTACTCGGCCTCGCAGAGCCCGTTCGTCACGGTGCTGTCGAAGATCGGCGTGCCCGGCATCGGCGGGATCATGAACCTCGTCGTGCTGACGGCCGCGATGTCCAGTCTGAACTCCGGGTTCTACAGCACCGGCCGGGTGCTGCGCTCGATGGCGGCGGCCGGTTCCGCGCCGCGCTTCACCGGCCTGATGAACGCGCGCCACGTGCCCTACGGCGGTATTCTCTTCACCTGCACCTTCGCCACGCTCGGGGTCGGGCTCAACGCCTGGCTGCCGGGGGAGGCGTTCGACATCGTGGTCAATTTCGCCGCGCTCGGCGTCGTCACCACCTGGATCATGGTCATGCTCTGCCATCTGCTGTTCGTGCGCCGCACCCGCGCGGCCGAGGGCCCGGACCGGCTGGTTCGGCCGTCCTTCCAGCTCAAGGGCTGGCCGTGGGTCAACCTGGTCACGGTCGCGTTCCTGGTCGCGGTCGTCGTGGACATGGGCGTGGACGGCGGCACCATCGGCCGCTGGACGGTCGCCGCGATCCCGGTGATCGCGGCGGTCCTCGGCGCCGGATGGGTGCTCAGCCGCCGTCGCCGGTCCGCGGACGGTGCGCGGTGACGGTGCTCGACGCGGGGCTGACCCGGGCTCAGGTCGCCGAGCGGGTCGCGGCCGGGCGGACCAACCACGTCCCGACCCGCTCCAGCCGCTCGCTCTCGGCGATCGTCCGGGCGAACGTCTTCACCTGGTTCAACGGGCTGATCGGCTCGCTGTTCGTGATCATGCTGGTCGTCGGGCCGATCCAGGACTCGCTGTTCGGCTTCGTGATCATCTTCAACGCGCTGATCGGCATCGTGCAGGAGTGGCGGGCCAAGCGCACGCTCGACTCGCTCGCCATCGTCGGCGAGGCCAGACCGCGGGTGCGCCGGGACGGTGCCGAGGAGAGCGTGCAGACCGGCGACCTCGTCGTGGACGACGTCGTGCTGCTGGCGCCCGGCGAGAAGATCCCGGTGGACGGCACGGTCCTGGAATCGACCGTGCTGGAGGTGGACGAGTCGCTGCTCACCGGCGAGGCCGACCCGGTGCGCAAGGAGGTCGGCGACGAGGTGCTGTCCGGCTCGTTCGTCGTCGCCGGTCAGGGTGCGATGCGCGCGGAGCGGGTCGGCGCCGAGTCGCACGCCGCGAAGCTCGCCGCCGAGGCGCAGGAGTTCACGCTCGTGCGCTCCGAGCTGCGTGACGGCATCGCGCAGATCATCAAGTATCTGACGTACCTGCTGGTGCCCGCCGGAATCCTGCAGATCATCGTGCAGACGGCGATCGCGGGCGGCATCCGCAACGGCATCAGCCGCACGATCGCCGGGATCGTGCCGATGGTGCCCGAAGGTCTGGTGCTGCTCACATCCGTGGCCTTCGCGGTCGGCGTCGTGCGGCTCGGGCGGCGCAACTGCCTCGTGCAGGAACTGCCCGCGATCGAGGGCCTGGCACGCGTGGACACCGTTTGCCTCGACAAGACCGGCACGCTCACCGAGGGCGGCATGCGGCTCGCCGGAGTCGAGATCCTCGCCGCGGACGTCACGGAGGCTCAGGTCCGGGAAGTCCTCGGGGCGCTCGGCGCGCTGGAGGAGCGGCCCAACGCGACCATGTCGGCGGTCATCGAGGCCTGTCCCGCGCCGGAGACCGCGTGGACCGTGCAGACCGTCGCCGCCTTCTCCTCCGCGCGCAAGTGGAGCGGCGCGACGTTCGCCGACGGACGTGGCACGTGGCTGATCGGCGCGCCGGACATCCTCGGCGCCGGCACCGACGCGGCGGACCGTGCCGAGGACGTCGGGGCCAGCGGCCTGCGCGTTCTGCTGCTGGCGAACTCGCCGAAGGAACTTTCTGCCGACGGCGCCAACTCCACCGCCGACATGGATCCGCGGCCGTACGCGCTCGTGATGCTGGAGCAGCGGATCCGCGAGGACGCCGCGCCGACGCTCGCGTACTTCGGACGGCAGAGCGTGAATCTCAAGGTGATCTCCGGCGACAACGCGGTCTCGGTCGGCGCCGTCGCCCAGACACTCGGCCTGGCCGGCGCCGAACATCCCGTGGACGCGCGTGATCTGCCGGACGACTTCGAGGAGCAGATCGAGGAGAACTCGGTCTTCGGCCGGGTGACGCCGCGTCAGAAGCAGCAGATGGTCGTCGCCTTGCAGAGCCGCGGGCACACCGTCGCGATGACCGGCGACGGCGTGAACGACGTGCTCGCGCTCAAGAACGCGGACATCGGCATCGCGATGGGCTCCGGTTCCGGGGCGGCCCGAGCCGTCGCGCAGATCGTGCTGCTCGACGAACGCTTCGCCACGCTGCCGTCCGTGGTCGCGGAGGGCCGCCGCGTCGTCGGGAACATCGAGCGGGTCTCGAACCTGTTCCTGGTGAAGTCCTTCGAGTCGTTCCTGCTCGTCGTGCTCACCGGCATCGGCCGGCTGCCGTACCCGTTCCTGCCGCGGCACTCCACGCTCATCGGCGCGCTCACGATCGGCACGCCCTCGTTCTTCCTCGCCCTCGCGCCGAACCTCTCGCGCGCCCGGACCGGCTTCGTCAAGCGCGTGCTCACGTTCGCGATCCCGGCCGGGCTGGTCAACGGCGTGGCCGCGTTCTTGTCCTATTACCTCGCCCGGCTGGCCCCCGGCGCGACGCTGCCGACCGAACAGACCTCCGCGATGATCACACTGTTCACGGCCAGCCTCGCGGTGCTGCTGCTCGTCGCGCGGCCGCTGGTGTGGTGGAAATCGCTGCTGGTCGGCACGATGGCCGGATTGTTCGTGCTGGTCATGGTGCTGCCGTTCGGGCGGCGGGTCTTCCAGCTGCAGTTCGGCGCGTGGCAGCAGACGGTGCTCTCGTTCGGCGTCGCGGCGGTGGCGGCCGTCGTGCTGGAGATCCTCTGGCGCTGGGCCCGCGCGCGGGACGTGGAGACCACACGCACGGCGGAGTCTACCGCCGAAGCTGACGGGTAATCAGGTACGCGTGAATGTGCTGCCACTGCTGTGCGCCAAGCTCTTCGCCCCGATCACGGCCCTGAGCACGGCGCTCGCGACCGTCGCCGGACTGCCCGCCGGGCCCGACGTACAGCTGCGCGCCGCGGCCCCGCCGCCGCCCGCCGTGCTCACCGGCCACGGCCCGACCCATCCGGCGACCGGCCGCCTGTTCCCCGGCGCCCCGCAGTTCGGCGCGCTGGTGTACCAGAACCCGAACGGCATGCCCGGCCCGCAGCTGTGCTCCGCCGTCGCCGTCGACTCGCCCGCCGGAGACCTGATCGCGACCGCCGCGCACTGCGTGGCCGGCACCACCCTCGGCATCGGCGGCCCGCTCTCGATCGCGTACGTGCCCGGATACCAGGCGGGCCGCGCGCCGTACGGGCTCTGGTATCCGACCCGCGTCACCGTGGCGCCGCAGTGGACCGCGACGCACGATCCGGACTACGACCTGGCCTTCCTCAACGTCGCGAGCCCGCGGTCCGCCGTGCCGCTGGAGCAGGTCACCGGCGCCGAACACGTCGGCGGAACCGTCTCGCCCGGCACCCTCGGCGTGCTGCTCGGCTACCCCTACAACTCCGGTCAACCGGTCGGCTGCCGCGCCAGGATCGGCCGCGAGTCCGCCACGCAGCTTCGCTTCGACTGCGGCGACTTCCCGAGCGGCACCAGCGGCGGCCCGCTGCTCACCGGCGTGGACCCGCACACCGGCATCGGCACGCTCGCCGGGGTCATCGGCGGCTACCAACTCGGCGGCGTCCGCGACGACATCTCCTACGCCGCCTCGCTGCGCCCGCCGCTGCTCGCCCTCTACCTGGAGGCGACGGACCCGGTCGCGCGGCCGCTGCTGCTCAACGACCTGCTGTAACGGCTCATGAGTGCCGTGTTACGGTGTTCTGCCACGGTATCGTTTCGTACTCAGTCTTCGGGTACGCAGAGGGAGTCTCGCGGCCTCCCGCGAAAGGACGTCGTGAAGCTCCTGCTCACCTCCGGCGGCACCAACAACGCGAGCATCCTCGACGCGCTGACGGATCTGCTGGACAAGCCGATCGAGGAGTCCACCGCGCTGTGCATCCCGACGGCGCAGCACGGCCACCCCATGTGCGACCCGGGTACGCTCTGGCGCTTCGTCGCCGGCAGGGACTCCGACACCCACATGTGCGCGCTGCCCTGGAAGTCGCTGGGAGTGCTCGAACTCACCGCCCTGCCCACCATGGACAAGGACCGGTGGCTGCCGTGGGTGCGCGAAGCCGACGCCCTGCTCGTGGACGGCGGCGAGGCGACGTACCTGGCCCACTGGATGCGGGAGACGGGGCTGGCGGAACTGCTGCCCTCGCTCTCCGACACGGTCTGGGTGGGCGTGAGCGCCGGAAGCATGGTGCTGACTCCCCGCATCGGCCGCAAGTTCGTGGAGTGGGCGTCGGATGGGGACGACGGCGCGCTCGGAGTCGTCGACTTCTCGATCTTCCCGCACCTGGACGCCTGGCCGGACAACAGCATGGCCGAGGCGGAGAACTGGGCCGCCGGTATCGACGGTCCGGCGTACGCCATCGACGAGCAGACGGCGATCAAGGTCGTCGACGGCAAGGTCGAGATCGTCTCAGAAGGGAACTGGCGGCTGTTCACCCCGGCCGCCGTCTGATGGGTCCGGCGGCCCTCGATTTCGTCTCCGCTCTCTAGCCGTATGTCGGGTGCTGCGGCCAGCCGGCCGGCGAGTCCTCCCAGTCCTCCTGGCGGCCGTACACGGCGAAGTCCTTGATGTTGTTGGTGAACATGAAGCCGCAGTCGTCGCCGAACGAGGTGCCGCGCGAGGACACGAACGGCATTGTCCAGCCGCGCTCCGGCTTGGCCGCCTCGATCTGGGCCAGCGGCATGTCCGACACGTTCGCCCAGCTGATGCCGAGGTCGGCCAGGTGGCGCAGGGCCGGCGCGGTCACGTTGTCGGTGAACGCCGAGCAGCCCCGGCAGACGCGGTCCGGGCCGACGTCCATGAACTGGTAGACGGCCAGCTGGTCGCGGCCCTCGAACAGGTCCAGCAGCGTCCGGGGACCGCCGGGCGCGTCGAACGAGTACTCGCCGAAGCGGACCATCGGCAGGCGCCGCCGCCGGGCCGCGATCGCGATCGCGTCGAGCGTGCGGGTCGCCTCCTTCTCGGCGCGCAGTAGCTCCTCGCGCTCCGCCTCCCACTCCTTCGCGCTGACCACCCGGGGTGTCTCCATGCCCGCACTCATCCCCTCACTCGCCGGCCTTCCCAGCTGCATTGATACGCAGAGTCCCTATACCCGGCGATTCGTCACGATGCCACGATGTCACGATGTCACGGACGCGGCCGCCGCGGCGGTCCGGCTCAACGGGCACGTCGTCGAACTCGACATCACGCTGCGGCCCAGCAGTATCTTCGACCCGCCCATGCTGTTCGCGCTGCCCGAGCTCGACTGCCGCGAGGACCAGCGCGTGATGGGCGGCGCCTGCCAGCCGCGGCGACCGTGGGGATCGCGCGGCTCAGCCGAGCTCAGCGATCCGGCCGAGCGGGAACTCCCGCTCCACCTCGTTCTCGGTGAACAGCAGCGCCTCCGCGTACGCGGACCGCGCCTGCCCGGCCCGCCCGAGCCGGCGCAGCAGATCGGCCCGCGCGACGCCGAGGTACGGATACGCGGCCAGCGCCGGCTCGTCCGCCAGCTCGTCCAGCGCCGCGAGCCCCGCGTCGGGCCCGTGCGCGAACCCGAGCGCCACGGCCCGATTGAGCGCGGCGACCGGTGTCGGCCGACGGAGCATCAGCAGGTCGTAGAGCCCGACGATCTCCGGCCAGTCGGTGTCCTGCCAGGACGGCGCCTCCCCGTGTACGGCGGCGATCGCGGCCCGCAGCGCGAACGGCCCCGGCGGACGGCCGCGCAGCGCGGCGCGCACCAGCACCTGACCCTCGGCGATCAGGTCCTTGTCCCACAGCGTCCGGTCCTGGTCGGCCAGCAGCACGGGCCGTCCCGCGCCGTCGATCCGGGCCGCGCGGCGTGCGTCGGTCAGCAGGATCAGCCCGAGCAGCCCGGCCACCTCCGGATCGCCCGGCAGCAGGAACCTGAGCATCCGGGCCAGCACGGCGGCGTGCTCGACGAGGTCCGCGAGCACCAGTTCGGGCCCGCTCGGCGCCGTGTGCCCGGTGGTGAACAGCAGATCCACCACGGTCAGCACGGCGTCGATCCGCTCCGGCAGCTCCTCGGCGTCCGGCACGCGGTACGGGATCCCGGCCGCGGCGATCTTCTTCTTCGCGCGGGTGATCCGGGCCGCCATCGTCGCCTCGCCGACCAGGAACGCGCGGGCGATCTGCGCCGTCGTCAGCCCGCAGACCAGCCGCAGCGTCAGCGCGACCTGCGCGGGCAGCGCGAGCGCCGGGTGGCAGCAGGTGAAGATCAGCCGCAGCCGTTCGTCCTCGACGTCGCCGTCCTCGCCGGGACCGGCCACGGCCTCCTCGTCGACGAGCAGCGGCAGGCTCCGCCGCTCCAGCGCGGCCCGCCGAATCAGGTCCACCGCCCGGTTCCGCGCCGTCGTGGTCAGCCACGCGGCCGGCCGGTCCGGCACCCCGCCCTCGGCCCACGCGACCAGGGCCCTGGCGTACGCGTCCTGCACGCACTCCTCGGCCAGGTCCAGGTCCCGGGTCACGCGGACGGTCGAGGCCAGCACGAACGCCCACTGCTCGCGGTGCGCGTCCGCGACGGCCTCGACGACGTCCACTGGATTAACCCGCGTCGTAGAGCGGGCGGACCTCGACGGCCGCGTCGCCGGTCTCGCCGTAGTACGGGAGCTTGCGGGCCGCCGTGAGCGCCGCGTCCAGGTCGGGCACCTCGATGACGTAGAAGCCGCCGAGCGCCTCCTTCGTCTCCGCGTACGGACCGTCGGTCACCACGAAGCCGCCGTGCCCGTCCTCGCGCACGGTCGTCGAGGTCGCGGTGGGCTTGAGGTGCGCGCTGTAGAGCAGGGCGTCCTTGTATTCGGCCTGCCAGCGCTCGTGCCCCTCGTCGCGGGCGCGGACCGTCGCCTCGTCGGCCGTCTCGTCGAAGGCCTCGTTGTCGTGGATGAGCAGCAGGTAGCGAGCCATCACGGTGATCCTCTCGGGTCTGTCGGTGTGTTTCTACCATTCCGACGATCGAGGCATCCCCGGAATCGACAGCCGCGCCGCCGCCGTTCCGCGAGTTCAGAGCGCCGACACGCGGGCGAGCCGAAAGAGCGCGCCGAGCAGCGTGTCGATCAGCACGCCGACCGGGCTCGCCGCCTCGACCTGTCCGTGGTCATCCCCTTCGCCGACGGGCACCGGCTCCGGCTGTCGAGCCTGGCCGCCGGTCCGTTCCGCCACACCGCACGCACGCCGACAGCTACCTGCGGACCCGATCGTGGAGACCGCCGAGCAGGTCCGAGCCCGCGTCGAGGGCACCGCGCTGGCCGCCGGGCTGCTCGGCGCCTGAGCCCGTCCCGTCCCCGGCAGCCGTCATCACCCGGATGACGGCCGCTTTCCCATAGTCGTGCCGCGCCCGGGGTAGGGCGCAGCCGTGAGTGATCGTTCCGGATGGACGCTCCGCCGGGTGCTGGGCTGGGCGGCGCTCGGCGTCGTGGCGTTCGGTGCGCTGAAGATCGCGCACTCGCAGCAGCCGCCGCAGGGCCCGCCGAGCCCGGCCGCCGCCGCGTACCTGCCGCCGGTGCCCGCGCCGGGCTCGGTCTTCGCGTCCCCGCTCGGCGCCGCGCTGCCGGTGCGCATCGACATCCCGGACGCGGACATCCACGCGGAGCTGATGAAGGTCGGGCTGCAGTCCGACGGCAGCGTGGGCGTGCCGCCGCTGGACCAGGCGCAGCGAGCCGCCTGGTACGACGGAAGCCCGTCGCCGGGCGAGGCGGGCCCCTCGATCATCGACGCGCACGTGGACTCCCGGGAGACGAAGGGCTTCCGCGGCGCGTTCTACAACCTCGGCGAGGTCCAGCCCGGTGAGCAGATCGAAATCACCCGTTCGGACCACGTCGTGGCCACCTTCACGGTGGACTCGGTGCAGCAGGCGCCGAAGGACGACTTCCCGACCAGCCGCGTGTACGGCAGCGTCTCGTACGCCGCGCTGCGCCTGATCACCTGCGGCGGCGACTTCGACTACGCCAAGGGCAGCTACAAGGACAATACGATCGTGTACGCCCATCTGACTGACACGAGCACGAACTGAGGCGCGGCGCATGACCCAGGCGGAGACCGGCGGTGAGATATCCGTGGACGCGGCGGCCGAGGCGAGGCCGCCGAAGCGCTACGTCCCCGAGGGTCTGACCCGCCGCTGGGTCCGTGCGGGAGTCGCCCTCGCCCGCGTCGTGCGCGAGGCCCCGTTCACGCTCGTGCTCATCGCCGCGCTCTGGATCATCGCGCTCGCGACCCGCAGCCTCGCCTACGGTCCGAGCGACCAACTGCTCGGCCACGTCGGCCTCGACACCACCGCGATCACCTCCGGCCGCGTCTGGACGCTGCTCACGTACACCTTCTGGTGCCAGAACGTCTGGGCCTACCTGGCCAACACGGTCCTGATCCTCGCGTTCGTCGTACCGGCGGAGCGGCGACTCGGCACGTGGCGCACGATCGGCCTGCTGGCGCTGTGTCAGATCGGCGGCGCGCTGATCGGAATCGGCGCGGTCGAGGCCGGGTCGGCGGCCGGAGACCTCTGGCTGCAGAGCACCGTCGGCGCCGAATACAACACGACGGTCGGCGCGTCCGTCGGCGTCGTCGGCGTCGGCCTGGCACTCAGCGCACGCATGTCCACGCTCTGGCGCCGCCGAACCCGACTGCTGCTCGTCATCGGCACACTGCTGTTCCTGTTCTACGACGGCGGCGTGCTCGACATCTCCCGCGCCTTCTCCGCGCTCATCGGCCTCGGCGTCGGGCTCCTGTTCCTCCAGCGCGGCTCACGGCGGTTCCGGCTGGCGAGCTCGCACGCGGAGACGCGCGTCCTCGTCGCCGTCTTCGCGCTCACCTCGGCGCTCGGACCGCTCATCGCGTGGATCACCAATAACCCGTACGGCCCCATGGCCATCCTGGTGAACCTGTTCATCGACGAGGCGCCGACCCAGGACGACATCCACGACTACTGCACCAAGGCCTCGGACTACTACGACCCCGTCGCCTGCCGCGCCAGCCAGGCCGAGCACGTGCTCGCCGGAACCCCCGCGATCCTGGTCCTGTTCGTGCCGGTCCTGCTGCTCGGCGTCATCGCCTACGGCCTGTGGCGGGGGCGGCGGATGGCCTGGTGGGCCGCGATCGTCTGCGAGGTCGTGCTCGGCACCGTGACCGTCCGGTACGCGCAGATGCTCGTCGACCTGACCGAGGGCCAGCCGGACGAGCAGGGCGTGCCGACCGCGATCAAGATCTACACCGGTCTGATCATGTGCATTCCGGTCGGCGTCGTCATCGTCCTGCTGCTCACGCGCCGCCACTTCGCCCTGCGCGCGCCGCGCTGGACCGCCCTGAAGCTGCTCGGCACGCTCGTCGTCACCTTCGTCGCGGTCGGCGCGCTCTATGTGAACTTCGCCTACCAGGTGCGCGTGCAGTGGGACCCGGACGCGACCGTCAGCGCCCTGCTCGCCGACTATCCGAAGCGGCTCTTCTCACCGACCTGGCTCACGCTCGTCAACGAGAACACGGCCGCGCTGATCCCCGAAGGCGGGATCGCGAAGGCGCTGTACATCGCCGTCGGCCCGGTCTTCTGGGTGATCGCGCTCGGCGGCCTGCTGCTGACCTTCCGCCGCACGGCGATCCGCGGCGCGGGGGAGAAGGCCACGGCCGACCGGCTGCTGACGAACTTCGGCGGCTCGGCGCTGTCCTACATGACGACCTGGCCGGGAAACGACTACTGGATCAGCCCGGACGAGACGGCCGCCGTCGCCTACCGCGTGATCGGCGGCATCGCGCTGACCACGGGCGATCCGTACGGCAAGGCCGAGTCGCGCGCGGCGGCCGTCGAGCAGTTCACGCGGTACTGCGACAGCCAGGGCTGGAGTCCGTGCTTCTACAGCGTCACGGACGAGACCCGCACGGCCACCGACAAGCTCGGCTGGAGTTCGGTGCAGGTGGCCGAGGACACCGTGCTCGACCTGCCGGACCTCAAGTTCAGCGGCAAGAAGTGGCAGGACGTGCGTACCGCCCTGAACAAGGCGGGCAAGGTCGGGATCACCGCGCAGTGGTTCACCTTCCCGACCGCGCCGCTCAGCGTGCAGCAGCACATCAGGGAGCTGTCCGAGGAGTGGGTCGCGGACAAGGGCCTGCCGGAGATGGGCTTCACCCTCGGCGGGCTCAACGAGCTGCAGGACCCGCGGGTGCGCTGCCTCGTGGCCCTCGACGAGGACGACCGGCTGCACGGCGTGACCAGCTGGCTTCCGGTCTATCAGGACGGTGAGCCGGTCGGCTGGACGCTCGACTTCATGCGCCGCGCGGCGGACGGCTTCCGCGGCGTGATGGAGTTCCTGATCGCCTCCGCCGCGCTCGGTTTCCAGGAGGAGGGCGCGCACTTCCTGAGCCTGTCCGGTGCCCCGCTGGCCCGGATCGACCGCGGAACCCAGTCGGTGCCGCTCCAACGCGTCCTCGACGTGGCCGGAAAGGCGCTCGAACCGGTCTACGGATTCCGCTCGCTGCTCGCGTTCAAGGCGAAGTTCCAGCCGCAGTATTTCCCGCTCTACATGTGCTATCCGGACCCCGCCGCGCTCCCGGCGATCGGCAACGCCATCGGCCGCGCCTATCTCCCGCACACGAACGCCGCCCAGATGGTCCGGCTGAGCAGAAAACTGATGAGTTAGCGGAGCCGGCCGCGTCAGGGCACGAGCATCGTCTGCCGCGCGAGCCAGTCGAGGTTCCGCTCCAAGCCCGGCCGCCACACCTGCCAGCCGTGGCCGCCGGGCAGCTCCTCGTAGACGACGTTCATGTCCGCAGCCTGGCACGCCGCGAAGACTTTCCGCTGCTGTGGACGATATGTGCCGTCATCCGAGCCTGCGACGACCACACCGTGCAACTCGGGGAACTTCCTCGTCTTCATGACCGTAAGAGGATCAACGGCGAGAAACGCGGCCTTGTTTCCGCCGAAGGCCTTGTCGACGCTCTCCTGAAAGGTGCCGAGCGTCGGCTGATCCTGACCGGAGATGGAGATGAAGTCATGGAACACGCTCGGCCGGTTGACCGCGAACTGCAGCGCGCAGGTCCCGCCGTAGGAGAGCCCCGCGACGGCCCACTGCGCCGGGTCGGTGTCGACCTGGAAGGTGGACTTGACCCAGTCCGGCACGTCCTCGGTGAGGTACGTCTGGGCTTTGCCGAGCCGGGAGTCCATGCACATCGGGTTGCCGAACTCGGAGCCCGTCGCGTCCGCCATGACCACGACCGGGGCCAGCCCGTGGTGCCGGGAGGCGTAGCTGTTCATCATGTTCACGATGTCGCCGCCGTCCACCCAGTCGCTCGGCGAGCCCGGCTGCCCGGCGAGCAGCAGCAGGACGGGCAGAGCGGGCCTCGGCGTGGCCTGGTAGGCGGGCGGCAGGTAGATCCAGGCGTCGCGCGCGTGGAAGCCGGAGTGCGTGGCCGGGATCGCGGCGGAGGTGAGCGTGCCGGCCGCCGGCATGTCCGCCGGAGCGTGCCAGACCTCGGACAGGTACGTCCCGGCCGGCGCGACGACGAGCGGCTTGCTGCCGGTCACGTCCTTCAGCGGCGTCGCGGTCGTCGTCAGGGACCTGAGCGCGTCGCGCAGGGTCGGGTACTGGTCGTAGACCCGGTTGATCTGGTTGAGCCCGAAGACCGCCGCGACCAGCATCGCGACCCCGGCGAGCAGCTTCGGCCGCCAGCCGGGCCGCCGGAACAGCTGCACGAGCCCGAGCGCCAGCGCGCCGAGGATCACCCCGATCCAGACGACCACGTCCGTCGGCAGGTCGTCCGGGAAGGGCCGCCAGACCCGGTCCACGAACAGCCCGATGCCGAGGGAGACCAGCGCCGTCCCGAGCAGGATCGCCGGGACCCAGCGCGCCCACCAGCGCGGCTCGCGCCCGTAGACCAGTGCGAGCAGCGCGGCCAGGCCCAGCAGCGTCAGCAGGAGAGGAGTGAACCCGGAGACGATCGACCAGTCGAGCGGCCCCTCCGCCAGGACGACACGCCCGGAGCCGGGGACCACGTCACGCATGATCAGCACCTTAGTTAAGCGATCGGCTCGCGCGCACCTCGACACGGCCGTTCCAGGACGTTCTGGGCGGGTATGGGAGGCAGACTTGTCGGTGTGACACCGATCGAGTTGATGTACCGCGCCTCCGACGTCGACGTGGACGTCTCCGTGCACGCGGAGAACAGCGGCAGCCGGACCGTGCAGTTCGCGATGCTGTGCAGTTTCGTCGGCACCTTCATGCTGACCCGGCTTGTGGTGCGGATGATCCGGTCCGGCGTCGGGCCGTTCGGGAACGTCAAGGTGGGCTCGGTCCACGTGCACCATCTCGTGCCGGGCATCGTGCTGATGCTGGTGACCGGCCCGATCCAGTTCGTCGTGGCGCCGCACGGGGCCGTGCGCACGGTGCTGGCCTGCGTCTTCGCGGCAGGAGCCGCGCTGACGCTGGACGAGTTCGCGCTCTGGCTGCACCTGACCGACGTGTACTGGGAGGAGCAGGGCCGCAAGTCGGTGGACGCCGTGGTGCTGGTGGCCGGGCTCGGCACGCTCGGCCTCGTGGTGTCCAACCCGGTCGCGCGCACGGAGGGGGAGAGCCTGTGGTTCTACTTCGCGTACCTCTTCCTGACGCTCGGCTTCGTCGTCGTGGCGCTGTTCAAGGGGCGGCTCTTCCTCGGCCCGGCGGGCGTGCTGCTGATCCCGCTCGGCATCTACGCCGCGCTGCGGCTGGCCAAGCCGGGCTCGCCCTGGTTCGACCGCTTCTACCGGGCCGGGTCGAAGAAGTATGAGAAGTCGGTGCGCCGGGCCTCGCGCATCAACCTGGAGGACCGGGTGAAGAAGTTCGTCAGCGGCATGCCGCACCCGGCGAACAACTGGCACCTGCCCGAGCGGAATAAGTCTGACAAGTAGAGGGAGGATGGACGCATGAAGCAGGCCGTGCTCGTGCTCAATGTCGGCTCGTCGTCGATCAAGTACCAGCTACTCGAACTCGACACCGACATCGACACCGACTCCGGATCCCGACTGGCGACCGGCCTCGTCGACCGGATCGGCGACAGCGAGGGATCCGGCAAGCTCACGCACAGACAGCCCGATGCCGAACCGTACGAGGTCACGACCCCTTTCGCCGACCACGAACACGCTCTCGCCGCCGTCCTGGCCGCATTCCGCGACGCGGGGCCCGACCTCGACAAGATCCGGCTCACGGCGGTCGGCCACCGCGTCGTGCACGGAGGATCGGAGTTCACCGAGGCGACCGTGCTCGACGAGGCCGCGCTCGCCAAGATCAGGGAGCTGATCCCGCTCGCGCCGCTGCACAACCCGCCGAACGTCACCGGCATCGAGGCCGCCCAGCGCGCCTTCCCCGGCGTGCCGCAGGTCGCCGTGTTCGACACCGCATTCCACCAGACGCTCCCGCCCGCCGCGCACACGTACGCCGTGCCGAGCGAGTGGCGCGACCGGTACGCCGTACGCCGCTACGGCTTCCACGGCACCTCGCACGAGTACGTCTCCCGCCGCGCCGCCGCGTTCCTGGGCCGCGACCTCGCGGAGACCAACGTGATCGTCCTGCACCTGGGCAACGGCGCGAGTGTCAGCGCGATCGAGGGCGGCCGCAGCGTGGAGACGTCGATGGGCCTCACCCCGCTCGAAGGCCTCGTCATGGGCACGCGCAGCGGCGATATCGACCCGGCGATCCCCGCCTACCTCGAACGCGTAGCCGGGCTCGACGCAGCGTCCGTGGAGGAGGCGCTGAACCGAAAGAGCGGCCTGCTCGCCCTGGCCGGCAGCAACGACCTCCGCGACGTGGACGAGCAGGCGGACGACGGCGACGCGTCCGCCCAACTCGCCATCGACGTGTACTGCCACCGAATCCGCAAGTACGTCGGCGCCTACTACGCGGTCCTCGGCCGAGTGGACGCGATCGTCTTCACCGCCGGTGTCGGCGAGAACGACTCCCGCATCCGCGAACGCAGCCTCTCCGGCCTGGAGCGCCTGGGCATCGGAATCGACCCCGCCCGCAACGATTCCCCTGCCCACGCCGAACGCCTCATCTCCCCGGATGACGCCGAAGTCGCCGTGCTCGTCATCCCCACCGACGAGGAAATCGAGATCGCCCGCCAGGCCCTCGCCGCGCTCACGGCGGTCAGTTCTTCTTATTAGCCGCTCCGCTCGGGTGAATACGGGTGACTCCGGCCCGCGCGGCCGCGTTGGGCCCGTCATGGACGTGGAGAACCTCGACGCTCTCAATCCCGCAGAACTCGACGAGTTGCTCGAACGCGCGCTGAATCCGCAGGTGCCGGTCGAGCTGCTCTACGCCGTCCTCGAACGCATCGGCCCGGCGGCGGATCCGCGCGGGAAGGGGCCGCTGCCGCCGTCGTCGCCGGACACCGAGCAGACCACGGTGATGCCGCCGCTCGCCATGGCGCCGCAGCCCCCGCGCGGCGCCGCCACCGACCGCGCCGTCCGCCCGGAGCGCCCGAAGCAGCAGCCGCCGTCTCCCAATGCCAAGCAGCAGGGTGCACCGCCACAGAAGCCTGCGACCTCGCAACTGGGTCCGCTGAATCATCCGAAGCCCGCCTCGGCTGCCGCGCAGCCGTCGCGCGGTGCGCACGCTCCCAGCCGTCGCGTCGCGCCACCGCCCGGCGAACCGAAGAACTGATCGCTCCGAACAGGGCGGATGTATCCACTCCCTGTTTTGTTCACTGGCGTTTCACCGCCATGACACGAATCTTGTCTGGACAAGTGGCGGCGGTGGCGGCAGGTTGCTCAGCATGTCTCCGATATCCCGTCGTACCCTCGGGCACGCAACCCTGGCATTGGCCACCGGAGCGGCGCTCGGCGTCGTTCCGCTGCGCGCCTCCCGCGCCCAGGCCGCATCGACCGGCACCATCACGGACGTGAAGCACGTGGTGATCCTGATGCAGGAGAACCGCAGCTTCGACCACTACTTCGGCACCCTGCAGGGCGTGCGTGGCTTCGCGGACCGCGCGGCCGTCCAGTTGCCCGGCGGCTACAGCGTCTTCAACCAGCCGAACGGGTCCTCGCGCCAGTACCCGTGGAACCTCAGCAACGGCTCCGGCAACATCTTCGCCAGCGCCGAGACCCTGGCCCAGTGCGACGGCTCGCTCGACCACGGCTGGTCGACGCAGCACGAGGCGTGGGACGGCGGCAAGATGGACGACTGGATCTCCGCCAAGGGCTCGAACCGCACGATGGGGTACCTGACCCGCTCGGACATCCCCTTCCACTACGCCCTCGCCGACGCCTACACGATCTGCGACGCCTACCACTGCTCGATTCTCAGCGCGACCGGCCCGAACCGCACCTACCTGTGGTCCGGCATGATCGACCCGAACGGCACCGCGGGCGGCCCGGCGTACGACGGCGGGTCCGAGTCGGGGCTGAGCTGGCAGACGTACGCCGAGGCGCTGCAGGACGCGGGCGTGTCCTGGAAGGTCTACCAGGTCGCCAGCGACAACTTCGGCGACAACGGCCTGGCCTACTTCAAGCAGTTCGCGAACGCGGCCACCAGTTCGCCGCTGTACCAGAACGGGATGTCGTCGGTCGCCTCGACGACCGGGTCCACGCCGACCGACATCGCCGCCGCCATCAAGAACGACGTGGTCAACGGCACGCTGCCGCAGGTGTCCTGGATCGTCGCGAACCAGCAGTGCTCCGAGCACCCGGACGCCCCGCCGGAGGATGGCGCCCAGTTCGTGCACGAGGTGATCACGGCGCTGTCCGCCGACGCCGACGTGTTCGACTCGACCGTGCTGTTCATCAACTACGACGAGAACGACGGCTTCTTCGACCACGTGCCGCCGCCGGTCCCGCCGGCCGGCACCGCGGACGAGTTCATCCAGAACGGCACCCCGATCGGCCTCGGCTACCGCGTCCCGATGCTGATCGCCTCGCCGTGGACGCGCGGCGGCTGGGTCGACTCGCAGACCTACGACCACACCTCGGTCATCCGCTTCATGGAGACCTGGACCGCGGCCATCGGCACCCCGGCGACCTGCCCGAACATTTCCGCCTGGCGCCGCGAGGTCTGCGGCGACCTGACCGGGGCCTTCGACTTCGCGAACCCGGTCTACGGCCTGCCGTCCACCCTCCCGGCCACCACGTCGACCATCAGCCAGTCGCTGTGCAACATCGAGCTGAACCCGTCCGCGGACACGAACGCGCTGCCCGCCCAGGAGTCCGGCACCCGCTCGGCGCGCGCCCTGCCCTATCAGCCCGACGGCTACGTCTCCTCGATCCAGTACGGCTCGAACGGCCAGATCCTGCTCTGGCTGAAGATGGCCAACGAGGGCGGCCAGGCCACCAGTGCGGCCACGTTCGCCGTCTACGCCAACGCCGACCGCAGCGGCGGACCCTGGCAGTACACGGTCCCGGCGCACTCGTCGAGCGGCGACGGCGTGGTGACCGACTACTTCAACATCGGCAGCGGCTACGGCAACGGCGCCTACGACCTGACGATGACCGGCCCGAACCGCTTCCTGCGCCGCTTCCAGGGCAACGCGACCACGTCCGGCCAGTACGCCGAGGTCACCAGCTACTACGCGCCCTCGCCGGACCTGAACGAGCAGTCGCTCTGGCTGACGATGAAGAACTCCGGCACCTCCGCGGTCACCTTCACCGTCACCTCGAGCCACTACCGCACCGACGGCCCGTGGACCTACACCGTCGCCGCCGGAGCCAGCGTCTCGGACTACTTCAACCAGGTCGCGTACTGCAACGGCTGGTACGACTTCACCATCACGGTCAGCGGCGACTCCTCCTGGTCGCGCCGCTTCACCGGCCACATCGAGACGGGCTCGACCAGCGTCACCGGCTGAGCTGGATCGAAGTCCACCTCTAGACGAAGTGCCGTGAGGGAGCGTTTGGAAAGTAGCGTCGGATCAGGCCGCGGTGTCTGACGCGTGCGCTCGCAAGGCGCAGGGGCGGGCGCATACTCGGTCGTCTGTAACCGCTCCTGCAACGCCGCGAGCGTGCGTGGCAGGCGCCGCGGACCCGGCGGTACTTTTCAAACGCGACCGAAGCGCGCACTATGACTCACCGTGGACGAGGTGACGACGAGCGCGGGGACGATCGACGGTTTCCCGACCTTCCAGGCGGTGCGCACCGGCAACGCCTTCGAGGAGACCGTCGAGCGGATCCTGCGCTCGGTCAAACTCGGCGCGATCCGTCCGGGGGAGCGGCTGCCGCCGGAGCGCGAGCTCGCGGCGCAGCTCCGGGTCAGCCGGGACACGCTGCGTGAGGCCATCCACGCACTCGCCGCCGAGGGCATCGTGGCCAGCACGCGCGGCCGCTCCGGCGGTACGCGCGTGCTGCGCCGCCCCGGACCGGTGCCGCCCGAACGGCTCCCCGACCTGCTGAGCGACCTGCCCGGCGGCCTCGAGGACGCGCTCACCTTCCGGCACGTCGTCGAGACCGGCGCCGCCGAGGCCGCCGCCAAGCGCCGCCTCAACCCCGCCGAACGCAGACTGCTGACCCAGCGCATGGAGGCGGCCGAGCACACCGAGGTCGCCGACTACCGCATCGCCGACACCCGCTACCACCTCGCGCTCGCCGAACTCTCCGGCTCCTCCCAGCTCGCCGCCGCGGTCGCCGAAGCCCGGCTGCGCGTCAACGACCTGCTGGACGCGATCCCCATGCTGGAGGCCAACCTCCGGCACTCCGCCGAACAACACCGACTCATCAGCGCCGCGATCCTCAACGGCGACGCCGAGACCGCGCGCCGCGCCATGGCCGAACACCTCGAAGGAACAGCCGTCCTGCTGCGCGGCTTTCTCAGCAGCTGACACGACTCTTGACTTTCGCTGCGTAATGGACGAATCTCCGTCCAATAGCTTCTGCTGCCCTGGAGGGGTGCGCATGAACAGACGTCCCGGCTTGCTCACCCTCGACCAACTGCGCGCGCTCGTCGCCGACGGCACCGTGGACACCGTCGAGATCTCGCTGACCGATATGCAGGGCCGGTTGCAGGGCAAGCGGCTGTCGGCCGAGTACTTCCTCGACGTGGTGGTCCCGCACGAGACCGAGGCGTGCAGCTACCTGCTCGCGGTCGACGTGGACATGAACACGGTCGACGGCTACGAGCTGTCGTCCTGGGAGACCGGGTACGGCGACTTCGTGCTCAAGCCGGATCTCAGCACCCTGCGGATGATCCCCTGGCAGCCGGGCACCGCGGGCGTGCTCGCGGACGTGTTCTGGGAGAGCGGGGAGCCGGTCGCGGCCTCGCCCCGGCAGTTGCTGCGCCGCCAGCTCGACCGGCTCGCCGAGCACGGGCTCGTCGCGTACACCGGCACCGAGCTGGAGTTCATCGTCTTCAACGACAGCTTCGAGCAGGCCTGGGACCGCAACTACGAGGGCCTGACCTCGGCGAACCAGTACAACGTGGACTACTCGATGCTGGGTACGGCCCGGATCGAGCCGCTGCTGCGTGCGATCCGCAACGGCATGACCGGCGCGGGGCTGTACGTGGAATCGGCGAAGGGCGAGTGCAACCCCGGGCAGCACGAGATCGCCTTCCGCTACGCCGACGCGCTGACCACGTGCGACAACCACTCGATCTACAAGACCGGCGCGAAGAACATCGCCGCGCAGCAGGGCAGCAGCCTCACCTTCATGGCCAAGTACGACCAGCGTGAGGGCAACTCCTGCCACATCCACCTGAGCCTGCGCTCGGCCGAGGACGACGCTGCGGTGCTCGCGGGCGACGGCGAGCACGGCTTCTCGAAGCTGATGGAGCACTTCCTCGCCGGGCAGTTGGCACACGTCAGGGAACTGACGCTGCTGTATGCGCCGAACATCAACTCCTATAAGCGGTACGCGGCGGGCAGTTTCGCCCCGACGACGGTCGCCTGGGGCCGGGACAATCGCACCTGCTCGTTGCGCGTCGTCGGCCACGGCCACTCGCTGCGCGTGGAGAACCGCGTGCCGGGCGGGGACGTGAACCCGTACCTCGCCGTGGCCGGGATGATCGCCGCCGGACTCGACGGCATCGACCGCGAACTGCCACTGGAGCCCGAGTTCCAGGGCAACGCGTACGGCGCCGACCGCGCACAGGTGCCGAGCACGCTGCGGGACGCCGCCGAACTGTTCGCCGCCAGCGACCTGGCGAAGTCGGCCTTCGGCGAGGGCGTCGTCGCGCACTACCTGAACGCCGCGCGCATCGAGCTCGAGGCCTTCGACGCGGCCGTGACGGACTGGGAGCGACGCCGAGGGTTCGAACGACTGTGAGCACGCGACCGACGATCGGCATCAGCACGTACCGCGAGCAGGCGGCGTGGGGCGTCTGGCGGCAGGACGCGATGGTCATTCCGGCCACGTACGTGGACTGCGTCGCGGAGGCGGGCGGGATTCCGTTGCTGCTCCCGCCGACCGGCGACGCGAGCTACGCGGCGGACACCGTCGCAGGGCTCGATGGCCTCGTGATCTCGGGCGGCCCCGACGTGGACCCGGCCCGCTACGGCGAGGCGGCGGAGGAGAAGACCGACACGCCGCGCGTCGAGCGTGACGCTTGGGAGTTGGCCCTGCTGTCGGCCGCGCTGGACCGGGACATCCCCGTGCTCGCGATCTGCCGCGGCCTGCAACTGCTGAACGTCCTGTATGGCGGCACGCTGGTCCAGCACATCGAGGACCACAAGGCCGGTGTCGCCGTCTTCGGCAGTACCAAGGTCGCGCTCGACGATACGACGCTGCCGGGATCCGTCCTCGGCGCGAGCGTCTCCGTGTCCTGCTATCACCACCAGGCGCTCGGCCGACTAGGCGACAAGCTGGCCGTCACCGGCCGCGCGCCCGACGGCACGATCGAGGCCGTCGTCGTGCCCGACCGGACGTTCGCGGTCGGGGTGCAGTGGCATCCGGAACAGGACCGTGAGCTGCGACTTTTCACCGCCTTCGTCGAACAGAGCCAGAAGGAATCCGTGAACCGATGAGCGAGCTGTACCAGGTCCTCAACCCGGCCACCGAGGTGTCGATCGCCGAGGTGCCGATGGCCACGATCGACGAGGTGGACGAGGCCGTAGTCCGCGCGATCGCGGCCTTCCCGGCGTGGCGCGACGTGGCCCCCGGCGACCGCGCCCGGCTGCTGCGGCGGTTCGCGCGCCGGATCGACGAGGAGATCGAGGAGTTGGCCCGCCTCGAGGTCGCCAACTCCGGTCACCCGATCGGCTCAGCGCGCTGGGAGGCGGGCAACGCGCGCGACGTGTTCGAGTACTACGCCGGTGCGCCCGAACGGCTGACCGGACAGCAGATCCCGGTTCCCGGCGGCATCGACATCACGTTCAAGGAGCCGGTCGGCGTCGTCGCGGTGATCGCGCCGTGGAACTTCCCGATGCCGATCGCCGCCTGGGGTGTCGCGCCCGCGCTGGCCGCCGGGAACACCGTCATCCTCAAGCCGTCCGAGCTGACGCCGCTGACCGCGCTGCGGCTGGCCGAACTCGCGCTCGAAGCGGGGATTGCGCCGAACGTGTTCCAGGTGCTGCCCGGCACCGGACCGGTCGCGGGCGCCCGGCTCGTCGAGCACCTCGGCGTCTCGAAGATCGTCTTCACCGGGTCCACGCGGGTCGGCCGCGAGATCGCCGGGAAGGCCGCGAGCCGGATCGTCCCGGTGACGCTGGAGCTCGGCGGCAAGAGCGCGAACATCGTCTTCGCGGACGCAGACCTCGAACAGGCCGCTGCCGCAGCGCCCGGCGCCGTGTTCGACAACGCGGGCCAGGACTGCTGCGCGCGCAGCCGGATCCTCGTCCAGCGCGACGTGTACGACCGGTTCATGGAGCTGCTGGAGCCCGCGGTCAAGGCGATCCGCGTCGGCGACCCGGTGAACGAGACCACGGACATGGGCCCGCTCATCTCCGCCGCGCAGCGCGAGCGGGTGCGCTCGTACGTGCCCGACGACGCGCCGGTCGCCTTCCGCGGCGACGCGCCCGACGGCCCCGGCTTCTGGTTCCCGCCGACCGTGCTCGCGCCCGTCGACCACGCCTCGCGGGTCGCGACGGAGGAGATCTTCGGGCCGGTCGTCGCGGTCATGCCGTTCGAGGACGAGGCCGAGGCGATCGAACTGGCCAACGCCACGAGCTACGGCCTGTCCGGCTCGATCTGGACCCGCGACATCGGCCGCGCGCTGCGCACGTCGCGCGCCGTGCGGGCGGGCAACCTCTCGGTCAACTCGAACTCCTCGGTCCGCTACTGGACCCCGTTCGGCGGCTACAAGGAATCCGGCCTCGGCCGTGAGCTCGGACCGGACGCGCTCGACGCGTTCACCGAGACCAAGAACGTCTTCATCGCGTACTGAGGAAAGAGAGAACGATCATGGTGGAGCGTTACGCCGGGAAGGCGGCCGTCATCACCGGCGGCGCCAGCGGCATCGGACTGGCCACGGCCCGGCGGCTGGCCGCGGAGGGCGCGCACGTCGTCGTCGCGGACCTCGACGAGGTGGCGGGACCGAAGGCGGCCGAGGAGGTCGGCGGCCTGTTCGTGCCGGTGAACGTGACCGACCGCGAGCAGGTCGAGGCGCTGTTCCAGACGACCGTGGACCGGTACGGCTCGCTGGACCTGGCCTTCAACAACGCGGGCATCTCCCCGCCGGACGACGACTCGATCCTGGACACCGGCATCGAGGCCTGGCGCAGGGTGCAGGAGGTCAACCTGACCAGCGTCTACCTGTGCTGCAAGGCCGCGATCCCGCACATGCAGCGGCAGTACGCCGAGTCCGGCCGCAAGGGCTCGATCGTGAACACGGCCTCGTTCGTCGCGCTCATGGGCGCCGCCACGTCGCAGATCTCGTACACGGCGTCCAAGGGCGCGGTGCTGGCGATGAGCCGGGAGCTCGGCGTGCAGTTCGCGCGCGAGGGCATCCGGGTCAACGCGCTGTGCCCGGGGCCGGTGAACACGCCGCTGCTGCAGGAGCTGTTCGCCAAGGACCCGGAGCGCGCCGCGCGCCGCCTGGTGCACATCCCGGCCGGCCGCTTCGCCGAGCCCGAGGAGATCGCCGCCGCGGTCGCGTTCCTCGGCAGCGACGACGCCTCGTTCATCACTGCGTCCACGTTCGTCGTCGACGGCGGCATCTCCGGCGCGTACGTGACACCGCTCTAGGAGTTCGCTCCGCGCGCGGCGACGGGCCAGCTGTCCACGTGCTCGCCGCCGCGTACGATGATCAGCTCGGCTGCCAGGTTGACCGCGTTGCACACGTGGTTCGGGACGATCGCGACCCGATCCCCGTGCTGCGGCGCGGTCACGCCTTCCGGCAGCTGCACGACGGCGTGGTGCTCGGAGAGCTGCACGACCTTCGAACCCGGATACGCCGGGACCAGTCCGTATCCCGGCGACCACGCGTTCGGGTCCGCACCGAGCACCTTGCTTCCGGCGTCGAGCACGAAGCGGTCCGGCGCCGGGACGCTGACCACGCTCGCGGCCGCTGCGAGCGCTACGTCCTCGATGCCGCACGAGCCGAGCGCGAACTGCATCGCGTCGTTGAACACGTACACGCCGGGTCGCAGCTCATTGATCCGGCCATCCTCGCGGAGCGCGGCCGTCGGCGTGGAACCGCCGCTGACGATCGTCGGCTCGATCCCCGCCACCCGGAGCGCGGTCGCCGCCTCGGTCAACGCGGCTTCCTGGTCCCGAGCCGCGTGCGAGCGGACCTCGGCCGGAGTCACGTTCGCGGCGTGCGCCATGCCGTGCCCGGGGAAGGTGAACACGCCCTCGACCACGAGCCCGAGCTCACTGACCGCGCTCGCCAGCGGCCCCGCGTCGATCGGTTGCACGCCGGTCCGGTGATGGCCGCTGTCGATCTCGATGAGCACGCTCGCGCCGGTCCCCGCGATCCGCCGCGCGTTCTCGGTCGAATCCACTCCGACCTGCACGCGCGCTTCGGCCGCGAGCTTCGCCAGCCGCCGCTGCTTGCCCTCGTCGAGCCACAGCGGGTACGCGATGAAGAGATCTGTCGCCCCGGCCGCCGCGAACACCTCGGCCTCGCCGATCGTCGCCACCGTCAGTCCGACCGCGCCCGCCGCGAGCTGCAGTTCCGCGATCCGCGGGCACTTGTGCGTCTTCGCGTGCGGCCGCAGCGCGAACCCGCCCGACCGCGCCGCCTGCGCCATCCGTGCGATGTTCCGCTCCAGCGTGTCGGCGTCCACGACCAGCGTGGGCGTGGTCGGCGCGGCCTGCGCGGCGGCGATCAGCGGACTCGGCACAGTCATTCCTCCTCGGCTGGTTGAGGACTTACGATAGCGGAATCCACCCGGCCACGATCGTGCCGCGCGGCGAGGACTCGACCGTGAGTCCGCCGCCGACCGCCTCCGCGCGATCCGCCATGTTCCGCAGCCCGCTGCCGGTGCTCTCGTGCTCCACCTGGAAACCGGGCCCCTCGTCGCGCACCTCGAAACGGACCTCGGTCGAGCCGTGCTCCAGCAGTACGTGCAGCGCGGCCGCGGGGGAGTGCTTCACAGCGTTCTGTATCGCCTCCGCGCAGCAGAAGTAGGCCGCCGCCTCCAGTTCCGCGCGGAACCGCAGGCTGTCCGTCGCGTCGGTGATCTCCGCGTGCCCGGCGACACCGAGTTCGTCCACGAGTTCACGCAGCGCGGCGGCGAGTCCTGCGGTGCGCAGCGTCTCCGGATCGAGGCCGCGCAGCGTCTGCCGCAGCCCGGCCGACGCGCTGTCGATCTGCGCGATGAGGTCGCCGAGGCCGTTGCCGGCCGCCTCCGTCCGGCCCGCCCGCGCGAGGTGCGTCACCAGCCCGAGGCCGAGGCGCACGGCCGTCAGTCCCGGCTGGGCTCCGTCGTGCAGGTCGCGTTCCAGTTCGCGCCGCTCGCTGTCCTGTGCGGCCACGATGCGCCAGCGGGCGGCCTGGATCTCGGCCGCGCGTCGGCGCACGTCGGCGATCCGGTGTTCGAGCTCGATGGTCAGGCTCGCGTTGTGCAGGATCACCCCGGCGCTCTGAGTCAGGCTCTCGACCACGGCCTTTCGGCGCGGGGCGACCTCCGCGGGCAGCTCCAAAACGCCGACGACAGCGTCCTGATAGCTGATCGGCAGTTCCCTGACAGCGGACTGCGGCGCCGTCTCCGGCCACGCGTAGCGCACGCTCCCGCCGTCCGCGAGGTGAAGCCGCACGGCCGCGCCTCCGGTGCCGAGCCCGAGCGCGACGATCCGGGCCAGGTCACACAGCGCCGCCTCGCCGTCCGCGCCGCTGCCGAGCGCGGTGATCTCGGCGACGGCGGCTGCCGCGGGGATCCGGCGGCCGTAGACGAGCCGGTCCGCCCACGATTCGAGCCGTCGGCGTATCGGGTCGAACGCGACCGCTACCAGGCCCGCGGCGGCGACCTGAGGCGCCGCGAGCCAGTCCGAGTCGAGGCCGAACGCCGCGTCCGCCTTGGCCACGCCGAACACGTACGCCGCGCCGATCGCCGCGACCAGCAGCGCGTATGTCAGCGTTCGATTGAAGACCCGGCCGATCATGCCGCAACCTCCTTACGCATGGGTACGGCGAGTTCGGCGAGGTCCGTCCCGCCGAGCCGCAGACTGCCGTCGAGCGCCGCGACGCGGTCCCGGATCGCCTCCAGCGTCGCCGGATCCCAGTCGACGGCCCCGCCGCCGAGCCGGACGCGCAGCTCGCCGTCCTCGAACCCGAGAGCCACCTCGATCTCCTCCGCGACGGGTTCGAGCAGCGCGGCGACGCAGAAGTAGAGCCCTGCTTCGTACCTGGGCTCGAAGCGCGGCAGTTCGGGCGCGCTGAACTTCGCGTTCCCGGGCAGGTCGGCGACGAGGTTGCCGATCGCCGCGCG
Source organism: Actinospica sp. (assembly GCA_035493475.1). Classification (GTDB taxonomy): domain Bacteria; phylum Actinomycetota; class Actinomycetes; order Streptomycetales; family Catenulisporaceae; genus Actinospica. Next base: position 58,146 of record DATJIF010000186.1, read on the forward strand.
CAGACCGTGGTCGGTCAACGTCGCCGGATAGACGCCGTGCACGATCCGCCTGAAGTCCTTGACCGCCTTGTCGACCAACTCCGTGAGCTCGGTCAACGCCGGTTCCCAGTCGTCCGCGTCGCGCAACGCGAGAGCTCGGCTGCGTCCGTCGCTCAGCACGGTGCCGACAGAGTCCTGAATCCGGGCGCCGAGCCGTTCCCGCGCCTCGTCACGTGCCGCCGCGACTCGCCGCCGGGACCGCTCCAGCTCCACGGCCTGAGCCTCGCGGCGACGCAGCTGCTCGGCCAGTTCCTCGGTCAGCTCGCCGTTGCGCAGCACTGAACCCGCCGCGTCCGCGAGCGCCACGGCCAGCCGCCGATCCGCCTTGCTGAGCGCGCGCCGCGACGGTTCCAGCACCAGCTGAGCCAGGACTCTGCGATCCGCCATGACCGGGAACAGCTCGGAGCGCGCGAGCGTGAACGGCATCGTCTCGTCCACCAGCACGACCCGGGCCGTGCGCGCACTCGTCCCGCGCACGGCGATCTCCGTCAGCCGATCGAGCGCGCCCTCCGCCGGGACGGCCAGCCGCGCCCCGGCCACCGCCTCGGCCAGCGCCGCGTACGGGTCGTCGGCCGCCGCGGGCCACGCCTGGCGCAGCAGCCGCGCCACCAGCCGGCGCAGCGGACCGAGTCCGAGCCCTGACACGGTCGCCGCCAGGATCCACACCGGCAGGATCCAGGAGTCCGGCGCGGTCGGCCAGAAACGCAGCTCCCCGGCCACCAGCAGCTCGTACACGGCGATCACGAACCCGACCGAGACCACGGTCTGCGCGGATCGCCGGACCAGCGGGTACAGTGCGCCCATCGGGGGAACCCTCCTCATGAGTTCTCTCCAGGGGAGGAGCGGCCGTGTCGATCAGGGTGGTGCTGGCCGAGGACAACTACCTGCTGCGCGCGGGCACCTCGGCGCTGCTCGGCGCGCTGGACGAGGTCGAACTGCTCGCGGCCGTCGCGGACCTCGACGAACTGCTCGCCGCGGTCGACGAGCACCGGCCGGACGTGGTGATCACCGACATCCGGATGCCGCCGGACCACGGTACCGAGGGGCTGAAGGCCGCCGCCCGGATCCGCGCCGAGCACCCGGGCACCGGCGTCATCCTGCTCACCCAGTTCGCCGACCCGCAGTACGCCTACGAGCTGCTGCGCGGCGGGGCGGCGGGCGCCGGGTACCTGCTCAAGGAGCGGATCGGCGACGTCTCCGAGCTCGAACGCTCGCTGCACCAGGTCGCCTCCGGCGGTTCCGCGCTGGACCCGCAGCTGGTGGAGGCGCTGGTCACCCGGTCCGAGCGGTCCGAGGGCTCGCCGCTGGCCGGCCTCACCCCGCGGGAGCGCGAGGTGCTCGAGGAGATGGCCCAGGGCAAGAGCAACGCGGCCATCGCCAAGGCGCTCACGCTCACCGAACGGGCGGTTCAGAAGCATATCAACTCCCTGTTCTCCAAGCTGGGCCTGGGCGCCGCCGCGGAGCTCGACCGGCGGGTGGCCGCGGTGCTCACGCTCCTGGAATCGCGCTGACCGCACAAGGGCGCTGACATCCCCGGTGCGGGGGTGCAGGCATCCCCTGCGTAGACGCATGCCTGCATGATCGCGGCTCCCCCCTGCCCGCGAGCAGTATCGAAAGCGGCACAAGCCTTTCGAACACCGCAGAGCATCAGGGACCTGGGGAGGGACCATGAAGAAGCTCGTCATCCTGTCCGCGGCCGCCATCGCCGCCGGCACCGTCGCGGGCTGCGGGGCGCACTCCGGCATCGCCGCCGTCGCCGATCAGGCCGACGGCACGTCGTCCACGCAGCCGGCCGGCTATACGTTCACCAAGGTCGACGACCCGGCCGACCCGACGTTCAACCAGCTGCTCGGGATCAACCGGAACGGGATCATCGCCGGGTACTTCGGCTCCGGCGCCGCGGGCCACCCGAACAAGGGCTACCGGGTCAGCGACCGCGCGCTGTCGAACTTCGTCGACGAGAACTTCCCGGGTTCCGTGCAGACGCAGGTCACCGGCGTGAACGACGCCGACGTGACGGTCGGGTTCTGGTCGGGCATGAACAACGCGGACAACACCAACGACAACACCGGCTTCTACCGGATCGACGGCCAGTACCACAGCGTCGCGTTCCCGACCTCGAACAACGCGACGCCGCCGGTCAACCAGCTGCTCGGTATCAACGACGACGGCGAGGCGGTCGGCTTCTACACGGACGCCGCGGGCACGAACCACGGCTACACGTACAGCATCCACAGCCACCGCTTCCACACGGTGAACGTCTCGGGCGCCACCAGCGTGACCGCCGCGGGTGTCAACGGCAACGGCGACATCGCAGGCTTCTTCACCGCCGCGGACGGCGCGCAGGACGGCTTCCTGCTCAGTGACGGCGGCCGGCAGACCGTGCTCGCGTTCCCCGGCGCCGCGATGACCCAGGCGCTCGGCGTCAACGACCGCGGCGAGGTCGTCGGCGTCTACCAGACCGGCTCCGGCGACAACGCGCAGACGCACGGCTTCACCTGGACCCGCTCGGGCTCCTTCCAGACCGTGGACGACCCGAACGGCGTCGGAGCCACGACGGTCAACGGCGTGAACGACCAGGGCGACCTGGTCGGCTTCTACACCGACGCGCGGGGCAACACCGACGGCATGCTGGCCACGCCGGCCGGCACCAAGAAGGTCGTCAAGCACCTGTCGCTGCAGGCGATGCCCACCGGCACCGCGACGCTGAGCAAGAACTCCGACGGCACCGTCTCGGCGCACCTCGTGGTCTCCGGCCTGACTCCCGGCTCCTCGCACACCGTCGAGATCGACACCCACTCCGGCACGACCGCCGTCCGGCTGGGCTCCTTCACCGCCGACGGGACCGGGAACGCCGACACCACTCTGACCTCGGCCTCGCAGGTCAGTGGCCTGTCGTCGAGCGCGCGCCTGGTCGTCCGGCTCGGCATCTACGGCGGCGACAACAACGAGAACGTGCTCACCCGCGAGCCGATCGCGCAGACCGCGAGCCTGTACGGCGCGCACGGCACGTACACCCTGCACGCCGTGGACGTGGACGTGAACGGCGACAGCCAGGGCTACCTGAGCGGGAACGCGACCGTGGTCTACGACCCGACCGCGAAGACGCTGTCTGTGACGCTCAACGCCAGTGGCCTGACTCCCGGTATGCACGCCGCGCACATCCACCAGGGCTCGTGCCAGTCGCAGGGTTCGGTGCTCTCCATGCTGATGGACTACCAGGCCGACCAGCACGGCAACGTCGTGAACGAGACCCGCACGGTCAGCGGCGTCAGCCAGCTGCCTGCGGACGGCACCTGGTATCTGAACTTGCACCTCGGCGACAGCAACAGCATCCTGCAGAACGGCGCTCCGGCGCTGAGCTTCCGCCCGCTGCTGTGCGCCAACGGCTGAGCCTTCCGAAGGGCGGATCCGCAGGAGGGGAACGCAGGGGCCTGGTCCACCGGGGGGTGGCCGGGCCCCTGCGGCGTCCCCGCCGGCGCCGTCGCCACGGCGCGTCGCGGCCGATCTCCAACCCGCGGGCCACGCCGCGGCGTATCCTGATGTTCCCGGCAGTACACCGAACTCTCCCTGGCCCACTACTCGCCGGTAACTCCGGAAGGGTCCGACCTCTCTGGGATGAGCAGCCAGTTCGCATCTGACACTCCGGCACCCGGTCGGTCCGGCCGGCTCGTGCGCGCGATGCCGTACGCCCTGATCCTGGCCATCGTCGTCGCCGACCTCGCCACGCCCCGGGACATCAGCTTCGCGGCCACGCTCTCCGTGCCGCCCGCCCTCGGCGCCCTGGTCAGCCCGCTCAGGCAGCCCAGGCCCGTGCTGATCGGCGCGATCTGCGTGGTGTCCTCGCTGCTGCTCTCGCTCTACGCGGACGGCATCTCGCACGTCGTGATGGTCGGGACCGAGTTCTCCGTCGTGATGGTCACGCTGCTCAGCTGGTTCGTCGTCAGGTACGCGCAGCGCCAGCAGCGGATGCTCACCGACGTGCGCACGGTCGCCGAGGTCGCCCAGCAGGTGCTGCTGCGGGCGCTGCCCACCGACCTGGTCTCGGTGCGCTCGGCGGTGCGGTACGCCGCGGCGGCGGCCGAGGCGCGGATCGGCGGGGACCTGTACGAGGTGACGACGACGCCGTTCGGCGACCGGCTGATCATCGGCGACGTGCGCGGCAAGGGCCTGCCCGCGGTCGAGGCGGCGGCCGACGTGCTCGGCATCTTCCGGGAGGCCGCGCACCAGGAGGGCGAGCTCGCCGGGATCGCCGTCCGGATGCACCAGGCGCTGCTGCGCCGGCCGCAGTCGGACTCCGAGGAGTTCGTCACCGCCGTGCTCGTCTGCATCCCGCCGGGCAGCGCGCAGGCGGAGATCGTCAACTGCGGCCACCCGTCCCCGCTGCTGATCCACGCGGGCACGGTCACCGCGCTGGACCCGCCGGAGCCCAGCCCGCCGCTCGGCCTGCTCGACCTGGTGCGCGACCCGCCGCAGGTCTACAAGGTGGACTTCGTGCCGGACGACCTGATGCTGCTCTACACGGACGGCACCACCGAGGCGCGCGACCGGCGCGGCAGCTTCTTCCGGCTCGACGTCAAGCACCCGGCGTGGGCCACGTACCAGGAGCCGGACCAGGTGGTCGACGACGTGCTGCGCGCCGTGCACCAGCACGCCGGGCCGCGGCTGACCGACGACCTCGCGCTGCTCGCGGTCAAGAGACTTCCTGATCCGTGAGCCCGGGGATCTCGGTCCGGTCCAGCAGCGACCTGAGCCCGGGGACGAGCGCCGTCGCGTTCTGCGCCGTCGTGCCGCTCAGCTCGACCACCCGGACGCCGCCCTCCGGCATCTCCTTCGGCCCGAGGTCGAGCGTCCCGGTCCAGGCCGCGGCCGGACGAGTCCCGCCCCGCGCGCCGACCGGGGCCTCCACCCGCAGCGTGAGCGTGTAGGTGCCGCCGGGGGTCGAGTCCGGCACGTCGCGCTCGGCGCGCAACCCGACCCAGTTCGTGGTGGCCTTCCGGCTCGGCACGATCAGCGAGTCGGTCCAGCCCTTCGGCGTGAACTGGTCCTTCGACCCGTCGTATTCGCCGACCGTGTACCATTCCACGTCCGCTGTCGTGGTGCCGTCCGGGAAGGTGAGGGAGCCGGTGATCCCCAGCACCACGGCGTCCACCGCGCCCTGGTTCGTCAGGACGGCGGGCACCCAGAAACCCAGCCGCTGCGTCCCGTCGAGGTAGCCGAATTTCAGCTCCCGGCCCATCACCAGCCGAAGCTTCGCAGCCTTCAGATACTGCTCGTACGTGTTGTAGACGAACGTGATGATCGAGAAGGCGAAGGCGAGGATCGACAGACCCATCGTGAGGTAGTCGGACAGCGTCATACGCGCAGCGTACCGAGCCGACCACCGCCGCGTCAGCGGATCAGGAAGGACGCCTTCCACCAGCGCCGGCCGGGGCGCCCGATCAGGTTGTTGTCGTCCAGCGTGGCCACCACCTTCTCGGCGGCCCAGCGCAGCGTCTGCTGGTGGTGCGGGTTGCGCAGCGCGATCTTCCTGGTCTGCTTCGGGTCCAGCCCGACGGCGCGGTAGACCTCGGGGTTGATCAGGCTCCTGCTGACGATGAAGGCCACGTGCGCGATCAGGGCCTTGCGGATCGGCCGTACCCACGCGGGCGCGTTCGCCGCCTCCTTCGCCAACTCCTCGCGCGCGAAGCCGATGTGCCTGGCCTCCTCCATGATGTGGATCCGGTTCACCATCCGCATCAGCGGCTGGATCCGGTCGTCCTCCACCATCTCGCGCTGCAGCCGGTCCGGGATCTCCTCGCCGAGCAGCGTCGCCGCCCAGATCACCTCGCCGCGGGCCAGCGTCGGCAGGACCCGGCCGAGCACGTGCACGAAGCGGTTCACGCCGTAGGCCGGCACGCCCATCCGCTCGATCGTCTTGGCGAACATCGTCGAGTGCCGGCACTCCTCGGCGATCTCGGCGAACGCGTACTTCACCCGCTGGCTGGTCGGGTCGCCCTCGTAGGCGATCTTCGCCAGCATCCTGATCAGGATCTCCTCGAACCAGACGCCCACGCTCATCACGCTGGCGCCCTCGTGCCGGGTGAGGGTGATCCGCTGCTCCTCGGTCAGCCGGTCCCACAGCTCGGTGCCGTAGAGCGAGCTGCGCTCCGGCCTGATGAACGGGGCGCCCTCGACCAGCGGGGCGTCCCAGTCCACGTCCAGGTCGGGGTCGTAGGAGCGGGCGGCCGTGGAGCGCAGCAGCCGCTCGGCCTTGCGTTCCAGGTCGGGAGTGGGGGTGACGGTCATCGGCGACCTCCCGTGGAAACTATGACTTGAAGTAACAGTTACTTCTGGTAGCGTGCTCATCGTGAACGCATCTGTCAAGGGCGGGCCGCCGGACCCGGCCGCCGGGGACGCCCGCCGGGACCGCTGGAGCGCGCACCGCGAGCAGCGCCGCGCCGAGTTCGTGGCGGCCGCGCTGCGGGTGCTCGCCGCCCAGGGCCCGGACCTGACGATGGACGCGGTGGCGGCCGAGGCCGGGGTCACCAAGCCGGTGCTCTACCGCTACTTCAGCGACAAGACGGCGCTGGTCACCGCGCTGGGCGAGTTCGGCTCGAACGTGCTGCTTGAACGGCTGCTGCCGGCCATCGCCGCGGACCTGCCCGCGCTCACCCGCATCCGCGGCACCATCGCCGCGTACTTCGAGACGATCGACGAGCTGCCGAACCTCTACTGGCTGATCGTCCGGCACACCGCGGGCGAGATCCCGGCCGAGAACGATCCGTACCAGCGCAACAAGGACCTGATCGCCTCCGCGCTGACCGCGCTGTTCGGCGACTACCTGCGCGCCTTCGGGCTCGACTCGGGCGCGGCCGAGCCCTGGGCCTACGGCATCACCGGGCTCGTGCAGGCCACCGTGGAGTGGTGGCTGCAGCGGCGCTCGATGAGCCGGGTGCACGCGATCGAGTACACGACGCAGTTGATCTACGCGGCGCTGGCCGGCACCCTCCCGGCGGGCGCCCTCGACGAGGAACTCGAACTCGGCCGGTCCCGGCTCAGCCGCCCCGCGCCGCACTCACCCACCTTGAAGCTGGTGTCAGGGGACTGACAGGAAGGGAACAGGCCTCGTGGCTGACTTCGACGATGAAGACGGTTACCAGGGCTCCGCGACACTGGAGGTGGCGGACCGCACCTTCGACGTGCGCGTCGAGCTGCGCGGCTACTTCCAGCCGATCGACGGCCGGTACCACTGGTACGGCCGGATCGCCGCGGACCCGGCGCTGGACGAGGTGCTCGCGGCCGGCCGCCGCCGCGGCACGCTGACCACGCCGCAGGGCTCGGCCCCGGCCGACGTCGGCGACCCGGACACCTGGGGCCGCTACCGGATCGAGGGCGTCTCGACCCCGCCCTTCGAGTCCTGGTTCACCGCGGGCCAGGCGCCCGCCTCGGAGCCGGAGAACGCGCTGCCGGAGCACGTGCGGGTGGCCGTGATCGGTGCCGGGTTCGGCGGGATCGGCGCCGGGATCAAGCTGCTGGAGGCCGGGATCCGCGACTTCGTGATTCTGGAGCGCGCCGCGTCCGTCGGCGGCACCTGGCGGGACAACACATACCCCGGCTGCGCCTGCGACGTGCCCTCGCACCTGTACTCCTTCTCCTTCGCGCCGAACCCGCGCTGGTCACGCAGCTTCTCGGGCCAGCCGGAGATCCGCGCGTACCTCGAGGGCGTCGCAGACCGGCCGGGGCTGCGTCCGCGGCTGCACGTGAACACGCCCGTCACCGGCGCGGTCTGGCAGGAGGACGCGGCGTACTGGCTCGTGAGCACCGAGCGCGGCCAGTTCACCGCGGACGTCGTCATCGCGGCGGGCGGGCCGATGTCCGACCCCTCGATGCCTGACATCCCCGGCCTCGACGCGTTCCCCGGCGCCGTCTTCCACTCGGCACGCTGGGACCACGAGACCGACCTGACCGGCGAGCGCGTCGCCGTCGTCGGGACCGGCGCCTCCGCGATCCAGATCGTGCCGCACGTGCAGCAGAAGGCCGCGAAGCTCGTCCTGTTCCAGCGCACGCCCGCCTGGGTCATGCCGCGCAACGACCGGAAGATCAGCGCCGTGGAACAGTGGCTCTACGCGCACGTCCCGCCGACGCAGCGCGTGGCCCGGCTCGGCATCTACACGACGCGCGAGTCCACCGTCGTCGGCTTCGTGAAGCGTCCGGCGATCCTCAAGCTGGCCTCGCGGATCGCGCGGCTGCACCTGAACCGCGCCGTGCAGGACGCCGATCTGCGCGCGAAGCTCACGCCGAACTACGTGATGGGCTGCAAGCGGGTCCTGCTCTCCAACGACTACTATCCGGCGCTCGCGCAGCCCAACTCAGAGGTCGTGGCCGCCGGGCTCAGCCGCGTCGAGGGATCCGTGGCCGTCGCCTCGGACGGCACCCGGCACGAGGTGGACGCGATCGTGTTCGCCACCGGATTCCACACCGTCGACATGCCGATGGCGAAGAAGGTGTGGGGGATCGGCGGCCGCTCGCTCGAAGAGGTCTGGGACGGCGACATGCGGGCCCTGCGCGGCACGACCGTGGCCGGATTCCCGAACCTCTGCTTCGTGATCGGGCCGAACACCGGGCTCGGCCACAACTCGATGGTGCACATCATCGAGTCGCAGCTCTCGTACATCGTCGACTACATCAGGACGCTGGAGAAGTCCGGCGCCGCCGCCCTGGACGCCGACCCGGCCGCGCAGCACGCCTGGTGCGCGGAGGTCGAGCGGCGGATGGAACCGACCGTGTGGAACACCGGCGGCTGCAAGAGCTGGTACCTGAACGCCGCCGGGCGCAACCCGACCCTCTGGCCCGCCTCGACGGTGCGCTTCCGGCGCAAGACCCGGCGCGTCGACGAACGCGAATACGTACGCATCCCGGCGAACAGCACCCACGCCCTGACCACGAGCGGAGCGAACCAGGCATGACGAGCACTGACCCCTTCATCCCGCCGGTGCCCGAAGTCCGGCTGCGCATCCCCTCGGCCGACGGCACGCAGTTGAACGTCGAGGTGCACGGCCCGGACGGAGCGCCGACGGTCGTGCTGGTGCACGGCTGGACCTGCCAAATAGCCTTCTGGGCGCCCGTCATCAGGATCCTGCGTTCGGCCACGCTCGAGCTCCGGGTCGTCGTCTACGACCAGCGCGGACACGGCGAGAGCGAGATCCCCGGGACCGACGCCTACAGCGTGCCGATCCTGGTCGAGGACCTGCGCGCCGTGCTCGACGCCACGATCCCGGACGGTGAGAAGGCCGTGCTCGTCGGGCACAGCATGGGCGGCATGACGATCATGGCGGCGGGCGGCGACGCGTCGATCCTCGGCCGGGTCGGGGGAGCGGTGCTCTGCTCGACCGGCTTCGCGAACCTGCCCGGCTCGTCCACCGTCGTCCCCGGCCTCAAGCGGCTGCCGAAGGCCAACCGCGCCGCGCACCGCTTCCTGCTGACCAGCACGCTGCCGGTCGGCCCGGTCACGCCGATCTCGCGCGCGATGATGAAGCACACCGCGCTCGGCCCGAAGGCGAACCGGCACCTGCAGAAGGTCAACGCGCGCATCATCACCGCGTGCCGCCCGAAGCCGCGCTCCGGCTGGGGCCGCGTGCTCACCGAACTCGACGTGACCGAGCAGGTGCGCAAGCTGGACGTGCCCACCTCAGTGCTCTTCGGCACCGCCGACCGGCTCACCCCGGAGTCCGCGCACGCGCAGGCCATCGCCGACGCGCTGCCCCGCTTCGAGGGGATGACCACGCTCACCGGCCTCGGCCACATGACGCCGATGGAGGCGCCCGACGTCGTCAGCACCCTGATCCGGCAGCGGGTCCGCGGGATGCTGAACGCCGCCGAGGTGGCCGAAGCCGCGAAGGGAACCGACCATGAGTAACGCAGCCCCGCTCACCGGCAAGACCGCCGTCGTCACCGGAGCGGCCCGCGGCATCGGCGCCGCGCTCGCCGCCAGCCTGGCCCGGCGCGGCGCGAACGTGGCCCTCGTCGGTCTCGAACCGGACGAGCTCGAACAGGCCGCGAAGGCGTGCCGCGCGCAGACCGTCGCGAACGCGGGCGCGGCCGTGTGGGAGGCGGACATCACCGACAAGGCGCGGATGTCCGAGGTCGCGACGGAGGTCAGCGACCACTTCGGCGCGATCGACGTCGTCGTGGCGAACGCGGGCATCGCGATCGGCGGACCGTTCGTGGACAGCGACCCGGCGAACTTCGACCGCGTCATCGAGATCAACCTGCTCGGCTCGATCGCGACGGCGCGCGCGATGCTCCCGGCGCTGACCCGCTCGCGCGGCTACCTGCTGCAGGTCGCCTCGCTGGCCGCGCTGACGCCGACGCCGCTGATGGCCGCGTACTGCACGAGCAAGTCAGGGGTCGAAGCCTTCGCGCACAGCCTGCGCAGCGAGGTGCGGCCGGACGGCGTGGACGTGGGCGTCGCCTACCTGTCGTGGACGGACACCGACATGGTGCGCGGCGCCGACCAGGACGACGTGCTCGCCGAGATGCGGGCCCGGCTGCCCTGGCCCGCCAACAAGACCGGCAAGCTGGAGCCCGCCGTCGAGCGCCTGGCCACGGGCATCGTGCGCCGATCCGCGCACGTCTACGGCCAGCCGTGGGTCCGCTCGATGCAGTGGCTGCCGCGCGGCGTGCTTCCCGCGGCGATCGCCTTCCGCGGCGCCCAGGAGGTCAAGCGGCTGTCCGGACGGCTCGCCGCGGGTGCCGAGGCGCGGCGCCAGCCGGTCGGCCCCGGCGGACTCGCGGCCGTGCGGGACCACGCCCCCGAATCGAAATGATCTTACTTGCGGCCCTGGTTCAGGCCGCGTAGTTCGTCCACCAGGTCACGCAGGTGCTCCAGGACGGGGACCGCGGCGGTCAGCGTCGCGGCCTCGTCGTCGGAGAGCTTGGCGACGGCGTCTCCGAACACTTCGATGTTCCCGGCCCGGCGGGTGCGCAGGAACTCCGCGCCCGCCTCCGTGATCGCGACCATGACCACGCGCTTGTCGGCCGGGTCGCTGAGGCGCTCGACGTAGCCGTCCCGGACCAGCGACGTGACCAGCACGGTCACCGAGGGCTGCGTCACGCCTTCGGACGCGGCCAGGTCGGTGATCCGCCGCGGCCCGGTGCGCTCGAGCGTGGCCAGCACCGAAAGCGAGGTCAGGCTCAGCTCCCGCGGCGTGATCCGGATGAACGCCGTGACCAGGTCGTACACCGCGTCCGCGGCATGCTCGCCCTCGCTAGTGCTCATGTCCCGAAGCATAGCCCCGCTCCGCCCGTACGCCAGTTACATTGACAGTCTATATATCGCCTCTATACGCTTTTCCCGTGCAATCCACGTCGAGCGGCCCGGCGCTGTTCGTCGTCGGGATCGACGGCTCGGACACCTCGTGGCGCGCGCTGCACTACGCCTTCGGGCTCGCCCGGCGCCAGCGCAGCACCCTGATCGCGGTCTTCTCCTTCACGCCGATCATCACCTACATCACCAGCCCGGGCGAGGTCTACTACACCGGGGAGGACGTGGCGGCCGAGATCCGCGCGGTGATCGAGGCGCTGTCCGCCGAGACCCACGTGGCCGCCGAGTTCATCTGCGCGCAGCGCGACCCGGTGCTGACGCTGATCGAGCTCGCCGCCGACCGGCACGCCGACGCCATCGTGCTCGGCGCCAGCAAGGCCCTCGGCCACAAGCTCTTCGGCTCCAAGGCCGCGCGCACGATGCGCCGCAGCCGCTGCCCGGTGATCGTGGTGCCGTAGACCACCGGGTGGCGGCCGCGTCGTTACTCAGGACCGGTGATTAGAACCCTGCGAGTCCGTCCGGCGTACCGAGTCCGGTCGGGCCGTCCCAGCCGACGCCGGACACGCACAGGGCGTTGTCACAGCCGGCGTGCGGCGGGTAGTTCGCGCCGATCTGCACGTCGTAGAAGTCCTTCGCCGGGTCCGCGTACAGCGTGCTCGGCCCCTCGACCTGCGTCAGGTGGCCGGCCCGCGCGTACACGCCCGCGATGAACGGGCTCGACTCGCTGGTGCCGCCGACCACGACCCAGTTGAACGGCTCGCCGGTCTCCGGCGCGTAGTCGTCGAAGACCGCGGCACCGGTGTTCGGGTCCGCGTCCGCCGAGACGTCCGAGTCGGTCCGGTGGCCCTTGCAGAACTTGCTGACGCCGCTCGGCTGCCCGAGCGCGGCGGGCAGGTCGCCCGCGCAGCCGCTGCCCGCGCCGCTCCACGCGACCTCGGTGTAGCCGCGGCTCGTGCTCGGCGTCGAGTACAGCGACGTGCCGCCGACCGAGGTGACCGTCGGCAGGTTCTGCGGCCAGCCGTCCGGCGAGCCCTCGTAGCCGCCGTCGCCCGAGGACGCGGTGATGGCCATCCCCGGGTGGAAGAAGTCGCGCGCCACCGGGCCGAGGTCCAGCGTCGCGTCCGGGTCGAACTGGTAGCTGATGCTCGCCGCGTTCGCGCCGAGCTTCGCGGCCGTGTTCAGCGCGACCCCGAAGTCCTCGGCCGCCACGTCCTCGGACGTGGTCAGGTCCCGGTTCACCGTGATCTCGATGATCTTGCAGCCCGGGCAGGCGGCCGAGGCCATGTCCACGTCGAGGGTGGTCTCGAGGCCGACCCCCTCGTCGAAGGACTTCTGGTCGTCGTTCGTGCCGGGCTTGAGCGGCGCGCCGCCGTACTCGTTGACCTGCTTGAAGCAGCCGCTCGCGCTGGTGCACGCGGGCAGCCCGTAGGTCGAGCGGTAGGAGTTGAGGGTGGCCTCGAGCGTGGGGAACGAGCCCTCGTCCAGGATCGCGATGGTGCCCTTCTGCCCGACGCCGGCGGGCAGGTTGTAGGCCTTGGCGAAGTCGGCCGGACCGTAGCCGGCGGGCACCGTGGTGGACAGCGGCTTGCTGGAGCCCGGGGCGACGGTCAGGATCCGGGCGACGCAGTGCCCGTACTTCCGGCAGACGGCCGCCGTGCCGCGCCCGGCGAGCAGCGCGCTCGGCAGGGTCGCCGCGGAGCCGAGGTGGAGGCTCGCGACGTTCGGGGCGGGGGTGGCGGCGTCGGCCTGCGCGGCGGCGGGCGTCAGCCCGATCGCCGCCAGTGCGACGACCGCGGCCGCGACGATCGCGGCGCGGCGCAAGCGAGGAGCGTGCAACGTGGGTTCCTCTTCTCTGGTGGGTGTGTCAGAGGTCGTCACCGACTGAGAAGCAACGGTTACCGAGTGCCGCTGCGCTGTCAATAAGAAACCTGAGAATTACATGAAGATTGTTATCTGGTGCAACTTCGGCGGTCGGCCGCGGGTGTTGTCTATAGACCGTGCCCGCCGGGGGCGTGCGGCTCGGCGGGAACAGGGAGGCAGCGTGCCGGACGAACTCGACTTCGACGAGTTCTACACGGCCGGCTTCCGGCGCGTGGTGAGTCAGGTCTACGCGATGACCGGGAACCTGGCCGAGGCGGAGGACGCCGTGCAGGAGGCGTTCGCGCGGGCCTGGCAGCGCTGGGACGACGTGCGCGGCTACGGCGACCCCGAGGCGTGGATCCGCACGGTGGCCTACCGGCTGTGCGTCTCCGCGTGGCGCAAGGCCGTCAACCGCCGCGCCGCGCACCACCGCGCCGCGGCCGCGCCCGAACTGCCTGGCCTGAGCCCGGACCACCTGACGCTGGTCTCCGCGCTGCGCCGGATATCCGCCGAGCAGCGCCGCGCGATCGTGCTCTTCCACCTGGTCGGGCTCACGATCGCCGAGATAGCCCGGGAGACCGGCTCGCCCGAGGGCACGGTCAAGTCCCATCTCAACCGGGGCCGCAAGGCCCTGGCCCCGCTGGTCTCCGAGTTCGCCGAGGTCGGCGCGGGCGGCCCACGCCGCAGCGGCACCGACCTGGCGGAGGAGTGGTGAGCTGAATGCCCGAGAGCTTCGACACCATGCTCGCGGAACTCGCCGAGGCTGCCGCCGACGCAACCGTGCCGCCGGGCCTCGCCGAGGTGCGCCGCCGCGCGCGTCAACGCACCCTGACGCGCCGGATGACCGCCTCGGCGTTCGCCCTCATGCTGGTCGGGCTGACCGGCGGCGCGTGGGCGGTGGCCGAGCACCGGTCCGCCAGGACCGAGGCCGTCGCCCCGATGGCCGGGCCGAGCGCCGCGTCCGCCGCGCGGGGCCCCCGCGCCACAGCGTCCGAGCCCGGCGGCATATTCGGCGCGCCGATCGCGTCCCCGAGCCAGGAGATCTCGGCGTTCACCAACGGCTCGGACGCCGTCGTGTGGAAGACGGCCGCCGCGAAGGACGGCTACCTGATGGTCTTCTCGGACGGCACGGTCGCGCTGAGCAGCATGGGCAGCTTCCCGCTCTGCTACGCACGCCTGGCCGCCACGGCTGAGAGCATGAGCCCCGCGACCGTCGTATCCGCCTCCGCGCAGCCCCTCGCGGACGTGGCGTGCGACGACTTCGGCACGAACGCAGGGGTCTTCGCCGCGCCCGTGTCGAACGGCACCGAGGTCCTCGTCTCGACGCCGACCAGCGGCGAGGGAGCCGTCTACACGTACAGCCGAGTCGCCTCGTTCAGCAGCACCCAGGCCGTGTCCGCCGTGGCCCGCACCGCACTGCTCAAGCAGCTCACCGGCACGTGGATCAGCGCCGACTCCGAGAAGCGCAGCCTGGCCATCGGCGTGGACGGCTCGATCCAGTACACGGCCTACGTGACCGGGGGCAAGCCCTCCGTCGGCATCGGCACGATCGACACGAACTACCCGACCGGGGCACGCGCCGTGTTCGACTGCGCGAACGGCGACCGGACGCCCTGTCAGGTCCTGCTGATCGAGCTGGCCCAGCAGTCCGCCGACCAGATCACCGTCTACGGCAGCTACGGACCCGAGTCATTCATCCGCAAGGGCTGATCCGGCGGCGTGATCGTCCGCTTCCGTTCCCCGCCGCGACGCTGGAACAGACCGCGCCGCGGTGGAAGGGTGGGCTCCGACGAAGGGGTCCTCGCACACGGGAACGGAAGGGTTCGCCATGGCGGAGCTGCACGGACAGGGATCGAAGGACACGGGACTGCACACGCCGCAGGTGCGCGGCCTGTCGGTGCACGAGCCCGTGGGACGGCGGCACCGCGAGCCGCACCGCACCGTGCCGGTCAACCCGCTGCTGGTCGCGTCGGGCATGGACCCGGCCGGCGCGATGGCCACCAACCCGCCGATGTACCGGGTCGGCGACGGCCCGATCCCGCCGGAGACCGCGTACCGGCTGATCCACGACGAGCTGATGCTGGACGGCAACGCCCGGCTGAACCTGGCCACGTTCGTCACCACCTGGATGGAGCCCGAGGCCAAGCTCCTGATGTCCGAGTGCGCCGAGAAGAACATGATCGACAAGGACGAGTACCCGCAGACCGCGGAGCTCGAGCGGCGCTGCGTCGCCATCCTCGCCGATCTGTGGAACGCGCCGGACCCGCACACCGCCGTCGGCTGCTCCACCACCGGCTCCAGCGAGGCCTGCATGCTCGCCGGCCTCGCCCTCAAGCGGCAGTGGATGAAGCGCAACCCGGAACGGTACAAGGCGGGCGCGCGGCCGAACCTCGTCATGGGGATCAACGTGCAGGTCTGCTGGGAGAAGTTCTGCGAGTTCTGGGAGGTCGAGCCGCGGTACGTGCCGATGGAGGGGAACCGCTTCACCCTCGGCCCCGAGGAGGCCGCGGCCCTGTGCGACGAGAACACCATCGGCGTCGTGGTGATCATGGGCTCGACGATGGACGGCAGCTACGAGCCGGTCTGGGACGTGTGCACCGCGCTGGACGGCCTGCAGGAGCGCACCGGCCTGGACATCCCCGTGCACGTGGACGCGGCGTCCGGCGGCATGATCGCGCCATTCCTCGACCCCGACCTGGTCTGGGACTTCCGCCAGCCGCGGGTGAAGTCGATCAACACCTCCGGGCACAAGTACGGCCTCGTCTACCCCGGCGTCGGCTGGGCCCTGTGGCGCGACTCCGAGGCGCTGCCCGAGGAACTCGTCTTCAAGGTCAACTACCTCGGCGGCGACATGCCCACCTTCGCCCTCAACTTCTCCCGCCCCGGCGCCCAGGTCGTCGCGCAGTACTACACGTTCCTGCGCCTGGGCCGCGAAGGCTTCCGCCGCGTCCAGCAGTCCGCGCGCGACGTGGCCAAGTACGTGGCCGAAGGCGTCGAGGCGCTCGGCGACTTCCGCCTGCTCACCCGCGGCGACCAACTGCCGGTCTTCGCCTTCACCACCTCCGAGCACGTGAAGAACTTCGACGTCTTCGACGTCTCCCGCCGCCTGCGCGAACGCGGCTGGCAGGTGCCCGCCTACACCTTCCCCAAGAACCGCGAGGACCTCGCCGTGCTCCGCGTCGTGGTCCGCAACGGCTTCTCGCACGACCTCGCCGACCTGCTGCTCGCCGACCTGGCCCGGCTGCTCCCCGAACTGCACAGCCAGCCCGCCCCCTCCCAGCAGTTCGGCGTAGAGGTCAAGGAAGCGTTCCACCACTGACGGTCCATATGGCCGTCCATTCGTCCGACTATTAGCCAAAACCAACGAACTATTAGGACACGCCCTCACTATCACCCTATCTCGACTAATCCGGCGTTAGTCTCCTGCTGTGTCCCCGATCAGCGGTTCTCTGCAGATCACCACGATCGTGCTCGCCGTGCTCGCGGCCCTCGCCACCTGGCTCCTGTGGAACCGGATGCGGGGGCCGCGCCCGGTCCGGATCCTGCAGCGCGCGGCCCTGCTGGTGTTCGGCGAACTGATGGCCGCGGTCGCGATCCTGGTGTGGGTCAACATCTCCAGCGGCGGGCTCGTCGTGTCCTGGCAGGACCTGCTGGGCAACCAGAGCACCCGCGGCGGCGTGTTCGCCGGACAGCAGGGCGCGATCCAGCTCGACCCGAAGGCGCAGAGCGTGGCCGCCGTCCGCGGCCAGGACGCGGCGGCGAGCAGCAGCAGGATCGTGCGCGCCACCTTCCGCGGCGAGGACGAGGGCTTCCAGGAGACCACGTTCCGCGGCCCCGTCTCCGGCATCACCTCGCAGGTCTACGTCTGGACCCCGCCGCAGTACGCCGAGCAGCCGCACACGTACTTCCCGGTCCTCGAACTCCTGCACGGCGTCGTCGGCTCCCCGGACGGCTGGATCGGCCCCATGAACGTAGTCGCCCACCTCGAGGCCGCCGAGAGATCGGGCAAGGTCTTCCCCTACATCCTCGTCGTGCCCGAGGTAACGCCCATCCCGGGCCACACCTGGCCGTTCAACAACGAGGAGTGCAGCAACGTCCCCGGCGACGCCAACGTGGACGCGTGGCTCACCCGCGACGTGCGCACCATGGTCATCGACGACTTCCGCGCCGAACCCGCCGCCAACGCCTGGGGCCTGATGGGCTACTCCACCGGCGGCTTCTGCGCGGCCAAACTGGTCCTCCAACACCCGAACCGGTATCGCGCGGCGGTGTCCCTCTCCGGCTACTACGTCCCCGACTCCGAGGAACTCTCCGCCAACCAGGAGCTGGACCACGCCAACAGCCCCCTGTGGCTCATCGAGCACACCCGCACCCCCGCCGTCAGCCTCCTGATGACCGCCAGCGCCCAGGACAACGTCGACCCCGCCTCCGAAGCCGCCCAGATGATCACCGCCGCCAAGCAGAATCCCCAGGCCAAGGCCACCGACGTACAGTCCTTCGTCGCCCCGCTCGGCGGCGGCCACAACCAGAGCGCCTGGGAGAAGATGCTCCCCACCGCGTTCACGTGGCTCTCCCAACGCCTCACCGGCCCCACCCCGTAGCACAAAAAGAGGCGCCATGCTGCTGACCGACCCCGCCCTCCAATACTGGAGCTGCGTAGCCGCCATCGTCGCGACCGCCGCCGCCTTGCTGCTCTGGAACCGCGTACAAGGCCCCAAAGCCGTCAAGGTCCTGTCAAGAGTGGGCCTGCTCCTGGCCGGCTACCTCACCACCGCCGTAGCCATCCTGGTGTCCGTCAACATCGCCTACGGCGGCCTCATCGTCAGCGTCAGCGACCTCTTCGCCGACGTCAACCCACCCATGGGCCAATTCGCCCACGCCCCCTGCGGCAGCACCTTCCACCACGCCAGCGCACATCCCGCAGCCGCGTCACCCCACGTTTGCCCCAGCCCGTCCGCCGCCCCCGAACTCAACGCCGCCAGCAAACCCTCCGCCCTGCCGTAAGTCGTCGCCCCTACCTACGCCGCCGCCACTGCGCTCGTTCCTCGCTCCGTGGCGGCGGCTACGTCCGGGGCGATTACTTACCCCGCCCACCCGCCCCACTCAACCAGCCTGCGGTGGGCGGCACGCTCCCTCGTACCTCGGTCGCTCAACCGCCCACCTACGGCGCTAGCCGTGCTGACGTCGCCTGGGACGGCTAGCGGCAGACGAACTCGAGGTTGGCGGTGTCCTTGAGGAGGGTGGACAGCGGGATGGCCACGGCGTCCGTGGTGAGGTCGAAGTAGTCGACGTAGGCGGTGGCGAGGGTCTCGATGGCCTGGTGGGTCTGTGGGGAGTTGGCGGCGTCGGCGGCGCTGTCCAGGCCGTCCACGAGGAGTTGGACGGCGGCGGTGGCGACGGCTTCGCGGCCTTCGGCTAGGAGTTTGACGGTGGAGGGGCCGTACTTGCTGATGTCCTTGAGGGCGGCGGTGCAGCCGGGGTCGGCGCCGTCGTTCGTCGCGGTGGTCGCGGTGTTCGAGGTCGACGGCGCCGCGGTGGTGGCTGCGGCGGGTTTGGCGTCGGAGAGGGTGGATGCGCAGCCGGACAGTGCAGCGAGGATCAGGGCCGCGCCGATGGTGGTGCGGCGGATTCCACCCCTGTGTGCCATGAAGCCCCCTTGTTCGGCTCCATCAGGCTACACCGATTTCTCCCAGTACGAGCTGGTGTACGTCGAGGTATCCGGCGGCGAATCCGGCCTCTGAGTAGGCGAGGTAGAGACGCCAGGTGCGGCGGAAGGTCTCGTCGAAGCCTAGGGCGCCCAGGCGGCTGGCGTTGGCGAGGAGGCGTTCGCCCCAGAGGGCCAGGGTGCGGGCGTAGTGGGTGCCGAAGGGGAGGTCGTCGCGGATCTGCAGGCCGAAGCGGGCGGCGTTGTCGCGGATGGCGGTCATCGAGGGGATCATGCCGCCGGGGAAGATGTACTTGGTGATCCACGTCTGGGTGCGCGACGTGGCCCGCATCCGCTCGTGCGGCATGGTGATCGCCTGCAGGCCGACGCTGCCGCCGGGGGCGAGCAGGTTGGACAGGGCGCTGAAGTACTGCGGCCAGTGTTCGCGGCCTACGGCTTCGATCATCTCGACGCTGAGTACGGCGTCGTACTTGCCTTGGGCGTCGCGGTAGTCGCGCAGTTCCACTTGTACGCGGTCTGCGACGCCTTCGCGGCGGGCTCGCTGGGCGGTGTACTCCATCTGCCGCTCGGAGAGGGTGATCGTGCGGACTTCGGCGCCACGGTGCGCGGCGCGGGTGGCGAGTTCGCCCCAGCCGCTGCCGATCTCGAGGACGCGGGTGCCGGGGCCGACGCCGGTCAGGTCGAGCAGGCGGTCGATCTTGCGCTGCTGGGCGAGTTCCAGCTGCCGGACGCCGATCGCGCCGTCGCTCATGTCGGGGAGGACGAGGTCGTGCCGCGGGGCGGTGGTCAGTTGCTCGGGGTCCTGCTCGGGCGCGCGGTCGAACAGGGCCGAGGAGTACGTCATCGTCGGGTCGAGGAAGAGCGCGAACATCTCGTTCGACAGGTCGTAGTGCCGCGCGATGTTGTCCTTCGACTCGCCCGCGGTCTGGTTCTCGGTACGCGGTCGTCGTACGGCGTGCAGCCTGCGCAGCTTTTGCAGCGGTGCCGGGACCATGGTCTCGATGTTCGCGGCGAAGACGCTCAGCAGCCGGGCCAGGTCGTCCGAGTCCCACTCGCCGGCCTGGTACGACTCGCCGAAGCCGATCAGGCCGCTGGCGCCGATCCTGCGGTAGAAGGACTCGGGGCGGTGCACGACCATCTCCGGGTCCTGCGGTCCGCCCGCGCCGAGCACGGTGCCGTCCGGCAGCCGCAGCCGGATCGGCAGGTCGCGCAGCACGTGCCGGATCAGCCGGGCGGCGACCAGGCCGCGGAAGCGGGTGCCCGGCTCGGTGAACACTCCGGGCCACCGGTCGCGGCCCGAGTCCGGCGCCGCGGGCTGCGCGAGCTGCCGGTTGTCCGTTGTCATGATCAGCGGTCCCTTCTCGTCCTCGGCCCGAACGGCGAGTCTCTGTACCCCCATTCGTAGTAAACCCACGAGTCGGCTTGGTCAATTCCACCCACGCGGGTGAACATTCGTCGACTCAGCCGTTGACCGCGAGCGTCCGAAGCTGCGGGTAGCCGCCGTTGAACACGTCCTGGTCGCCCGGTTGCGGGCCGGAGTCGGAGTACTGCCAGAAGGAGTAGTAGTTCCACCCGTTGGGCAGGGTGCCGCCGCTGCGGCCGTAGTTGGCGATCCAGACCGGGTCGTCGTTCGCGAACGCGGCCGAGTTGCCGGTGCAGGTGCGCCACCAGTCGGTGGTGCTGTAGATCACCGGGAACGCGTGCTCGCGGGCCGCGTACTCGGTGACGAAGTTCTTGATCCAGTTCACCATCTGGCCGGCGCTCAGGCCGTAGCAGGCCTTGCCGTACGGGTTGTACTCGATGTCCAGCGCGCCGGGCAGGGTCTTGCCGTCGGCGGACCAGCCGCCGCCGTGCGCGATGAAGTAGTCGGCCTGCGCCGTGCCGCTGGAGTTGCTCGGGACGGCGAAGTGGTACGAGCCGCGGATCACGCCGTAGTTGTACGGGCCCTCGTACTCGCTGTCGAAGAGCGGGTTCACGTAGTACGTGCCCTCGGTCGCCTTCGCGTAGACGAAGTTGACGTGCGGCGCGACCTTCGACCAGTCGATCGACGGCTGATGGCTGCTCACGTCGATGCCCTGCACCTTGGAGGCCAGGTCGGGCACGACCGCGGCTGTCGCCGGGGCCGAGCCGGAGCCGGGCCCTGATGCCGGGGTGTTGGACGCGGCGAGTTCGAGCGCGTGCATGCTCGAACCCATGTCGTCGGACTCCGGATGGGTGACGAGCTCCGGGTGGATCGGGGTGGTGAAGTTCGTCGGGGTGACGGAGACGACCTTGCCCGACAGGTCGTGCGCCCAACTCGCCCCGACCACGGCGGCGCTCGCGCGGCCGGTGTCGGAGTTCGGGGAGTCGGGGTTCGCGGTCGCCAGGCTGGCGACCACGGCTGCGGTGACCAACACGGAGGTCAGCGCGAGGGTTCTACGGGGGACGACGAAGCCGGCCGACGGTGCCATGGGATCCTCGGGAGGGTGCGGACGCCACTGTTTGGACGTCTACGTACCCTTTGTCCGAATATTCCACGCCTGCCATCGGCCGACGGAGCGTCAGTGCGGCGCCGTACGCTGCGGACGGAGCGTCAGACCGCCACGCAGTTCGGCCCGAACAGCGTCTTGATCTCGGAGATCAGCGCGCTGTTGTACTCCACCGAATGGGCCGGAAGGTCGAACAGCACCTTCGAGCGCGGCTCCTGCAGGGTCAGCCGGACCGGGCGCGGGCCGGGGTGCGCGGCCAGGATGTGGCCGAGCTCGGCGACCGAGCGCTGGTTGACCTGCCGCGCGTTGATGGTCAGCTGCAGCGGCATGTCCTTGCCGACCGTGCTCAGGTCCAGCGGGATCAGCTCCTGGCCGAAGACCGAGATCGCGCCGTCCCGCTCGTTGAGCCGGCCGCGCACGCTCACGCACGCGTCGTCGACCAGCTCGTTCTGGTAGAGCGGGTAGACCTTCGGGAAGAACAGCACCTCGACCGCGGCGTCCAGGTCCTCGACCGTGACGATCGCCCAGGCGGCGCCGGAGTTCTTGTTGATCCGGCGGTCCACCTTGGAGATGATCCCGGACAGCCGCACCTCTCCCTCGGTCCGCTCGCCGCTCAGCAGCTGCGCGATCGTGGTGTCCCGGTTGCGGGCGAGCAGCGGCTCGGCGCCGTCCAGCGGATGGCTGGAGACGTACAGGCCGAGCATCTCCCGCTCGAAGCCCAGCTTCACCTTCTGCGACCACTCCGGGGTGCCGGGCACCTCGAAGCCGACCGAGGCGGAGCCCGTCTGGCCCGAGTCCTCCTCGAACATGCCGAACAGGCTGTCCTGGCCGATCGACTCCTGCTTCTTGACGTCGAGCACCGCGTCCACGGCCCGCTCGTGCACCTCGATCAGCGCCCGCCTGGCGTGGTCGAGCGAGTCGAAGGCGCCGGCCTTGATCAGCGACTCGATCGCGCGCTTGTTGCAGACCGCGATCTCGACCTTGTTCATGAAGTCGGGGAAGGACTCGTAGCGGCCCTTGGCCTCGCGCGAGCGCACGATCGAGGCGACCACGTTCTCGCCGACGTTGCGGATGGCGCCGAGGCCGAAGCGCACGTCGTCGCCGACGGCGCTGAAGTCGAGCACGCTCTCGTTCACGTCGGGGGAGAGCACCTTGATGCCGAGCTTGCGGCACTCGCCGAGGTAGAGCGCCGCCTTGTCCTTGTTGTCGCCGACCGAGGTGAGCAGCGCGGCCATGTACTCGGCCGGGTAGTTCGCCTTCAGGTACGCGGTGCGGTAGGAGACCATGCCGTACGCGGCCGAGTGCGACTTGTTGAACGCGTAGCCGGCGAAGGGGACCAGGACGTCCCACACCGCCTGGATCGCCTCGTCCGAATAGCCGCGCTCCCGGCAGCCCGCCTGGAAGGGCACGAACTCCTTGTCCAGGATCTCCTTCTTCTTCTTGCCCATCGCGCGGCGCAGCAGGTCGGCCTTGCCGAGCGAGTATCCCGCCAGGACCTGGGCCGCTCGCTGCACCTGCTCCTGGTAGACGACCAGGCCGTAGGTCTCGCCGAGGACCTCCTGCAGCGGTTCGGCGAGCTCCGGGTGGATCGGGGTCTGCGGCTGCAGGCCGTTCTTGCGCAGCGCGTAGTTGGTGTGCGAATCCATGCCCATCGGGCCGGGCCGGTACAGGGCGCTGGCCGCCGAGATGTCGTTGAAGTGGTTGGGCTTCATCAG
>DATJIF010000187.1:0-33830 GCA_035493475.1 Actinospica sp.
GGTCGAGTTTGAGGGCGGGATAGCCGAGGGTTGAGGCGGCGCAGACGACGAGTAGTTCGAGTGCTGTCAGCGGGTGGGTGCCGAGCAGGTCGCGGAGGGGTGCGAGGTAGAGGCCGGCGAGTTGCAGGGCGAGCGCTCCGGCGATGGCGGCGGGAAGCAGCGGGTTGGTGCGGGTGCCGGGGCGTGCTCGGGAGGCGAGGCCGACGGCGAGTTGGGTGGCGCCGAGGGCGAAGAACGCCATCGACTGCCACGGCCGCCCGCTCGCGTGCCCCCACAGTGCCACACCGAGCGTCACGGCGCTGATGACGGCCCCGACGCGCAGGATGCTTTGCCACAGTCCGGCGCCGAGCACGCTTTCGGCGGCCGGGCGCGGCGGACGGCGCATGGTGCCGGGCTCGACCGGTTCGCTCCCGAGGGCGACTCCGGGCAGGCCGTGGGTCAGCAAGTTGATCCACAAGATCTGGGAGGGCAGCAACGGGAGCGCGAGTCCGCCGAGCGGTCCGAGCAGCATCACGGTGATCTCGGCGGTGCCTCCGGCCAATGCGTAGAGCAGGAAACGGCGGATGTTGGCATAGACGCGGCGGCCTTCCTCCGCGGCGGCCACCACCGTCGCCAGTTCATCGTCGGCGAGCACGAGGTCAGCGGCCTGCCGCGCGACCTCGGTGCCGCGTCTGCCCATGGCCACGCCGATCTCGGCACGGCGCAGGGCGGGGGCGTCGTTGACCCCGTCGCCGGTCATCGCGACGATGTCCCCGGCCGCGCGCAGGACTTCGATGACGGCGAGTTTCTGGGCGGGCAGGGCGCGCGCGAACACCCGTGCCGCCCGTATCTCGTCCGCGCTGGTCTCGTCCAGGTTCCGGCAGTCGATGACCCGGCCATCGTCATGGTCGAGGATGCCGACGCCGCGGGCGATGGAGCGGGCGGTGGCCGGGTGGTCGCCGGTGATCAGGACGGGGGTGATGCCGGCGGCGCGACACGCGGCGACGGTGGCGGCAGCGGACGCGCGCGGCGGATCGAAGACCGCGATCAGACCGAGCAGGCGCAGGTCCTGTTCCAGGGTTGCCGGATCGGGTGCGGTGCCGGCCGGCGCTTCGGCCCCGGCGACGGCGAGCACGCGCAGTCCATCGCGGGCGAACCGCTCGGCGCGGCGCAACGCTTCGTCGAGCACTGAGGGTGGTTCGGCGAGCATGCCGGTGCGCAGCACGGCCTCCGGGGCGCCCTTGCACACCACGCGCAGCCCGCCGACGTACCGGTGCACGGTCGTCATCCGTCGCCGGTCGCTGTCGAACGGGACCTCAGCCACGCGCGGGAAAGCGCACGTCAGCTGCGGGGTGTCGAGGCCGAGCTTGCCTGCGGCCGCCAGCAGCGCCGCCTCGATCGGATCTCCCAGCGCCGTCCACGCAGGGTCCTGATCCGTCGGCGGACGCAGCGTCGCGTCGTTGCACAGGGCCGCCGCGGTCAGCAGGTCGGCGACATCGGTGGCGCGGACGGCGTCGAGGACGAGTTCGCCGCGCAGGATCCGGCCGGCCGGGGCGTACCCGGTGCCCTCGATCCTCGCGTCCCCTCCGGTCGGGGTCCAGACGGCCTGGACGAGCATGACGCCCTCGGTGATGGTGCCGGTCTTGTCCGTCGCCAGCACGGTGACCGAGCCGAGAGTCTCGACCGCGGGCAGGCGGCGCACGAGCGCATTGCGCGTGGCCATCCGCCTCGCCCCGAGCGCGAGCGCGAGGGTCACGACGGCGGGCAGTGACTCGGGTACCGCCGCGACGACCAGACTGATCGCGGTCACAATCATCAACTCGACCGCCTGCCCGCGGGCCAGACCGAGCCCGAGCACGATCGCGCACAGCACGACGGCCGCGATCGCGAGCGCGCGCCCGACCCCGACCAGGCGGCGCTGCAGCGGGGTGAGCGTCGGCCCGGCACTCATCAGCGCGGCGATCCGACCCATCGCACTGTCCGCACCGGTCGCGGTCACCAGAGCCAGTCCATGCCCGCGGACCACGACCGTCCCGGCCGACAGCAGCGACGCGGATGTATCAGCTCTCCGGTCATCAACGGTCTTGTCCACCGGCACGGACTCCCCGGTCAGCGCGGACTCGTCCACCAGCAGCGCCGCGGCCTGCAGCACCGTCGCGTCCGCCGGGACAATCTCCCCCTCGCCGAGCACGAGCACATCCCCGACCACCACGTCGGCCGAGGAGGTCTCCCGCTGAACACCGTCGCGGATCACACGCGCACGCGGGGCGGTCATCGCGTCCAGGGCGGCGATCGCCTGGTCCGCCTTGACCTCCTGGGCCACCCCCACACTCGTGTTGACCGCGATGACCAGCAGGATGACCCCGGCGTCGGTCCAGTCGCCGGTGCCGATCGTCAACGCGGCGGCCACCAACAGGACCGCCACCAGCGGGTCCCGCAACTGCATCAGTACCCGTTGCCACAGCCGGACCCGTCGCTGCGCCGGGAGCGCGTTCGGGCCGTCCCGTTCGAGGCGCCGCGCCGCCTCGCTCACGGACAGTCCGGCCGCGTGCGACGACGCGGCGGCCGTGGTCGTCTGCTCGGACGCGGTCATGACCCCAGCGTGGCTCGACAGGGCGGGTCGCGCCCGGGCCACGGGTCCCGCCGGATTCGGGCCGGATGGCCGGAATCCGGGACGATCGGCGCTACCGCTCCGGCGCTCCCGGCGCGACGGTGAGCTTGAAAGAGGAGGTACGGTCATGAAGCTGACGTGGAAGGACCTGGCCACCGTCCCGTTCATGGTCGCGATCATCGCGGTGTTCGTCACGCACGTGATCGGCGCCGAGGGCTGGTGGCTCGGCAGTACGCGCGGCACCGCCACGACGATCCTGATCCTCGGCATCGGCGGCGGCTGCGCCCTCAGTGGAGCGGGCGACGTGTTCACGCGCGCGGAGAAGTCCGGGCCGGGGATCCGCCTTTACGCCATAATCACCGCCCTGCTCGGGCTGGCCGCGCTGGTCGGCGGCGTCGTCGCACTGGCCGCGGGGAACGAGAGCGCGCTCACGGTGCTGTTCGCCTCGACCATGGCCTTGTGGGTGCTGGCCACCGCGCGGCACCTGGTCACCGAGCCGCGCCCGTCCGCAGCCGACACCGAGGCACGCGAGATCCTCGACCGGATACACGCGCACCACCGATGAACCGTCGAGCGTCCGGGAGTGACGCCGGACAGCGATCAGGCGGCCGGGGGCTGCTCGTCGGCCTGCGGCTCGCTCAGGTGATCGACCAGCTGCGAGAGCGCGGGAAGCGCCGCGGCGATCGCGTAGCGCTCGACCACGCCGAGCTTGCCCAGGGCGGCGGCGATCCGACGCTCGTGCGCACCGGTCCACTCCGCCAACTGCGCCTTTCCCGCCTCGGTCAGCTCCACCACCGACATCCGACGGTCCTTCGGGTCGGTGCCGCGCTCGACCAGGCCCGCAGTCATCAACTGCCCGATCAGACCGCTGACGGTGGACGGCGACAGCCGCAGCCGGTTCGCAAGGTCGCCGACGCGCGCCGGGGCGACCTCGTGGAGCAGTTGCATCACCTCGACCTGCGCCATCGGCAGCGCCTCCCACGGATAGTCCGTGCGGATGCTGCTGCGCAACACCCGGCGCAGCCGAGCGACCGTGTCCGTCAAGGCCCGCGCGTCCCCGGGCTGGGCAGCGGAGAGCGCCGATTCACGCTGCGCGGCAGTCATGCACGTACTGTACCCGCCACGAACAGCGGTCGAGCCTCCCCTCGACCAGAGGAAACTCGACCGCCGTGGGCGACGTATCGCCCGATGCCGCCACGCTCACAAAGGAGTGAACGATGAACTACGGATCCGACGTCCGCACAGCACTGCGCGAGCCGACCCGCGAACTGCGCCGCGCCATCCCCACCGTCTACGAGGGCTACAGGCAACTCCACGACGCCGCACTCGCCGACGGCGCGGTCGACGCGAAGACCAAGGAACTGATCGCGCTCGCGATCGCGGTCACCCGCGAATGCGACGGCTGTATCGCCGCGCACGCCCACGCCGCGGTGCACCACGGCGTCACCGCACAGGAGGCAGCCGAGGCCATCGGCGTCGCCATCCTGATGAACGGCGGACCCGGCACGGTCTACGGCCCTCGCGCCTACGCCGCCGTCCGGGAATTCCTCGAGACGGCCGACGGCGAGTCCCCCGTGCCAGCGGACCACACGCACCGCTAATGATCTAGGGCTCACGCGACGCGCGCTGCAGGCCCGTTCGCACGCGTGGCGTGTCGTCGCCCTTGGGGATTCAGCAGCAGCCGCCCTTGGACGCGAGCGCGAGTTCCGGACGGTCGTCGCCATCGGCCTCCGGGGCCTCGCAGGAGCAGGCGGTCTGGTCGCAGTCGAGATCCCCGCCGGTCTGGCCTTCGAGGTCGGGGCGGGCGTCGGCGAGGACGGTGTAGACCTCCCAGCGCTCGCGGCCGGGGCCGGTGACCCAGACCTTGTCCTGCACGGCGTAGCAGCAGGTGGTGTTCTGCTCGACGTCGGTGGCCAGGCCCTCGTCCGCCAGGCGCGCGATCGCCTCGGTCACCTGGGCGGTGTCCTCGACCTCGACCCCGAGGTGGTCCAGGCGGGTGGGCTCGTCGGCGGGGCCTTCGAGCAGGACGAGCTTGAGCGGGGGCTCGGCGACGGCGAAGTTGGCGTAGCCGGGACGGCGCTTGGCCGGTTCGGCGCCGAGCAGCTTGCTGTAGAACGCGATCGAGCCTTCGAGATCCGAGACACGCAGCGCGAGCTGGACACGGGACATGACGGTCACCCTCTCGTTGAATAGACAGGTGTCTATGCAGCCGAGCTTGCCCCCTGGATCGATGGATGTCAACATAGACGCATGTCGAAGAAAGAGCTTCCGGTGCTCCAGGCCCCGCCCTGCTGCACGCCGATGGTGCGCGAGCCGCTGGCCGAGGACGACGCCAAGGCGCTGGCCGCCTCGTTCAAGGCCCTGGCGGACCCGGTGCGCCTCCGGCTGCTCTCGCTGATCGCCTCGTTCGCGGGCGGCGAGGCCTGCGTCTGCGACCTGACCGGCCCGTTCGACGTGTCGCAGCCCACGATCAGCCACCACCTGCGCGTGCTGCGCGAGGCCGGGCTGATCGACTCGGAACGGCGCGGGACCTGGGTCTACTACTGGGTGCTCCCCGAGGCGCTGGCCCGGCTCGGCTCGCTGCTGGCCACCGACGGTGCGGCGGCCGCGGGCGCGCGATGAACCGGGACCTCGCACGCCGCGCGCTGGCCGAGGCGCTGGGCACCGGCCTGCTGGTCACGATCGTGGTCGGCTCCGGGATCATGGCGCAGCGGCTGTCCGCGGGCGAGATCGGCCTGGAACTGCTGGAGAACTCGACCGCGACCGCGCTCGGTCTCGCGGTGCTGATCCTGATCCTCGGCCCGGTCTCCGGAGCGCACTTCAACCCGCTGGTCACCGTGGCCGATCACGTGCTCGGCCGGCGCACGCAAACCCGCGTCGACCGGCGCACGGTCGCGGTGTTCATCCCGGCCCAGATCCTCGGCGGGATCGGCGGCACGATGCTCGCGAACCTGATGTTCGACCTGCCCGCCGCCACCGCCTCCACCCACATCCGCTCCGGCGCCCACCTGTGGCTCGGCGAGGTCGTGGCCACCGCGGGCCTGGTACTGCTGATCTTCTCGCTCGCACGCACCGGACGCGGCACCTACGGTCCGGCGGCGGTCGGCGCGTACATCGGCGCCGCGTACTGGTTCACGTCCTCGACCAGCTTCGCCAACCCCGCCGTCACCATAGCCCGCGCGTTCACGGACACCTTCGCCGGCATCGCGCCCGGCTCGATCGGCGGCTTCCTCGTCGCGCAACTGCTCGGCGCCGCCGTGGGCGCGGCCCTGGTCGCCGCGCTGTTCCCGCACCGACCGACCCCGGCCACGCCGCTCGCCCCCGCCGAACCGGCCGCCATCGCCACGACCGCCACGACCGCCACGACCGTCAGGAGCGCATCATGACCGACAAGCCCAGCGTGCTGTTCGTATGCGTGCACAACGCCGGCCGCTCCCAGATGGCCGCCGGATTCCTCGCCCACCTCGCCGGAGACCGGATCGAGGTGCGCTCCGCCGGCTCCACCCCGGCCGACGCCGTGAACCCGGTCGCCGTCGAGGCGATGAAGGAGATCGGCATCGACATCTCCGCCGAGACCCCCAAGATCCTCACCGTCGACGCCGTCCGGGCATCGGACGTGTGCGTGACCATGGGCTGCGGAGACACCTGCCCGGTCTTCCCCGGCAAGCGCTACCTGGACTGGCAGCTCGACGACCCGGCCGGGCAGGGTCTCGAAGCCGTGCGCCCGATCCGCGACGAGATCGAGAAGCGGGTACGAGCCCTGATCGACGAACTCGCGCCCGGAGGCGCGGCGTGAGCAGACCCATGGTCGGGACGTAAGCCCGTATGCCCGGCTCGGCCATCCCGGCTGGATACCGTGGAAACGTGCGGGCGGCGGCCTGGGACGTATCGTGGACGACATGCACCCCCGCGCGGCGGTGTCGCCGCTGTTCGACCGGATTCGCTCCGGGCTGATCGGCGATGACGTCGTGCTCGACGGGCCGTTCGGACCGCGCCGGGTCGTGTACGCCGACTACACCGCGTCGGGCCGCTCCCTGGACTTCATCGAGGACTACATCCGCGCGCAGGTGCTGCCGGGCTACGCGAACACGCACACCGAGAGTTCGAGTACCGGCCGGGCCACCACGCACCTGCGCGAGCGGGCCCGCAGGACCATCCGGGAGGCGGTCGGCGGCGGCGCGGACCACCTCGTGATCTTCACCGGGTCCGGGGCGACCGGCGCCGTGAACAAGCTGGTCGGCATCCTCGAGCTGCGGCTGCCCGCGGGGCTCGCGGACCGGTACGGGCTGGAGGCGGCCATTCCGCCCGACGAGCGCCCCGTCGTCTTCGTGGGCCCGTACGAGCACCACTCGAACGAGCTGCCCTGGCGCGAGTCGATCGCCGAGGTCGCGGTCGTGCCGGAGGACCGGGACGGGCACATCGACCAGGCCTTCCTCGCCGAGCAGCTCGTCCGCTACGCCGACCGTCCGCTGCGGATCGGGAGCTTCTCCGCCGCTTCCAACGTCACCGGAGTGCTCTCGGACGCCGACGCCATCGCCGAACTGCTGCACGCCCACGGCGCGCTCTCGTTCTGGGACTACGCCGCCGCCGGGCCGTACGTGCCCATCCGCATGCGCGAATCGGCTCCAGGGCGCGGCGATCACAAGGACGCGGTCTTCCTGTCCCCGCACAAGTTCCCGGGCGGACCGCAGACCCCCGGCGTCCTGGTCGTGCACCGCGATCTCGTGCGCAACCGGGTGCCGACCGTTCCCGGCGGCGGCACGGTCCTGTTCGTCGACCCGCTCGGGCACCGCTACCTCGACGACCCGATCGCACGCGAGGAGGGCGGTACGCCGGCGATCGTCGAGTCCATCCGCGCCGGCCTCGTCTTCGCGCTCAAGCAGGCCGTGGGCACGGAGGTCATCCAGGCCCACGAGGAGCGGCTGTGGGGCGAGGCCGTCGCCCGGTGGAACGCCAACCCCCGCATCGACATCCTCGGCAGACCGCGGGCGAGACGGCTGTCCATCGTCTCCTTCCGGCTGCGCGCCCACCAGCCGGACAGATTCCTGCACCACAACTTCGTCGTCGCCGTGCTCAGCGATCTGTTCGGCATCCAGGCGCGCGGCGGATGCTCGTGCGCCGGCCCCTACGGACACCGGCTCCTGGCCATCGACGCGGAACACTCCCACGCGTTCGAGCACGAGATCAGCCTCGGCTGCGAAGGCATCAAGCCCGGCTGGACCCGGATCAACTTCAACTACTTCATCACCGACACGGTCCACGACTACCTCATCGACGCCGTCGACCTGCTGGCCCGCCACGGCCACCGGCTGCTCCCGGCCTACCGGTTCGATCCGGCGACCGGGCTCTGGCGGCACCGCGAACCCGCGTCCCGCCACCTCCCGGACCTCGGCGCCATCCAGTTCACCCCGGACGGCATCGCGGCGTCCGTCCCCGCCCCGG
Source organism: Actinospica sp. (assembly GCA_035493475.1). GTDB lineage: Bacteria > Actinomycetota > Actinomycetes > Streptomycetales > Catenulisporaceae > Actinospica. The sequence goes on from DATJIF010000187.1 coordinate 8,033, forward strand.
TCACCGCCGACGAGGACGTACTGCCCGGTCAACTCGACGCGGCACGCCGACTGCTCGAAGCCCTTCCCGAGCCGCCCGCCGACGGACCGACCGGTCTGCCCGCCGAGTTCGAGGCGCTGCGCTGGTTCCCGCTGCCCGCCGAATGCCTGCTCTGATCCGCCGCCGCCCGCGCTACCCGAGGGCGTCGAACACGCCCTTGACCTCGGGGCCCGCATAGGAGGCGCCGTATCCGGCATCGAGCACGACCGTGCCGACCGCCAGGTCCTCATCCGGGTCGAACGCGATCATCCAGGAGTTGGGCTGCGTCTGGGTCGTGCCGACGTCCGCGGTCCCGGTCTTGGCGTACACGTCAGGGCCGAACCCGACGCCGTAGCCGGTGCCGTCCGGGTAGGTCACCACGGCGCGCATCATCTCCTTGAGGTCCGCGTCGGTGGCGGCGGGCAGCGGCGTCGCGGCGATCTGGGCGGCGCCGGGCACCAGAACCGGCTGGTGGAAGCTGCCCGCGGCCACCGTCGCGGCGACCGAGGCCATCGCGATCGGCGAGACCAGCAGCTGCCCCTGGCCGAAGCACTCCTGCGCGAGCTCGGCACCCGACGGGTCGTCGGGGATGTCGGTGTACGACGTCGGCTCCCCTATCCCGATGTCCCACGGACGGTTCAGGCCGTAGTAGGTCTGCGCGGTCTGCTCCAGCGCCCCGTTCCCGAGGTCGGTGTACCAGCGGTCGAAGGCGTTGTTGCAGGACTGGGCGAAGTCGTCGATGAACGGCTTGCCGAGGTTCTCGCCGTCGGAGTCGTTGTGGAAGACCACGCCCTGTACGGGGAAGGCCTGCGGGCAGTCGACGATCTGGCTCGGGGTGACCACGCCCTGATCGAGCAGGGCCGTGCTGGTGATGACCTTGAAGTCCGAGCCGGGGGCGACGCGGCCGGTCAGGGCGGTGTGGTTCTGCCCGTCGTTGTTCGCGATCGCCACGATGTCCCCGGTCGTCGGCTGGATCACGACCATCGCGCTGTGCGGGAACCGGTGCGCGGCGCTCTCGGCCGCCGCCTCGACCCGCGCGTTGATCGTCGTGGCCACGCTCCCGGATTCGCGCGGCTCGACGAGGACCACGGGCGTAGTGTTCGGAGCCTGCTTGCCCGTGGAAGTCTCCACGATCACCTCCAGCCCGTCCTCGTCGTCGACGGCCGGCGCGTTGTGCGCAAGCGTCTGAGCCAGTTCACTCAGGCCCGGATCACTGCTGTCGAGCAGGTTGTCGCCCGCGGAATCGGTCACCGAGCTCGCACCGGCCGACTTCGTCGCAACCGCCTCCAGATGGGTGCTCGTACTCAGTCCCGGCGCCAACACACTCGGGCTCCAGCGCACGAACCAGCGACCCGCCCGCTCGTATGCGGTCAGAGCGCTGTGATACCGCCACACCGCCGTCACCCGGTCCGCCCCTACCTGGGCAGTCACGGCGAACGCGACGCTCTGCCCGGAGGAAGAGGTGGCCGGATCAAGGCTCGCCTGCATCCCGCTCAACCCGAGGTCACCCGCGTAGGCCGACAGCGCCGCGTACGCCGGACCTGGCGCATCGGTGTAGGCGGCGGCCTGCGCCAACTGCCTGCTGCTCCACGCGCCCAGGAAGGCCAGCGCGGTCTCACGCGCAGCGGTAGCGGGGTCACTGCTGCCCGGCACATAGCCGGACGCGACCGCCGGGCCGCGCCGCCGCCCGCCTCTGCCGCCCGCGATCGAGAAGCCGAGCAGCCCGGCCCCGGCGAGCACCACCACGACGATCCCCGCGACCACGACCCACGTCGGCCGGTTTCGGCGCTCCGTCGGCGCAGTCGCCGCGGTCGGCGCTGTCGCCCCCGTCCTCGCGGTCGCCGCGGTCGGCGCAGTCGCCCCCGTCGCCGTGGTCGGCACAGTCGGCGCCGTCCTCGCGGTCGGCGCTGTCGCCCCCGTCCTCGCGGTCGGCGCTGTCGCCCCCGTCCTCGCGGTCGCCCCGGTCGGCGCGGGCGTCCACAGCGACGCCGCCGGTCCGTCCGGGCGCCACACCCCGTCCGCGGCCGCCTGCTCCCGCCCGAATGCGGACTCCTGATCCGCCACGTTCCACCTCCGCGCCAGCGCGGCAACCCGCCACCACACGCCGGCGTGCGGAACTGCGGTTGCCGAATATTTCGGTAGCCGATGTGACGCGACCGTACGAGGAACGGTTGCAGGCATCCGAGCACCCGTCAGAAACCGACTTCCGGCCGCTCAGGAAGATGGAGACCGCTCGATACCACCGTCCGGCCCGAGGCCGATTATGCTTCCGAATATGTTGCACACCGAAATACCTTCGCCGAGCGTGAACGGCGTCCACCTCGGGCCGCTGTTCATCCACGCGTACGCGCTGGCCTACATCGTGGGCATCGCGCTGGCGGTCTTCCTCGGGCGCCGCCGCTGGGCCGCGGTCGGCGGGGACCCGGCGCTGGTCGAGGAGATGGCGATCTGGGGTGTGCCCGCCGGACTGATCGGCGGCCGGATCTACTTCGACATCACCACCCCCGCCGCGATCCCGCATGTGTGGTACGGCGTGTTCGCCATGTGGGACGGCGGCATGGGCATCTGGGGCGGCGTGGCCCTGGCCGCGGTCGTGTGCGTCTGGCGGCTGCGACGCCACGGCGCGAGCGTGCCGCTGATGATGGACGCCCTCGCGCCCTGCATCATGATGGCCCAGGGCATCGGACGGATCGGCAACTACTTCAACCAGGAGCTCTTCGGCGGACCCACGACGCTGCCCTGGGGCCTGAAGATCGACCCGCAGTACCGGCCACCGGGCTACGGCCAGTACGCGACCTTCCAGCCGACGTTCCTCTACGAGCTGATCTGGGACTTCGCCTTCGCCCTGTTCCTCATCCGGCTCGGGCGCACCGGCAAGCTGCGCCCAGGCGGCCTGTTCCCGCTCTACGTCGCCGGATACTCCGCGTTCCGGATCTTCGAGGAGTCCATCCGGATCGACTACTCCCAGTACATCCTCGGCCTGCGCCTGAACTTCTTCATCGCCGCCGTGATGACCGCCGCCGGCCTGGCCTGGTTCGCCTACAACCAGTGGCGCCCACGCCGCGACCAGGACGGCGAACCCGCCCCGCCCGTCCCCGAATCGAGTGATCTTCGACGCTCGCCGGACCGATCGAGCCCTCGATGATCGCTAACATCGGCGACGCGAAACGGCCGACGAGACCATAGCGAGGGAAGGGGACCCGCCGTGCACGGTGCGACCGCCGAGGCAGGTACCCGGACTGATCCGGCTCCCGCGAACATCGACTACCGGTACATCCTCGCCAACGAACGGACCTTCCTGGCCTGGATCCGCACCGCGCTCGCCCTGCTCGCCGCCGGAGTGGCCGTGCGGCAGATCGCCCTCCCGTTCGCGGTCCGCCACGGCAGAGGCCTGCTGTCCGACCTCTGCCTCGCACTCGCGGTGGCCGTCGTCCTCCTGGCCCACCAACGCTGGCGTGCCGGACACCGCGCCATGGCCGAAGGCGCCCCGCTCCCCGCGGCCGGCATCGTCAAGCTCCTGACAATCGGCATGGTCTCGATCGCAGTGCTGGCCACGGCACTGGTGGCCTTACAGTGACACACCGCGTAGACCTCAGGCCGACGGCGCTGCACACCACCCGGTTCGCCTTCCAGCGCACCTGGCTCGCCTACGCGGGCAGCATCATCGTGACGCTGCGCACCATGTGTGAACGCCGGACCGACGCGACGATCTTCTCCCTAGCCACGACCCTCGCGGCCACCGGCGCCATGCTCCTGGTCGCACACGTCCACCGACTCGGCGCCGCTCGCTCATCAAGCCGGCACCGGTGAGCGTCACGAGCGGCCGGCGCGGTGTCAGACGAATCGGTGTCCGGAGATCAGGCTCGGCTGGATGTACAGGAGATCGCCGCCGGCGGACTCGACCCAGGGCGCGCACAGCGTGTCGTACCGCCCGGCCGACTCGGGGTCGGTGAACGGCACGGCCCGGCCGACCACGGCGACGCTCCAGCCGCGGCGGGTCCCGGAGTCGATCGAGTCGGCCTCGTAGGCGACCACCGAGCCCTGCCCGCGCGTCCCGCTGATCGCGGACAGGGTGCTGCCCACGTCCGCCCGGAAGATCAGCCGGCCCTGATCCAGGACGTGGCTGACCAGGCGGATCGCGGGCAGCGCGTCATGGGTGAAGACGACCCGGCCGAGCCGCACGCTGCCCAGCAGCCGCAGCGCCTCGACGTCGTCGACCTCCACGAGCCGACGCGGCACCGCCTGGTGGGAAGGGTGTAGACGCACTTCGGGAGTTTGCTCGCTCATCGCCGACTCCGACCATGTGGACCCCAGACGCGGAAAGGCCGCAGTGCGTGCTGCGCGCCGCGGTGGGGAAGCCGGAGAGGCGTCGTTGGTAACTGTACCCGTTCGAGCACGTCGCCAGTCCAGAGGACCCGCCGCGTCTCCCGGGGGACTCGGTTCCCGACGGCGTGACTACTCGTGCTGCTCCAGGGCGGTCGCGAGTTGGGCCAGCCGATCGAGCCTGGTCCGCAGGTCCGGGTGCGTGGAGAGCAGGCTTCCGCCGCGGCGGCCCGCCGGAGTGATCAGGAACGCGTTGAAGGCCGCGGCCCTGCGCAGGTCCTCGGTGGGGATTCCGGTTCCCGCGGCGTCGAGCTTGACCAGGGCGTGGGCGAGGGAGGACGGCTGCCCGGTGAGGATGGCGCCGCTGCGGTCGGCCGCCAGTTCGCGGTAGCGGGACAGTGCCCGGATGAGGATGAATCCGAGCCCGTACACGATCGCGGAGAACATCGCCACGGCCGCGAACGCCGCGCCCAACGCGGCACCCTGACGGCCGCGTCCGCCGAGCACAGCCCCGTAGAACGACGCGCGCATGAGCAGGCCTGCCAGCACGGCGACGAACGAGGCGATCGTGATCACCACGACGTCCCGGTGCGCGACGTGCGACAACTCGTGCGCGAGTACGGCCTCGACCTCGTCGTCGGTCAGCCGCCGGGTGAGCCCGGTGGTCACGCACAGCACGGAGTGGGAGGGATTGCGGCCGGTCGCGAAGGCGTTGGGGAGTTCCGCGTAGGAGACGGCCAGCGCCGGTTTGGGCATGTCGGCCTGCGCGCACAGGCGGTCGAGGATCGCGTGCAGCCGCGGCTCCTGCTCGGGGGTGAGCACGACGCCGTGCATGGCGTACAGCGCGATCCGGTCCGAGAACCAGTACTGGGCGAGGAGCACCAGCGCGAGGATCACGACGACCGGCAGCCAGGAACCGAGCAGGACCAGCAGCACCGCCCCGAAGAGCGCGTACAGCAGGCCGAGGAGCAGCATCGTGATCACCATGCGCACGGTCAGCCGCCGGTCGACGGGGAAGCGAGAACGAGCCCTCGGCTTCATGACGTCCGCCGCCTTTCTGGAATCCGCCGCACATCACCGACTCCACACTGACGCGGTGCCGGACGCCCGCCCAGAGGCATTCGTCCCCATGCTCGCGCGGCCTTGCTCCAGCGGCTTCAGGGCACGTCGTGGATCATGTCGTCGAGTGCGGGCGGCGGGGTGGTGTCGACGGGGATGCAGGCTGCGAAGACCTCGTCGATACCGAGGGCGGAGCCGTCCGCGTGCGCGGGTAGCCGCTCGGCGCTGGTGATCCCGATCCACTGTCCGTCCCGGATCAGCTGCCACGCCTGCCGGTAGGCGTCGGCATCCATGATCAGATCGATGACGCCGTGCGCGGCCGCCGGTGCGCTGATCTCCAATCGCAGTGCGACTCGGGGATGGTCGGAGCCGACCAGTCGCCAGGAGGTGCGGGCCGCGGTGCGCCGGTGCAGTTCCGCCGCGCCGACCTCGTCGAGCAGTACGAACAGTTCGTGCAGTTGCGGTGCGCCGACGCCGGGGCTCCCGTCCTCGGCGACGTAGAAGGTCAGCAGCGGATGGACTTTCGCGGCCGGCGGCAGCCGGCCCGGGCGGTACACCTCGACCTTCCGCGCGGTCACCGAGCACGCGCGCGGCGATCGGCTTCGGGGGCCGGGCCGTCTTCCCTGTCCGGGCTTCGGTGTCCGTGTCGAGCGGCGGTCGCTCTGATCGGTTGCGCGCATCGTGTCCCTCCTCAGCGGCGGCGGCGGATAGGCCGGGATCTCGGCCTCCATCGTGCGCCCGGCGGACCGGGTTCGTCGACGGCAGCCCGTGAATTCCATACGAAGGTCCTGTATCCGGCGGGGTCAGAGAGCCGGTTCAGGACGCGTACGCGGATTCGTCGATCATGGAACGGATCCGCGAGCGCTTCTCCTCGAGGCGTCGGTGCTCGTCGCGCCATGTGGCACGCGCCGCCTGGCGCCAGAGCGGTGGCTTGCACCGGGTCCAGTCCTCGAGAGCCAGCCGCCAGCACAGGTCCTCGACCGCGGCGACCATGAGCGTCGGGCTGTCCCGGACGATCAGCGCGGGCATGCGGACGCCCGCGCCGGCGATCAGCAGGTCGCGGGCCTCGGGGGATTTCCTCGTCACGCGGCGAGGCATGAGCCGGGGGCGGGTGAGACGCGCGGGCAGCGGCATGGCGGACTCCAGGGGTTTCGCGGGAGACTCGCGTGCCGGCGGACCGGTATGAGGGTCTCCTCGGTGTGTGATTCCGCCTTGAAGCGTCGCGCCGCCTCGGCGGAGGGGGAACGGCCGTAAGTCCCGTGTCGAGCAGGACGTCGGGCTCCGGCGGCATCGGGGCCCATCACCGCACCGCGCCCGTCGTGGGTACGAGGGCGAGCGGGCACGCGGCGATGCCCAGGAGTCGGCGCACGTTCTCGTCCGGTTCGGCCGGATCGGGCAGCACGGTCAGTTGCGCGGCGCGGGTGACGGTCCGGAACGCGCGCCACGGCGTCGAACGCAATGTGCTAATGGTCCAGGCCGGTGCGGGGTGCCGCGTCGTGGCGCCGTCGATCAAGCCGCGTACCCGGTACTGGACGCGGTCGGCTGCCCTAGCGGGGCCGGCCCGGTCGTCGACGCCGAATACCGTGCCGTTCACTGCCCACTGCACCACGTCCACCCGGGTGCCGAGGTCGGCGGCGGTCTCGAACGCGAAGGCGGCGGCCTGCTCGGAGAGAAGCGCCCCGGTCAGCAGCACGACACCGCGCCCGGCGCCGACCGGGGGCGCGTCTCCGAGGGGAACCACGACGATCGGCGCGCCGATGGTGGCCGGCAGGTGCGACGTGGCGGGGGTGTGTTCGGCCAGGTCGATGTATCCGGCCATCCCGGTGACCAGCAGATCGCCGTGCCTGAGCGAGTCCGGACCGGGGCGCGGACCGCCGTCCAGAACGATCTGCGTCGTCACCTCCAGATCCCGCTGTCGGACCCGGACGCGACGCAGGGCGTACTTCAGCGCTAGCGCCGCGGCGGCCGTGAGATCCGCCGTCCCGAGCGCGGTCTCTGCCGAACCGTCACCCGACGCGTCGGCGGGCGCGTGCGGAAACTGCATCAGATGCAGCGGCAGCCGCCGGGCCGCGGCGTGCTGCGCGGCCCACCGCGTGGTGACCGCGCCGTCCACCGAGTGATCCACCCACGCCACGACGCGCCGCGTTCGACGGTGCTCCACGACCATGGACCCTCTCGCCTCCTCACCCGCCTGAAGCCGCGGCCGAACGTCAGACGGTTACCACCACGTGGACGTCGAGACGCCAGACCCGCGGCATGATCAACGCGCCGCTCGCATCGAAGACGACGGCACCGATCCGCTGGAGCGAAGCGATGCCGCACCGGAAATGGTGGCTGCACAGCAGCAACTCGGCCACCTCGACCTGCCCGCCGTCGAAGGGAACCAGCACCCGCACCGTCGGACTCGCCGCGCAGCAGCACGCCGGCTGCGTCGTATGAAGCGGCTTCAGGAGCCCCCAGGCAACTGGGATGGTCGAGTCGACGGGAAGCTGGCTCATGCCGCAACCATCCGTCCGGCCGTCCGTGACGGCGAGAGTCGAACGTCCCGGGAATGTCAGGTCGCTGGAGCGCGCGCCGCCACGAGCGCCGCACCCGGCTCCGCGTGCCGGTCAACCGCCGGCACGGCGAACGGGACGGGACCTTCGGCCCTCACCGACCCGGGGCGCCCGGTGCATAGTGCCCGCATGAACCAGCGTTCCGCCGACACAGCCTGCCCGAGGAGGCTGCCCGCGCCGCTGCACGAGCGAGAGTCGATCCGCCGACCCGCACGCGTCATCCATCCGGCTCGGGACGCCTCGTGATGGGCGCTCTCGCGCTGCTGACGATCAGCACACCGTTCGCGCTGCTCCTTCTCCTGGTAGTGCTGGGCCGAATCGAGCAACGCCTCCTCACCGGGGAGCACGAGCGGCTCGATGCCCGGGAAACCGTGAACTACGTTCATTGCGCGTACGAGCGCGGCGCGCGCGGGCGCAGGCCGCCACAGCCCGCGTGCGTACGCGGCCGCAGACCCGTGCCCGTCCGGGCCGGACCACACGCGAGCCCGGACCCCGCGACCCCCGATCCGCGGTATCACTCGGCCGCGAGCGCCGTCTCCGGGACCCTCGGCTCTATCCGGCACCACCAAAACGGCACAAACTAAGACTTGACAGAGAAATAGGTCTCGACTCCTAAGGAGGCCGCAGATGTCTGACCTGTCTTCGAACGAACCGCGTCAGGGCGCTCCGCCGCCCTCCGCCCTCCGGCACCCCGCGGACATCTCCACGCACCCGGACGCGCTGGAGATGCGCGAGCGCTTCGCCCGCGTGCTCAAGGGTCCGCGCGCCACGGTGGTGGACGGGCTGACCGTGCTCACCGGCCTGTATGTCGCGATCTCGCCGTGGATCGTGCACTTCCAGACCAGCAACACGATCATGACCGTCAACAACCTGGTCATCGGACTGGCCATCGCCGCGCTCGGCCTCGGCATGGCCGCGCGCCCGGGCCGGCTGATGCCGCTCGGCTGGGTGGTCTCCACGCTCGGCGCGTGGGTGGTCGTCAGCCCGTGGATCGCCTCGCTCGGCCACCACGCGACCAGGTACCTGATCTGGACCAACGCGTTCAGCGGCGGTACCGCGTTCGTCCTGGGCCTGGCCGCGATGGGCATCCTGGCCCTCGGCCTGCGGCGTTCGCGCGAATAGCCGATCCGCACGATCCGCACGATCCGCGCCCGCCCCGGGGCACCGGCCCCGAGGCGGGCGTCGCCGCTCCGTGAACGGCGGCGCCCATGTGCCATGGAGGGTCGAAAGTCCCTTCTCCTATCAGTCGGGCGGGCCGACGCTGGAAGCGGCACGACGGAGGAAGGAAGTGGCCCGATGAAGGCGAATGTCGGAGACAGGCTCATCGTGCTCTCCAGGCACATCGACGAGACGGTCGCGGAGGGCGAGATCCTCGAGGTGCACGGCGTGGACGGAGACCCGCCGTTCCTGGTGCGCTGGGCGGAGACCGGCCGCGAGGCGCTCGTCTTCCCGGGCCCGGACGCCCGCGTGATCCACCGCGCCGCGTCGTCCGCGCCGGAGCGGTAGCGGTAGCGGTAGCGGCAGCGGCAGCGGCGGACGCGTAGTGCTAGCCGTACAGCCGTGGTCGAGTCCGCCTGGCGTGAAGCTGAGCGAGCATCAGAGCAATTCCGCAGGTCGAAACCGCGTGGACATGGTCACGGCGAGGCGGAAGAGTAGGCGCATGATGCCCGACAGCCAGCGGAATCGGAACCGGAGTGCGTGGGAGGCGGCGTCGCGGAAGCACGTCGACGAGTATCAGGAGCATCTGGCCCGGGCTAGGGACGAGTGTTCCCTGTCCGCCTACGAAGTGGGCCTGCTGCGCCCGATCCTCGCGGACTCGCCGGCGGTCGTGCACCTGCAAAGCGGCCACGGTCTGGACGACATCGCGCTGATCAACTCCGGCGCGCGGTCGGTCACCGCGGTGGACTTCAGCCAGACCGCTGCGACGGCGGCGCAGCGGCGGGCTGACGAGTTGGGTGCGCCGTGCCGTTACGTGGTCGCGCAGCTGCCGGGTGCACCGCTGCGCGATGCGTGCGCGGACCTGGTCTATACGGGCAAGGGAGCGTTGATCTGGCTGCCGGACCTGCGGGCGTGGGCTGCCGACGTCGCCCGCCTGCTGCGGCCTGGCGGGCACCTTTTCGTCTACGAGGCCCATCCGGCGGTGCCCCTGTGGACCTGGGACGCCGACGAGCCCCGGATTCGACCCGACCGCGGCTACTTCGAACGCTCACACGTCAACGACACCTTTCCCGCGCACGGAGCGGTGGAATACCAGGCCACTTTGGCAGAGGTCATCAATGCGGTGCTGTCCGCCGACCTGGAGTTGCAGTACGTGGCGGAGTACCCCGAGCCCTTCTGGTACCCGGAGGACGGTCACGTGGCGGCGGCTTGGGCAGGACGGCTGCCGAACTCGTACGCACTCATCGCGCGGCGCAGAGATCCCAGAACTGACGCATGTTGATGTAAGTTAGTTATGATGGGCCGCATCGCCCTGCACGCGGAGGCCGCTCGACGCTTCTTCCCGCGCCCGGACGTGCGCTTCATCCCGTTGCAGGGACAACCGGTGGAGATCGCCGTCGCGACTCGAACCGCCGACCACCGCCCCGGCATCGAGGTGGTGCGCCACGCCGCCCGCATGCTGCGGCTGCGCGCGGAAGCCGTGAATCCGCCGGACGCGGGACCGGCGGAACACCGCTGACGCCTCCGGACGGATCCTCGGATCCCCGGATCCCCGGATCCCCGGTCCTCGGCGCTGACGGCGCGAACGGAGCGTCAGCGGCCTTACGCGCCCTCCGGCCGGGCGCGGGGCGGCGACGCGAACACGCCCTTGCAGTGCGCGACGGGGTGGTTACGCTGCCGTATCAGTGGGCTGCTTGGTGGAGACGGCCCGCGCGCGACTCCGGGGAGATGAGCATGTCTGATTCGTCCGAGGACGAGCAGGTCCAGCCACAGCCGCAGCAGGCGCAGAACCTCAAGCGCCCGGCGACTTCGGACAAGGGGCCGAACACGAAGCGCCAACGCGTCGACCCGCCCGTCGCCGGGAACACCCCCGCCGGGCCGCCCGCGCAGCAGCCCGCGCAGACCGTCCAGACCGCGCAGGTCGGCCAGGCCACGCGGGTCGCGCCGCCGGTGGCGTCCGGGCAGCCGGTGGTGCAGGCCGCGTTGCCGGCGCCCCGGCAGGTCATCGGCGTGAGCGTGATGCCCCCCGGCCTCGACCTCGAGATCCGGCGCTACGTCAACAAGTGGAGCTGCTTCGCGATCGACGCGGCGGGGGCGCCCGCGACGACCGGGGAACCGAAATGGATCACCGAGCGGCGCAGGCTCTACACCGGCGCCGACCGGCTGAGTCCCGACGTCGGGCAGCGGGTGCCGGGCGCCCAGCCGCCGAAGCGGGGGGTCAAGGTCACTCAGGACAGCGCGAAGGACAGCGTGAACGTCGCGGCCGGCGCGGCGACCATGACCGAGATACCGCGCTCGGGATTCTGGGCCGTGCAGGGCCTGGCCTCGGGGCCGGTGCCCAAGGGCGGACGCCGCGACCTGCAGCTGCTCAACCAGCTCTCCCAACTGCTGCTCAACGAGGTCGCGAAGTCGCAGGAGATCGAGGCGATGGTCGTCAACGGGCGGATCCTGGTCAGCGCCAACGAGCAGGGCACGGTCGACGAGCTCGCCGCCTTCAACCTCAACGCCCTGCTCCCCCGCTACCGGTCGACCGCCCGCGTGGGGCCGAAGCAGACTCGGGGCACGGTGGACTGGAAGACGGTCAAGCCGCGGAAGATCGCCGACCTGTGCACAGCCCTGCTCCTGGACGGCCCGGGCTTCGCCGTGGTGAACAACAACGCCGCCGCGAAGGTCGGCCTCCGGCGGCTGATCCAGCTGCAGGTAGACTGCCAGCTCGTCCCCGACCAGCGCCGCCAGGTCACCGAGATCCTGGCCACGCTGCACGCCACGCTCACCAGGGGCGGCGCCCTGGTCAACGGCGGGAGCCCGGCCGCCGCCGCGGCCAAGATCCTCGATCCCGCGCATGCCGGAAAGATCATCACGGTGGACGCCGTGAACGGTTCGCACGCCGAGCAGAACCTCGTCGCCGCCGTGATCGCCGCCGCCGTCGCCGCGCCGGGGCAGACGGGCCTGCGCGCGAAGATCGTGGCCCGGGGTCCCGTGTCGGTCGCCGGCGGGAAGCGGCCGTGCACCACGTGCTGGTTCACGATCGGCCTCGCCCGCCGTTACGGGCTCGACATCCACTGCAACTGGCATCCCGGCGGCCTGTGGAAGACCACGACCAACATCGGCGCGGCCGACGTCGCGACGCTGTTGAATATGACGAAGGAGCAGCTGGGCGCCGCCTTCGCCGAGGTCAAGCAGCAATTCGGCGGCTACACCCAATACGTGTCGGACGCCCGGGCCGACGCCCAGCGCTCGACGCCCGTCGCGGTCAAGCAGGCCGCGCAGGGCAGCGAATACGGCACGAACTACGACTCGCTCTCGGACAGCGAGGACAACGACACCCAGGTCCTGCCGGAACTGCCGACGGTGTACAACCAGTTCCAACCGGCGATGTCGCAGCCGTACCTGAACCCGGACCCGGAGCCCGTACCCGGCACGGCCGAGGAGCCGATGGAGACGGTCGACGACCCGTCAGCCTCCGTGAGCCAGGGGTCCGTGGTCGTTCCGGGAGCAGTACCGATCGCGTTCGACGACATCCCGGGCGCGGTCCCCGACTCCACCACGACCAGCGCGTCCGACCCGGCACTGACCGAGGACGACGCCGCGGGCCTCGATGAGGACGAACCCTTCTCCTCGTACCAGGTCGACGATGACGACGCACCCGTATCCCTGTACCCGGACGGCGCCCCGAGCAACGATCTGTAAGCCAGAACTCTTAGACGGCCTCCGATACCCCTGGTGTCGGAGGCCGTCTCGCGCTCGTGGCCGCTGCCCGAATGCCGCCATGTCCCCGATCCGCCAGCCGCACGCTGCTGCGTCGCTCCGTCCCGGGTGCTTGACTCAGGGTCCTCGGCAAGTGAATTCGTGTTCTTCATCAGTCGCGGGAGAGGTGAGCGGCATGGCCGGGATCGCGAGGCCGGGTGTGCGGCGGGCGGCGGTGCTGGTCACGGCGCTCGTCCTGGGGGCCACGGCGCTCTCCCCCGGTTCGGCACGGGCCGCAGGACCGCGGGTCTATCTCGCCGACGTGCCCGACGACGCTCTATACGGCATCGACACCGGCACGAACACCGTCAGTGCGCCGATTCCGGTCGGCTACCACCGCGGGATCGGCATCGGGCCCGAGCAGTTCGCGCTCTCGCCGGACGGCTCGCGGCTCTACAGCCTCAGCAGCGGACTCGGCGCGTACTCGAGCGGGCCCGGGAACCTGGTGGCCATCAGCACGGCCACGAATACGATCACCGGCGTGCTGGCCGTGGGCTCCGACCCGAAGAAGTTCGTGATCACGCCGGACGGCAGCAAGGCGTACGTGCTCTACACCGGCCACATCACCGTCGTCGATCTGCTCGACATGACCGTCGTCGCGAAGATCACGGACACCAGCCATCCGGACGACGCCGTGGTCTCTCGCGACGGCACGCGGGTTTTCGTCACCAATGCCGACGGCTCCTCTATCACCGTGATCGACACCTCGACCGACACCGTCTCGGCGACTGTAAAAGAGCGCACGAATCAGAAGGCGATCGTGCTCTCCCCCGACGGGCAGCGGATGTACGTGGTCAACCGCAATCGGTCCGACACGGTGCACGTCCTGAACACCAGCACGTACGCCACCATCGCCACGATCCCGGTGGCGAACGGCCTGGACGCGCTGTGTATGTCGCCGGACGGCACCCGGCTCTACGCCAGCAGTCAGACTTCGGCGACCCTCGACGTGATCGACACCGCGACGGATACGGTGAGCTCGGCGCTGAGCATCCCCACGTGGGTCGAGTCCCTCACCTTCTCCCCCGATGGCACGCGGGCCTACGCCACCAGTGTCTTCGGCACTCCCGAATCGGTGTCCGTGATCGACACGGCGACCAGCACGATCACCGGGACCATCCCGATTCAGGGCGGGGCGAGCGACGCGGTCTTCTCCGCCGACGGCACCCGGGCATACATCCTGGGCAACGCGGCGGTGACCGTCGTCGACACCGCCACCGGCGAAGTCATGGGGACGCTGCCCGACAGCGGCGCGGGGTCCTTCGGCCTGGTCAGCCCCGCCGGGCGTCTGTACATCAGCGGCGACGGCGACACCACGGTCCAGGTGATTCAGGCGGCTTCGGGCGCGACTCTCGCCGTGATCCCGTCAGTCCAGCGCGGCCCGGGAACGATCGCGGTCTCGGCCGACACGAGCACCGCGTATATCGCGGGCGCGGACGGAAGCACCGTGCGCAAGATCAATCTGGCCACCGGCAAGGCCGTCGGTGCGCCGATCACGGTTGGCGCCGATCCATCGGACCTCGTGTTTTCGCACGACGACACCAGGCTGTACGTCGTGAATCAGGGCACAGACTCGGTCTCGGTACTCGATGTCCTCACCGACGCGGTGCTCGCCACGATTCCCGTCGGTGCGTTTCCGCAGAGCATTGCCCTCTCCCCCGACGACGCGACGGCCTACGTGTCCAACGGGGGCGAGCACACCACCTCGGTCATCGACACTGCCACGAACACCGTCACCGCCACGATCCCCGCCGGAGGCAACGGCGTGGCCGTATCGCCCGACGGATCAACCGTCTACCTCACGGCGTACAACGGGGTGTTCTGGGTGGACGCGGCGACGAACACGATCACGAGGACCGTCACCTCGACGACCGGGCTCGGAGCGGCGGTCGTGTCCCCGGACGGCACGAAGCTTTACCTCGACAACAGCGTCTCGGACACGGTCTCCGTGCTCGACATCGCCGACGGCAGTCTGCTCGCCACGATCACCGTCGGACGGTATCCGCTCGGCATGGCGCTGACTCCTGACGGCACCACGCTCTACGTCGCGGACACGCTCGCCGACACCGTCACCGCGGTCAGCACTGCCACGGATACCGTCACCGCGACGATCACCGTCGGCTCCAAGAACCTCGGCAGCGCTGTCGGCGGCATCACCGTCACGCCGTGAACCAGCGGCGGCGCATCAGGACGGTGGGATGTCGCGGCGGGCCAGGTCGGCGTAGGTTTCGCGGCGGACCACGGGCCGGGAGTGGCCGTCGCGGCAGAAGATCACCGGGGGCCGCAGGGCGCCGTTGTAGTTGTTGCTCATCGAGTAGGTGTAGGCGCCCGTCACCGGGACGGCGATCAGGTCGCCCGGTTCGGGATCCCGCAGCGGCACGGTGCCGGTGCAGATGACGTCCCCTGATTCGCAGTGGCGGCCGACGAGCCGGTGCGCGCGGCCGCCGCCTACGCGGGTGGCGACGGTCGCCTCGAAGCGCTGGTCGTAGAGCGCGACCTCCAGGTTGTCGCCCATGCCCCCGTCCACGGCCGCGATCGGTGGCTCGTCGCCCTCGTGCTTGACCGTGGCGACCCGGTAGAGCGTCGCGCCCGTCTCGGCCACCATGGATCGGCCGGGCTCGATCAGCAGCCTGGCGTGCGCGGGCAATTCGCGCCGCGCCGCCTCAACGAGGGTGTCGAGGTACGCCTCGATGCTCGGCGGGTGGTCGTCGTACGTGTAGCGGGCGCCAAGGCCGCCGCCGAGGTCGTAGACGTCGAACTCGCCGAGCTGTGCCGCGGCCCGAACAGCGAGCTCGAACGGCTCGGTGTCGAGGATCTGCGAGCCGACGTGCACATGGACGCCGTCGAGTCGCAGGACTCTGCTCGCCTTCAGGCGTTCGACCGCCCGGGCCGCCCGGTCGAGCGGCATGCCGAACTTCGAGCCGCGCTGGCCGGTGGAGACCGCCGCGTGCGTGTCGGGGCGGATGTCGGGGGTGAGGCGGACGAGCACTCCCTGCCGCGGATCGCCGTCCTGGCCTGCCGGACGGGCCGTGCGTTCGGTGAGGATCTTCTCCAGCCGGTCGATGTCATCGAAGTCGTCGATGACGATCAGCCCGACGGCCGAGTCCACCGCGTACCGGATTTCCGCCTCGGTCTTCGCGTTGCCGTGCACGACGATCCCGGCCGGGTCGGCACCGGCCGCGAGCGCGAGGGCGAGTTCGCCGCCGCCGGCCACGTCGGTCCCGAGCCCCTCCTCCGCGATCAGCCGGTAGACGGCCGTGCACGGAAACGCTTTGGAGGCGAACACGACCTGGGAGTTCTCCCAGCGTGCGGCGAGGCCGTCGGCATAGCGGCGGGCACGGGCGCGCACCGCCGCCTCGTCGATCACGAGCGCGGGGGTCCCGTACCGCTCCGCCAACTCGGTGACCGGACAGCCGCCGATGGCCAGTTCGCCGCGCGCCGTGAGCGAACTGTTGGGCGGGAACAGGTCCAGCAGCTGCTTGGTCTCGTGGTCCGCCATGAGTGTGAGCCCGTCTTTCGTCATCGAAGGTCCGTGTCCGCGAGTTCGGCCGCCTCGTCCGCGGCCACCGCCTCGGCGGGCATCGCCTGGTGGACGGCCCAGTAGTAGATCCCGAGGCTGAACGCCGTGACCACGGCGAGGTCCCACCAGTCGGGGATGACGCCGCTGGAGCCGGTGCCGTACTGCCCGAGGTACCCGATGACCAGGATCCCGCCGAGCCACGCCCCGATCCACAGCGTAGAGCGCCAGTGCGGGTCGGTGCGCTCGCCGGCCGGGGTGAGTCGGCGGTTGACCAGGAAGGCGGCGAGGGCGAGCACGAGCGTGACGCAGATCTTCCAGTTCGCCTCGAAGCCGGACCAGTAGATGATCAGGTTCGCGGAGACGAAGGCGGTCGGCGAGAGCACCCGCCAGGCCGGCGTGCGGTAGGGGCGGGGGCGGTCGGCGTCGCGCAGCCGCAGCGCGTGCAGGGCGACCGGGGCGTAGCCGTACATGATCATGGTCGCCGAGGTGATCAGCCCGACGAGGGACTGCCAGCTGGGGAAGGGCAGCAGGCACAGCTCCCCGACGGCGAACGCCGCGAGGATCGACCAGACGGGGACGCCGCGCAGGCTGAGCCGCGCGAGGATCCGCGGCAGCGCGCGCTCGCGGCCCATCGCGTAGCTGATCCGGGCGGTGGCGCCGAGGTACACCAGGCCGGTGCCCGCGGGCGAGACGACGGCGTCGAGGTAGAGCACGAACGCGAGCCAGCCGACGCCGAGCCCGGTGGCCAGCGTGGCGTAGGGGCCGAAGTCGCCGACGCCGATCGGGTTCGCCCAGCCGTGCAGCAGGTTCGCCGGGGCGAGCGCGCCGATGAACGCGACCTCCAGCAGCAGGTAGATGATCGTGCCGAGGACCGTGGAGCCGATGACGGCGCGCGAGACGTCCCGCTGCGGGTCGCGCGCCTCGCCGGCCATCTGGATCGCCTGCTCGAAGCCCTGGAGCGCGAAGACCACGCCCGCGGGCAGGGCCGCGAAGACGCCGTGCACGCCGAAGGGCATGAAGCCGCCGCCCGCGGTGAAGTTGCCCGCGTGGAAGGACAGCACCAGCAGCACGACGATGGTCAGCAGCGGAACGAGCGTCTTCCAGACCACGACCGCGGTGTTCGAGTCCGACAGCATCCGGACCCCGACGATGTTGACGAGCGTGAACAGCAGCAGGAACGCGCTCGCGACGGCGATGCCGGTGCCGGTCAGGTCGCCGTTCGTGTTCAGCAGCGTGACGTTTCGGGCGACCCAGCCGATGTGCGCGGTGTACGAGAGCGTCGCCTCCACCTCGATCGGCGCGATGCTCACCGACTGCAGCCAGCTCATCCAGCCCGCGGTGAAGGCGGCCGCCGGACCGAACGCGAACCGCGGGAACCGGGCGGTGCCCCCGGCGAACGGGTAGGCGCCGCCGAGCTCGGCGTGCACGAGGGCGAGCACCAGGAGCATTCCGGCGGCGAGGACCCACGAGATCAGCGAGGCGGGACCGGCGACCGTGGCCGCGGTCAGCGCGCCGAGCAGCCAGCCGGAGCCGATGATCGAGCCGAGCGAGACGAACATCAGGCCCCAGAATCCGATGTCGCGTTGCAGTCGCCGTGTTCCGGTGCCGGGAGTCGCGGCGGTAGTGCGGGCTGCTGTCATCGATTGAGCTCCTCTGCACTCGGCGCCGCGGACGGGCCCCGCGGGTTGTCAGCCATGGTGAGGGCGCCGGACGGCCGGGTCTTCAGCGATCCCGCCTATGATCTGAGGATGGATTCGTCGATTCCGACAACAGCGCCGAGCGCGATCGAGGGCACCAGCGAGGAGCTGTTCGCGTTGGTGAACGCGGTGGCCGCGGTCATCGGCGGTTCGGTCGTGATCGAGGACCTCGACCAGCGCGTGCTCGCGTACTCCTCCGTGCCCGGCCAGCGCATCGACGAGCTGCGCCGCCGAGGCATCCTCGGGCGCCGCGTCCCCGACCATCCCGGGCAGCAGGACCAGTACCGGCAGGTCCTCGCCGCGCCCGACGTGCTCCGGCTGCCGAGCCTGGCGCCGGACGAGCTGCCGCGCGCGGCCGTGGCGATCCGCGCGGGTGACCTCCCGCTCGGCACGGTGTGGGCGATCGAGAGCGAGGACCCGATCGACGCCCGCGGCTCGGCGGCGCTGCGCGACTGCGCCCGGCTTGCGGCCCTGCACATGCTGCGCGGCCGCAGCGCCGCGGAACTCGACCTGCAGGGACGCGAGACCGCGCTGCGCGGCGCGCTCGGCGGCGAGAGCCCGGGCCGCGACATCCGGTTCCGGCTCGGCCTGGCCGAACGTCAGCAGGTCGTGCTGCTCGGGCTCGCCCCGGTGCGCGCGCCCGGGGACGAGGCCCCGCCGGTGGTCCGGCTCGGCGCGGCGGCGGCCCGGCACTGGGCGGCGGTCAGCCCCGAAGCCGCCGTCGCGACCCTCGGCCGGACCGTGTACGTGCTGCTGCCCGACGCCGCCGAGCCGACCGTGCGCCGACTCTCCGAACAGGCGCTCGCCACGCTCGCCCCCGCCTCGAGCGCGGCGCTGCGCCTCGCGTTCAGCAGGCCGACCCGCGAACCGGAGACGCTGCCCGAACTGCGCGCGGAGGTCGACGACATCCTGCGGGTGACGACCGTCGACCCGGCGGCTCCCCCGGCGGCGGGCATCGCGCAGACGCACGCCCGCGTGCTGCTCGCCCGGTTCGCGGACGAGCTGGCCCGCTCACCGAGGCTGCGGCACCCGGGCATCGACGCGATGACCGAGTACGACGAGGCGCACCAGAGCGACTACGCGGCCTCCGTCACCGCCTGGCTCGACGCCCTCGGCAACGTGGCCGAGGCAGCCCGGCTCCTCACCATTCATCCCAACACTCTGAAATACCGGTTGCGGCGCGCCCGCGAGCTGTTCGCCCTCGACCTGGACCATCCCGACGACCGGCTCTCGCTCTGGCTCCAACTGCGCGCGCCGCACGACGCGCCGTCGCGGGCCCGGACACCCCCGTCACCCGGGCCCGCGGCACGGCCTGAATCAGCAGGCTGAGGTCGAGTGGAAGTAGACGAGCGCGTCCACGGTGTTCCAGCCGCCGCCGATGTTCGACGTCTCGCTGTACGGCGCCTGCGCCCACTTCGCGCCGTTGGCGGTGTTCTCCAGGCACAGCCAGTAGCCGGTCCGGTTGCGCAGGCCCACGGTGCCGTACGCCTCGCCGTAGCCGGTGTTCGGGTAGTAGATCCCGAAGTCGTCGTTGAAGTTGGTCTCGCCGTAGAAGCAGGCGGCGCCGGTGGACGGGCAGGTGTAGGCCGGGCTGACGGTGGCGGCGTCGGCGGCTCCGGCCGAGGCGGCGAGCGAAGTGCCGGCCAGCGCCGCGGCGACGGCGGCGGCCGCGACGGTGCTCTTGAGCAGGTTCATGATCGACCTTCCTGGTGGTGCGGCGCCCGCCGCTGTTCGGCGCGGCGCTCGGTACGACCATGGCGGCGCGCCCCTCGGCGAACCCTGCGAAAACCTTGAACCGGCCGGTCGCGGCTGATAGGACGGAGGTGGGGAGAGAATCGGGTTAGGGGTCTGTATTGGAATTCCGCGTGCTGGGCGCGGTGGAGGCGTTCGCCGGCGGACGGCCGGTGGACCTCGGTCATGCCCGGCAGCGCTGCGTGCTCGCGGTGCTGCTGGCCGCGGCCGACCGTCCCGTGTCGGCCGATCAGCTCATGGACCGGGTCTGGGACGGCGATCCCCCGCAGCGCGGCCGCGAGGCGCTCTACAGCTACCTGTCCCGGCTGCGCACCACGCTCGCGGACGACGCCGCCATCGTCCGGCGGTCCGGCGGCTACGTGCTCGTGGCCGACCCGGAAGCCGTCGACCTGCACCGATTCCGCCGTCTCGCGAGCGAGGCACGCGCGGCCGACGGCGGGCAGGCGGTGGAACTGTTCGACCGGGCGCTCGGACTGTGGCGCGATACGGCCTTCGCGGACCTGGACTGCGGGTGGCTCAACTCGGTCCGTGCGGGGTTGGAGGGCGAGCGGCGGGCCGCCGAACTCGATCGCACCGACGCGGCGCTGCGGGACGGTCGGCACGACGACATGGCCGCGCGACTGTGGCCGCGGGCCGAGGAGAACCTGCTGGACGAGCGGTTCGCCGGTCAGCTGATGCTCGCGCTGTACCGGTCCGGACGCCAGGCCGACGCCCTGGGCCACTACCAG
The DNA here is from genome assembly GCA_035493475.1 of Actinospica sp. Taxonomy (GTDB): domain Bacteria; phylum Actinomycetota; class Actinomycetes; order Streptomycetales; family Catenulisporaceae; genus Actinospica. Next base: position 28,590 of record DATJIF010000187.1, read on the forward strand.
CGGGTGCGGGAGGCGCTGGCCGAGGATCTCGGTGCGGACCCGGGCCGTCCGCTGCGCGAACTGCATCACAGCATGCTGACCTCAGACCCCGCGATCGCCGCTCCGTCCCCCGGCCTGTCCCCCGCGCGGGCCGCCGTCGCCGCAGCCGAACCGGTGCCTCGCCAACTGCCGCCCGCGCCGATCGGCTTCACTGGCCGTGACGAGGAGTTGGCCGCGCTCGACGAGGCCGTACGCGCGGCCGCGGGCGGGGCGGTGGTGATCACGGCGCTGGCCGGGATGGGCGGAATCGGCAAGACGTGGCTCGCGCTGCATTGGGCGCATCGGAACGCGGCGCGGTTCCCGGACGGCCAACTCTTCGTCGACCTCCAGGGCTTCGCGCCCGCCGACCGGCCGATGGACCCGTCGGCGGCGTTGCGCGGCTTCCTGACCGGCCTCGGCGTGGAGCACGGACGCATCCCGCCGCAGGAGCACGCGCAGGCCGCGCTCTATCGCAGCCTCCTGGCAGACAAGCGGCTGCTGCTCGTACTCGACAACGCGGCCGACGCGGCGCAGGTGGAGCCGCTGCTGCCGGGTAGCGCCACGTGCGCCGTGTTGATCACCAGCCGAGACCGGCTCACCAGCCTGCTGACTCGCCACGGCGCTCGCCTGCTGCGCGTCGAAGTGCTGGAGCCTCCCGAGGCGCGCGCACTGCTGGCCGAGCGCATCGGCGCCCAACGGATCGACGCCGAACCCGAGGCTGTCGATGCGCTCCTGGCGGCGTGCGGCGGGCTTCCGCTGGCGCTCGGCGTCGTCGCGGCGCGGGCCGTGCAGGACCCGCGCATCCCGCTCGCCCGCCTCGCCGCCGAGTTGGGCGACGAACCGGGACGGATGGACGCGCTGGCCGACGAGGACCCGGCGGCGAGCCTGCCCGCAGTCCTGTCCTGGTCGCTGCGTGCACTGACCGAGGAGCAGACGCGGCTGTTCGCCCTGCTCGGCGTCGCACCGGGACGAGACCTGAGCGTTGCGGCCGCCGCAGCGCTGGCCGACCTTCCACCCGGCCAGGCGGCGACTCAACTGCGTGCGCTGGAGCAGGCCTCGCTGCTGGAGCGTGACGCCGAGAGCCGGTACCGGATGCACGATCTGGTTCGGCTGCACGCGAGACAGCAGACCGGCGACGCGGCCGACGCACCGGACCGGGACGCGGCGTTCCAGCGGATCGTCGACTTCTACCTACACACCGCGTACGCAGGGCGAATGCAGCTGTATCAGCACTCATCAACGCTGGACCTGGACCCGCCCGCTCCCGGCAGCCGACCGCTGCCGCTGCCCGACCTCGACGCCGCGACCGACTGGTTCGACGCCGAACACGCCAACCTGCTCGCCACCACCGAAGCGCTCGCCGAACGTGGCCAACACCGCGCCGTGTGGCAACTGGCCTGGACGCTCACCACGTACCACCAACGCCGCGGACGTCTGCACGACGACGTCGCACTCTGGCAGCGCGCCGTAACCGCCGCCCCGTCCCTCGGCGTCCCCACCGCACCAACGCAGGCTCACCGGTACCTCGGCCTCGCACTCGCCCGCATCGGCGAACACGACGACGCACGCAGACACATGGCAGAAGCCCTCAGCCTGGCCGTGCAGACGCAGGATCGCGAAGGCCACGCCCACGCCGAATGGGCCCTCGCCTGGGCAAGCGAACACCGCGGCGACGACCAGGCCGCACTGGAACACGCGCGCCTCGCCCTGCCGCTGTATCAGGGCTTGGACAATCCCGGCTGGGAGGCGGGCGCCCTCAACGACGTCGGCTGGTACTCGGCCCGCGTCGGCGAATACGCCACCGCACGCACCCACTGCGAGGCCGCACTAGCCCTCTACCGCGAGCACGGAATCCGCGCCAGCGAGGCCTACGCGCTGGACAGCCTGGGCTACATCGAACACCACACCGGCCACCACGCCGAATCAGTCGACCGATACCGCCAGGCAGTCCTTCTGCGCCGCGACCTCAACGACTCGTATCAGCTCGCGGATGCCCTCGACCACCTCGGCGACCCACTGCTGGCGCTCGGCAGACCCCAACAGGCGCGCACCGTCTGGACCGAGGCCCTGGAGCTGTACCGCGAGCAGGGCCGCGAGGCGGAAGAGAAGCGAATCCGCGGCCGGTTGGAGGAGTTGCCCGCATGACGTACGGGCTCCGAAGCGCCGGAGGACTATTGTGGCTTCTGGGAGACGGGAGGCCGGACGAGCCATGACACAGCACCGACCGATCTGGGCGCCGGACGATGTGGAGATCGAGAAGCCGTCGGCGGCGCGGATGTACGACTTCTACTTGGGCGGGTCGCACAACTTCGCGGCGGATCGGCAGTTGGCGGCGCGGACGATCGAGGCGTGGCCGGACGTGGCGCATCTGTGCCAGGCGAACCGGGCGTTTCTGCGGCGGTCGGTGACGCATCTGGCGGCGTTGGGGATTGAGCAGTTCCTGGATCTGGGGTCTGGGATTCCCACCGCCGGGAACGTGCACGAGGTCGTGCATGCGATCAATCCGCGGGCGCGGGTCGTGTATGTCGATGCGGACGCGGTGGCGGTGGCGCACAGCAAGGCGTTGCTGCGGCAGGAGCCGGAGGCGGTGGCGGTCTACGCGGACCTGCGGAATCCGGAGGCGGTGCTCGCGAGTCCGGAGGTGGAGGGGTTCCTCGACCTCGGGCAGCCGGTGGCGCTGCTGATGTTCGCGTCGCTGCCGTTCGTGCCGGACGAGGATGATCCGGTCGGGATCGTCGCGGCTTATCGGGATGCGACCGCTGAGGGGTCCTACCTGGCGCTCAGCCATGGGACGAGCGACTATCGGCCCGAGGCGGTGCGGCGGGTCGAGGACGTGTACACGAATGCGAGCCACGCGATGCGGCTGCGTGATCGGGGCACGATCGGCGCGATGATGGCGGGTTACGAACTGCTGGAGCCGGGGCTGGTCGACATCATCCACTGGCGTCCGGAGCCGCAGTCGCCGCCCGATCCGCTCGGCGGCGACGTGACGCGCTATTCACTGCTCGCCGCCGTCGGGCGACGCGGAGCGAGCGAAGCCAGTGAGGTCACGCCGGCGTAAGGTCTTCTGGCTATCATCATCCGTATTCTCAGCCCGGTCACTGAAGGAGCGGATGGCCTTGTATACGCCGGATCTCGACACCGAGGTGCTGGTGGTCGGAGCCGGGCCGGTCGGCTGCTGGCTGGCCGCGGAGCTGCGCGCGTCGAGTGTGGACGTCACGGTGATCGAGGCGCGGGAGAGCCGGGCGGCGTGGTCGCGCGGGTTCATCGTCCATCCGCGCACGCTGGAGATCCTGGACTCGCGCGGCGTGGCCCGGCATCTCGTGGACGCCGGACGACGGTCGCCGACCTGGCATTTCGCGATGGGGTCACGGCGGCTGGACTTCTCCGTGCTGCCCACGACGTTCCCGTTCGTGCTCATCCAGCCGCAGGCGCGCACCGAGGAGCTGCTTGAGGAGCATCTGGTGGCGCACGGCGGCTCGGTGCGGCGTGGGGTGCGCGCGGTCGGGCTGACGCAGTTCGCTGACCGGGTGGCGGTCCAAGTACAGGGCGATGGCGGCGAGCGGACCGTGACGGCGCGGTACGTCGTGGGCTGCGACGGGGCGCACAGCGCGATACGTAAGGCCGCTCATATCGACTTCAGCGGCAATCCGGACTCGCTCTCCAGCCCCTCGGCGCTGGTGGAGTTGGCCGATCCGCCGCCGCCCGAGCAGTACATGCAGGCGCGTGGGCAGGGCCTTTTCTTCGCTATCCCGCTGCCGGACGGCCGCTTCGTAGTCTCGACGATCGATCACGCGGCGATGGGCCAGGTCGGGATCCCGTGGACCGCGGAGATGGTGCGCGAGTCGCTGATCCGGATCACCGGCACGGACTACGGGATGCGCGAACCCGAGCGGGTTTCCACTCTCGGCAACTCGGCGAAGCAGGCGCACCGCTACCGTGATCGCAGGGTCCTGCTCGCCGGGGACGCGGCGCACGTGCACTTCCCGATGGGCGGGCAGGGCATGAACCTGGGGATCCAGGACGCGCATAACCTCGCTTGGCGGCTGGCCGCGGCGGTGCGGACCGAGCACGACGGCGAGGACGTGCCGGACGAGCTGCTCGACGGTTACGAGGCCGAGCGCAGGCCGGTCGGCGAGCGGGTGCTGGAGGACGTGCGGGCGCAGATGGCGCTGGTCGCGGCCACCGGGGCGGACGGGGCGGCGCTGCGGTCCCGGTTCGAGGCGCTGCTGTCCGAGCATCCGGAGGTGAATCTGCAGTACGCGCTGCGGCTCTCCGGCCTGGACGTGCGCTATCCGGAGGCCGGTGGCACGGACCCGCAGGCCGGAGGCACGGACCCGCGGCTCGGCGCGCGGGTGCCGGATCTGCTGCTGGACGTCGCCGGTTCGCCGGGCGGGACGCACCTCCACGACCTGTTGCGCAGGCTCGGCGCGGGAAGGTTCACGCAGCTCAGCGTGCGTGACCCCGGCGCCTCGGCGGACATCGCGGCGGCGGCCGTGCTCGGGCCGGAGTGGGCGCTGCGGGCCGGGTGGGGGCGGCCCGAGTCTGTCCTGATTCGGCCGGACGGGCACGTAGCCCTGGTAAGACCCGCCCGGATAGCATGAACCCTGCATTCCGAAGCCGATCAGTGGAGTAGACCACGTCGATGGGAAGCACGAACACGGGCGGACCAGGGTCCGAAGAGGAGAGCGGCGAGGCGTCGCCGGACGGCCGCGACCAGCCGATCGACGAGGCCGAACTCGATCGGATCTGCCTGCACAACCTGCTGTCCGCCTGCGCCGACATGATCTACTTCAAGGACCGCGACTCGCGCTTCCTGAAGGTCAGCCGCAGCGCCGCCGAGTTCACCGGGGCCGGGGACCCGGCGGACATGGTCGGCAAGTCGGTGCGGGACTACTTCACCGCCGAGCACGTCAAGGCGGCGTTCGAGATCGAGCGGACCATCATGCGCACCGGCCGCGCGGTCAACGACATGGAGGAGCCGCACCTGCGGCCGCACACCTCCGACGAGGAGACGCTGAGCGCGAGCAAGCAGCCGCTGCGCGACTTCGAGGGCCGGATCATCGGCACCTTCGGGATAAGCCGCGACATCACCGCGCGCAAGATCGCCGAGCGTGAGCTGCTCGCTCGTACCGCGGAGCTGAACCGGATCGGCGAGGAACTCAGGACGCTGATCGACACCAGCCCGGACCCGATGGCCAGGTTCGACCGCGAGCTGCGCTA
>DATJIF010000188.1:0-23329 GCA_035493475.1 Actinospica sp.
TCCGGCCGCGGCGACAAGGACATGCACACCGCCGCGTCCTACTTCGGAATGGAGGTCTGAGCCGTGAGCAAGCTCTCTGACGTGCTGGCCGCGGCGAAGGCCGAGAACCGGGCCGCGCTGATCGGCTATCTGCCCGCCGGCTACCCGACCGTCGAGGGCTCGATCGCCGCCTGCCGGGCGATGATCGAGGGCGGCGTGGACATCATCGAGATCGGGCTGCCGTATTCGGACCCGCAGATGGACGGCCCGGTCATCCAGCAGGCCGTGCAGGTCGCGCTGGAGGCGGGCGTCAACACGCTGGACGTGCTGCGGGTCGTCGAGGGGGTGGCCGCGACCGGCGCGCCGACGCTGGTCATGTCCTACTGGAACCCGATCGAGCGCTTCGGCGCCGACCGCTTCGGCAAGCAGCTGGCCGAGGCCGGGGGAGCGGGCACGATCCTGCCCGACCTGATCCCCGAGGAGGCCGACGACTGGATCGCGGCGGCCGACGCGCACTCACTCGACCGGGTGTTCCTGGTCGCGCAGACCTCCACGCCGGAGCGGATCGCGCTGACCACGGGCGTGTGCCGCGGCTTCGTCTACGCGGCCTCGCTGATGGGCGTGACCGGCACCCGGGACGCCGTCTCCGGCAACGCCGCTGGCCTGGTCGAGCGCACCCGCAAGGCCACGGAGCTGCCGGTCTGCGTCGGCCTCGGTGTCTCCAACGGCGTGCAGGCGGCCGAGGTCGCGCGGTTCGCCGACGGTGTGATCGTCGGATCGGCCTTCGTGCGCAGGCTCATCGAGGCGCCGGACGAGGCGAGCGGCCTGGACGCCGTCCGCGAACTGGCGCGCGAGCTCGCGGCGGGCGTCCGTAGCCGTCCGTGACATACTGACGGCTCGTTGTAGTCGTCTGCGGGCATCCGGGAGTGAGTGACCCTGTCGAGTAAGTTTTCCCTCCTGGATGCCCGCAGCGACTGGATCTCGCTGGCCGCGCGGCTGCTGCTCGGCGCGATGTGGCTCGTCTACAGCGTGCCGAAGCTGGCGCAGCCCTCGCAGAACGTCGCCGACGTGCGCGACTTCCGGATCCTGCCGAGCGGCCTGGTCACCCCCTTCGCCTACGCGCAGCCCTACGTGGAACTCGCCTTCGGGCTGCTGCTGATCATCGGACTCGGCACGCGGCTCGTGGCGCTGCTCTCCGCGATCCTGCTGGTCGTCTACATCGCCGGCATCATCTCGCTCGGCGCGCGCGGCATCTCGATCAACTGCGGCTGCGGCGGCATCGGGGGCCAGGTCGCCGAGGGGCAGACCCGCTACACCCTGGACGTGCTGCGCGACATCGTCTTCCTGCTCCCGGCGCTCTGGCTGCTCTGGAAACCGCGCTCCAAGTTCTCCGCGGACGAGGCGCTCGCGATCTGACACGCTGTCACTCTCCGCGTGTCTTGACTCACTTGGAGTAATGCTTGCGGCACGATGTTCGCCATGGCACCGGAGTCGAACAGGCAGTCAAAGGCGCGGGAGCGGGCCGCCGCCGCGTACGCCGTGGAGCAGGCCAAGGCCCGTCGCAAGCGGCAGTACCTGATCGGCGGCCTGGTCCTCGTCGTGATCGCCGCCGCCGTGGGCATCGGCATCGCCGTGCAGCACAACGTGAACAAGAACAACTCCTCCGCCGCCAACGGTCCGCTGGTCTACCCGAGCGGCACCGTGGACAGCGGCCTCGCGATCCCCTTCGGCAGCGACCAGAACGCCAAGGTCACGCTGACGATCTACGAGGACTTCCGCTGCCCGTACTGCAAGGAGGCGGAGTCGATGTTCAACTCGATCTACACCGCCGACGCCGAGGCCGGGAAGATCCGGGTCAGGTACCACATCGTGAACCTGATCGACCGGAACGCGGGCGGCACCGGCTCGATCCAGGCGGGCAACGCGGCCGCCTGCGCGCAGAACGCGGGCAACGCGAAGTTCAAGGCGTACCACGACGTGCTCTTCACGAATCAGCCGGACGAGACGGACGACGCGTTCTCCTCGAACTCGACACTCATCGGTTATGCGAAACAGGTCTCCGGTCTGGACGGCTCGACCTTCGAGTCCTGTGTGAATTCCGGCAGATACCAACCCTGGGTCGTGAAGAACTACACCGCGCTCAGCTCCGCCGAGAACGGCACCGTCTCCACCCCCGACTACCTGATCGACGGCACCCGCTACAACCTGACCTCGCAGAGCGCGTCCGTACAGCAGGCCGCGTTCAAGGCGGCACTCGACAAGGCCATCGCCGCGGCAGGCTGAGAACACCTGAGAACACCGGCCCCTCCGTTGTCCGGCGGCCCGCCGCATGATTAGGATTCTGCGGCGGACTCGGGCGATGACTGGAGCGGATGACCACGCGATGAGCAGACGGAATCGAATCGGCAAGGAGCTCGCCAAGGAGCGGGCCGCCATCGCGAAGGCCGAGGAGGAGTACCGGGCGAAGCGCAACAGACGCCTGGCGATCTACGGTCCGATCCTCGGCGTCGTGGTGGTCGCGGCCGTGGTCTCGCTGGTGCTCGCGCACCCGTTCTCCTCGAACAGCACGCCGGCGGCCAAGACCTCGACGACCACGTCGTCCTCCGCGACCGCTTCGGCGAGCGCATCCGCGTCCGCGTCGGCCGGCGCGAGCAGTTCCGCGACCGCCTCCGCGTCCGCCACTTCCAGCCCGAGTGCGAGCAAGTCATGACGACCCAGCCGCTCGCGTACCTGCCGAGCCCGACGACGGCCGAGATAACGCTCGGCCCGTTCCCCATCCGCTTCTACGCCCTGTGCATCATCGCGGGCATCGCCATCGCGGTGATCCTCGGCGAGCGGCGCTGGCGCGCCAAGGGCGGCGAGCCGCACATCATCACCGACATCGCCATCTGGGCGGTGCCCTTCGGCCTGGTCGGCGGCCGGCTCTACCACGTGGTCACCGACCCCGAGCTGTACTTCCCGCGCGGCCAGGACTGGGTCCGGGTGTTCTACGTGTGGGACGGCGGCCTCGGCATCTGGGGCGCGATCGCGCTCGGCGGCCTCGGCGCCTGGATCGGCGCGCGCCGCCGCGGCGTGAAGCTGCCGCCGTACGCCGACGCCGTGGCCCCGGGCATCGTGCTCGCGCAGGCCATGGGCCGCTGGGGCAACTGGTTCAACAACGAGCTGTACGGCGACCCGACCTCGAAGCCCTGGGGCCTGACCATCCACTGCATGGCCACGTCCGGGACCCGGGTGGCGGTGCCCTGCTCCGGTGTGCCCGGGACGACCACCGTGCTCGGGCACTTCCAGCCCACCTTCCTGTACGAGGTGGTCTGGGACGCGCTGGTCTGCGTGCTGCTGCTGTGGGCCGACCGCCGGTGGACGATCGGGCACGGCCGGCTGTTCGCGCTGTACGTCATGGGATACACGGCCGGCCGCGGCTGGATCGAGCACCTGCGCAGCGACTACGCGCACCACTTCTTCGGCCTGCGGGTGAACGACTGGGTGTCCATCGTCTGCTTCGCCGGCGCGCTGGCGTTCTTCCTGATCTCGCGGCGCCGCTTCCCCGGCAAGGAGACCGGCGAGCAGCTGTACTGGCCGCATTTCAAGCCGTACGGACCGGATCCCGCGCTGGCCACGGACTCCGAGGAGCCCGGCGAACCCGAGGAGTCCGAAATCTCTACCGAAGATCATCCGGATACTGAGACGCCTGCCGAGTCGGAAATCGAGTCCGCGGCCGCGCCGAGCGCCGAGAAACGCGAGTAACCGCAGGTCCAAGCCGTGCCGCGTCGAAGAGGCCGTCTCCATGACTGGAGACGGCCTCTTCGTGTTCACATCGTTGTGACATGAGTCATAGGCTGGACGAGTGAAAGTCGCGCAACGCGGGGAAAACAGGGTGTAGCGCGCGCCAACCGCAGGTCAGAGAAGTGCCGTCCATATAGTGAGACACCGTACGCCCTCATGACGGAATCTTGACCCATCGTGTAACCTCGGGTTTCACCGCGGCAGGGCCAGAGTCGTCCCTCGTGCGCGCACATTCAGTTGCGGCCCACACAGACGACACGGAGGACCCGATGGCTTCATCGTCCCCCCAAGCCGGCGCACTCTTCGGCGCTCTGCCTCAGGCGCAGGGTCTCTATGATCCGCGCGCCGAGAAGGACGCTTGCGGGGTCGCCTTCGTAGCCACCCTCACCGGCGAGCCCAGCCACCAGATCGTGGACCAGGCGCTCACCGCCCTGCGCAACCTCGAGCACCGCGGCGCCTCCGGCGCCGAGCCCGACTCCGGCGACGGCGCGGGCATCCTGGTGCAGGTCCCGGACGCCTTCCTGCGCGCCGCGACCGCGTTCGAACTGCCCGCGCGCGGCGCCTACGCGGTCGGGCTCGCCTTCATCCCGGACACCGACGAGGACGAGGCCGCCACCCGCGCCGCCGTCGCCCGGATCGCCGCCGAGGAGGGCCTCGCCGTCCTCGGCTGGCGCGACGTCCCGGTCACCCCGGACCTGCTCGGCGCCACCGCCCGCGCCGCCATGCCGCGCTTCCGCCAGCTCTTCGTCGCGGGCGCCGCCGGACAGCAGGGCCTTGAGCTCGACCGCTTGGCATTCGTGCTGCGCAAGCGGGTCGAGCACGAGACCGAGACGTACTTCCCCTCGCTGTCGGCGCGCACCGTCGTCTACAAGGGGATGCTCACCACCGGACAGCTGGAGCCCTTCTTCCCCGACCTGTCCGACCCCGCGTTCACCAGCGCCATCGGCCTGGTCCACTCGCGCTTCTCCACCAACACCTTCCCCGCCTGGCCGCTCGCCCACCCGTACCGCTTCATCGCGCACAACGGCGAGATCAACACCGTGCAGGGAAACAAGAACTGGATGCGCGCCCGCGAATCCCAACTCGCTACCGAGGCGATCCAGGGTCCGCTGGAGCGGGTCTTCCCGATCGTCACCCCGTCCGGCTCCGACTCCGCGAGCTTCGACGAGGTGCTCGAGCTGCTGCACCTGGCCGGGCGCCCGCTGCCGCACGCCGTGCTGATGATGGTCCCGGAGGCGTGGGAGAACCACACCGAGATGGACCCCACCAAGCGCGCCTTCTACCAGTACAACGCGTGCAAGACCGAGCCCTGGGACGGCCCGGCCTCCATCACGTTCACCGACGGCACCCTGATCGGCGCCGTCCTGGACCGCAACGGCCTGCGCCCCTCCCGCTACTGGGTCACCAACGACGGCCTCGTCGTGCTCGCCTCCGAGGTCGGCGTGCTGGACATCGACCAGGCCAAGGTCGTGCGCAAGGGCCGCCTGCAGCCCGGCCGGATGTTCCTGGTCGACACCGCCCAGCACCGCATCGTCGAGGACGACGAGATCAAGTCCCAGCTCGCCGCCGAGCACCCGTACCAGGACTGGCTGCACGCCGGCCTGATCAAGATCGGCGACCTGCCCGAGCGCGAGCACATCGTGCACACGCACGCCTCCGTCGTCCGCCGCCAGCAGACCTTCGGGTACACCGAGGAGGAGTTGCGCGTCCTGCTCGCCCCGATGGCCAAGAACGGCGCCGAGCCGATCGGCTCCATGGGCTCGGACACCCCGCTCGCCGTGCTCTCGCAGCGCCCGCGGATGCTGTTCGACTACTTCACCCAGCTGTTCGCGCAGGTCACCAACCCGCCGCTGGACGCCATCCGGGAGGAGCTGGTCACCTCCCTCGGCACCACCATCGGCCCCGAGGACAACCTGCTCGACACCACCCCGGCCGCCTGCCGGCAGATCGAGCTGCCGTTCCCGGTCATCGACAACGACGAGCTGGCCAAGCTCATCCACATCAACGCGGACGGCGACCTGCCGGGCCTGAAGGCCGTCACCATCTCCGGCCTGTACCGGGCCGCGGGCGGCGGCACGGCGCTGCGCGAGCGGCTCGCCGAGATCAACGCCGAGGTCTCCGCCGCGATAGCCGACGGCGCGCGCATCATCGTGCTCTCCGACCGGCACTCCGACGCCGAGCAGGCGCCGATCCCGTCGCTGCTGCTCACCTCCTCGGTGCACCACCACATGATCCGCGAGAAGACCCGCACGCACGTGTCGCTGCTGGTCGAGGCGGGCGACGTGCGCGAGGTGCACCACGTGGCGCTGCTGATCGGCTTCGGCGCCGCCGCGGTCAACCCGTACCTGGCCATGGAGACCGTCGAGGACCTGGCCAACTCCGGCACCTTCGTGTCCGTGCCCGCCGAGAAGGCCATCAGGAACCTGATCAAGGCGCTCGGCAAGGGCGTGCTCAAGGTGATGTCCAAGATGGGCATCTCCACCGTCGCCTCCTACCGCGGCGCCCAGGTCTTCGAGGCCGTCGGCCTGAGCACGGACCTCGTCGAAACGTACTTCACCGGCGTCGCCTCCAAGCTCGGCGGCATCGGCCTCGACGAGATCGCCGTCGAGGTGGCCGCCCGGCACGCCCGCGCCTACCCGCGCGGCGTCAACCGCGCCTCGCACCGCGACCTGGAGATCGGCGGCGAGTACCAGTGGCGCCGCGAGGGCGAGCCGCACCTGTTCGACCCGGAGACCGTCTTCCGGCTCCAGCACTCCACCCGCAACCGGCGCTACGACATCTTCAAGCAGTACACCTCGCGGGTGAACGAGCAGTCCCAGCGGCTCATGACGCTGCGCGGCCTGTTCGCCTTCGACGGCGGCGACCGCGCCCCGATCCCGATCGACGAGGTCGAGCCGGTCAGCGAGATCGTCAAGCGCTTCTCCACCGGCGCCATGTCCTACGGCTCCATCTCGATGGAGGCGCACCAGACCCTCGCCATCGCGATGAACTCCATCGGTGCCAAGTCCAACACCGGCGAGGGCGGCGAGGACCCGGAGCGCCTGCACGACCCCCAGCGCCGCTCCGCGATCAAGCAGATCGCCTCCGGCCGCTTCGGCGTCACCTCGGAGTACCTGACCAACGCCGACGACCTGCAGATCAAGATGGCCCAGGGCGCCAAGCCCGGCGAAGGCGGCCAGCTGCCCGGCGGCAAGATCTACCCCTGGGTCGCCAAGACCCGGCACTCCACCCCCGGCGTCGGCCTCATCTCGCCGCCGCCGCACCACGACATCTACTCCATCGAGGACCTCGCCCAGCTGATCCACGACCTGAAGAACGCCAACCCGGCCGCCCGGGTGCACGTGAAGCTGGTCTCCGAGGTCGGCGTCGGCACCGTCGCCGCGGGCGTCTCCAAGGCGCACGCCGACGTGGTGCTCATCTCCGGCCACGACGGCGGCACCGGCGCCGCGCCGCTCACCTCGCTCAAGCACGCGGGCGGCCCCTGGGAGCTCGGCCTCGCCGAGACCCAGCAGACGCTGCTGCTCAACGGCCTGCGCGACCGCATCGTGGTGCAGACCGACGGCCAGCTCAAGACCGGCCGCGACGTGGTCATCGCCGCGCTGCTCGGCGCCGAGGAGTTCGGCTTCGCCACCGCCCCGCTGGTCGTCTCCGGCTGCGTGATGATGCGCGTGTGCCACCTCGACACCTGCCCGGTCGGCGTCGCCACCCAGAACCCCGAACTGCGCGCCCGGTTCAGCGGCAAGCCCGAGTTCGTGGTCAACTTCTTCGAGTTCATCGCCGAGGAGGTGCGCGAGATCCTCGCCGAGCTCGGCTTCCGCAGCATCCAGGAGGCCGTCGGCCGGGTCGAGCACCTCGACACCGCCAAGGCCGTCGAGCACTGGAAGGCCGCGGGCCTCGACCTCAGCCCCGTCTTCCACCTGCCCGAACTGCCCGCCGGCGCGCCGCGGCACCGGACCACGGTCCAGGACCACGGCCTCGCCAAGGCCCTCGACAACGAGCTGATCGAGCTCGCCGCCGAGGCCCTCGCGGACGGGACGCCGGTCCGGGTCAAGCTGCCTGTGCGCAACGTGAACCGCACCGTCGGCACGATGCTCGGCCACGAGGTGACCAAGAAGTACGGCGGCGCGGGTCTGGCCGACGACACCATCGACATCACGCTCACCGGCTCCGCGGGCCAGTCCCTCGGCGCGTTCCTGCCGCGCGGCATCACGCTGCGGCTCGAGGGCGACGCCAACGACTACGTCGGCAAGGGCCTGTCCGGCGGCCGCGTCGTGGTGCGCCCGCCGCGCGAGGCCGCCTTCGACGCCGCGAAGAACATCATCGCGGGCAACGTCATCGGCTACGGCGCCACCAGCGGCGAGATCTACATCTCCGGCACCGTCGGCGAGCGCTTCGCCGTCCGCAACTCCGGCGCCACGCTCGTCGTCGAGGGCGTCGGCGACCACGCGCTGGAGTACATGACCGGCGGCCGCGTCGTCATCCTCGGCGAGCACGGCCGCAACATCGCCGCGGGCATGTCCGGCGGCATCGCGTACGTCCTCGACCTCAAGGTCGCCCGCGTCAACCCCGAACTCGTCGCCGTCGAGGCCCTCGACGCCGACGACCGGACCTTCCTCCACAACGCCGTCAAGCGGCACTTCGAGGAGACCGGCTCCCAGGCCGCCGCCGTCCTGCTGGCCGACTGGGCGGGCTCCATCGCCCGCTTCGCCAAGATCATGCCGACCGACTACAAGCAGGTTCTCGGCACCCGGGCCGCCGCGGAGCGCGCGGGCCTGTCCGAGCAGGAGACCCTGGACAAGATCATGGAGGCCGCTCATGGCTGACCCGCGCGGTTTCATCACGACCCCCGTCCAGCACCCCGAACGGCGCCCGGTCGACGAGCGCGTCAAGGACTGGAAAGAGGTCTACCCGCAGCGCGTGCTGCTGCCGTTCATCGCGAAGCAGGCCGGACGCTGCATGGACTGCGGCATCCCCTTCTGCCACAACGGCTGCCCGCTCGGCAACCTCATCCCGGAGTGGAACGACCTGGTCTGGCGCGAGGACTGGGCCGAGGCCATCGAGCGGCTGCACGCCACCAACAACTTCCCCGAGTTCACCGGACGGCTCTGCCCGGCGCCGTGCGAGACCGCCTGCGTGCTCGGGATCAACCAGCCCGCGGTGACCATCAAGAACGTCGAGGTCTCCATCATCGACAAGGCCTGGGACGCCGGCCTGGTCAAGCCCGCCGAGATCGAGCGGCACAGCGGCAAGACCGTCGCCGTCATCGGCTCCGGGCCCGCGGGCCTGGCCGCCGCCCAGCAGCTGACCCGGGCCGGGCACACGGTGGCCGTGTACGAGCGCGCCGACCGCGTCGGCGGCCTGCTGCGCTACGGCATCCCCGAGTTCAAGATGGAGAAGCGGCACCTGAACCGGCGGATCGAGCAGATGCGCGCCGAGGGCACCAAGTTCCGCACCGGCGTCGCCGTCGGCCAGGACATCCTCGCCTCGCAGATCCGCGACCGCTACGACGCCGTGGTCCTCGCGGTCGGCGCCACCAAGGCCCGCGACCTGCCCGCGCCCGGCCGCGAGTACACCGGCATCTACCAGGCCATGGAGTACCTGCCGCTGTCGAACAAGTCCTCCGAGGGCGACTTCGTCACCCCGCCGATCCACGCCAAGGGCAAGCACGTCGTGGTCATCGGCGGCGGCGACACCGGCGCGGACTGCCTCGGCACCGCCACCCGGCAGGGCGCGGCCTCGGTCACCCAGCTGGAGATCATGCCGCAGCCGCCGGAGGAGCGCCCCGCGAGCCAGCCGTGGCCGACGTACCCGATGACGTACCGGGTCACCTCGGCGCACGAGGAGAACGGCGAGCGGGTCTACGCGTCCAGCACCACCGAGTTCCTCGCCGACGAGGACGGCAACGTCAGGGCCCTGCGCCTGACCGAGGTCAGGTTCGAGAACGGCCGCTTCGAGCCCGTCCCCGGCACCGAGCGGGAGATCCCGGCCGAGCTCGTGCTGCTCGCCATGGGCTTCACCGGCCCCGAGCAGGACAACGGCCTCGTCGGCCAGCTCGGCCTGGAGCTCGACGAGCGCGGCAACATCCGCCGCGACCCCGAGTTCCGCACCAACGTGCCGAACGTGTTCGTCGCCGGCGACGCGGGCCGCGGCCAGTCGCTCATCGTCTGGGCGATCGCCGAGGGCCGCTCCGCCGCGGCCGCCGTCGACCGCTTCCTCGGGGGCAACTCCAACCTCGCCGCCCCCATCGAGCCCACCGCGCGGCAACTGCTCGTCTGATACACCCTCAATTCGAGCGCTGTACACCGCCGCGTCAGGGGCGACTTCCGGTGAAGTCGCCCCTGACTGGTGTGGTTAGGATGAGGGGTACCGGTCTGGGTGGTGCGCGCACCCGTCCGGCGCTTCGACTCCCTGGAATGGGCATAGTTACTTATGGGTAAGGGATAGGGTCGCTCATATGCGTCGCGCGAAGATCGTCTGTACACTCGGCCCCTCGGCCGGCTCACACGAACAGTTGTCCGCCCTCGTGGCCGCGGGCCTCGACATCGCCAGGCTCAACCTCTCGCACGGCTCGTACGCCGAGCACGAGGAGCGGTATTCCAACGTCCGCAAGGCGGCCGACGAGGCGGGGCGCGCGGTCGGCGTGCTCGTCGACCTGCAGGGCCCGAAGATCCGGCTCGGCCGGTTCGCGGAGGGGCCCGTCGTCGTCGAGCGGGGCGACGAGTTCACCATCACCACCGAGGACGTCCCCGGCGACCAGAAGATCTGCTCCACCACCTACAAGGGCCTCGCGGGCGACTGCAAGCCCGGCGACCGGATCCTGATCGACGACGGCCGGGTCGCCATGGAGGTCGTCGAGGTCGACGGCCCGCGGGTCAGGTGCCGCACCGTCGAGGGCGGCAAGCTCTCGAACAACAAGGGGATCAACCTCCCCGGCGTCGCGGTCTCCGTCCCCGCCCTGAGCGAGAAGGACATCGCCGACCTGCGCTGGGCGCTCGGCGAGAACGAGGTCGGCCTGCGCGCCGACATGATCGCGCTGTCCTTCGTGCGCAGCGCCAAGGACATCGACGACGTGCACGCGGTGATGGACGAGATCGGCGTGCGCCTGCCGGTCATCGCCAAGGTCGAGAAGCCGCAGGCGGTGGACAACCTCGACGAGATCGTGGACGCCTTCGACGGCATCATGGTCGCCCGCGGCGACCTCGGCGTGGAGATGCCGCTCGAGCAGGTCCCGCTGGTGCAGAAGAAGCTCGTCACGATGTGCCGCCGGAACGCCAAGCCGGTCATCGTCGCCACCCAGATGCTCGACTCGATGATCAGCGCCAGCCGCCCGACCCGGGCCGAGGCCAGCGACGTCGCCAACGCCATCTTCGACGGCGCCGACGCGGTCATGCTCTCCGCCGAGACCAGCGTGGGCGACTTCCCGGTCGAGACCGTGCAGACCATGGTGAAGATCATCTGCGCGGTGGAGAACGAGGTGCTCGCCAAGGGCCTGCCCCAGGCGATCTCCAAGCCCCGCACCAAGAGCGGCGCCGTCGCGAGGGCCGCGGCCGAGCTCGGCGACTACCTGAGCGCCAGCTTCCTCGTCGCCTTCACCAAGAGCGGCGACACCGCCCGCCGCCTCGCCCGCTACCGCAGCCCCATCCCGGTCCTGGCCTTCACCCCCGAGCCGATCGTGCGCTCGCAGCTGGCCCTGACCTGGGGCGTCGAGACCTTCATCGGCGAGGAGGTCGACAGCACCGACGCGATGGTCGTCCAGGTCGACCACGCCCTGCTCGAACTCGGCCGCTGCAAGCCCGGCGAGCTCATCATCATCACCGCCGGCTCCCCGCCCGGAATCCCCGGCTCCACCAACGCCGTCCGCGTCCACCGCGTAGGCGACGCCGTGGCCGGAGCCGCCCCGGCCTACCGCAAGGCCGTCGAGTCCGAGTAACAAGCACAACAAACGAACGACCGCGACCGCGACGCACGGCGGGTGAGGGCCTCAGGGCCCCACCCGCCGTCGTCGTCTCCGCATACGTGTGCTGATGGTCGGCGCCCCGTTCTGCGGTGTCCAGCTCCCGAGCGAGGGCGAGCTTTCCGCGCCCCACCCACCCGCCCTACGCGTGGCACCGGGCGTGGTCGTGTTGCGCTGGCGGCCTGTGGTGGGTCAGTACTTCGGCCCCACGAAGGCGTCGAGCTTGCGGACGGACTCGCGGCGGGCTATCGAGACGCAGTTGCGGCGGCTGTAGCGCCACTCGATGCCGAGTCGGTCGAGCGTGTCCGTGAACAGGTCCCTGATATGCGGGCTCTCGTTCGTGAAGTGGTAGCGCGAGTAGTAGTAGCGGGTGGTGATTCCGTCGCGCTTGCGCACGGCGCTGTTGAGTACGCGGCAGCCGTCGGAATGGATGAGGCCTCTGACGAACTCGTCCGGGTGGGCGTTCACGATCTGGCCAGTGTTTGGAGTAGGCCTTCACCTCGTGCATCCCCGGCTACGGGACGCGCTGGACGCAGTTGTGCGGCAGCACGGCGCGGATGGAGGCCTCGCACTCGTCCATCAGGCCGGGCCACGCGTCCGCGCAGGCTATGACCAGAAAGTAGACGCCTTTCTTGCGCATCGCCGCTCCGTCGCCGATGCAGCCGTCGCCGAGATAGAGGCCCAGCAAATAGGAGTAGGCCCGCTTATCCAAAGGGGCCGCGTCGGGTTCGCAGCGGGGACATCGGGCGTGGCGTCTGCCGGGGAGTGTTCCTCGGCGGCGTCGGCATTGCGGACGCCGGCGCGGAGCAGGGTGACGGCGCGGGTGCGGGTGTCGAGCGAATGTGCGAAAACGGGCATGTGGCCAGCGTGGGCGCGCTTATCGAGCCCGCGCAACAATAACAATGCCTATTCACCGGTAAAGGTGAATAGGCATATGATATGTGCCCCGGGTGGGACTCGAACCCACACTGTATGGGTTTTGAATCCATTGCCTACTGCCAATTGGGCTACCGGGGCTCAATGCGATGACCAGGCATTACGCTGCCCGAGGTCACGTGGCGGAGCTCAAAACCTGCGGCTGAGCATACCGCATCGCGGACCGGCGGTGCGTGGGGGTTTGCGGGTCGTCTAGGCTGGTGGCTTACGACAGTCACGACAGTCAGCAGCAAAAGGGGCCGATGATGACCGCCGAGGACAGCAACCAGCCGCGCAAGCGCGTGGTGATCGCCGAGGACGAGGCGCTGATCCGCATGGACTTGGCCGAGATGCTGGCCGAGGAGGGGTACGAGGTCGTCGGGCAGGCGGGGGACGGCGCGGAGGCCGTGAAGCTCGCCGAGGAGCTGCGTCCGGACCTGGTGATCCTGGACGTGAAGATGCCGGTGCTGGACGGGATCTCGGCGGCCGAGCAGATCGGCGAGGCGAAGATCGCGCCGGTGCTGATGCTCACCGCGTTCTCGCAGCGCGAGCTGGTGGAGCGGGCGCGGGACGCCGGGGCGATGGCGTACCTGGTCAAGCCGTTCTCCAAGGCCGACCTGGTGCCCGCGATCGAGATGGCGACCTCGCGGTACGACGAGCTGCGCGCGCTGGAGAACGAGGTCGCGGACCTGCAGCAGCGCTTCGAGACGCGGAAGATCGTGGACCGTGCCAAGGGCCTGCTTCAGGCGCAGCTCGGCATGACGGAGCCCGCCGCGTTCCGCTGGATCCAGAAGACGTCGATGGACCGGCGGTTGACGATGCGCGAGGTGGCGCAGGCCGTGGTGGACGGCACCGCGCCCGCGACCGGCGGCCAGCAGTAGTCACAGCAGTCAATAGGTCGAAATTACTACGCGGCCGGATATCCGGCCGGCGCGGGGCATTCGGGCCGTTCGTCCGCTTCGGCGGGCGGGCGGCCCTCGTCGTTCCCGGGGGCGGCGACGGGTATCCATACGCTTGCATTGCGTCACGAGTCCGGCATCGGGGGATTTCCGCGCTATGCGGAATTCGCGGGGGAAGTGTCCGAAATTCGAGAAACCGAGCGCGGCGAAGCGGCGCGGTAAACGGTCGTTTCCGGCTGGTGAATGGTCTCATTCACGATCCGTCAGACGGGATCGACAAGATCAGTATCTGATCCACTTGTGGGGCCACCTGCGTCGATGCCTTCGCACCCGGAAGCACGGAGGTTTACCAAATCGCAGCACGGACAGTCTTCTCACGATGCAAACGAGTCTCTAGCATGAGCGAACATGTCGGCCGTCCTGACGGCCCGTAAACCGATCCGTCGCCTGATGTGAGTGAAGGATTTCCGAATGGCAGCAGAGACAGCTCCGGCCACCGCCGGGGTCAGTAATCATCTGAAGCGGAACGTGGGCCTGATCGGCCTGCTCTGGGCTTCGGAGACTTCGATCATCGGTTCGGGATGGCTCAAGGGAGCCGAGCGGGCATTGGTGACGGCCGGCCCGGCGGCGATCATCGCCTGGGGTATCGGTTCGGTCGCCATCATCATTCTGGCCCTGGTGCACGCCGAGCTCGGCGGCATGTTCCCGGTCGCCGGCGGTTCGGCGCGGTTCGCGCACTACGCCTTCGGCGGCGCGGCCGGCGCCTCGTTCGGCTGGTTCGCCTGGCTGCAGGCGGCGTCGGTGGCGCCGATCGAGGTCGAGGCGACGCTGAGCTACACCGGCCACTACTCGTTCGCGTCCAGTTGGACCACGCCGAGCGGCACGCTGCACGGCTGGGGCTACCTGGTGGCGATCCTGCTGATGGCGATCTTCGTCGCGATGAACTTCATCGCGATCAAGACGCTGGCCACCGTCAACAACGTCATCATGTGGTGGAAGATCGCGATTCCGGTCGCGACGATCCTGATCGTGGCGGTGACCCACTTCCACCCGTCGAACTTCTCGGCGGCCAACGGCTTCATGCCGACCGGTATCGAGGGCGTGTTCGCGGCCGTCAGTGGCAGCGGCATCATCTTCTCGCTGCTCGGCTTCGAGCAGGCGATCCAGCTCGGCGGCGAGTCCTCGAACCCGAAGCGCGACATCCCGCTGGCGACGATCCTGTCGATCCTGATCGGCGCGGCCGTCTACATCCTGCTGCAGGTGTTCTTCATCGGCGCGATCCCGGCCGCGAACATCCCGCACTTGTGGGCGAACCTGGACTTCCCGGGGATCTCCGGCCCGTGGGCCGGTATCACGACCCTGGTGGGCCTCGGCTGGCTGGCCAAGATCCTGTTCATCGACGCGGTCGTCTCGCCGTTCGGCACCGGTGTCATCTACACCACCGCCACGTCGCGCTACTCGATCGCCATGGACAAGAACGGCTACTGGCCGCGCGGCGCCGGCCGGCTCAACAAGGACGGCCTGCCCTGGGTGGGTCTGCTGACCTCGTTCGTCGTCGGCTGCTGCTGCTTCATCAACTACTCGAACTGGAACAACTTCGTCGGCTTCATCACCTCGGCGAGCGTGCTGATGTACGCGGGCGCGCCGCTGGCCTTCGGCGTGTTCCGCTCGAAGCTGCCGGACTGGGAGCGGCCGTTCCGTCTCAAGGGCGGCGGCATCATCTCGCCGCTGGCCTTCGTGGTGGCGAACCTGGTCATCTTCTGGTCGGGCTGGCCGACGCTCGAGGGCCTGGGCGTGGCGATCCTGCTCGGCTACGTGATCCTGGTGATCACGCAGGTGTTCAAGCTCAACCCGACCTCGCTGATCCTCGACCTGCGGGCCGCGTCCTGGCTGCCGGTCTACCTGCTCGGCATGGGCGCGATCGACTGGGCGAGCGACTTCGGTCCGGGCCACAGCTTCCTGTTCAAGACGCCGATCATCCACGCCTGGTACTCGGACATCCTGACGGTGACCGTGTTCAGCCTGGTGATCTACTACTGGGCGCAGGCCGTCTCGCTGACGCCCGAGCGGCTGCGCGAGGCGATCGACACCACCTCGGTGGCGGAGCTTCCCTCGCACTGACGCGTGACCGTCGGTAGGCGGATGTAAGAGCCCGTGGAGCGGGGCCTTGGCGGCACAGAGTCGCCGAGGCCCCGCTCTGCGTGTTCGCCCCCTCTTCCACTCCTGTGGTTTCCGTGATAGAAACGCGCCCGAGTCGCCTTGTTTTCCTGGGGGATGATCGTCTGTCGCGGGACGAAGGCAGGGTAGTAGATGCAAGTACCGCCATTGCCGGATACCACTTACTGGTCGGGGCAAGAGGTGCTCGCTCTGGCCGAGCAATACGAGAGCGAGGGATTTGTCACCGAGTCGTACGAGTTGTATCGGCGTGCGGCTCACCTGGTCGCCACGACGCTGCCGGTGGACCGAGCGGCGGTGCTGCTCGGGCAGATGATGGCCTCGGGCGCGGTGGGCCCGGCCGAGGAGATATTCCACGAAATGGTGGAGACGTGCGGGCCGCATCCCTCTTCGACGGCGTATGCAGCCAGCGCTCTGATGACGGCCGGTGTTCCGGATCTGGCCTATTACTTCCTCGACGCCGTGCTGGCCAAATATCAGAGTTCTGAAGGCGAACTGGAGTCGCTGGCGGCCTATCTGAACGCGGGCCGGCGTTCCGAGTTGGCGGTCTACGCGTTCACCGCGGCGGCCCGGAACAAGCCGGTGGCCACGGTGCTGCGGTACAGCGCCCTGCTGCGCAAGCGCGGGCACTCGAACTCGGCCGTGGGGCTGCTGGTGTCGG
Source organism: Actinospica sp. (assembly GCA_035493475.1). GTDB lineage: Bacteria > Actinomycetota > Actinomycetes > Streptomycetales > Catenulisporaceae > Actinospica. The sequence continues at coordinate 16,367 of DATJIF010000188.1, forward strand.
TGGCGGCGGGCCGTCCGGACGAGGCGGCCGCGGTGCTGCTGGCGCTGCGCCGGGCGGGCCGGGAGCGCGAGGTGGAGCCGGTGCTCGCCGGGCTGGCGGCGGCGGGGGACGCGGCGTGTGCGGCGCTGCTGGACTCGCTGGCGGAGCAGGGCGACGAGGAGGACATCAAGGCCCTCATCCGGCTGGTCTCGGTGCGCCCGTTCGGGAATCTGGCGGCCATCGCGTCCGCGGTGAAGTCGGCGGACGTGGCCGGGGTGCTGGTGCCCGCGCTGCTGGCCTGTTCGGAGGACGAGCAGGCCACGTACTTCCTGTCGGAGCAGGCGGAGTTGGGCTCCACGCAGCGCGGCCGGCTCGCGGCGCTGCTGGTGTCGGCGGCGCCCGCGGAGTGCCCGGACGCGTTGCTGTCCTGGTACGCGGGCTGGGCCGATCCGGCCGGTCTGGTCTGGCTGGTGGAGCAGTTGACGGACGCGGGCGTGGCGCTGGAGCCGGTGCTGTTGGCGACGGCGCGGCGGCGGGACTTCGAGTCGCTGCGTGAGGCCCTGCACCGGTTGGGGAACCATCAGTTGGCGTATCGACTCAGGGGGCTGCGTTCGGAGCTCGGGCTCTAGGGATTCTCATCCCTCGGGGGGAGGCCGGGCGGATGACTCGGTCCACGGGGTGAGTCGCGGAAATCGACCCGGCAGGCGATTCGCTTCGGGCTCTGCGACGGCATCGTGGTGGGCATGAGATCACTACTGTTCAACGGTTCCCCGCGGCAGCGGGAGACGCGGCTGCTCGCGGGCTGCGCCGTGCTGCTGCTGCCGTGGATCGTGGTGCTCGCGCTGACGCTGCCCGCGCACACCGTGGCGCGCAACTGGTCGATCGCCTGGTCGGGGTTCGACGTGCTGCTCGCGGTCATGCTGGGCGCCACGGCCTGGCTGCGGCGGGCCGGGGACGCGCGGGTGGGGGCGTGCGCGGGGGCCAGCGCGGCGATGCTGGTGGTGGACGCCTGGTTCGACACCTCGACCTCGGCGCGGGGTCTGGACTCGGCGATGGCGTGGGGCAGCGCGGTGTTCGTGGAGCTGCCGCTGGCCTTCGTCTGCGCCCGGATCGCGCTGCGCGGGCAGCGCTGAGAACGCGGCGTCCGAAACGTACTATGTGCCTGTCGGCGGCGACCGTTACATTGGTACCGCGGACGTGACGGAGTCCGCACATTCGGGCAGGGAGAAGGGTACGCGGATGACTCGGCGGGCGTGGCTGCTGTTCGCGGCGATGGGCGTGATCTGGGGCATTCCGTACCTGATGATCAAGGTCGTGGTGGACGCGGGCGTCTCGCCCGGTTTCCTGGTCTTCGCGCGCACGGCGATCGGCGCGCTGCTGCTGCTCCCGGTCGCGATACACCAGGGCGCGGTGCGGCCGGCCCTCGCGCACTGGCGGCCGGTGCTCGCGTTCGCCGCGATCGAGCTCGGCCTGACCTGGTACCTGCTGAACTCGGCGGAGGAGAGGCTGAGCAGCAGCGTCGTCGCGCTGCTGATCGCGATGGTGCCGCTGATCGGCACGCTGATCGCCTGGCGCCTCGGGGACCGCTCGGTGCTGCGGCCGGTGCGCCTCGGCGGCCTCGCGGTCGGGCTCGGCGGCGTGGCCGTGGTGGTCGGGGCGAACCTGACCTCGGGCGGCACGCCGGTGTGGGCGATCGGCGCCGTCGTGGTCACCTCGGTCGGGTACGCGGTCGCGCCGATGATCGCCGACCGCAAGCTGGCCGACGTGCCGGGGCTCGGCATCACGGCGGTCTCGCTCAGCGCCGTCGCGCTGGTCTACCTGCCGTTCGGGATCCTGGACGCGCCCGCGCACCTGCCCCGGTTCAACGTGCTCGCCGCGATGCTCGGGCTCGGGGTGATCTGCACCGCCCTCGCGTTCCTGTGCTTCTTCGAGCTGATCGCGGAGGCGGGGGCGGTGCGCGCGACGGTGATCACGTACGTGAATCCGGCCGTCGCGCTGCTGTGCGGCGTCGCGGTGCTCGGCGAGAAGCTGACCGTCGGCATCGTGGTCGGCTTCCCGCTCGTGCTGCTCGGCAGCTATCTGGCCACCCGCAGGGACCGGCCGGCGTCAGTGCTTGGGGTCGAGGATCATGCAGGTGATCCGGGACGTGCACACCCGGCGGCCGTCCTCGTCGGTGACGACGACCTCGTACGTGGCGGTGGAGCGGCCCAGGTGTAGCGGCCGGGCGATCCCGGTCACCTTGCCGGAGACCGCGGCCCGGTGGTGCGTGGCGTTGATGTCCACGCCGACGATGAGCTTCTCCGGGCCCGCGTGTAGCGCCGCGCCGATCGAGCCGAGGGTCTCGGCCAGCGCGACGGAGGCGCCGCCGTGCAGCAGTCCGGCGGGCTGCAGGTTGCCCGCGACGGGCATCGTGGCCACGAGGCGCTGGGCGTCGAACTCGACGAACTCGATGCCCAGTTTCCGGGCGAGTTGGCCGCGGTCGCTGTGCACGGCCTCGTAGAGCTTCTCGAATCCGGCGGGCAGGGTGGGCTCGTCCACTGCCACTCCTTTCGGCGGTTGCGTCTGTCGGGCCCGAAGATGTCGGTGCCTGCGCCTAGGATTCAAGCATGGCGACTAGCGCGAAGCCCGCCGGGGCCGACACCGCAAAGAAACTGCTGCTGCTCGACGGTCATTCCATGGCCTTCCGGGCGTTCTACGCCCTGCCTCCGGAGAAGTTCACGGTGGCGGGCGGCGAGCAGTCCACCAACGCGGTGTACGGATTCACCTCGATGCTCGCGAACGTGGTGCGGGACGAGGCGCCGACCCACCTCGCGGTGTGCTTCGACGTGTCGCGCTCCGCGCTGAAGCGGACGGCGATGTACCCGGAGTACAAGGCGCAGCGGGCGTCGGCGCCGGAGTTGTTCCGCGGCCAGATCGACCTGATCGCCGAGCTGATGGACGCGCTGCACGTGCCGGTGTTCCGCAAGGAGGGCTCCGAGGCGGACGACCTGATCGCGACCCTCGCCACCCAGGCCGCTGCGGACGGCTTCCACGTCGCGATCGTGACCGGCGACCGGGACGCGCTGCAACTGGTGACCGATCAGGTGACGGTGCTGTACCCGAAGAAGGGCGTCGGCGACCTGACCAGGTTCACCCCGGCGGCCGTCGAGGAGAAGTACATGCTGACCCCGCGGCAGTACCAGGATTTCGCGGCGCTGCGCGGCGATCCGTCCGACAACCTGCCGTCCGTGCCGGGCGTGGGGGAGAAGACGGCGGCGAAGTGGATCCGCGAGTACGGCTCGCTGGAGGCGCTGCTCGCGGGCGTGGACGAGATCAAGGGCAAGGTCGGCGAGAGCCTGCGCGCGAACGTGGATGCGGTGCGGCTGAACCGGCAGCTGACCGAGCTGGACCGCGCGGTCGAGCTGGACCGCGGCCCGGCGGACCTGGAGCGCCGGGACGGGGACGCGGAGGCCGTGGACCGGCTCTTCGACACCCTGCAGTTCCGGGTGCTGCGGCCGCGGATCGGCGAGGTCTTCGGGCTCACCGTCGGCGCGGCCGAGGGCGAGGAGCCCGTGGTGGCCGACTCGGGCGTGGAGATCGACGGGAAGATGCTCGGCACCGGCGAGGTCGCCGGCTGGCTCGCGGAGCACGCGGCGGGTTCTGAGGCGCTGGGCGTGGCCGTGCGGGGCAGTTGGGGCCGCGGCACGGGCGACGTGACCGCGCTGGCGCTGGCGACCGCCTCGGGACCGGCCGCGTGGCTGAACCCGACCGAGCTGGACCCCGCGGACGAGAACGCGCTGCGCGGCTGGCTGGGCGACGCGGACAAGCCCAAGGTGCTGCACGACGCGAAGGGCCCGCTGCTTGCGCTGGACGCGCGCGGCCTGGCGCTCGAGGGCCTGGCCGGGGACACGGCGCTCGCGGGCTACCTGGTGAACCCGGGCCAGCGCGGCGTCGAGCTGGCCGACCTGGCCCGGCAGTTCCTGCACCGCGAGCTGGGCGCGGCCGAGGAGCCGAGCGGCCAGCTCTCGCTGGAGTCGCTGGCCGAGGAGGCGGACGGCAGCGCGGGCGCGGAGACCCTGATGGCCGAGGCCCGCGCGATCCTCGACCTCGGCGCGGTGCTGACCGCGAAGCTGGCCGAGGTGAACGAGGACCGGCTGCTCGGCGAGGTGGAGCTGCCGCTGGTCGAGCTGCTGGCCCGGATGGAGCGCAGGGGCATCGCGGCCGACCGGGACTACCTCGGCGAGCTGGAGGGCATGTTCGCCGCCGACGTGAAGCACGCCATCGAGGAGGCGCACGCGGCGGTCGGCTCGCAGTTCAACCTCGGTTCGCCGAAGCAGCTGCAGGAGGTGCTGTTCGACGAGAACCAGCTCGCCCTGCCGACCAAGGGGATCAAGAAGACCAAGACCGGCTTCACCACGGACGCCGACGCGCTGCAGACGCTCGTGCAGAAGGCGACCAACGACACGCAGCGTGCCGCGCTCGCCGCGATCCTGCGGCACCGCGACGTGAGCCGGCTGCGCAGCACGGTCGAGGGGCTGATCAAGACGGTCGGCGAGGACGGCCGGATCCACTCCTCGTTCAACCAGATGATCGCGGCGACCGGCCGGCTCTCCTCGACCGATCCGAACCTGCAGAACATCCCGGTGCGCACCGACGAGGGGCGCCGCATCCGCAAGGCCTTCGTCGCCGGTCCGGGGTACGACTCGCTGCTGACGGCCGACTACAGCCAGATCGAGATGCGCGTGATGGCGCACCTGTCCGGGGACGAGGCGCTGATCGAGGCGTTCAACTCCGGCGAGGACCTGCACTCCTCGGTGGCCGCGCGGGTCTTCGGCGTCTCGCCCAAGGAGGTGACCGCCGAGCTGCGCCGCCGGGTCAAGGCCGTGTCCTACGGGCTCGCGTACGGCCAGTCGGCGTACGGGCTGGCGAACGGCCTGGGCATCTCGAACGTCGAGGCGACGAAGATCATGGAGGACTACTTCGCCCGCTTCGGCGGCGTCCGCGACTACCTGCACGAGGTGGTGAAGGAGGCGACGAGCACCGGCTACACCGAGACGCTGCTCGGCCGCCGCCGCTACTTCCCCGACCTGACGTCGACGAACGTGCACCGCCGTCAGATGGCCGAGCGGATGGCCCTGAACGCGCCGATCCAGGGCAGTGCCGCGGACATCATCAAGCTCGCTATGCTCAGGGTCGAGTCGGCGCTCGGCGCCGCCGGGCTGCGCTCGCGGCTGCTGCTCCAGGTGCACGACGAACTCGTGATCGAGCTCGTCGCGGCCGAGCGGGAGCAGGTCGAGCACCTGGTGCGCGCGGAGATGGCCGGAGCCTACGAACTGCGGGTTCCCCTGGATGTCTCCGTGGGCGTCGGCACGGATTGGCGCGCGGCGGGTCACTGAGCGAGTATGGCCGGTGACGCCTGACAGACGGATGGCACGGCCCCCGCGGCGAGGTGTCACAGGTCTGTCACCGACTCACCCGCCGTTCATGAGCGGCCTATAGGGTGACTGCGCAAAGCAGTCGGCATGAGAAGCAGGTGACCATGGAGTCCACGGAGATACCGGCGGCGAGCGATCCCGCGACGACCCCGATGTCCAAGGAGCAGCGCGAGCAGTTCGACCGCGACGGCTACCTCGTCATTCCGAACGCGCTCAGCGCGGCGGAGGTGGCGCACTACAACGGGATCATCGACCGTATCTACGAGGAGGAGAAGGCGGCGGGCAACCTCTCGGCCGAGGGCGCGATGCACACGCTCTCCGCGGTGCACCGCAGCCACGAGGTCGCCCCGCTGCTCGACCACCCGACGACCTTCCCGCTGGTCTGGTCGATCCTCGGCTGGAACGTGCACGTCTACCACTCTCACCTCGACGTGCACCCGAAGATCACCGTGCCGAAGCCCTTCCGCTTCGAGTGGCACCAGGACGGCGGCCGGCAGAACCGCGAGCTGGAGACCGACCCGCGCCCGCGCATCTCGGTCAAGCTCGCCTACTGGCTCTCCGACGTCTCGGTCGAGGGCCGCGGCAACTTCAAGGTCGTGCCGGGCAGCCACCTGAAGAACTGGATCGACGGCCCGCCGCGCCGCGACGTCGAGTGGCCGGAGCCGGAGGGCGCCGTCGAGGTGCTCGCCAACCCGGGTGACGCCGTGTTCTTCGACCGGCGCATCTGGCACACCCGCACGAACAACTACTCGGACGTGACCCGCAAGGGCATGTTCTTCGCCTACACGCTGCGCTGGATCGCGATCCGCGACGAGGTCGAGGAGGTGCGCGCGCGTCCCGAGTTCGCCTCGCTGAACCCGGTCCAGCGCCAACTGCTCGGCGAGTCGCTGCACCAGCCGCGCCCGGGCCACACGTACGGCGACCACCAGTGGGGCCACTACCCGGAGACCACTCCGCTGCACGGCTTCCTGAAGGAGAACGACCTGTTCGACAACTCCTGGCCGCCGCTCAAGCCGTAGGTTTCAGGCATGACGAGGGCCCGCGTGCAGTGCATGCGGGCCCTCGGTCTGTCTACAGCTCGATCTTCAGCGGTACGCCGGTGGCCGCGACCACCTGCTCCTCGGTGACGTCCGGGGCGAGCTCGCGCAGCACGAGGCCGCCGGGTTCGATGTCGATCACGGCGAGGTCGGTGATGATCCGGTGTACGACGCGCTTGCCGGTCAGCGGCAGCGTGCAGGACTCGACGATCTTGGGCTCGCCGTCCTTGGCGGTGTGCTCCATCAGGACGATCACCCGCTTGGCCCCGTGGACGAGGTCCATCGCGCCGCCCATCCCCTTGACCATCTTGCCGGGGATCATCCAGTTCGCCAGGTCGCCGTCCCGGGAGACCTGCATCGCGCCGAGCACGGCCACGTCGATCTTGCCGCCGCGGATCATCGCGAAGGAGGCCGCGGAGTCGAACAGCGCGGCGCCGGGCAGCAGCGTCACCGTCTCCTTGCCCGCGTTGATCATGTCCGGGTCCTCGTCCCCGTCGAAGGGGTACGGCCCGGTGCCGAGGATGCCGTTCTCG
>DATJIF010000189.1:0-14385 GCA_035493475.1 Actinospica sp.
GGTCGAGTTTGAGGGCGGGATAGCCGAGGGTTGAGGCGGCGCAGACGACGAGTAGTTCGAGTGCTGTCAGCGGGTGGGTGCCGAGCAGGTCGCGGAGGGGTGCGAGGTAGAGGCCGGCGAGTTGCAGGGCGAGCGCTCCGGAGTGCGTTCGGGCCGTCGCGCTCGAGTCTGTGTGCCGCGTCGGCGGAGGACAGCCCGGCTTCGCGGCCCGGCGCGGCCGGGGACGCCGCGGTCTGCTCGGGCGCGGTCATGACTCCCGCGTGTCCCGATGCCGTCGATCACGCTCGGGCCGAGGGTCCCGCGACCTTCGGGCCGAACGACAATGGTTTCAAACGAGTGGCGCTCAACGGCACCTCGCGTGGCCGTTCGGCCCTATCGCGCCCGCGTTCTCACCGGAGGCTGGAGGTGTACGTATCCCGCGATGGAGGAGGAGAAATGCCGAATCCGGTTGTGCATTTCGAGATCGGCGTCAAGGACAGCGACGCGGCGGCCGCGTTCTACCGCGACCTGTTCGGCTGGGAGATCCGCGCCACGGACCCCGAATACTCGCTCGTGGAGGGCGGCGCCGATGGCGGCATCGGCGGCGGACTGATGCGCACGCGCGGCCAGATCCCGTCGTACGTCACCGTGTACGTCAGCGTGGAGGACCTCGCCACCAGCCTGCAACACGCCGTCAAACTCGGCGGCACGGAGCTCGTCAAGCCCACCCCGATCCCCGGCGTGGGTTCCTTCGCGCTCTTCCGCGACCTCGACGACAACGTCATCGGGCTACTCCAGCAGCAGTAGCGAGTTCGGGACGATCGCCGCTACCGCTCCGGCGCTCTCGGCGCGAAGGTGAGGGTGATGGAGGAGGTGCGGTGATGAGGCTGACATGGAAAGACTTGGTCACCGTTCCGTTCATGGTCGCGATCATCGCGGTGTACGTGACGCACGTGATCGGGGCCGAAGGCTGGCTGCTCGGCAGCACGCGCGGCAACGCCATGACGGTCCTGATCCTCGGGATCGGCGGCGGATCCGCCCTCGGCAGCGCGGGCGACGTATTCACGCGCGCACAGAGGCCCGGGCTCGGGACGCGGCTTTATGCCACGCTCACCGGCATACTCGGCCTGGCCGCGCTGGTCGGCGGCATAGTCGCACTGGCCGCGGGCAGCGAGGCCGCGCTCACGGTGCTGTTCGCCTCGACCATGGCATTGTGGGTGCTGGCCACGGGCAGGCACGCGGTCACCGAGCCGCACCCGTCCACTGCCGACACCGAGGCACGCGAGATCCTCGACCGGATACACGCGCACCATTGACGAGGCTCAGGGCGTGACGCCCGAGAGGTTCAGCCCGATCACCCCGGCCACGATCACGCCGATCGAGACGAGCTTGAGCACGGAGACCGACTCGTCGAGCATCGCCATACCCACGATCGCGGTCCCGGCCGTGCCCAGCCCGGTCCACGCGGCGTAAGCCGGTCCGACCTCCAGCCCGCGCAGCGCCCAGGTCAGCAGCCCGAAGCTGATCAGCGCACACGCGGCGAAACCCACCGTCGGCCACAACTTCGTGAAGGTATCGCTCTGCTTGAGCAGCACCGCGAACCCCGTCTCGAAGAACCCCGCGATCACGATCAGCAGCCAGGCCATCGTCGCACCCTCCTGAGTTGGACTCGCGGCGCGCGAACGCGCGCCTATTTCCGCTTTAGCGGCACCGAACCGCACGCGGCAGGGTCCGGACGACCGCTGAATCGGGACGTTGGTCCCGGTGTTCGCGGCGCGTCGGGCGGTGCCGGGAGCGCGCCGCGTCCGGCAGCGTGGGAAGCATGCAGTCCATCGCGTCCGCCGAAGCACTCGAAGGCCTCTCCACCGGCGAGGCCGCCCGGCGCCTACGAGCCGGCCAGGGCAACACGATGCCCACCACGACCGGCCGGAGTACCGCGGAGATCCTGCGGGAGAACCTGCTGACCCGGTTCAACGCGCTGCTCGGCGGGCTTCTGGTGGCGATCCTGATCGTTGGTCCGATCCAGGACGCGCTGTTCGGGCTGCTGCTGGTGGCCAACAGCGGGATCGGCATCATCCAGGAACTGCGCGCGAGGCGTACGCTGCGGCGCCTGGCAGTGCTCACCGCGCCGCACGCCCGCGTCCGACGCGACGGGCACGTGCGCGAGTGCCCGCTGGACGAGGTCGTGCTCGGCGACGTGCTCCTGCTCGATGCCGGGGACCAGATCGTCGTGGACGGAACCGTGCTCGAGGCCGAGGGTCTGGAAGCGAACGAGGCGCTGCTGACCGGGGAGAGCGAACCGGTCGTCAAGACGCGCGGCGACCCGGTGCTCTCCGGCAGTTTCGCCGCGACCGGGCACGGCAGCTACCTGGCCACGCGGGTCGGCGAGGGCTCCTACGCCGCGTCATTGGCCGCCCAGGCCCGACGCTTCGCGCTCGTCCACTCCGAACTGCGCGAGGTGACCAACCGGGTGCTGCGCCTGGTGACCTGGATCCTGGTGCCGACCGCCGCGCTGCTCGCCGCCACCCAGTTCACCCTCGGCGGCCACGAGGGCTGGCAGGAGGCGCTGCGCGGCAGCGTCGCCGGAGTCGTCGGCATGGTGCCCGAAGGGTTCGTGCTGCTGACCAGCATGGCCTTCGCGATCGGGGTGCTGCGCCTGGCCCGCCGCCGCGTCCTCGTGCAGGAACTGCCCGCCGTCGAAGCACTCGCCCGGGTCGACGTGGTGTGCCTGGACAAGACCGGCACCCTCACCGAGGCCGCGATGACCATCGCAGACCTCGACATCCTCGCCCCGAACCTGCCCGTCACGCAGGCGCTCGGCGCGTTCGCCGCCGCCGACCCCCGGCCCAACGCCACTCTGGCCGCCATCGCACGCGACCATCCCGACCCCGGCTGGACCGCGACCGCCACGACCGCGTTCTCCGCCGCCCGCAAATGGAGCAGCGCCACCTTCACCGGGCACGGCACCTGGATCCTCGGCGCCCCCGAGATGATCCTGCACACCGACCACCCCGCGGTACGCACGGCGTCCGAATGCGCCGCGGCCGGATTCCGCGTCCTGCTGTTCGCCCACGCAGACGCCGTCATCGAAGCCGAATCGCCCGACGAACCGCGGCCGGCCGCGCTGATCCTGCTCGAGGAACGCCTACGCCCGGCCGCCGCCGACACCCTCGCCTACTTCGCCCGCGAGCACGTCACCGTCAAGCTCATCTCCGGCGACGCCCCAGCCACCGTCGCCGCCATCGCCCGCCGCCTCGGCCTGCTCGGCGCCGAAGACCCCTGCGACGCACGCACCCTGCCCGCCGACCCCGTCGCCCTCGCCGAGACGATGGAGCGCCACCACGTCTTCGGCCGCGTCACCCCGCAGCAGAAGCAGCAGATGGTCACCGCACTCCAGCAGCTCGGACATACCGTGGCGATGACCGGCGACGGCGTCAACGACGTACTCGCCCTCAAACAGGCCGACATCGGCGTCGCGATCGGCGCCGGCGCCTCGGCCGCCCGCGCTGTGGCCCGCCTCGTGCTGCTCGACGACTCTTTCGACGCCCTCCCGGCGGTCGTGTTGGAAGGACGGCGCATTCTGAGCAACATCGAACGCGTCGCAGGACTCTTCCTGACCAAGACCGTGTACGTGATGCTGCTGGCGGTCGCCGTCGGCGCGACCCGACTGCCCTTCCCCTTCTATCCACGCCACCTGACCGTCATCGCCACCCTCACCATCGGCGTACCAGGGTTCTTCCTCGCCCTCTCCCCGCACGCCGAGCGCGCCCGCCCCGGCATCCTCGAACGCGTCCTGCGCTTCGCCGTACCCGCCGGAATCATCACCGCGGGAGCCGCGTACGCCGCCTACGCCCTCACCCGCGCACAAGCCGACGCCGCAGACGCGCGCACCACCGCGACCCTGGTGACCACTGCCGTGGGCCTGTGGGTTCTCGCGCAGCTCGCCCACCCGCTCAACCCGCTGCGCATCACCCTGATCGCCGCCATGGCCGCCGCCTACGCCGGAATCATCGCTTTCGCGCCACTACGCGATGGCCTCGCCCTGCAAGCCCTTCCGCCGCACCTGTACCTGACCAGCGCCGCGATCACCGTGCTCGCGATCGTGCTCATCGCCCCGCTGCGCCGCCTCACCGGCAAACACCTGTCGGCGCCGTCCGATCCATGATCGGCGGGACGTTCGGCCCATCCCGGTGCGTCCCCCGCACCCTACGGTCGGAGCATGACCACGCACGCCGTTCCCCAGCACCGCGAAGCGCACAACCGGGGCTTCGCCACCCGGCTGAACTGGCTGCGCGCGGCCGTGCTCGGCGCCAACGACGGCGTCGTCTCCCTGGCGGGGCTGGCCGTGGGCATCGCCGGGGCGACCACCTCGCGGTCCACCATCCTGGTCGTCGGCGTCTCCGGGCTGTTCGCGGGCGCCTTCGCGATGGCGGCGGGCGAGTACGTCTCGGTCAGCAGCCAGCGCGATAGCGAACGCGCGCTGCTCAACCTCGAACGCCGCGAACTGGCCGAGGACCCCGAGGCCGAACTCGCCGAACTGACGGCGCTCTACGAAGAGCGCGGCCTCGACCAAGCACTCGCGGCGGAAGTCGCCGAACAACTCACTGCCCACGACGCGCTCACCGCCCACGCGCACGCCGAACTCGGCATCGACCCCACCGCACTGACCAACCCGTGGCACGCCGCCGCGGCCAGCTTCCTCGCCTTCACCACCGGCGCGCTCCTGCCGCTGCTGGCGATCCTGCTGCCCACCGGCATCCGTGTCCCGGTCACCGCCATCGTCGTCGCCGCATGCCTGATCGCCACCGGATACGCCGGGGCGCGTTTGGGCAAAGCCCCGGCTGGACCCGCCATCGCCCGCAACGTCATCGGCGGCGCGCTGGCCATGGCCATCACCTACAGCATCGGCACCGCCATCGGCACCTCAGGAGCCTGAGACAGGCCGAGCCGCCCCCTCTTCCGGAATCAGGCCCCGACGCGGATCGAGACGCGTAGGTAGTGCTCGATGCGCAGCAGACTCCAGACTCGCCGACGCTTCGGACGCACCAGCGGCAGCGCCTCGTCGGAGCCGACGACCCGCGGCTCGGTCACGGCGAAGGACTCGCCGCGCACCTCGAGGGTGGCGCCGCCCGCGGCAAGGACGTTGCGCAGCCAGTCCACCCCTGTGCCGTACGGCAGCGGAATGACGAAACCGCCGTCCACCCGCTCGGCGACCACGGGAGTCGCGTAACGCCCGCCGGTGCGCCGCCCGGTGTGCCGGATCACCCCCGCATACCAGTGCCTGCGTCCGGCCACACGCATCATCGCCGGATTCAGCACGCGCTTGTTGAACGCGCGGATCGCATCGCCACGGGTACGCCTCGTACCGGCGCCGGAGTCCTTGGTCGTGGTCATCGTCGGCCTCCTATCGGAACTGATACCCACCACTGTCCTCGGGCCCGAAGACTCTGGCAGGAGGAAGAGGGCTCCGGACCTGAGGGACCATCAGTCCGCGATCCCGGGCCCTTGGGCACCGGCACGTACATCTAGGCCCTGACTAGCGTGGTGCGCAGAGCGCTGCTTCCCGGACGGCCAGGACGCCGCGTACGACCGGCCGTCGCGCGGGCCCGGTGCGGCGCGATGCGTCAGGAGGTCAACGGCATCATGAGAAGACGACTCACCGCGGTACTCGCCCTCGGCGCCGCCGTCGCGACCGCCGCAGCGCTGGCCGCTTGCGGATCGGCCGCGCAGTCCGGCGGTTCGACCTCGACCGGCACGGTCTCGGTCCAGCAGGGCTTCAAGATCGGACTGCTGCTCCCGGAGTCGAAGACGGCGCGGTACGAGAAGTTCGACCGGCCCTACATCGTGGCCGACATCGCGAAGACCTGTCCGAAGTGCCAGGTCCTCTACGACAACGCCAGCCAGGACCCGTATCTTCAGCAGCAGCAGGTCGACTCGATGCTCACCAGCGGCGTCAAGGTGCTGATCCTTGATCCGGTGGACGCCAAGGCGATCGCCTCCTCGGTGGCCAAGGCGCACGCCCAGGGCGTTAAGGTGGTCGCCTACGACCGCTTGGCCGGCGGCCCGATCGACGCGTACACCTCGTTCGACAACTACGCGGTCGGCAAGCTGCAGGGCGAGGCGCTGCTCGCGGCGCTCAAGCTCGGCGGCGACCCGAAGCGCGGCAAGATCGTGATGATCGACGGCTCGCCCACCGACCCGAACGCGGCGCAGTTCAAGGCTGGCGCGCACTCCGTGCTCGACGGCAAGGTCGTCATCGGCAAGGAGTACGACACCCCGGACTGGAGCCCGGACCAGGCCAACACCGAGGCGGCCGGGGCGATCACCGCCCTCGGCGCGTCGAACATCATCGGGTTCTACTCCGCCAACGACGGTATGGCCGCCGGCATCGCCAAGGCGATGGCGAACGGCGGCGTCGCCTCCGGCACCCCGTTGACCGGACAGGACGCCCAACTCGACGCCATCCAGCGGATCCTGCTCGGGCAGCAGACCATGACCGTCTACAAGGCGATCGGCCCCGAGGCCGCGGCAGCCGCGCAGATGGCCGTCGAACTCGCCACGGGCGCCAAGGTCACCTCCACCACCACCGTGAACAACAGCACCGTCACCTCGGTGCCCTCGCAGGTGCTGACCCCGGTGGTGGTCCACAAGGGCAACATCGAATCCACCGTCGTCAAGGACGGGTTCTGGAAGCCGTCCGAGATCTGCACCGGTGACGCGGCGGGCGCGTGCACGGCCGCGGGCGTGCGCTGACCAGCGCCGCTCCCGTCCGCGCGCGCCTACACGTGCGCGGACGGGAGCGGACCTCTCGATGAACCCGTCTGAGGCTATGCGAGAAGGGGTTGAGCGGTGATGGAGCCGAGCGGACACCCGGTCCTGGCCATGTCAGGGATCTTCAAGCGCTTCGGCGCCGTGCAGGCGCTGACCGACGTCGACTTCGACGTCGACGCGGGCGAGGTAGTCGCCCTGGTCGGCGACAACGGCGCCGGGAAATCCACCCTCATCAAGGTGATCGCCGGGGTCGGCCCGGCGGATGCGGGCGAGGTCCGCTGGCACGGGCAGCCGGTGGCGATCCCCACCCCGGCCGCCGCGCAGGCCCTCGGCATCGCGACCGTCTACCAGGACCTCGCCCTCTGCGACAACCTCGACGTGGTCGCGAACATGTTCCTCGGCCGCGAACTCAAGCACCTCGGGATCCTCGACGAAATCGGCATGGAGCAGCGCTCGCGCACGCTGCTGCAGACCCTCTCGATCCAGATCCACGACACGCGCATCCCGGTCGCCTCGCTCTCCGGCGGCCAGCGCCAGACCGTCGCCATCTCCCGCGCCCTGCTCGGCGAGCCGAAGGTCGTCATCCTCGACGAGCCCACCGCCGCACTCGGTGTCGAGCAGACCGCGCAGGTCCTCGACCTGGTCGAGCGGCTGCGCGAACGCGGCCACGCGGTCATCCTGATCAGCCACAACATGCAGGAGGTCATGTCCGTGGCCGACCGGATCTCCGTACTGCGCCTCGGCCGCAACAACGGCGTCTACGACGCGCACCACACCACCGAAGAGCAGATCGTCGCCGCCATCACCGGCGCGAGCGACAGCGCCGCGCTGCGCCGCAGCACCCGCGCCGCCACCCGCCAGGACGCCGGTGCGCGGTACGGCGAGCGCGCGAACGGAGAACCCCGATGAGCGCCACCGGCACCACCCCCGCCCCGGACTCCCGCTCCGCACCCGAGCCGCCGCCCGCCGCCCCACTCGACACACAAGCCCGCGGACTGCGCGGTTATACAAGTACTCTGCAACGCAGGATGCGCGGCGGCGAACTCGGCCCGCTCCCCGTCGTCATCGGCGTGCTCGCGATCTGGATCGTCTTCCAGAGCCTCAACAACCGCTTCCTGTCGGCGCAGAACCTCTCCAACCTCAGCATCGACATCGTACCCACCGGACTGATCTCGGTCGGCATCGTGTTCGTGCTGCTGCTCGGCGAGATCGACCTGTCCGTCGGCTCGGTCAGCGGCGTGAGCGCCGCCGTGCTCGCCGTCCTCGAGGTCAACCACGGCTGGAATCCGGCCATCGCGATCGGCGCCGCCCTCGTGGCCGGGCTGCTGCTCGGCGCGCTGCACGGGATCTTCTTCGCCAAAGTCGGCGTGCCCGCGTTCGTCGTCACCCTCGCCGGACTTCTCGCCTGGAACGGCCTGCAACTGTGGATCCTCGGCCCCAACGGCACCGTCAACCTCCCCTCCAACGGCTTCGTCTCAGAACTGACCGGCACCTACTTCACCCAGCAGATCGCCGCCTACGCGCTCGCCGTCACCGCGGCGGCGCTCTATGCGATCGCAGCCCTCTACGGCGCCCGGCGACGCCGCGCCGCCGGAATCCCCGCGCGGCCGGTCTCCGAGATCGCGCTGCGCACCGCCCTGCTCGCGGCGCTCTGCCTGGCCGCCGCCTACGTGCTCAACCAGTACAAGGGGCTGCCGCTCGCCCTGGTGATCTTCCTGGGCATCGTCGTCGGCAGCGACCTGATCCTGCGCCGGGTCGGCTACGGCCGCGAGGTCTTCGCCGTCGGCGGCAACCCCGAGGCAGCCCGCCGCGCCGGCATCGACATCGCCACCGTCCGCATCAGCGTCTTCGCGATCTGCGGCGCCATGGCCGCGCTCGGCGGGATCTTCGCCGCCTCCCGCATCTCCTCCGCCAGCCAGGCCACCGGCCAAAGCAATGTACTGATGATGGCGATCGCCGCCGCCGTGATCGGCGGCACCAGCCTGTTCGGCGGACGCGGCTCGACCTGGTCCGCACTGCTCGGCATGCTCGTGATCCAATCCATCGCCTCCGGAATGGCCCTGCAGGGCGTGAGCAACTCGGTGCAGTTCATGGTCACCGGCGCCGTCCTGCTCGCCGCCGTCGTCCTCGACTCCCTGACCCGCCGCACCCGCCGCACCGCCGGGAGGGGCTAGCGTGACCACCCTCGAATCCACCCCTGCGCCACCCCACCCGGGCCGCGGGCATCGCTGGGCGCTCGGCTCCGCCGCCTTCGCCCTCGCCGCGGCGGGCGCCACCGCGGGCACCGCCGCCACCCTCGCCCTACACGACGACCGCGCCACCACGATCGAGATCGCGGCCCCGCCCGCCACCGGCACCGCCACGACCCAGGACATGGCGAAAGTCGCGGCAACCGTGCTGCCCAGCGTCGTCACGATCACCGTCAGCACACCAGAAGGCTCCGGACTCGGCTCCGGCATCGTCCTCAGCAGCGACGGGGTGATCCTCACCAACGAGCACGTCATCGCCGCCGCAACGACGTCGAGCGGCGGCACGATCAAGGTCACCACCAGCGGCGGCAAAACCGTCGACGCTCAACTGCTCGGCCAGGACCCCGCCGACGACATCGCCGTCCTACGCGCCGACGCTACCGGGCTCACCCCCGCCGTCCTCGGCTCCGCCACCACCGTGCGCACCGGCGATGAGGTCGCGGCGGTCGGCAGCCCCCTCGGCCTGACCGGATCCTTGAGCGTCGGCGTCGTCTCCGCACTCCACCGCGACATCTCCGGCAACAACGCCACCCCGAGCCTCGGCCAGCAGCCGAGCAGCACCCTGCAAGACGTCATCCAGACCGACGCCGCCATCAACCCCGGAAACTCCGGAGGCCCCCTCGTCGACGCCCACGGCCGGGTCATCGGCGTGTGCACCGCCATCGCCACGCTCGGCGGAGGCTACATCGGCCAGCAGTCCGGCAGCATCGGCGTCGGCTTCGCCATCCCCATCGACACCGCCTACCGCATCGCCCGAAACTACCTCCCGCACTGACCACGGTCGGCGCCTGGCGAGAGGCTGCGCATTCAGGTGGGCCGCCGCATCATGAAGTCATGAAGCTGCGCAAGGACGAGGCCTGGGCGATGGCGTGTATCCAGGCGGAACTCGAAGGCGCGATAGTCGAGGCGCACGACGACCACTCTGCGCACAGCATGTACGACCTCAAGATCATATATCGGGACGGCTCAGTCGGCGCCGTAGAGGTCACAGCGGCTCACGATAGTCAGCGGCTGGAACTGTGGCAGGCAGTCCGCAAGCCGAAGCCGCGGTGGCAGGAGCCTGACCTCGACGGCGGTTGGCTGGTGTTCCTTCTGCCTACCGCGCGTGCCCGGGAGCTTCGCAGGGAGTTGCCGGACTTGCTGCGAGAACTGGAGCATCGAGGTCGCAAGGCGAGAGCCGGTTCGCTCGGCATCATGGAGCTCGAGCAGCACCCGACTGATTCCGCCGGAAGCATTTACGTCATGCCGCCAGAGGGGCCGGGCGAGCAGGCTGGCTGGTCCCCGACGACTGGAGACGCGCTCGCCACCTGGCTCAGCGCATGGATCGCGGAGCCGTCGAGGGCGGACAACCTCAGCAAGCTCGGCAACGCGGACGCCGACGAGCAACAGCTGTTCTTCGAACTCCCCGCCTTCCATGCAGCACCCTTCGAAGTGAATGACCTGCTCAATACTCCGAATGCGCCACTGCCCATCGCCGCGCCATCGCTGCCGCCCGCCGTCACACACCTCTGAGTGATGAGTACGTGGACCAACTGGGGCGACGGCTTCCGGTGGGCACCGGACAGCGGCTGGAAACAGTTCGCGAAAGTCGCACTCGCGGATCATCGCGACTGAAGCCCCGCATTGTCGCCGCATCGCGGAGCATCCGATCTCATCCAACCGGCACCACGAAGACCGGAAGCGATCGCGCCTACCGCTGATGAATCCGTGGAAAGCCAGGGATCCCGGACGGTCGCGGAGAACTGGATCGGCCTGCGCTGGTGAAGTGTAGGGACGCTGCCTGCCGCCGATCGCCTGCTTAGACCGCCGTGGAACTCGCTTGCGCGACCGTCGCGGCCCACGCCTCGATCTCGGGCCAGTCCCTGTAGTCGCCGTATCGGCCGCCGATCGCCCTGAACACGAGCCGACCGGTCAGCGAGAGGTGCTCCGGTGCGATCACCCCGGAGAACAGCCGGTGTGCGACGGGCTCGAGAACGCCGTCGAACTGGGCCAGCAGCTTCGGCTCCTCGGCATACGCCCAGCGCTTGAGCGGCCACCGCAACGCACCCGGCATCCCGACACTGAACAGCCAGACCGGGCGACCGGGGGCCTCTGCGGCGCACCGCCGCACCAGGAACCTGGCGCGTGGAAGCCACTGCTGATCGTGCACGGCGCTGCCGATGACGAAAAGGTCATAGCCCTCGATCGCGTCGACCTGATCAGTCGGACGGACATCGACCTGCACACCGCGAAGCGACGAGACCTTTCCGATACGCTCGGCGATCTCGCGCGTGGAGCCGTGCTCGGTGGCGTAGGCGATCAGCGCACGCATCTCGCACCTCCTTGGGCTCACTGCCGTCGACTCCAGTCTGACGCGCACACCGTCGGCCGCTCAGGTCCATCAGCCGGGATTCGGAGCGACGTTCGGCCCATCTGCACGCACCACGGCGTAGCCGGCGTGGGTCGGGCGACCCTCTCGGTGCTACAAGAACGCGCGCGATCAAGGGTGCTGCCACCGCGCTGAGAATCACCCAGAACGCCCGAGTGGGCACGCGGCCCCAGAGCGGGAGACGGGGGCCGTTGCCGAAGTAGAACGTGGTGAGCGAAGCCGATGGTGCCACCGGCGTAGGCGAGGGCGCCGAGCACGAGCACGTCCCGGTCCTCGCGCCAGCGGAGCACGGCCAGGATCGCGGCGGTGGCGAACACGAGGGTGATCGCGGCGTAGCACCAGCGGCCCAGGCGCACGTGCCGGGTGCTGCCCTTACGGGTGAACGCGGCTCCGGCTCCGGTGATGACGGCGGCCAATCCCGCCGGCACGTGCACGGCCAGGACCGCGAGGAACCACGGAGCGCGCTTCGGCCTCGCGGTGCAGCACCGCCACGGTCTGAGCGGAGCCCCGCGGCAGCGCGGTGCCTCGCGCTGCATCCAGTCCAGGAGCAGCAGCACCTTGCCGCGCAGGTACTCCGTGGTCATCGCGCTTCGCCAGCCCTCCACGAGCCAACCCAGCGCATCTCCACCTACACACACTGTCAGCATGCGCGAGGGTGACCGCCCCCGTGGGATCGCCTGCCACTGCCCGTCGGGCTCATCGGTTCGGCCGGCGCCGCAGCAGCGAATGTCAACTTTCCGCTAAATTGCAGAACTCCATAACTTCTGCGGCGAGAGGTTCTAGGCTGATGGCGTGAACCCGCACGCTGAGATTCGCAGCGGCATGGCATCGGCCGGAGACCCGGTGAATGGACTCGATGACGAACTGCGGTGGCTGCGCGCCGAGGTCCAGGTATGCCGGGTGCGCGGCGAGCATGTCCGGGCGCGGCGTTTGGCGGAGATGATCGACGAGCGGCTGGAGGAACGGCACGTGTTGACCGGCGACGCCCAGGGCCGAGGCCAGTCGGCGCGCGCGGTCGTGTTCTCAGGTTGGAGCCGGGCGCGCGCGGACACGCGGAGCGGCCAGTCCGCGGCCCAGGCCGCCGAGCGGGCTGGTGCCGTGATCGCCGAGGCGGCGCGGGACCGGCGTGTGTCCTGTACCGGTGTGCGCGTGCGCATCGCCGGCGTTCCAGCCGGTGCGAGCGGGCCGGTGGTCGCGCAGGCCAACGCCGTGCTCGGCGGCCGCCCGATCCGCGTGCAGGCCGCCGCGTTGAGCCTTCGCTCTGCGTCGGAGTTGCTTCTCGCACTCGCCGAGGAGAGGGTCGGCGCCAGCGCCGGGCCGTGGAGCCCGCGCCCGCATCCCGACCCAGCCCGCGCCCGCGCGCTCGCCGCGCCGTTGATCTGGCGTAACGACGGCGAGATCACCCGCATCAAGGCGGTGACAACGGCCGTGTGCCCGGTGCAGAGCGCCGCGGTGGCCATGGACGCACTCGACTACGACATCCACCTGTTCACCGACCTGGCGAGCGGCGAGGACGCCGCGGTGCACAGGTCCGGACCGACCGGCTACACCCTCTCCCGCATCACCCCGGGAGCCCGGCCGCACCCGTCCGGCCCGCCCTTGACGCTCGATCCGCGTCGCGCTCCGTGGCTCACCGGCGCGCAGGCGGCCGCGCACCTGAGCGTCACCGGGCGCCCGTTCCTGTTCTTCGCCGACCCCGGATCCGGTCGCGGCCGTGTCCTCTACCGCCGCTACGACGGTCACTACACGCTGCTGGGCCCGAGCGGCGATGCCGCGTTCGGCTGACGGGTCCCGCTCTTCGGCTCCGCGCCGGTACAGAAAGGTGCCCGGTCGGAACCGGACTCGCCCGCTGCCGGCCCGGCGCGCCCGCAGCATGCCGACCGCTCGGATGCGGCACCGGGCAGTATGAAGGTCAAGCTACGACGATCAGCGGCGTGCGCGTGCGTGCGTGCACATCCCGAGCCAGCGGACCGGTGCCGAGGACCACAAGCCGCCACGGCCTGCGCGGGGCCCGCGACGGTCAGCGGGTCGGCGCGTGCGGCGTGATCCTCGCCGAACGCCGTGGCGAGGATCGCCCGATCGGCCGCCGTCACCGTCATCGCGGCTTCGGGTCGGACTGCGCGCGTTCGCCGTCGAGTGCGGCCGGCGCTGCCGTGAGGAGGAATCCGGTGACGATGTCGGGGCGGATGCATACGGCCTGGTCCATGGCCTGGTCGACCCAGGGTTCGAGCAGGGCCTGGTAGCGGGCGAGACGGACGGGGTCTCTGATCAGCCGGGCGTAGCCGGTGACGATGACGCTCCAACCCAGGTGGGTGTCCGGGTCGATCTGCTCGGCCTCGTACGCGACCACGACCCCGCCGCGCGTGCCGGCGCCGGCGGTGTGCCTGGTCAGCGCGGCCCCGTGGTGGGTACGGATGACGATCTGCCCGTCGTCGTCGAGTGTGTGGTTGACCGGGCGGATGGTCGGCAGTGCGTCCTGGGTGAACACGATCCGTCCCAGCGAGACACTGCCGAGCAGCCTCATCGCCTCGTCCCTGGTCAGCTCGGTCATGCGCCGGGCCGTCGGGGTCGCGGCACGCGCGGACATCGCGCGCCGCCGCATGCTCTCATCACTCATCGCGCACACTCTGCGCAACGCGCGTCGGCGATTTCACGCACGACCTCCTTCTACGCTAGCGATGCTCTCACTTCGATGCTTCGCGGATCAGGTCCGCCGGTTCCCTCGATTCGGGACCAAAAGCCCTGGTACTCGGGTATGGCTACCTCGCCGGTACGGTCCGCATGCCGGCCACCGCATGCGGCGCGATCTCGATCACGGTGTCGTCGGGTGTGCTCACCCGCGAGCCCCCGTCGTCGGACTCGCGTACGCGGGGTCACAGGTCGTTTCCGGCGTAGGAGAGGTTGAAGCTCTTGTTGGCCAGCGGGAAGTCGGGCACGATCGCGCCGGTCAGCGCTACGGGCAGGGCGGGCCAGTTGAAGAAGGACGGGTCGACGACCTTCACGCGGTCCAGGCGGCCG
>DATJIF010000190.1:0-20531 GCA_035493475.1 Actinospica sp.
CCGCAGCGTCGTGTAACGCAGGGTGGCGTGCGGGATTCGCTGCGGGGTCTGCTGCACGGGCTCATTGTTCGCACTCACGGATTCACGGTACCTCACAGCTCCAGAGCCATGAGGATGCGGTCCCGGTAAGGCGTCGCGCCCTCGCCGTCCTCGGTGCGGCCGGGCAGTTTCAGGGCCTTGGGGAACCGGCCGAACTCCTCGTAGCCGCACTTCTTGTAGAAGAGGTCGTTGCCGGTGCCGCCGCGGCAGTCGAGCTGCAGTTGCTCGAGCCCTGCCTCGCGGGCCACGGCGGCGAGCTCGGCCATCAGCTGGTAGCCGTAGCCGAAGCCCTGGAAGTCGGGGTGCACCATGACCCGCTTCACGGTCTGCCAGTGCGCGGTGAAGGCGAAGTCCTCGCCGCACAGGAACGCGAGCGCGGCCAGCTGCCCGTCCGGCGTCCGGCCGACGACCAGCCGGTCGCGGCCCGCGAGGACCCCGCCGAACTGGGCCTCGGCCGTGGGCAGCACGTCGTCCATGGTGACCGGCGGCACGAAGCCCACGGCCCCGCCCGCGTTGGACACGTCGGTCCAGCAGGCCACGATCTCGGCCCGGAGCTGCTCGGTCAGCTCCGGATCCACCTCGAATTGCAGCGTCATGCGGACCATTCTCGCATAAAGCTGCCGCGCTATGCATGATGTTTCACGTGGAACATCGCGTGACCATCCGATCACGCATAGCCATACGGTCGGCCTACTCGGCGAAGACCATCGACTGCGGGGCCTCGCGCCGGTCGGTGTCCGGGCCGGGGAACTCGCGCACCACCTCGTAGCGGGTGTTGCGCTCGACCGGGGTGAACCCGGCGTCCCTGATCAGGTCGAGCAGGCTGTCCCGGGACATCTTGTTCGGGGTGCCGAAGTCGTCCGCGTCGTGCGTGATCTTGTACTCGACCACCGAGCCGTCGAGGTCGTCCACGCCGTAGTTCAGCGAGAGCCCCGCGGTGCCCAGGCCGTGCATGACCCAGAAGCACTTCACGTGGTCGAAGTTGTCCAGCAGCAGCCGGGAGACGGCGAAGGTCTTGAGCGCCTCGGCCCCGGTCGCCATCGGCTGGTTCATCAGCCGGTTGCGCTGCTTGCCGTCCTTCGAGTCGTGGAAGTCGTGCTGGAAGCGCAGCGGGATGAAGACCGCGAAGCCGCCGGTCTCGTCCTGCAGTTCGCGCAGCCGCAGCACGTGGTCCACCCGGTGCCGCGGCTCCTCGACGTGCCCGTAGAGCATCGTCGAGGGGGTGCGCAGGCCCTTGCTGTGCGCGAGCCGGTGGATACGCGACCAGTCCTCCCAGTGCGTCGCGTGGTCCACGATGTGCTGGCGGACCTCCCAGTCGAAGATCTCCGCGCCGCCGCCGGTCAGCGACTCCAGGCCCGCGTCGATCAGCTCGTCCAGGATCTCGTCGGCGCCGAGGCCGGAGATCTTCTCGAACCAGTGGATCTCGGTGGCCGTGAACGCCTTGATCGAGACGCCCGGCAGCACCGCCTTCAGCTCGCTGATCGACTTGGGGTAGTAGCGCCACGGCAGCGTCGGGTGCAGTCCGTTGACGATGTGCAGCTCGGTGATGCCGTCCGGCTCCATGGCCTTCGCCAGCCGCACGGCCTCCTCGATGCGCATCGTGTAGGCGTCCTTCTCCCCCGGCTTGCGCTGGAAGGAGCAGTAGGCGCAGGAGGCGGAACAGACGTTCGTCATGTTCAGGTGCCGGTTGACGTTGAAGTAGACCTTGTCGCCGTTCTTCCGGGTGCGCACGTGGTGCGCCAGCGAGCCGAGCCAGGCGAGGTCGTCGCTGGCGTACAGGGCCTCGCCGTCCTCGCGGCTCAGGCGCTCCCCCGCGAACACCTTGGCTTCGAGTTCCCGCTTGAGTCCGACGTCCACGGCCCGCTCCTCTTTCCAGCTACGCGGCAGTTACCTCGACCAGCGTACGCCGGGACGTCGGCCTAGTCCTCCGCCGGGATCGGGATCTGCCGGGCTTCCCACTTCGTCGAGAGCGCGATCGTGGTGCGCGTCCGGGCCACGCCGCGGATCCGCCCCAGCTTGCCGATGATCTTCTCCAGGCCCACCGGGTCGCCGACCCGCACCTTGAGCACGAAGGACTCCTCGCCCGCGACGAACCAGCAGTCCTCGATCTCCGGCACGTCCTTGAGCCGCCGGGCCACGTCGTCCAGGTCGGCCGCGTCGGACAGCAGCACGCCGATCAGCGCGGTCACCCCGAGCCCCAGCGTGCTCGGGTCCACCGCGGCCCGGTAGCCGGTGATCACCCCGGCCTGCTCGAGGCGGTTGATCCGGTCGGTCACGCTCGGCCCGGACAGCCCCACCAGCCGCGCGAGTTCCGCGTACGTCGCCCGCCCGTTGGCACGCAGCGCCTCCACCAGTGTGCGGTCGACCGCGTCCACTGTGCTTCCGCCTTCCGTCGTGCGCGGGGGCCCACCCCCCTCGCGGCGAAAAGGTTACTGGTCAGTCGCGCTGCTCGCCCAACCGGCCGCTCCACCGGCGCAGCAGCGCGTGCTCCACCCCGAGCGCGTCCAGCGCCTTGCCCGCCACGAAGTCGACGAGCCGCTGCACGCTCTGCCCGCCCGCGTAGAACCCCGGCGAGGCGGGCAGGATCACCGCGCCCTCGCGGCTGAGCGCCAGCAGCTGCTCCAGCGTGCTCGAACTGAGCGGCGTCTCGCGCACCACCAGGACCAGCGGCCGACGCTCCTTCAGGTTCACCGAGGCCGCGCGCTGCAACAGGTCCTTCGAGAGTCCGATGCTGATTCCCGCCACGGCCGCCGCGGTCGCCGGGATCACCAGCATCCCGCGCGCCGGATAGCTCCCCGAGGACGGGCCGGCCGCGAAGTCGCCGGCGGTCCAGTACCGCACCGCGTCCAGCCGGGGGTCCGCCGCCTTCCACTCCAGCAGCGCCGCGAGATCGTCCCGCCAGTGCGAGTCGCGGAAGGAGATCCCCGTCTCGTCCAGGATCGTCAGCCGCGCCGCCCGGCTCACCACCAGGTCGACGTCGTGCCCGCCGTCCAGCAGCGCTCCGATCGCGGCCACCGCGTACGGCGTCCCCGATGCCCCCGAGACCCCGACGATCCAGGGTCTGCGTTGGTCCTCGCTCACGGCGAGATCCCGCGGACGACCAGGTCGGCGAGGGCGAAGCAGAACAGCGCGATGCCGACGAACCCGTTGACGGTGAAGAAGGCGCGGTTGAGCTTGGACAGGTCGTTCGGGCTGAGCAGCGAGTGCTCGTAGACGAACGCGCACGCGACGACGGCGATGCCGATCCACCAGAACACGCCGGCGTGCGTGAGCAGCCCGAACCAGACGAACAGCGCGGTGACTACGGCGTGGCAGACGCGCGCGCCGTTCAGCGCGGCGGCGATGCCCCAGCGCGCGGGCACCGACCCGAGGCCGTTCTCCCGGTCGGTCTCGATGTCCTGCAACGCGAAGATGAGGTCGAAGCCGCCGATCCAGATACCGACCGCGAGGCCCAGCACGACCGCGTCCCAGCTCCACTTGCCGGTCACGGCCATCCACGCGCCGATCGGCCCGATCGCCTGGGCCAGCGCGAGCAGGGCGTGCGGGACGTTCGTGAAGCGCTTGCCGTACGGGTAGACGATCAGCGGCACGGCGGCGACCGGAGCGAGCCAGAAGACCAGCCAGTTCAGGTCGGCCGCGGCGCCGAGGAAGACCGCGAGGGCGATGAACGCGCCGAGCCACGCCACCTTCACCGACAGCACGCCGGTCACCAGTTCGCGCTTGGCGGTCCGCGGGTTCTTGGCGTCGAATTCGCGGTCGATGATGCGGTTGACGGCCATCGCGAAGCTGCGCGCGCCGACCATCGCCACCGTCACGAGGAGAAGCTGCAGCCAGTGCACGGACTTCGACACCGAGAACATCGCCGTCAGCGCCGCGATGTAGGCGAAGGGCAGCGCGAAGACCGAGTGCTCCAGCAGCACCAGGTTCTTGAAGGCCTTCGCCTTGCCGCCGACCCCGCGCGCGGGCATAGGGGCGGTCGCCTCGATAGCGGTCACAGGCCGTACTCCTTCCAACGCCGGTCGACCTTCGCCGCCGTGGCCGGGTCGGAGACGATCATCTCCGGCCAGCCGCCGTTGCGGGTGTAGCCCTCCTCGGGCAGCTTGCGGGTCGCGTCGATCCCCACCTTGCCACCCCAGAACTGCTGGTACGAGGCGTGGTCCAGATGGTCCACGGCGCCCTCGGTGAGCAGCAGGTCGCGAGCGTAGTCCACGTTGCCGAACGCGCGCCAGGACACCTCGGCGTAGTCGTGCACGTCGCAGTCGGCGTCCACCACCACGACCAGCTTGGTCAGCGACATCAGGCCCGCGCCCCAGATCGCGTGCATCACCTTCTGCGCGTGCTTGGGGAAGCGCTTGTCGATGGAGACGATCGCGCAGTTGTGGAAGCCGCCGGTCTCCGGCAGGTCGTAGTCCACGATGTCCGGGATGATCATCTTGAGCAGCGGCAGGAAGAAGCGCTCGGTGGCCTTGCCGAGCGGCCCGTCCTCGGTCGGCGGGCGGCCGACGACGATGGACTGGAACATCGCGTCCTTGCGCATCGTCATCGCCGTCACGGTCAGCGCGGGGAAGGGCTCGACCGGCGTGTAGAAGCCGGTGTGGTCGCCGAACGGACCCTCCGGCCTGGTCACGCCGGGCTCCAACCAGCCCTCGAGCACGACCTCGCAGTGCGCCGGGACCTGCAGCGGCACGGTCTTGCACTCGACCAGCTCGACCCGCTCGCGCTGGATGAACCCGGCGAACAGGTACTCGTCGATGTCCGCGGGCAGCGGCGCGGTGGCCGCGTAGCTGACGACCGGCGGGCAGCCGAACGCGATCGCGACCGGCAGCCGCTCGCCGCGGCGCTGCGCGACGGCGTAGTGGTTCGTCGAGTCCTTGTGGATCTGCCAGTGCATCCCGATCGTGCGCTCGTCGTGCCGCTGGAGCCGGTACAGGCCCAGGTTGCGCTGGCCGGTCTCGGGGTGCTTCGTGTGCGTCAGGCCGAGGTTGAAGAACGCGCCGCCGTCCTGCGGCCAGGTGTGCAGCGCCGGGAGCTGGTTGAGGTCCACGGCGTCGCCGGTGAGCACGACCTCCTGGCACGGCGCGGTCTTCACCCGCTTCGGCGGCACGGTGCGCAACTGGGCCGCCTTGCTCAGCGCGTCCTTGAAGCCGGACAGGCCCTGCGGCAGCTCGGGCTTGAGCAGCCCCCCGATCCGCTCGCCGATCTCGTCCAGGCTGTCCAGGCCGAGCGCCATGCACAGCCGCTTCTCGCTGCCGAAGACGTTCATGGCCAGCGGCAGCCTGGAGCCCTTCACGTTCTCGAACAGCAGCGCCGGACCGGGCACGCCGTTCACCCGGCTCTTCTGCACCCGGTCGGTGATCTCCCCGACCTCGAGGCAGGGGTCGACCTCGGCGCGCACCCGGCGCAGCTCGCCCTCCTTCTCGAGGGCTTTGATGAAGGACCGGAGATCTTCGTAGGCCATGCCTACAAGTATCGGGTACGGGCTACCAGCGCACCTCGACCAGGTCGCCGTAGTGCAGGAAACGGTAGAAGTACTGGGCGTTCTTCAGGGAGAGGTGTATGCAGCCGTGCGAGCGCACCGTGACCGGGTCCTCGTGGAACGCGTCGCCCCGGTAGAAGTAGACGCTGTACGGCATCGGCGCGTCGTAGGTGTTGGACCAGCCGTCCACGACCTTGTAGAAGACGCGGAAGTTGCCGGTCGGGGTGGGCAGACCGGCCCGGCCGGTGGCGACGCGGACCGGGCCGTACACGACGCGGCCGCCGCGCATCAGCCACGCCTCCTGCCGCGAGAGCGAGACGCAGGCGGACGCGTACACGTCGCAGGGCACGCCCGAGACGCGCAGCGCCGCCGTCCTGCCTGCGACGGAGTCCCGGTACGCGGCTGCCGCGGCCGCAGCCTGCGCCTTGGCGTACGCCGCGGACGAGGCGGCGGCCGCCAGCGCCGAGACCGAGGCCTTCTGGGCGGAGACCTGTTCGGCCATCAGCGGTCGCACGTCCGCCACGGTCCGGGTGGCGGCGGCGATCGCATCGTTCGACGACGCGCCCACTCCACGGGGCGTCAGGGCGGCGGTCACCGCCACGACGGCGAGGGCCGAACTCGCGGCTATCAGGGGCAAGGAACGACGGAATGCCGACACTGGCGTCTCCCCACGTCCGGGCGCGGTTTCTTTCCGTATTAATTAGCCTTCTGCGACGGGTCCGAACCCTGGCGAACGGGTGATTTGTCGTATTTCTGGAGTGTCAGCCTTGCGCGAGCACCTTTCGGTTGACCTCACGCACGGCGGAGGCGAACTCCGGCAGCTCGACCACCTCGACGCCGGCCGCCTGAAGCCGCTCCGCGCCGTCGCACACGGCGAGCAGAGCAGGCTCCCGATAGGCCAGCACGACGCGCGGAATCCCGGCGGCAAGGATGTGATCCGTGCAGCTCAGCGGGCGCGACGCGCGCGGTGAACAGGGCTCCAGCGAAGTGTAGAGCGTCGCGGTGCGCAGCCTCGGGTCGTCCGCGGCGAGCTTCGCGATCGCGACCTCCTCGGCATGGTTCTTCGACGGATCGCCGAGCCCGTACAGCGGCTCGCGCGAATAACCGGTACTCAGGACCGTGCCGTCCTCGGCCACGATGATCGCCCCGACGGCGTACGCGCTGAGCACCGGCGGGCAGGACCGGGAGAGCTCGATCGTCAGCCGGAGCAGTTCGTCGTCTGAGTTACTACGCTGAACGAGGTACCGCGCGTAGAGCACGTCACCCAGAGAGCGGGACTCGGCCAGCAGCATCCGCCGCTTCGGGGACTGCGGGAAGCTCGCGGCGCCCGGCAGCCCGAAGGCGCGCGGCGCGGCGGCGTCGCCGATCAGGAACGGTGCGTACGCGAGCTGGATCTCGTCCGCCAGATCGGCCGCCAGAAAGTCCGTCAGCACGGCCGAGCCGCCCTCGATCATCAGTCTGCGCACGCCGCGCCCGGACAGATCCGCGAGCACCTCCGGCAGCGCCCGCCGCCCCTCGTACACGACGGTCTCGGCACCCGGTGCGGTCAACACGGCGGCCGCCGGATCGATCCCCCGCGACCCGCCGAGCACGACACGCAGCGGACTCGGCGTGAGACCGAGACTCACCCGCTCGTCCCGCCGCTCCGCCGAACGCACCAGCAGACGCGGATTGTCGGCGCGAACCGTGCCCGCGCCGACGAGGATCGCGTCGCACTCCGCCCGCGCGGCGTCCACGCGGTCGAAGTCGGCGGCGTTCGAAAGCAGCAGTCGGTTCGGGGAGGCGTCGTCCAGACAACCGTCGAGCGACGCGGCGAAACTGAGCAGAACGTGCGGGCGTGAGTCGGCCATGGCCTCGATGCTAAACGCCCGCAACGCTCCGGCGATCTAGTGCCGCGTCACTTCACGATGTCGCCCGAGGCCACCTGCACGCACTGGCCGGTCGTCGACGCGTTCAGCTGCGAGGACGAGTCCGGCGCGGTGGCCGCGGCCGTGGTGCTCGGGCTGGCCGACGAGGACGAACCCGAGGAGCTCGAGTACGTCGTGCCGCTGGTCCAGTCCGTGCCGATGACGACCGTCACCTCGGAGTAGTTCGAGGACTCCTCGACCTGCGAGCTCGGGATGCCCAGCGCGCCGGCCACGGCCGCCGCCGACTCCGCGCGGTTCGAGGGGTAGTAGACGACCGTCTTCGAGGTCGTGCTCGCGTTGCCGGTCGAGATGTTCGAGGAGCTGAAGCCGCCCGACTCGAGCCCCTGCGCCACCGCCGAGGCGCGGCCGGAGACGCCGGTCGCGTTCAGCACCTGCGCGTGCACCTGCGAGGTGATCACGCTGGAGGTCGAGTCGGCCGAGACGGTGTAGCCCGCGGCCTCGGCGGTCGCCACGCTCGTCGCGCTGTCCGACTCGCTCTTCAGCGAGCTGGACTGCGACTTGGCGCTGGAGGCCGAGGAGTAGGCCACGTCGTTCTTGATGTTCGCGAACATCTGCTTGGCCTCGGACTCGTTCCAGATCACCCGGTTGGTGTTGCTCGGGTCGAGCTCCCAGGGCATCGTCACGAAGGTGACGCGGTTGGTCGGCACCTTGTTCATCGTGTTGAACATGCTGAGCAGGTTCGTCACACCGGCCAGGCCGTCGTCCACCTGCAGCGACTTCGTGGCCGCGTCGGCGATCGTGTAGAGGTTCGTGATGTCCGTGAACGAGGCCTCGGACCGCAGCTGCCTGATCATGTTCGACAGGAAGATGTGCTGGGCCTTCTCGCGGCCGAGGTCCGAGCCGTCGTAGAAGCCGTGCCGGGTGCGGACGAACTCGAGCGCCTGCTTGCCCTCGATGGTCGTGGTCCCGGCGTTCAGCCGCAGGCCGGAGTCCTTGTCGTACATGTTGTTCGTCACGCAGACCGGCACGCCGCCGAGCGCGTCCGACATGGTGACGACGCCGGAGAAGTCCACCTCGACGTAGTGGTCGATGGTCAGGCCGGTCAACTGGTGCACGGTGGCGACGGTGCAGGAGGCGCCGTACTGCATCGAGGAGTTGATCTGGCCGTAGTACGACGAGTTGCCGCCGCAGTTCGGGATCGTCGTCATCGTGTCCCGGGGTATGGACATGATCGTCGAGTTGGTGCGGTCCGCCGAGAGGTGGATCACCATCAGCACGTCCGAGTTGCCGCCGTTCGTGCTGCCGGTCGAGCAGTCCCCGCCGAGCTTGCAGTCGGCCGCCGAATTGCGCGCATCAGTGCCGATGAGCAGCACGTTCATGGCCGTGTTGCCGAACTTGTCGGGTATCTCGGCCTGCTGCGTGACACCGGTCGGCAGCAGCGACGTGTGCTTGATGTTGCCGTCGAGGTGCTCGATCACGTACGCGCCTATGCCGAGCACCGCGGCCACCACGACGGCCGTGCCCAGCGCGGTGTACTTCAGCACCTTCTTCTTCCGGCCCGGCGCGGCCTTGCGGCGGCGCTTCGCGGTCAGCCTCGCGCCCCGGCCGTTCGGGTCCAGCTGGTCCAGGTCGAGATCGTGGTTGACGTTCCCCGAGGCCGCCGGCCCGGCCGCCAGCGCGGTCGCGTACGGCCCGCCCTGCTGCGGGACGGCCGGGTTCCACGGGTCGGCCGCGTGCTCGTCGAACGCCGGCGGCCGGTACGGATCCTGTCGGTACGGAGCCCCGCCCTGCCCCGGACGCGCGCTACCGTAACCGCGGCGCGGCGGCTGCGGCTCGTAGTAGTCGTCGTCGTAGCTCATGGTGGTGCTCGCCCTTCCCAGACATCACATGTCGAGAGGAAGGACGACCCACCAGGGCTGTTGGTTGCCCGTTCTATTTACCGTGACTCGGCTGTTACAGACCAGCGTACGAGTGCTTGCCCGTGAGCAGGGTGTTAACACCGAAGTAGTTGAACAGCACGCACGCGAACGCGGCCAGCGCCACGTACGCCGCGGCCTTGCCCTTCCAGCCGTGCGTGGCCCGCGCGTGCAGGTAGGCGGCGTACACCACCCACACGATGAACGACCAGGTCTCCTTGGGGTCCCAGCCCCAGTAGCGGCCCCAGGCCTTCTCGGCCCAGATCGCACCGGCCATGATCGCGAAGGTCCACAGCGGGAAGATGAACGCGATCACCCGGTACGCGGTGCGGTCCAGCGCGACGGACGAGGGCAGCCGGTCGAAGGTGCCGTTGAACCGGCTCAGCGACCCCTCCTCGTTGGCGGACTTGAGCAGGTAGAGCGCCGTGGCCACGGTCGCCACGCCGAACGCGCCGGTGCTGATCACGGCCGCGGTCACGTGGATGTACAGCCAGTACGAGTGCAGCGCCGGGACGAGCTCCTCGGCGTCGGTGTACAGCAGCGTGTAGGCGATGCCCAGCGTCATCAGCACGATCGCGGTGACCGGCAGGCCCATCCAGCGCACCTTCTTGCGCAGCACGAGCAGCGTCAGGTACGCGAAGCTCATCGCGAGCGCGGCGGCGCAGGAGAACTCGTACATGTTCGCCCACGGCACCCGGTGCGCGGCCAGACCGCGGAAGAGCACTCCGGCGAAGTGGAACCCGAAGCCGATGAACGAGGCCATCACGGCGAAGCGCCCGACGATCTCGGCCCGCAGGTTGCCGCCGGAGATGGTCGGCTCCTCGTCCTCGGCGACCGCGCGCGTGAGCACCGTCACGCCGTTGCCGCCGTCGGTCGCGTTCACCGACTCGACCGCCGGGGCCGCGGCCTGCTTGCCGACCGTGGCCCCCTTCGCCTTGCCGCCCTTGGCGTCCAGCTTCTCGATGCTCCTGCCGAAGCGCGAGCTCGTGCCGAACGCCCACTCGCCGCAGTAGGCGAAGAACGCCGCGGCGTACGCGACCAGCGCGAGGGCGATGAACAGATTGCTGTAGTGCGCGAAATTCTCGTTGATGCTCACGCGGAGGCTCCATCGGGGGCGGGCTGCCGCACGGCCGCGGCCAGGCTTTGCGCGGTTTGGGTGACTTCGGCGGTGGGCGTGGCGCCCTCGGTGCGGGCCAGGCCCGCCACCTCGACGAGGCGGGTGCCGTCCGCCTGCTCGCTCACGCGCACCCAGATCCGGCGGCGGCGCAGACCGAGCGAACCGATCAGGCCGATCACGGCCAGGATCGCCGACGGCAGCACGACCTTCTGTCCCGGGTCGTAGGCGATGTTGAACTGGGCCCACTGCTTCACGCCGACGAACGTGATCGAGCCCAGGCTGTTCGGCAGCGTCGCGGTCTGGCCGACCTTCAGTTCGAGCGCGTTGCCCGAGGCGGCGCTCGCCCCCTTGGCCTTCACGCTCAGCTGCTTCATGTCGGAGGTGTCCAGGCTGTACACGCTCTGGTCGCCGCCGCCGTTCATGTTCAGGTTGCCCGAGTACGCCGAGAGGATCAGCATCGGGTTCTGCGCCGCCGGGAAGATCGACGCCGGCATCTGCCCGGAGGGGACGAACGCCGTCGGCAGGAACCAACCCTGGAAGCCCAGGTCGGTGCCGCCCGCCGTGTACGACGGGGCCTTGATCGCGCCGGAGGAGTCGAAGTACTCGTCCTGGCCGAGGAAGGTGACCGGACCGTTGTAGAGCACGTGGCCCTTGCCGTCCTTGACCTCGACGACCGGCGAGTAGCCGTGGCCCTCCAGGAAGATGTTCGTGCCGTTCACCGACAGCGGCTCGTTCACCTGCACGTCCACGTTCTTCGCCGCGGCCGTCTGGGTGGCCTTCCAGGTCACGTACGCGTCGAAGGTGCGCGGCTGGGCGAACTGGTCGCCGCTCTCCTGGTAGCTCGCGGTGAACTTGTTCAGCTTGAAGCTGAAGTCCGGCAGGTCCTGCGCGCCGACCCACGGCCCGAGCGTCAGGCTGTCGTAGCTGGTGACCGAGTCCGAGAAGCCGGTGCCCTCGGTGACCAGCACCGCGCCCTTGAAGCCGAGGAAGTGGCCGAGCGCGACGCCGGTCAGGATCCCGATCAGCGAGAGGTGGAACAGCAGGTTCCCGGTCTCCCGCAGGAAGCCCTTCTCCGCGGAGACCCAGCCGCCCGCCCGGTCCTCGCCGCGCACGGTCTTGAACCGGCGGCCCTTGAGCCGCTTGGTCGCGAGCTTGAGCACCTCGTCGGCCTGGGCGGTGGTGCTGAACGACGCGTGCACCGGCAGCCGCTTCAGGTTGCGCGGCGCGGCGGGCGGGTTCGCGCGCATCGCCTTGAAGTGCGCCCAGGAGCGCGGCACGATGCAGCCGATCAGCGAGATGAACAGCAGGCCGTAGATCGCCTCGAACCACACCGACTCGAAGACGTCGAACAGCTGGAGCTTGTCCAGGATCGGCGCCCACTTCGTGTGCGACTGGAAGAAGGTGAGCACCTTCGACGGGTCGATCGAACGCTGCGGCAGGATCGAGCCCGGGATCGCGGCCAGCGACAGCAGGAACAGCAGCACCAGCGCGATGCGCATGGAGGTCAGCTGCCGCCACGTCCAGCGCAGCATGCCGAGGAAGCCGAGCGACGGGACCGCTATCCCGTCGTCCGCCTTCGGCGCGGTGGACAGCTTCTCGGCACGCTCGGCCGTCACCGCCTCGACCGCGTCCTCCGTCAGCAGCTCGGCTGCCTCGTCTGTCTGCTCACTCACCTGGACTAGTCCTTATCAGAGGGGAAGAGAGGTCCCCGAGACCCACGTCTGCATCTGCGTGATCAGGTGCTGCCAGAGGCCGGAGACCAGCGCGATCCCGACCAGCCCGATCATCGCGCCGCCGAGCCTGGTCACCAGCGCGTAGTGGTTCTTGAGCCAGCCGATCGCGCGCATCGCCCAGCCGAAGGCGACCGCCGCGATCAGGAACGGCAGGCCCAGGCCCAGGCAGTAGAACGCGGAGAGCAGGGCGCCGCGGCCGGCCGTGCCCTGGGTGTAGGCGAGCAGCTGCACCGCGCTCAGCGTCGGGCCGAGGCAGGGCGTCCAGCCGAGCCCGAACACGAGCCCCAGCAGCGGCGCGCCGACCAGGCCCATCGCCGGGCGGTAGTGCACCCGCACGTCGCGCTGCATCCAGCCGCTCCAGCGGTCCGGGATCACCCCGGCGAAGAAGGCGCCCATCAGGATCATCAGCAGCCCGAACACGATGTCCAGGCCGCGCTGGTGCTCGATCAACGTGTCGCCGAAGGACCCGAAGGCGTATCCGGCGGTGACGAAGACCGTGGAGAATCCGAGCACGAACAGCAGCGCGCCGAGCAGCGTGCGGTGCCGGGAACCGAACCGTGGCCGGCGGACCGCGACAGCGCCGCCCTCGACCGCGGCGCCGTCCGCACCATCCGCGGCGGCCGTCGTGCGCGCCCGGTCCTGCGCGTCCACCGCGGACATGCCGGTGACGTACGACAGGTAGCCGGGCACCAGCGGCAGCACGCAGGGCGAGGCGAAGGAGATCGCGCCCGCCGCCACGGCCACGGGGACCGCGAGCAGCAGTGAGCCGCTGTCCATGAGGGACCCGATCGACAAGGTCAGCTCCCGGTGAGGGTGTAGTCGATCTCCTTGATCAGCTCCGGCTCGGTGATGCCGCCGAGCGCGCGCACCGCCACCTTGCCGGTGCTGTCCACGATCACCGTGGAGGGCACGCTGGTCGCCGGGATGATCTGCTTGAGCGCGAGCACCAGCGTTTCGTCCGGGTCCTGCAGCGACGGGAACGAGATCCCGAACTGCGAGTCGTAGGCGATCGCCGCGGCGTTGTCGTCGCGGGTGTTGATGCCGACGAACTCGACGCCCTTGGCCTGGAACTTCTGGTAGGCCTCGGCGAAGTCCGGCGCCTCCTCGCGGCACGGCGTGCACCAGGAGCCCCAGACGTTGACCACCGTCACGTGCCCGGCGTACGCCAGGGACATCGACTTGCCCTGCAGCGTGGTGCCGCTCAGCGCGGGCATCGCCTGCCGGTCCGAAGCGGCGACCTGGGAGATCCCGGTGGTCACGCTGACGTAGCCGGTCTGCGCGCCGTTCGAACTGCCGGTGGTGCCGGCGCAGCCCGCGAGGACGGCGCCCGCGGCCAGCCCCGCGGCCGCGACGCCCAGCGCGCGGCGGCGGGTGGGATTCGGTGCGACCATGCGAAGAGTTTCGCATGCCCGATTTCTGACGAAGCCGTCGGGTCAGCGGTTCTCAGGAACGCTCAGCTTGCCGTGACCACAACGTGATCTTCCGAACGCGCTCCGCCGACCCGACCTGAGCCCCCGTCAGGCCCCGGCCACGAACTTCTTCGTCACCTTCACCGGCACCAGATCCTTGGCGGGCTCGTGGTACTCGAGCCCGACCAACTGCGTACCCACATAAAGGAACGACGTGACCGACGCGAGCGAGCACTCACGCTTGCGCGGGTCGTGCCACAGCGGCCGGTGCTCGGCAGCCAGCCGCGTCACCCAGATCGGCAACTGGTGGCTGACGCACACGGCCTCGTGCCCCAACGCCTTGTCACGAGCAGCCTCCAACGCCGCCCGAACCCGCGCGACCTGCTCCTTGTACGGCTCGCCCCACGACGGACGGAGGGGGTTGTACAGCTTCGGCCAGACCTGCGGCCGCTTGAGCACCCCGTCCCCCACGCTGAACTTCTTCCCCTCGAAGAAGTTGGCCGCCTCGATCAGCCGGCCGTCGGTGGCCAACTCCACATCCCGCCGCGCGGCGATCGGAGTGGCCGTCTCCTGCGCCCGATCCAGCGGCGAGGCCACGACGTACGTCACATCCCGCTCGGCGAAGAACTCGGCCCCGCGCTCGGCCATCTTCCGCCCCAGGTCCGACAGGTGGAAGTCCGGCAGCCGCCCGTAGAGCACACCCTCCGGGTTGAACACCTCACCGTGCCGCATCAGGTGGACGACTGTCTTGACCCCGGGGTCGATCTGCTGCGTCATCGAAGTTCCTTCTCGTGAATGTTGGGACGCTCAGGCCGCGGCGGCGGCCCGCGCGGCGATCGGCAGTGCCTCGGCGATCCGCCCGATCGCGGCCTCGTCGTGCGCCGCCGAGACGAACCAGGCCTCGAACGCGCTCGGCGGCAGGTAGACGCCGTTGGCCAGCATGCTGTGGAAGAACGCCTTGAACTTCTCCGTGTCCTGCGTCTTCGCCGTCGCATAGTCGTTGACCGAGGCGTCGGTGAAGAAGACGGAGAACATCGTCCCCGCGAACTGCACCCGATGCGCCACTCCAGCCGCAGCCAGCGCGTCGGACGCGAGCTGCGCCACGGTCTTGGCGGTCGAGTCGAGATGCGAATACACATCGGGTGTGCACAGCTGCAACGTAGCCAACCCGGCCGCCGTGGCCACCGGATTCCCCGACAACGTCCCCGCCTGGTACACCGGCCCGTTCGGCGCGAGCTGCCCCATCACATCGGCCCGCCCCCCGAACGCCGCCGCCGGGAACCCGCCGCCCATCACCTTGCCGAACGTCATCAGGTCCGGCACGACCCCGTCGATCCCGAACCACCCCTCGCGCGACGAGCGGAACCCCGTCATCACCTCATCCGAGATGTAGAGCGCCCCGTGCTCATGGCAAAGCTCACGCACGGCCCCATTGAACCCGGGCAGCGGCGGCACCACTCCCATGTTCCCCGCCGCAGCCTCCGTGATCACACACGCGATCGAGTCCCCGAACTCCGCGAACGCAGCACGCACCGCGGCGAGGTCGTTGTACGGCAGCACGATCGTGTCCCCGGTCTGCGTCCCCGTCACCCCCGGCGTATCCGGCAGCGCCAACGTCGCCACCCCGGATCCCGCAGCGGCCAAGAGCGCATCGACGTGCCCGTGATAACACCCCGCGAACTTCACCACCTTCGCCCGCCCCGTGAACCCGCGGGCCAGCCGAATCGCCGACATGGTCGCCTCAGTCCCCGACGACACCAGCCGCACCTGCTCCACCGGCGCGATCCGAGCCACGATCTCCTCGGCGAGCGCCACCTCCCCCTCGCTCGGCGTCCCGAACGAAGTCCCCCGCCCCAAAGCGGCAGCCGCCGCCTCCAACACCGCCGGATGCGCGTGCCCCAGGATCATCGGCCCCCACGAACACACCAGATCCACATACTCCCGCCCATCCGCATCCGTCAGATAGGCGCCCCGCCCCGACACCATGAACCGCGGAGTCCCCCCAACCCCCCGAAACGCCCGCACCGGCGAGTTCACCCCACCGGGCGTCACCGCCTGCGCACGCTCGAACAATCCCGCCGATGCCGGTGCCGCGTAGTCATAGCTCACCCAGCCAGTGTCTCATCAAGCCCCCGCCCGCCCCCACGACCGGGGCCTTACGCTCCCGCGTGGTAGCGGTTCTGGGCGGCTTCCAGGGGGCCGGTCAGGAGAGCCTCCACGGCGTCGGCGGCGCGGTCCACGCTGAGAGGGAGTTCCTTCGCCTCGGTGGAGGAGAAGGGCTTGAGCACGAAGTCGGCGGGGTCCTGGCGGCCAGGCGGACGGCCGATGCCGAAGCGGACTCGGAGGTACTCCTTCGAGCCTACGGACTTCGAGATCGACTTCAGGCCGTTGTGGCCGCCGTCGCCGCCGCCGCGCTTGAGACGCAGGACGCCGTAGTCGATGTCGAGTTCGTCGTGGACGACGATGATCTGCTCGAGCGGGACCTTGAAGAAGTTCTGGGCGGCCACGGTGGGGCCACCGGACAGGTTCATGAAGGACTTGGGCTTCGCCAGCACGACACGCTGGCCGGCCACGCGGCCCTCGACGACGTCCGCGCCGCCCTTGTGCGCCTTGAACCTGCCGCCCATGCGCTCGGCGAGCAGGTCCACGACCATGAAACCGGCGTTGTGCCGGGTGGCGGCGTAGCCGGGCCCGGGGTTACCGAGCCCGACCACCAACCAGGGTTCAGCCATGAAGGACTGACCTCAGCTCCTCGTTCGCGCGGAACTACTCGGCCGCGGCCTCGGTCTCGGCGGACTCGCCCTCGGCGGCCTCGTCCTCGACCAGCGTGGCGGCCGGGGTCAGCACGTGCACGACGACGGCCTCGGCGTCGGTCGCCAGGGTGACGCCGTTCGGCAGGGAGACCTGGCCGGCGGTGATCTGCGCGCCCTCCTCCAGGCCGTCGACGTCGACCTCGAAGGACGCCGGGATGTGCGTGGCCTCGGCCTCGACGGACAGCGAGGTGAGCACGAGCTCGAGCAGGCCGCCGGAGGCGATCTCGCCGGTGGTGACGACCGGGACGTCCACGGTGACCTTCTCGCCGCGGCGCACGAGCAGCAGGTCGATGTGCTCCAGGGTGCGCTTGACCGGGTCCTTGGAGACGGCCTTCGGGATGGCCAGCTCGCTCTTGCCGCCGACGATGTCCAGGTTCAGCAGGACGTTCGGGGTCTTGAGCGCGAGGAACAGGTCGTGCTCCGGCAGGGACAGGTGCACCGGCTCCTGCTTGTGCCCGTAGAGCACGGCGGGGATCTTGCCGTCGCGGCGCAGCTGGCGCGCGGCGCCCTTGCCGAAGTTGTCGCGCTTCTCGGCGGAGATCTTGATCTCGGACATGGTGTTGCCTCCGTATCGGGGGTCGGTTTCAGCCTGGACGATCCGGCGAATCGACCCCCGGCCGAGGCTCCGGCCCGGGAAAACGAAAAACGGGCCGTGCATCGGCCCGGAGTGCGATCAGCACGTCGATCACGGAGCCCGCCGGATCCCGGTCATGCGGATCGCGGCCACTCCCTCGCCGGGCAATACAGCGATTCTACCCGGCGAGGAAGGGTGCTCCGACCACGGTCAGTCGTCGGCGCCCTCGAACATCGAGGTCACCGAGCCGTCCTCGAAGACCTCCGAGATGGCCTGGGCCACGATCGGGGCCACCGACAGCACGGTGAGCTTGTCGAAGCGGCGGTCGTCCGGCAGCGGCAGCGTGTCGGTGACGATGACCTTGCTGACCCGCGAGTTCTTCAGCCGGTCCACGGCCGGACCGGAGAACACCGCGTGCGTGGCGACTATGACCACCTCGGCCGCGCCGTGCTCGAACAGCGCCTCGGAGGCGGCGCAGATGGTGCCCGCGGTGTCGATCATGTCGTCGACCAGCACGCAGACCCGGCCCTTGATGTCACCGACGATCTCGTGCACGGAGACCTGGTTGGCGATGTTCACGTCGCGCCGCTTGTGCACGATCGCGAGCGGCGCGCCGAGCTTGTCGCACCACTTGTCGGCCACCTTCACCCGGCCCGCGTCCGGGGAGACGATGGTCAGCCGCTCCCGGTCGATGTTCGCCCGGATGTAGTCGATCAGCAGCGGCATCGCCCACAGGTGGTCGACCGGGCCGTCGAAGTAGCCCTGGATCTGGTCGGTGTGCAGGTCGATGGCCATCAGCCGGTCGGCGCCGGCCTGCTTGAACAGGTCGGCCATCAGCCGCGCGGAGATCGGCTCGCGGCCGCGGTGCTTCTTGTCCTGCCGCGCGTAGCCGTAGAAGGGCATGATCACGGTGATGTTCTTGGCGGACGCGCGCTTGAGCGCGTCCACCATGATCAGCTGCTCCATTATCCACTGGTTGATCGGAGCGGTGTGGCTCTGCAGCACGAACGCGTGGCTGCCGCGCACCGACTCCTCGAAACGCACGTAGATCTCGCCGTTCGCGAAGTCCCTGGCCTGGGTGGGCGCCAGCTCG
Source organism: Actinospica sp. (assembly GCA_035493475.1). Lineage (GTDB taxonomy): Bacteria > Actinomycetota > Actinomycetes > Streptomycetales > Catenulisporaceae > Actinospica. The sequence goes on from DATJIF010000190.1 coordinate 18,039, forward strand.
ACGCCCAGCTCGCCGGCCACCGCCTCGGCCAGCTCCGGGTGCGCCCGGCCGGAGAACAACATGAGTTTCTTCTGGCCGGTGGTCTCGATCCCGGTCACGCGACTGACTCCTTGGCGAGTTGACGAGCCTTTGCCCGATCCTGTGTCAAAAACGGGGGAAGCTTCGGGGGTGACCCGTTCATCGTGAGACGGCGGGTTCTGCCCCCTCCTATTGTCGCAGAAGTCACGACGTCACGACCCCCGTCGGACACCATACGACCGTGTGCGGTTCAACTCATCGACGAGAGGTTGTATGGCCGCCACCTGTGCGGTTCGACTCGGGCTACCGGGACTGCTCGGCGGCGTCCCCGGCCTCGGCCGCGGCCGCCTTCGCCCGGGCCGCCGCCTTGGCCGCCTTGCCGTCCGGCCGCTTGCGCTCGATGTACCCGGCGATGTTGCGCTGGCGGCCGCGGGCCACGGCGAGCTCGCCGGGGCCGACGGGGTTGCTGATGGCCGAGCCGGCCGCCACGAACGCGCCGTCCTCGAGCCGCGCCGGGGCGATGAGCACGGTGTTCGTGCCGACGAAGACGTGGTCGCCGATCTCGGTGCGGTGCTTGGCCACGCCGTCGTAGTTGGCGGTGATGGTGCCCGCGCCGAGGTTGCATCCCTCGCCGATGGTCGCGTCGCCGACGTAGGACAGGTGCGGGACCTTGGAGCCCTCGCCGATCTCCGCGTTCTTCATCTCGACGAAGCCGCCCGCCTTGGCGCCGCGCGCCAGCCTCGTGCCGGGCCGCAGGTACGTGTAGGGGCCGACGGTCGCCTCGGGGCCGATCTCGGCGCCCTCGGTCGTGGCGTTCGTCACCCTGGCGCCCTCACCCACGAAAGTGTCGGTGAGCGTGCAGTTCGGTCCGACCTCGGCGCCGGGGGCGATCACCGTGGTGCCGTAGAGCTGGGTGTTCGGGTAGACGACGGCGTCCCGGCCGAGCGTGACCTGCACGTCGAGCAGTGTGGTCGCCGGGTCGACGATGGACACGCCCTCGCGCATCCAATGCTCCGTCAGCTTCCTGTTGAGCAGCCCGCGCATCTCGGCGAGCTGGACGCGGTCGTTGATGCCGAGGGTCTCGTGCCAGTCCTCGACCACGTGCGCGCCGACCGCGAGCCCGTCGGCGGCGGCGATGCCGAGCACGTCGGTGAGGTACTCCTCGCCCTGCTTGTTGTTCCGGTTGAGCCGGCCGAGCGCGTCCCGCAGCACCTTGGCGTCGAAGGCGAAGACCCCGGAGTTGACCTCGCGGATCGCGGCTTGCTCGGGCGTGCAGTCCTTCTGCTCGACGATCGCGACCACGGAGTCGCCCTCGCGGATGATCCGGCCGTAACCGCGCGGCTCGTCCAGGATCGCGGTCAGTACGGTCACGGCGCGCCCGGCCTGGTGGTGCGCGGCGAGCACGGCGCTCATCGTCTCGGTGCTCAGCAGCGGCGTGTCGCCGAACAGCACGAGCACGGTCCCCTCGAGCTCGCCGTCGGTCTCGGTCAGTGCGTCCAGGGCCACGCGGGTGGCGTGCCCGGTGCCGTGCTGCTCCTCCTGGACCGCGACCCGGATCTCCGGGTCCACGCTCGCCAGGTACGCGGACACCTGCTCGCGCCCGTGCCCGACGACCACGGCCAGCCGCCGCGGCTCGAGCGCGCGCGCGTTGTGCACCACGTGGCCGACGAGGGGGCGGCCGCACAACGTGTGCATGACCTTGGGGGTGTCCGACTTCATCCGGGTGCCCTGGCCGGCGGCGAGGATGAAGACGGCGGCGGGGCGGGGCTCGGGGGGCACGATTGCCTACCTATGCTCGGCTACGGGGACCATCGCCGAGCCTACCTTCTAGAGGCTTAAGAGCTGCCGGGGAGCACGGAGCGTTCGAACCTCCGTACTCGCCGGCCTAAGGCTCCCGGGAGTGCGGAGTGTTCGAACCTCCGTACTCGCCGACCTAAGGCTCCCGGGGGAGGATTCGAACCTCCGTACTCAGAACCAAAATCTGATGTCCTGCCACTAGACGACCCGGGATCGGCGCCGTGCGAGGTCAATGATGCCGTATTCGCACCCCGGGTCGCCAATACGATTGGCCGGAGCGTCAGCCCCCGCCGAGCGGCATCCGGTCCGAGCGCCGCAGCGCGGACGGATCAGGGAAGGTCGAGAATCTTCTCGCGCACCGCGTACATCACGGCCTCCATCCGGGAGTGCAGCTGGAGCTTCTCCAGGATGTTGCGCACGTGGTTCTTGACCGTGTTCTCGCTGATGAACAGGGTCTTGGCGATCTTGCTGTTGTTCGCGCCGGTGGCGATGAGCTTGAGCACCTCGAGCTCGCGGTCGGTCAGCCGCGGCGCGGGCGGGCCGGGGTTCTTGCGGTCCTCGCCGTGCCGGACCATGGTGGCGAACTCGGTCAGCAGCTTGGCGGCCATCGGCGGGGAGATCAGCGACTGGCCGCCGACCACGGAGCGGATCGAGTCCGCGATCTCGTGCGGCAGCACG
>DATJIF010000191.1:0-2422 GCA_035493475.1 Actinospica sp.
CGGCCTGGTGGCCACCGGCGTGTTCGGCTGGATCCAGGCCTGGAACGAGTTCCTGATGGCCAACATCCTGCTGACCGACAACTCGAAGCAGACCGTCCAGCTGTACCTGGTCAGCTTCGGCAACTCGCCCACGCACGGCGCCGACTGGGGCGGTCTGATGGCCGCGTCCACGCTGGTCTCGCTGCCGGTGATCATCCTGTTCCTGGTCTTCCAGCGCTGGATGGCGGCGGGTCTGACGGCCGGGGCGGTGAAGGGGTGACCCTGTTGTCCGGGAAGGAGTCCGCGCAGTCCGCGCGGCTGGTCCGCGACGCGGGCACGGTGCTCCAGATGGCCTTCGTCGGCACCACGGCGCCCGACTGGGTGCTGCGGGCGCTCGGCGAGGGCGCGCTCGGCGGCGTCGTGCCCTTCTCGCGGAACCTGGAGACCCCCGAGCAGATCGCCGCGCTGTGCGCACAGTTGCGGGCGGCCAACCCCGAGGTGCTCATCGCGCTGGACGAGGAGGGCGGCGACGTCACCCGCCTGGAGGTCCGCGGCGGCTCCTCGTACCCGGGGAACCTGGCGCTGGGCAAGGCGGACGACGTCGAGCTGACCGAGTCCGTGGCCCGCTCGATCGGCCGGGACCTCACGTCGCTCGGCGTGAACTTCAACTACGGACCCTGCGTCGACGTCAACGCCAACCCGGACAACCCGGTGATCGGCACGCGGTCGTTCGGCGCCGACAGCGACCTGGTGGCGAGGCACTCCGCGGCGTACGTGCGCGGAATCCAGTCCCAGGGCGTGATCGGCTGCGCGAAGCACTTCCCCGGCCACGGCGACACGGCGGGCGACTCGCACCTCGGGCTGCCGCTGATCGAATACGACGACGTGTCCGAGCAGATCCACCTGGCCCCGTTCAAGGCCGCGATCGACGCCGGCGCCAAGGCGATCATGACCGCGCACATCCTGTTCCCGCGCCGCGACGCCGAGGTCCCCGCCACGATGTCGCACGCGATCCTGACCGGACTGCTGCGCGACGAACTCGGCTACCAGGGCCTGATCGTGACCGACGGCATCGACATGGGCGCGATCTCCGGCCGCTTCGGCGTGGCCGAGGGCACGGTCCGGGCGATCGCCGCGGGCTGCGACGCGATCTGCTGGGGCGGCAGCCGGGCCGACGAGAACACGTACCTGTACCTGCGCAACGCACTCGTCTGGGCGGTGCGTGAGGGCCGGCTGTCCGCCGAACGGCTCAGCGAGGCCGCGGAGAGGTCCCGTGCGGCCGCACGGTGGTCCCTGGCGACGGCGGCCGGGGCCTCGGTGGCCGCGGGCGAGGTCGACCGCTCCGTGGGCCTCGTGGCGGCCCGCCGAGCCGTGACCCCGCGGACCGGGGTCAAGCCGCTCACGTCCGCCCCGCACGTCATCGAGTTCTCCCCGGTGGTCTCGATCGCCGTGGACAACTCGACCCCCTGGGGCCTCGCCGAGCCGCTGGAGGAACTGCTCACCGGCACGACCTCCGCGCGGATCACGGCCCCCACCGTTCACGTGGAGACCATAGGCTTGATGAAGGCGCCCGTGGTCGACCAGGACGCCGAGGTCGACATCGCGACCCAGCTCGCCGCCGCCGACGGCAGGCCGCTGGTCCTCGCGGTGCGCGACCTGCACCGCAACCCCTGGATGCGGCGCGCGGTCGACGGCGTGCGCGCCGAACGCCCGGACGCGGTCGTGGTCGAGTTCGGCCTGCCGCACGGCGACGGAGCCGACCTGGCGGACGTGTGCACGTACGGCGGCTCGAAGGTGAGCGGAATAGCGGCCGCGGAGTTCCTGGCCGGCAGACTCGACAACTCCGAACTCTCGTACAACGGCAAGGAACAGCACTGATGGAAGTCGTCATCGTCCCCGACGCCGCGTCCGGCGGCGAGCTGATCGCCGACACGATCGCCGCCCTGACCGCGGGCAAGCCGGACGCTCTGCTGGGCGTGGCCACCGGCTCCACCCCGCTGCCGATCTACCAGGCCCTCGCCGCAAGGGTGACCGGAGGGATGGACGTCAGCCGGCTGCGCGTCTGCCAGCTCGACGAGTACGTAGGCCTGCCCGCCGGCCACCCCGAGTCGTACCGCTCCGTGATCCGCCGCGAGGTCCTGGAGCCGCTGGGCCTGGACCTCGACTGCTTCCTGGGCCCCGACGGCACCAGCGCCGACATCCCCGCCGCCTGCGCCGAATACGACCAGGCCCTCAAGGCGGCGGGCGGCGTCGACCTGCAGATCCTCGGCATCGGCACCGACGGCCACATCGGCTTCAACGAGCCCTGCTCCTCCCTGGCCAGCCGGACACGGATCAAGACCCTGACCCCGCAGACCCGCGAGGACAACGCCAGGTTCTTCGACTCCCTGGACGAGGTCCCGCACCACGTCATCACCCAGGGCATCGGCACCATCCTCGAGGC
>DATJIF010000192.1:0-42244 GCA_035493475.1 Actinospica sp.
GAACGTGATCCCGGTCTTACCAACCGCCTTCACCTTCGCCAACGCAGCCGTGAGCGTCGCCCAATTCGTGATCGTGGTCGGATCAACACCCGCGGCCTTCAGAATGCTCTTGTTGTAGTAGAGCGCCAGCGTGTTCGCACCGATCGGAACACCGTACGTACTGCCGTTGATCTGTCCGGCGGCCAGGATGTTCGACTCGACGGTGGACGTGTCGACGTGCGTCTGCGCGGTCGTGGTCAGCACTCCGGCGCTCGCGAGCGTGCTGACGACGGGGTTGTCCACGATCAGCACGTCCGGCGACACACCCTGCTGCGCGGCCAACAGTTCCTTGCTGGTCAGTGAGGTGGTGTCGTACGCGGTGCGCTTGACGGAGACGCCCGCCGCGCTGCCGCACTTGTCGAGCAGTTGCACCCAGGCCGAGCTGTTGTCGAACTGCGGATACGGGTCCCAGATCGTGTACGTGCCGCCCGCGGCGGCCGAACCGCCACCGCCGCCACTGGAGCCGGTCGATGTCGAACCGGCGGTGGAGCACGCCGCGACACTGGTGGTCAGTGCGATCGCCGCGAGTGCGCCGAGGGCGCGATGGAGCCTGGCATTCGATCTTGGCATGCGGTTGCCTGCCTCTCTTCGTTGAGCGGTTCCGACATTGTGAGCGCTAACAGTACGCGCGGTGGCGGTTCTTGCCGACTGGTGCCGACTGGTGCGGCTACTGGAGATTCAGCCGCCACAGGTGGTCCGGGGTGCCGTTGTCCCCCCACTGCAGGGTGAGCGTGCCGCTGGAGGTGCCCTCGCTCGTGACGCCGAGCACCATGCCGCTGTTGGCGTTGGCGATCAGGTAGCTGCCGTCGCCGTTCGGCTCGACCTGCCAGAGGTGGTCCGCGGTGCCGTTGTCCGTCCAGATCAGGGCATTGGCACCTTGCGAGGTGCTGGCGCCCGAGATCCCGAGCAGCAGCCCGCTCTTCTCGTTCACGATCTTGTACTCGCCGTTGCCCGCGGCGATGAACTCCCAGTCCTGGTCGGTCGCGCTGTTCGCGGTGGCCTGGTCGACGAGGGTGCCCGCCGTCGTGCCCGCGCTCTGCGTGTCCAGGTTCAGGCCGCTGTTCACGTTGGTCACGGTGTAGTACGCGCCGGTCGTGATGTCCGAGGCGGAGTTGAGCTTCCACAGGTGGTCCGCGGTGCCGTTGTCGGTCCACTGCAGGGCCGTGGCCCCGGACGACGTGGACGCGCCGTTGATCCCGAGCACCAGACCGCTCTTCTCGTTCACGATCTTGTATTCACCGCTGCCCGCCGAGTTCACACTCCACAGCTCGCCGGTGTCGCCGTCGTCGGTCAACTGCTCGACCGCCGCGCCCGTGCTCGTCGAGGCCCCGGCGACCCCGAGCACCAGCCCGCTGTTCTCGTTCACGATCTTGTAGTACCCGTTGCCGTCGCCGACCAGGTCCCACAGGTGGTCGCGGGTACCGTTGTTCGTCCACTGCAGCGCTGCTGCGCCCGAGGACGTGGACGCGCCGTTCACACCGAGCACCAGGCCGCTGTTGACGTTCTGCAGCTGGTAGGTGCCGTCCAGCGTGGCCGGCGTGCTGCCGGTCGGCGTGATCACCAAGTGGTAGCCGTTCGCCGAGTTCATGGCGTTGACCGGAACCGTGATCGAGCCGTTCGAGATCGTGTAGTCGCCCACCGAGATCGTCGACGGAGCGGAGACCGGCGTCGTCCGGCCGCGCGAGATCACCTGCTGCAACACGACGTGCGCACTGCCGCCGCTGAACGCCGAGAGGCTGCTCAGACCATTGACGGTGACCGCCGACGACCCGCTGCCGTTGCCGAAGATGACGCTGACCTGGTTGCCCGCCGCGTTCACCGATGCGGCGCCGTCGATTCCGGTCTGCGCGGGCGGCACGGTCGTGACCATCTCACCGCTCATGTCGCCGTACCACTTGTAGAGCCACCACGAGGCGTTCGGCAGTCCGCCGGTGCCCACGAGCGTGTCGCCCATCGTGCCGTACTGGTTCCAGAACGCGAGGTCGGCCTCGTACACACCCGCGCGCTCGAACTTCGCGATGTAGCTGCTCAGCGGGCCGGGCACGCCGACCTCGTTGGTCCAGCCGTACTCCTCGATCACGATCGGGATCGGCGTGATACCGAGGCTCTTCTCCAGCGCCACGACCTGCGAGACCTCGGAGGCGATGTTGGCGGCGTTCCACTCGTGCCACGCCAGGTACTGCGGCAGCGCGTTGTTCGCCTTCGCGTAGCTCAGGAACGAGGACATGTAGCTCTCGCTGTACGAGGAGATGCTCGGGCCCTCGGTCGGGATGGTGGCGTTGTACTTGCGCACCTCGTCGTACGTGGTGACCCAGCCGGCGTTGAAGCTGCCCGCGTCGGTGGTGTCCCAGGTGCCGTCGGGCTCGTTCCACAGCTCCATGGCCTGGACGTTCGTGGCGCCCGAGTTGTCGACGGCGACCATCTGCTTGTCCACCGCGGAGAGCCAGTCGGACCAGCTGACCCACTTGTAGGGGAAGTTCGGGTACCAGTCGGGCATCCGGACGATGACCTTGGCCCCGGCCTGCGCCGCCTCCGGCGCGACGACCAGCGCGTCGCCCGCCGGAACCGACTCGCCGTTGGGCAGCTGACTGCCGCCCGGCGCCATCTGCACGAAGCTGCTCGGATGCAGCGGATCGACGTAGCGCGCCGCCGGGGTGCCGTTCTCGGACAGGCCGTAGAGGGCGCCCGACGCGACGTGCGTCACGGGCCTGAGATCGACGTTCGCGTCGACCACGAGCGTGTTCGAAGAGCTCGCGGCCGTCGCGGTCGTCGGGTCGGCCGCGAGCAGCGTCGCGGCCAGGACGAGCGCGAACCCCGGCACCGTCGCCTTGGGTATACGCATGCTGTCTCCCTGAGCTGGGGAAGTGGGAAGCATTGAACGCAAACGTTTGCCTTCGGCAGGCTAGGGCGGGATCCGCAGCGTGTCAAGGAAAGTCTTGAGGTAGATTGGTAGCCCATCGCGGGTTGGGAAAAACGGAAGGAAACGACGATGCCGGAAGCTCCGCTCGCCCGGGTCACCCTCGCCGAGGTCGCGGCGAGCGCCGGGGTCTCGGTCGGCACCGCCTCGAAGGCGCTCAACGACCGCGGCTCGATGCGCGCCGAGACCCGGGCCCGGGTGCGGCAGGCCGCGGACCGGCTCGGCTTCCAGATCGACGCCGTGGCGCGCAGCCTGCAGACCGGCCGCAGCTACACCGTCGGCATGATCACCACCGACAGCATCGGCCGCTTCTCCATCCCGGTCATGCTCGGCGTCGAGGACACCCTCGGCTCCGGCCAGATGTCCGTCCTGCTCTGCGACGCCCGCGACGACCGGATCCGCGAGCAGTACTACCTCAAAACCCTGCTCAGCCGACGCGTCGACGGCATCATCGTCACCGGCCGCCGCACCGACCCCAGACCGCCGCTCGCCCAGCGCCCCCCGGTCCCGGTCGTCTACGCCTTCATGCCCTCCGCCGACCCCGACGACTGCTCGATCGTGCCGGACGAGGCGGCGGGAGCGGCGCGCGCCGTCACCCACCTCGTCGACATCGGCAGAAGGAACATCGCCCTCGTAGCGGGCCCCGAACGCCACCACTCCGCCCGCGCCCGCATGACCACCGCCGTGGAGACGATCGCCGACCAGGACGCCGAGATCGCCTGCGGAGAGCCCCTCTTCGGCGAGTGGAGCGAAGCCTGGGGCCGCCAAGCCGCCCGCATCCTGCTCCGCCGCGCCCCCCACACCGACGCCGTCTTCTGCGCCAGCGACCAGATCGCCCGCGGCGTGGTGGACGCCATGCGCGAAGCGGGCAAGCGCGTCCCCCGCGACCTGGCCGTAGTCGGCTTCGACAACTGGGACGTCATGACCGCCGCCTCCCGGCCGCCCCTCACCAGCATCGACATGGACCTCGAGGGCCTAGGCCGCCAAGCCGCCGAACTCCTGCTCTCCGCCATCGACGGCCACCCCCGCCACGGCGTCCACCTCCACCCCTGCCGCCTGACCATCCGCGCCTCGACGGCAGAGGACGAGGACTAGCCGCCTACCTCGCGTCCTCGTGCGGGAGCCAGACGCGCATGGCGCCGTAGGCGCGGTTGGCCCAGGCGAAGTAGGGGATGGCGGTGACGCGGGTGTGGGTCGGGGCGGTGCCGGGCTTGGTGCCGAGTTCGCGGTAGGGCCAGGGTTCCTTGGTGTCGTGGGCGTGGGCGGCGGCGTCGATGAGGACGGTGGGGAGGGTCGTGTCGGCGATCTGGAGCTGGGCGCCGTCCCAGGGCCGGCCGGAGAGGGAGAGCGCGGCCAGCTCAGTGTCCTGATCGAGGTGTTCGGCGCAGTAGACGAGGGGGCCGCGTTCGATGGCGACGCAGCCGCGGGCGTCGTCCACGCGGGGGTCGGCTTGGGTGAGGCGGGGGCGGACGGGGAGTTCGAGGTCGATGGTCTCGCCGCCGCGCCACGTCCTGGTCAGGCGCACGTAGTCGGCGTCGCCCACTTCGACGGGCTCGCCGTTGACGTGGACGGTGGCGGTGCCGTTGGCCCAGGCGGGGATGCGCAGCGCGAGGGTCCAGTTGCCGGCGCGGTCCTGGGGGATGGTGATGCGGACATTGCCGTCGAGGGGGTAGCCGGTGTCGACGGTCACGCCGCGGGTCTCGGTACGGATCTCGCCCGCCGCGTATTGGTGGATCTGCAGGCCGTCGGCGTCCTCGGTGGCGAGGTAGTGGGTGAGGCTGGCCAGCGTGCGCATGACGTTGGGCGGACAGCAGGCGCAGCTGAACCACGCCTGGCGTCCTTGCGGGCCCAGGGTCGAATCGCCGCGGACCTGCAGCGGGTTGACGTAGAAGTAGTGGTCGCCGTGCAGGGAGACCCCGGCGAGGAATCCGTTGTAGAGGACGCGCTCGAAGATGTCGGCGTACTGGGCTTCGCCGGTGGCCAGCTGCATCCGCCACGCCCAGTGCATGAGGGCGATCGCGGCGCAGGTCTCGGTGTACGCGCGGTCGGCGGGCAGTTCGAAGGCGTCGCCGAGCGCTTCGTCGCGGTGGCGTGCGCCGGATCCGCCGGTGATGTACGTCTTTCCGCGCAGCAGGTCGTCCCACTGCGCGCGCAGCACGTCGAGCAGCGCGGGCTCGCCGGTCTCCAGGTAGACGTCGGCGACGCCCGAGGCCAGGTAGAACGCGCGGACGGCGTGGCCGTGCAGGGCGCGCAGTTCGCGGACGGGGACGAGGTCCTGCCAGTAGCGGCGGCCGAACGGGCGGTCGCCCATCTGGCCGCTGCCGCGCAGGCTGATGAAGCGGTCGGCGAGGCGCAGGTACGCGGCGTCGCCGGTCTCGCGGTAGAGCTCGACGAGCGCAGTCTCCACCTCCGGGTGCCCGCAGTAGCCGACCCGCCTGCCGTCCTCGCCGAACTCGGCGACGATCAGGTCGGCGAAGCGGCGGGCGATGTCGAACAGGGAGGTGCGGCCGGTGGCGCGGTGGTGCGCGATGCCGGCCTGGATGAGGTGGCCCGCGCAGTAGAGCTCGTGCCCGGACGGCAGGTCGGTCCAGCGTTCGCCGCCGTGCTTCACGGTCACGAAGCTGTTGATGTAGCCGTCTTCGCTCTGCGCGGCGCCGACCAATGCGATCACCGACTCGGCCCGCTCGTGCCACTCGGCCGAGTCAGTGCTCTGCAGGTGCCAGGAGACGGCTTCGAGCCACTTGTAGACGTCGCTGTCCAGGAACGGGAGCTTGCCGTGGTACGCGGCGGCGTCCCCGGCGACGGTGCCCGCCGCGAGTTCGAGGTTCTCCAGCGTGCCCGCCTCGGTCATCCGCTCGAGCCCGGCGGCGAGCGAGCGCTCGGCGTTCGCGGCGACCCGTGCGGACCAGAAGCCGGTGCCGAGCCGGGTCGCGTGCGAGGGCAACGCGCGCAACACGGCGGTCGCGCCGAGCGTGCCGACCGGTCCCGACGCGGCAGTCCTATCAGCCGTCATGGCTCACCTTCCCGAGAGCAAACGTTTGCCTCAGACGGTAGCGTGATCGACCGCGTGCGCGCCAGAGGGCGGGCGGGGGTGAAAGTCCGTCAGATCGCGGCGGGGCGGTGGTGCCAGAGGAGTTCGCAGAGCCGGTCGAGCCCCTGGGCCAGGTGCCGGCGGTACGTGCCGAACGGCAGACCGAGCTCGTCGGCGACAGTCTGCTGCTGCTTGGCGTCGGCCTCGAGGTACGTGGCGGCGATGGCGAGGTACTGCTTCTCGCCGTGCCGGTCCTCGCGCAGGTGATCGAGCGCCTCGGCTATCGCGGTGCGGACGCGATCGGCGGGGACGACGTTGTCATCGGGTGCCACGAGGCGGGTGCGCAGCAGCGGGCTGCCCGCGAGCGTGTCGGGACGGTGCCAGGCGCGCAGGGCGGACCGTATCGCGGCGTTGAAGTCCTCGCGGTCGAGCGACGACGCGGAGCCGGACACGGAAACGGGAGCGTCGGCGTCCGGGGCCTGCGCGTCGGCGAGGTGGTCGAGCACGCGGGCACGCATCGCCTGGTGGCGTTCCGGATCGCGCCACTTGAGGTCGGCGTCGAGGGTCGCGCGGACGACGTCGTGCGGGTACACGCCGTGCGCGCCCGACTCGACGAAGGGCTGGTCGCGCAGCCAGGCGAACAGCGTCGCGGTCTCGGCCTCGGGGAGCGCGGCACGCAGCAGTTCCTCGTTCGTGGTGGGCAGCAGCGCGCACACGTCGAGGGCCTGGCGGTGTTCGGGGGACGGCGCCTCGCCGACGAGCTGGTCCACGAGCGTGCCGATCACCTCGTGCGACGCGGCCCAGTTCGGATCGCCCGCGACGAGCGAGAGCGCGAGCGGGTTGCCGCCGGCGAATTCGAGCACTGAGTCCTGTCGGGCCTCCGGCACCTCGCGCGCGGTCAGCAGTTTGCGCGCGTCCCGTTCATGCAGTTCGGCGAGCTCGACGACCTCGAGGATCTCCTGCCACGCCGGGTCGGAGCGCCACTCCCGGGTCGGGCGCGCGCGGCCGGCGAAGACGACGACCGAGCCGAGCGGCAGCCGGGGCAGGAAGTCCTCGCGCAGCCAGCTCTCCAGCGGCCGGTACCGCTCGAAGCCGTCGACGAGCAGGACCGCGCCCGATTCGCTGGTCAGGATCTTCGAGGCGGCGGCTTCGAACGCGGCCGGAGTGGTCTCGGCGGCGCGCGCGGGATCGAGTTCGACGACGACGCGTCCGGCTTCCGTCGCCTCCTCGGCGAATCGGCGCAGCAGCGAGGTCTTGCCGATCCCGCCGGGGCCGGTCACGAACAGCAGCGTGAACGGACGTGCACTGTCGTCGAGGGCCGAACGGAACGCGGCGATCTCGCACTCGCGGCCGACGAAGGCGCGGCGACGGGCGGCCTGAAGCTGCTGAGCGAGCGGATGCGCGGTACGTGCGGCGGTTCGGGTCACGTCGGCGTGCCGGGAGCCGGAATCGGATTGCCGCGAGGTCGAATGCGGCTCACGACGCTGCGGCGGGATGCCGATCATCCGGGCCGTCGCCAGGTCCGAGGCCTCGCCACGGATCGCGACCGCGGTTCCGGCGCGCGTCCGGGGGCGGCCCCGCGTGGTCACGATCCGCGTGTCGGCGCCGCCCGCCTTCATCAGCTTCCGGCCCAGCGCGCCGAGCCGGTCCGCCCGACCGGCCGCGCCGAACACGAGGGGCGCCAGTTCGTCGTCCGCGCTGAGCACGCGCTGGTGCATGCGCTTGAGGCCGGGGCCAGGCTCGATGCCCAGTTCGTCGCGCAGGATCCGCCGCGCGCACTCGTACACGTCGAGCGCGTCGGCCTGCCGACCGGCGCGGTACAGCGCGAGCATCAACAGCTCGTGCAGGCTCTCCCGCAGCGGATACGACGTGATCAGAGTCCTGAGGCTCGCGATCGCGGCGAGGTGGTCGCCCGCCTCGACCTGCGCGGCCGCCTCGATCTCGGCGGCGTCGGCGCGCATCTCGATCATCCGCGCGCGCACCGGCTCGAAGTACGGTCCGGGCACGCCCACCAGCGGCACGCCGCGCCACTCGGTCAGCGCCTGCCGGCACAGCTCGGCCGCCTCGGATCCCGCGCGCCGGGCCGCGACCGCAGCGCCGACCCGCCGCTCGAACACGTCCACGTCCACGGACACGTCGCCGCGCAGCGCGTAGCCGTCGCCGATCGGTTCGATGGCGATGCCCGACTCCGGGTCGCCCGCGCCCAGGATCTGCCGCAGCCGGGAGACGTAGGTGCGCACCGCGCCCGCGCCGGACTTCGGCGGCCGCTCGCCCCACAGCGCGTCCAGCAGGGAGGCCATCGAGACGTGCGCGCCCCGGGAGAGCAGCAGCACCGCCAGCACGGCCTGCTGCTGCGGCGGACCGACCTCGAGTTCGGTCTCGTCGCGCCAGGCGCGCACCGGCCCCAGCAGCCGGAACCTGAACTCCATCGGTAATCCTCCCCCGCTGACCGTACGAGGATGATCTTCGCGGGCCCGTTTCCGCGAGACATCCGTCAATCTCACTGAAGATACGCTAAGAGACGGTTAAAGGCGGCAGCGAGCGGCTTAAGAGAAGGTCAAGGCCGCTTCGCCCCGCCACCGCCCGCCACGTTGACCGCCCGTAGACGGACCGTTGATCGCCCGGAGTTAGCGTCGGCGACGTGGAGGAACAGCGGATGCGGGCGCTCTACGAGTCGCACGGTCCGCTGCTGCTGCACTCGCTCATGCGCTGGACCGGCGGGGACCGGCAGGCCGCCGAGGACCTGCTGCAGGAGACGATGTTGCGGGCGTGGCGCAATCTGCGCACGCTCGAGGACGCCTCCGCGCGCTCCTGGCTGCTGACCGTGGCCCGCCGCCTGGCCATCGACGCCTCGCGCAGCCGCGCCGCCCGCCCGCCGGAGTGCGGGGACGAGCCGCTCGGGCACATCGCCGCCCGGCACGACCACGTGGAGCAGGTGCTCGACCGCGCCGTGCTCTCCCCCGCCCTCGCCGGACTGCCCGACCCGCAGCGCGCCGTGCTGTTCCACGTGTACTACCTGCACAGCACGATGCGGCAGACCGCGGAGACCCTCGGCATCCCCGAGGGCACCGTCAAGACCCGTACCCGGCACGCCCTGCGCACCCTGCGCGGCGACCTGGCCGACCAGCTCCAGCACGCCTGTTGACCCGCTGTAGACAGGATGTTGAAGCACCTCGGACAGAATCGTCGGCCACTCACAACCCCGCGCTCACGCGCTCACATCACAGACAATTGGTGGTCCAGCTCCGTGAACCCGCCGCTCGACTCAGACTCCAGCGCCCCGGCCGGATCCCCCGTCCCCGAAAACCCGGTCATCCCGGCGGAACGGATGACGGAGGCGGTCATCGACCTCGGTGCCGTGGCCGAGAACCTGCGGATCTTCCGCTCCCGCACCGACGCCGCGCTGATGGCGGTGGTCAAGGCCGACGGGTACGGGCACGGGGCCGTGCAGGTCGCGCGGACCGCCCTGGCGCACGGCGCGACCTGGCTGGCCGTGTCCTTCGTCAGCGAGGCGCTCCCGCTGCGCGCGGCCGGGATCCGCGCGCCGATCCTGACCTTCCTGCACCTGCCGGACGAGGACCTGACCGACGCCGTCCGCGCCGACCTGGACCTGACCGTCTCCACCGAGGCGCAGCTCGACGAGGTCGCCGCCTGCGCGCGCAAGCTCGGCCGGGTCGCGGAGGTGCAGCTGAAGGTGGACACCGGCCTGCACCGCAACGGCGCCTCGCCGGAGCGCTGGCCCGCCCTCGTCGCGGCGGCCGCCCGGCTCGAGCAGGAGGGCGCGCTGCACGTGCGCGGCCTGTGGTCGCACCTGGTGCACCCGGACCAGCCGGAGCACCCGACGACGACCCGCCAGCTCGAACTGTTCGACGCGGCGGTCCGGCAGGCCGAGGAGGCCGGGCTGACCGGCCGCCTGCTGCACATCGCGAACTCCACGGCGGCGCTGACCATCCCGCGCTCGCACCACGACGTGATCCGGCTCGGCAGCGGCCTGTACGGCATCGACCACGCGGGCGGCAACGGCCTGATTCCCGCGATGACGCTGCGCGCCCGGATCGCGATGACCCGCCGGGTGGACGCGGGCGAGGGCGTCTCGTACGACCACGTGTATCAGACCTCGGAGGCCACCAACCTGGCGCTGGTGCCGCTGGGCTACGCCGACGGACTGCCGCGCTCGGCGTCCGGCAGCGCCCGGATATCCGTGGCGGGCGAGCAGCGCCAGGTGGCCGGCCGGATAGCGATGAACTCCTGCGTGGTGGACGCCGGGCAGCTGGAGACCGCGGCGGGCGACGAGGCGCTGGTGTTCGGCACCGGAGCCCAGGGCGAGCCGACCGTGGCCGACTGGGCCGCCTGGTCCGGCACGACGCCGCTTGAGGTGCTGACCCGGATCGGACCCCGCGTGACCCGGCGCTACATCGCCGCGGACGGGGACGGCGCGGCGGTCGGCGCGGACGCGGCTGAGCGCGGGAACCGGCTGCGGATCGTCGTGCTGTTCGGCGGTCCGGGCGGCGAGTACGACGTCTCCTGCGCGTCCGGCGCGACCATCGTCAGCTACCTGGACCGCGAGCGCTACCAGGTGCAGCCGGTGCGGATCAGCCCGGAGGGCCGGTGGATTCCGGGCCCGCTGGACTGGCCCGCGGGCCTGTGCGGACCGCACGACCTGGTGGCGGCGACCCCGGATCCGGCCGTGCGCAGCGGCGCCGACCACGAGCAGGCGCTCGGCGTGCTGGCCGCGGCGGACGTCGTGGTGCCCGCGCTGCACGGCCCGTTCGGCGAGGACGGCACGGTGCAGGCGCTGATGGACGCGCTCGGCGTGCGCTACGTCGGCTCGGGCATGGCGGGCAGCGTGCTCGGCATGGACAAGGACGTGGCGAAGCGGGTGCTGGTGACCAGCGGCCTGCGCGTCGCCGACTGGGCCGTGCTGCGCCGCGAGGACGACGAGCTCTCGCTCGCGGACCGCGACCGGCTGGGCCTTCCGGCGTTCGTGAAGCCGTCCCGCTCCGGTTCCAGCGTCGGCGTGAGCCGGGTGAAGAACTGGGAGGAGCTGGACGACGCGCTGGCCACGGCCCGCAAGTGGGACTCGAAGGTGCTCGTCGAGCGCAGCGTGATCGGCCGCGAGGTGGACATCGCCGTGCTCGAACACCCGGACGGCCGGATCGAGGCCAGCCCGGCCGTCGAGATCGTGCTGCACCAGGGCAATCGGGACTTCCTGGACTACACGGCGAAGTACCAGGACGCCACGGCCACCGACATCCTGCTGCCCGCGCCGATCGACCCGGAGATCGTCGCCGAGCTGCAGCGGATGGCCGTCGCGGCGTTCGAGATCCTCGGCTGCCGGGGCCTGGCGCGGGTCGACTTCCTGCTGCGGGACGGCGTGGAGCCGGTGTTCAACGAGATCAACACCTTCCCCGGCTTCAGCGCCAGCTCGCTCTACCCGCGGATGTGGGCCGAGGCCGGGATCCCGCTGCCGCGGCTGCTGGACACGCTGATCGACACGGTGCTCGCCGGAGTGCCCGCTTAACTGCTCACGCCGAACAGGGGCGGGCCGCCCGGCCCGCCCCTTTCCGCTGGTCGCCGCGTCAGTGCGCGGATTCGGCCTGTCCGGCCAACTGCTCGGCCAGCGGCTGCAGACCGGCGGGCTGCGAGGCCTTGAAGAGCACGATGTCGCCGGGAGCGAGCAGCCCCTCCAGCAGCGTGCGCGCCTCGACGTTGTCCACGGTCCGGTGCACGGTCATCCCGGCTTCTTCCGCGCCGTCCGCGATCCAGCCCGCTTCCTCGGCGCCCTTGAGCCCGCCGACGGTGATCACGACGTCCATGCCGAGCTCGCTGGTCAGCGTGCCGATCCCGCGGTGCTCCGCCTCCACGGTCTCGTCCAGGCCGAGCATCGCGCCGAGCACGACGATCGTGCGCCGCCCCTTCGCCATCGCCTTCAGGGCCCGGAGCGCGGCGCGGGTGCTGTGCGGATTGGCGTTGTAGGCGTCGTTCACGATGACGATGCCGTCCGGGCGCTCGGTGATCTCCAGCCGTCCGCGGGAGGCCGGGGTGGCGGTGCCGAGACCGGCCGCGAGCTCCTCGGTGCTCAGTCCGATGTGCCGGGCGACGGCGGCCGCGGCCAGCGCGTTCGGGACCTGGTGCTCGCCGATCAGCTGCAGCACCACGGGAGCGGAGCCCTCCGGCGTGTGCAGGGTGAAGTGCGCGTGGCCGTCCTCGTCCAGCACCACGTCGGTGGCGCGGATGTCAGCATCCTGCGAGAGGCCGAACAGCACGACCTGGGCCTTGGTGCGGGTGCGCATCGACAGCACGCGCTCGTCATCCGCGTTGAGCACGGCCAGGCCGTCCGCGGGCAGCGACTCGACGAGTTCGCCCTTGCCCTGCGTCGTCGCCTCGTAGCCGCCGAACTCGCCGAGGTGCGCGGTGCCGATGTTGGTCACGACGCCGATCGAGGGCGGGGCGATCTCGGTGAGGTACTGGATGTGCCCGATCGCGCGGGCGCCCATCTCCAGCACCAGGAAGCGGGTCTCGTCGCCGGCCAGGCTCACCGTGAGCGGCAGGCCGATCTCGTTGTTGAAGTTGCCGGGCGTGGCCACGGTCGCGCCGCGGGTGCTCAGCAGGTGCGCCATCAGGTCCTTGGTGGTGGTCTTGCCCGCCGAGCCGGTGATGCCGAGCACGGTCATCCCGTCGGCCACGCCGCGCGCGATCAGGTGCGCGGACAGCTTGCCGAGCGCGTCCACGCCGTCGGCCACCACGACCGCCGGCACGCCGACCGGCCGCTGCGCCAGCACCGCCGCGGCGCCGCCGGACATCGCGGCGTCCACGTAGTCGTGCCCGTCCACCCGCTCCCCGGGCAGCGCCACGAAGAGCCCGCCCGCCTGTGCCTTGCGCGAGTCGACGAACGCGGGCGCCTTCACGACGACGTCGTCCGCGCCGTCGTGCACGGTGCCCCCGACCACGTCGGCGAGTTCCCGCAGCGATATCTCTCTCATGACCGGTCATACGGAAACGGGCGCGGATTGGATTTCAGCCCGGCCTGCGCACGGCGTACACCGGCATCCAGGCGATCTGTTCGAGCCGGATGAAGGCGCCCCGATGCGGCGCGACCACGACCATTCCGTTCCCCGCGTAGATGCCGACGTGCGACGCGTCGGCGTAGAAGACGACCAGGTCACCCAGCCTGGCCTGGCTGAGCGGCACCCCCGTGCCGATCCCCGCCTGCTCCTGCGAGGTACGCGGGATCCACACCCCGGCGGCGTCCCACGCGCGCTGAGTGAGGCCCGAGCAGTCGTACGCGTCGGGGCCGGTGCCGCCGTACACGTAGGGCTTGCCGATCTGTGCAAGTGCGAACTGCAGGGCTATCTCGCCGCGGCTCTCGCCGGGATACGCC
The DNA here is from genome assembly GCA_035493475.1 of Actinospica sp. Lineage (GTDB taxonomy): Bacteria > Actinomycetota > Actinomycetes > Streptomycetales > Catenulisporaceae > Actinospica. The sequence continues at coordinate 13,369 of DATJIF010000192.1, forward strand.
ACCGGCGGCCGCCAACGATGCCGCGAATCGATGTCATCGGCCGAGGCGGGCGCGGTGGCGGCGCCGATGCTCAGCACCGTCGCCGCCACCAGGGCCGCGCACGCGGCCCGCGGCGATCTTCGCCGCCACCCGGAGGCCCGTCCGTTCCGACACGTCTCGCGTTCGCGCGAAGCCCGCATGGCACCTTCCCGCGCCGTGGAGGTGGTGATCACCTCTCTCGGCGCGGGACCGTACCCGCGCGCATGGAAAGCTAACGCCCGGTCGCGCGCGGCAGACGGCGCCTGTTCCGGGACGAAAGACCGAATGGGCCAAACGGAGCCCTCAGCCGGCGGCGGCCTGCGGACGCAGGTGGAAGGCGATCTGTCCCCCGTCCGCGGTCTCGGCGTCGAGGACCTTGTCCGAGAGCTGCTCGGCGGCCTCGGGCTCCAGGAAGACGCGGGCCTCGTGCACCTCGAGCACCTCGTCCTCCGGCCCGGGGCCGCTGGTCAGCGCCGCGGCGAGGGCCGGGCCGTGCGTGTTGTCCGGATTCGGGACGATGCGCAGCCCGGTGGTCTCCGGCATGTTGGGCTGCGACGTCAGTTGGCTGATCGCGGTGGCAGCCGCATCGGTCAGCATCAGCATGAGCTCTGGTTCCTCTCAGATGGACGTCGGGAAGGGCCCGCGTACCCGGTCGGTCCGGACCGAAACGGGAAGGATGCAATCGTGGGCCGAGAATCCGAGCCGCCGAGGCGCTTCGCGGACCGGTTCGCGGCGGGCCGCCTGCTCGCCGACCGCGTCGCGCGGCTGGATCCGCGCGCGCCGGTGGTGCTGGGCCTGCCGCGCGGCGGGGTGCCGATCGCGCGCGAGATCGCCGACCGGCTCGGCGTGGCGGCGGACGTCTTCGTGGCCCGGAAGGTCGGCGCGCCCGGCTACCCCGAGTTCGGCATCGCCGCGATCGCCGAAGGGCTCGATGAGGTGATCCCCGGCCCGCACGCCGCCCGACTCGGCTACGGCGCGGCGCGGCTGGCGATGCTGGCCGAACCGGAGCGCCGCGAACTCGACCGACGCGTGGCGACGTATCGAGGCGGACGCGCGCTACCCGAGCTGCGGGGACGTGAAATCGTGCTCGCGGACGACGGCCTGGCCACCGGGGTCACGGCACGTGCGGCCTTGCGTTCGTTGCGGCAGCGTGGCCCGCGCAGGCTGATCTTCGCGGCCCCGGTCTGCTCGCCGAACACCGCCGCCGGCCTCGCCGGTCTGGCCGACGAGGTCGTCTACCTGCTGGCGCCGCGGGACTTCCAGTCGGTCGGCGAGTGGTACGCGGACTTCGGGCAGCTCACCGACGCGGACGTGCTCCGGCTGCTCGACCGGTGAGCGGCTTCTACTCGGCCCGCGAGATGCCGCAGCCCGACTGCTGCGCTCCTAGAGTCTTACTCGGCTCCGGCGACGCGCAGGATCAGGCCGGCGAGGGTCTTCGCGGCGTCGGGCTTGCCGAGTTCGCGGGCGTGGTCCGCCATGGTGGCGCGGGCGGCCGGGTCCTCGAGCAGCGCGCCGATCGCGGAGCGCAGGTCATCGGCCGAGACCTCGCCGAGCAGGGCGCGCGCGGCGCCGCGTTCGTCCAGGTAGCGGGCGTTGAAGGCCTGCTCGCCACCCGCCGAGGAAGCGAGCGGGATGAGGATCGCGGGCTTGCCGAGGGCGGAGAGCTCGGAGATCGTGCCGGCGCCGCTGCGGGCCACGACGAGGTCCGCGAGCGCGAACAGGTCCGGCAGTTCCGGGCCGATGAACTCGGCGACGTGGTAGCGCGGCGCGAGTTCCGGGGAGAGCGCGGTGGCCGCCTTGCGCATCCGGTCGATCTCGGCGGCGCCGCACTGGTGCACGACGTTGGCCTGCTTGAGCAGCCAGGGCAGCGACTCGACGATCAGATTATTGATCTGCCGGGCGCCGAGCGCGCCGCCGGTGACGTACACCGTGGGCAGCGCGCGATCGAAGCCGTCGAGGCCCAGCGCGGCCACGGCCCGCTCCGGGTCGCCGCCGAACAGCTCGGCCCGGATCGGGTTGCCGACCAGCTCGGCGCGGTTGCGGGTGCGGCCGGGCAGCAGCGCGAGGCTGGACTCGGAGGAGACGGCGGTGGACTTCGCCAGCCGCGCCAGGATCCGGTTCGCCAGGCCGAGCCGCACGGTCTGCTCGTGGATCACCAGCGGCCGATGCAGCAGCCAGGCGGCGACGCTGACCGGCACCGCGACGTACCCGCCGAAGCCGACGACCACGTCGGGCCGCAGGCGCCGGACGATCCCGCAGGCCTGCACGGCGCCCCACGGCACCCGGGCCAGGTCCTTGATGTTGGTCCAGGTGAGCATGCCCAGCGGGTTGCGGGCCCGGCGCAGCTTGCCGGTGGCCACCGGCAGGAACTCGATGCCGTTCTGCCCGGCGACCCGCTCCTCTAGCTTCCCGCGCGCACCGACCCAGCTGACGCTCAGTTCGCGGTTCTGCGCCGCCAGCGTCTCGCGCAGGGCGTTCACCGTGGTCAGCGCGGGGTAAACGTGACCCCCGGTGCCACCGCCGGTCACGATCACCCGGACGGGGCGCGCCCCGTCGGCTCGGCTGCTCACCTGGTACCGCCTTCTGTTCGAGCCCGCTGCGTGCTTGGGCCAAGCCTCCCACAGATCGGCCCGGCTCCGGCAACGTACGGTGCCGTTAGCCTGGAGCGGTGTCAGACCTCTCCGCGCGCACGATCGAGGTGCTGCACGGCGCGGCGCTGCTCGGCGATCCGTTCTCGGTGACGGACCTCGCGCTGATCACCGGGCATACGCCGGTCGAGCTGGTGCCGGTGGTGGACGAGGCGCTGGCCGCCGAGGTGATCGAGCCGATCGGGCGTCAGCTGCGGTTCCGCGACCCGGCCGTGCGGCGCACGCTGTACGAGGCGGCTCCGGCCGAGCGTCGCAGTGCCCTGCATCGGCGTGCGGCGTGGACCCTGATGGCGACGGGAGCGCGGCCCGAGCGCGTGGGCCGGCAATTGCTGGACGGCGGCGGCGGGGCGAGCGAGCCGTGGGAGGCGGACTGGCTGGCCGAGCACGCCGACGCGCTGCTGCGGCGGGAACCCGCGACGGCCGCCGAACTGTTCATACGCCTCACACGCGATCTCCCGGCCGAGGATCCGCGACGTACCGAGTTCGAGGACTTACTCGCCGACGCGCACTTCCGGCTCTTCCGCTTCGAGGACGCGGCACGGATCGCCGGGGAGAACGCGGCGCGCAGCACGGATCCCGAGCGCGTCGGGCGTAACACGTGGCTGCTCGGATACAGCCTGCTGAGACTGCTGCGGCTCGACGACGTGCTGCGCGCGATCGACGACGCGGCGGCCCGGCCGGGGATGACGCCGCGCTGGCTGGCCCGGTTCGCGGCGCTGCGGGCGATCGCGTACGGCACCTGCGACCGCGTGGAACCGGCCAGGGACGCGGCGCGTGACGCACTGGCCCTCGGCAGGCGCGCGGGCGACGCGATGGCGATCGGGTACGCGCTGCACATGCAGTCGTTCGTCGCGATCGTCGGCGACCAGGACTGCGCGGCGGCGGTCAAGCTGATCGACCGCGCGATGCTGATCGTGCGCGGCGAGCCGGAGCTGGTCGATCTTCGTGTACTGCTGTGGTCGAACCGGTTCACGGTCGGCTTCGAGCTCGGCGACCCGGCCGAGGAGCTGATGGACTGGGCGCGGGAGATGCTGGTCACGGCCGAGACGTCCGGCCTGCCGCGGCTCAGCAGGCTGCGATTGCACGTGGCCGAGATCGCGTACGAGCTCGGCCTGTGGGACGAGGCGACGACGAACCTGCGTCTCATGTCAGACCACGAACTCGCCGCTCCGGTGAAGCGGCACGCGATCCTCGCGCAGATCGCGATCCGCCGCGACGAGCGTGACGCGGCACAGATCGCGTTGGCGGCGATGCGCGAGGTCGACTCGGGCAACGGCAGCTCTGCGGTCGAGAACGCGCGCGTGTTCGCGATGGCCGCCGAGGCCTTGGAGCATCAGCGCGAGGAGGCTCCGGGCGCTGCGGTCGAGGTCCTCTCCGTGAGCCTCAGCCTCGGACGTCCGAACCATCCGCTGCGTCACCGGCTGCTGCCCGAACTGACGCGATTGGCTTTGGCGGGCGGCGATCGGGTCATGGCGGAGGAGGCCGCGATCACCGCCGAGAAGGATGCGCGACAGGACCCTGTCAACCGCAGACGTGCAACGGCGCTGTGGTGCCGCGGCCTCGTGGACGGCGCGCCGGAGCCGATCGCGGAGGCGGCCGGCCTGTTCCGAGAGCAGGGGCTGCGGGCCGCGCTGGGCAACGCGTTGGAGGACGCGGCCGAACTGTTAGCGCTGGCCGGAGACCTGAAGCGGGCGCGGGAGATCCTGCTGGAGGCGCTGGACGTGTACGACGGTCTCGGCGCGGCATGGGATACACGTCGTGCCACGTCGAGGCTGCGTGCACAGGGCGTGCGGCTCCGCGCGGCGTCCGGCGGCAGGCGTGCCACGTCGGGTCCGGCCGCGCTGACGCCGACGGAGCGGAAGGTCGCGGAGCTGGTCGCCGAGGGATGCTCGAACCCAGATATAGCGGATAGGCTGAACCTGTCCCGGCGCACGGTCGAGAGCCACGTCTCGCGGATCCTGGCCAAGCTCGGCGCCGCATCCCGGGTCGAGGTCAGGACTCTTCTCGCGCCAGTCGATCCCTGATCTCCCGGCGCGATCCGATCTGCAGCTTGGCCAGGATGTTCGAGATGTGCGTGTCCACGGTGCGCCGGGACAGGAACATCCGGGCCGCGATGTCGGGATTCGAGTACCCCTCGGCCGCGAGCTCGGCGACCCGCTGTTCGGTCGCGGTCAACGCCTTCCCGCTGTCCCCGGTCCGCGCACGGCTGCCGCGCACGCCAAGCCGCACGTCGTATGCGCGCAGCCTCGACGCCGCACGTCGCGCATCCCACGCCGCGCCGAGCTCGTCGTACACGTCGAGCGCCTCGACCAGCGTTTCCCGCGCCTGCCGCGAGTCCCCGGCCTGCGCGAACAGCTCGGCCGCGTCCTCGAGCGCGTTGCCCGCGTCGAGCCGTAGCCCGGCGGCGCGGAAGTATTCGACCGCCGTCAGCACCTGCGCCGGATCCGCGTCGAGGACTCCCCGGCGCCAGTCCGCGCGGGCACGATTGCGCGGCGTCGGCTCCTGCTCGGCCTCCCACTCCGCGTCCGCCAGCCGGACGACCGTGGGCGGCCTGGCGTCGTGCTCGGCGGGTTTGCCCAGTTGAGCCGCTTCGTCCCAGTACCCGAGGTCGTAGAGCAGATCAGCGGCCTGACGCCGCACTCTGCCCTGCCAGAACGCGCACCCGCTCTCGGCCATCGTCAGCACGTGCCGCATCTCGTCCACGACGCCGTCATGCAGCCCGAGCGCGAACCGATACGTGTAGCGGTTGCCGAGAAGCAGCATCCGTACATCCGTCAGCTCAGGGTCCTGGTTCACGACGGCGAGCGCGCGGTCCACGTCCGCCAGCGCACCGGCCGTGTCACGGCGTGCGGCACGGGCATTCGAGCGCAGGTAGAGCGAAACGCCGACGGTGAACGGATCCGGCGGCACGACATCGGCGGCCAACGCGCTCTCGGCGACCACGCTGCCCTCGTCGAGCCGACCGAGTATCTGCAGGACCACGGCGCGCACCGCGTCGTTCCGGCCCCGCCACAGCTCCGGGATCCCGGCACGGCCGTGCACGTCCTCCAGCAGGCCCAATGCCTCGTCGAAGCGTTCCAGCATCAGCAGGCTGAGCGCGAGCACCCAGACCGCGGGCCCGACACGTGCCGGATCCTCGGAGCGCGTGAGGATGCCGCGCGCGATGCGTCCGGCCTGCTCATAGCTGCCGAGCTCGAAGGTGTAGAGCAGCAGGCGGTCCCGGAGCGCCGCGTAACGCGGATCGTCGGGATCGAGACCGCGCACGACCTGACTGATGAGGCCCACCGCGGTCTCCGGTTCGCGCGCGTAGACCTCGGCCACGTGCTCGACCAGCCAATCGGCCTCCCAACCGCCCACCTCGTCCTCGGCAGCGATCAGATGGCGGGCGACGCGTTCCGGAGGCGTGGACGCCGACAGACCGTCGAGAATCTTCGCGGCGTAGCGATGCAGCGCGATCCGCAGACCCGCGGGCATCGATTCGTAGAGCTCGCGCCGGATCTCCTCGTCGCGAAATCGCAGAATATCGCCGCTCTCGTCCAGCAATCCGGCCGCGATCGCACCGTCCAGCAGAACCCTGACATCCTCGGCAGGCAGGACCAGCACCGCGGCCAGCTCACGCAGCGAGAACGCGGCGCCGAGCACGGCCGCGCCACGCAGCGCGTCCGCCGCGGAAAGCCCGTTCTCCCGCGTCATCCGGATCCACCTCCCGCCTTCCCGTAGCGACGTCGGCGACCGGAATCGGTTGTCACGGACACATAACGAAAACCCATTCCGGGCCCGCGAAAAAACCTCGGAAATTCCCTCAACCCCTCGGCGGGATCGATCGTCTTTGGCGGCGTGACTACCTACGAACCGTGGCGTCCCCCGGCGGACCCCAACGCGCAGACGCGCGCCCTGTCCTGGTCCCCGGCGCCCGAGCAGGAGCGCCCGGAAGAGCGCACCCGCATCTGGTCGGCCGAGGCCGTAGCGGAGTCCGCACCCCGGCCGGGCACCCGGCGCCCGGTGAACCGCCGCCGTGTGCTGTTCGCCGCGGGCGGCCTGATGCTGCTGACCGGCGGCGGCATAGCCACGGCGGCGATGGCCGCGGACCGCGGCAGGCAGGCCGTGCGGGTGACCGGAGGCGGACCCGGCGCCGGCACCCAGCCGCTGCCCGGCTCCACCACCGGATCCGCGTCGCACTCGGCCGCCTCGTCCGGATCCGCCTCCGCGTCGGCATCCGCGTCCGCCAGTTCCCCGGCGAACTCCCCGTCCAGCCAGACCTCGGCGTCCAACTCGGCGTCGGCGTCGAACTCGGCCAGCGCGTCGAACTCGCCCTCGGGTTCCGGCTCGCCGAACGGCACGGTCTACACGCAGCCGCAGTGGTACGTCGACGACCAGGGCCCGCGGGCCATCGCGCTGACCCTGGACGACGGGCCGAGCGCGCTCTACACACCGCAGGTCCTGGAGATTCTGGGCAAGTACAACATCAAGGCCACCTTCAACATGATCGGCCAGCAGGTCGCCGGCAATCTGTCGCTGGTGCGCGAGGTGTCCGCCGCGGGCCACACGATCACGAACCACACCTGGGACCACGCCGACCTGACGCACTACTCGTACCAGCAGGTACTCTCCCAGATGGACCGTTGCAACGATGCACTGGCCAACGCGAACCAGCACCCCACCATCTTCCGCGCCCCCTACGGCAACTGGTCCAAGGCCGTCTTCCAGGCCTGCACCACCCGCAACCTGCGCCCCATCGGCTGGTCCGTCGACCCGCAGGACTGGAACACCGCCGAGGTCGACACGCAGCAGATCGTGCACACGGTCCTCAAGTCCACGACCGCGCACAGCATCATTCTCGAGCACGACGGCGGCGGCAACCGCCGCAACACCGTCGCCGCCCTCAAGCAGTTCATCCCCGCCCTGATCGACCGCGGCTTCAACTTCGTCGCGATGTGAAGAAGGAAGGCTGAGACGACAGGGGACGGCTCCGAGGGGAAGAGGAGCACGCGTCCCAGCCTTCCGGCACTAAGGCGCGGACCGTAGCCCGCGCGAGCAGGGCGGATCAGTCGCCGCCGCCACCTCCACCGCCGCCGTCCCCACCGCCGCTGCCGCCACCGCCACCGCCGCCGCCTCCGCCATCGCCGCCGGAGGAACCGCCGTAGCCGCCGCCGTCACCCCCGTCGCCGCCGTCACCGGAGCCGTCGCCCCCGTAACCGCCGTCCGACGAGCCGTCGGAAGCAGACGTGCCGTCGCTTGCAGCGGAATCCGAGGAGTCCGACGAGGAGTCCGTGGACGCCGAGGTATCCGCGCTGGCGACCGACGTCGTACTGTCCGCGGGAGCAGCCGCCGGAGCCGCGTCATCCGCAGCGGCAGCCGGAGCCGCATCTGTAGAGGTGGTGGCCGCCGCCGGAGCCGTGTCCGTGGACGTGGTCGTGTCCGTCGACGGGTCCGTGGCGGTCGTGGTGTCGGTCGTCGTCGTGGTGTCGGTCGTCGTATTCGTTGTATTCGTTGTTGTGGTCGTGGTGCTGGTCACGTTGGTCGAGACGTAGCCCCACTGGGTCGGGGCGGCGGCGAGGGTGCCGGAGATGGAGCCGCTGTACGCGTCGGCGGTGGCGGTTTGGCCTGCGGCGGCCGTGGCGGCGGCGGACTTGGTGCCGCCGGGGGCTGAGGAGTCGGCGGCGGTCGCGGATGCCGTGCCGCCGTCGGCTGAGGAGTGTGCGCTGGTGGCGCCGCCTAGGGAGGTGCCCAGTGCGGACGAGGTGGCGGCGGTCGCACCGGTCGTGCTGGTGCCTTCGGCCGAGGCGGTGGCGCCGCCGATCGCGTTGCCGGAGGCCGCCGAGGTGCCGGGGCCGTTGGTGCTGGAGCTGGCTTCGCTGCCGCCGAGGCCGAGGGCGCCGGAGGTGGAGGACGAGTGCGCGCCGTTGTCGCTCGATCCGCTCTGGGCGGCGGCCGCGGTGCCGACCGACGAGTTGCTGGACTCCGCGTTCGACGTGCCGCCGCCGTACGCGTTGGCGTCGCCGTTCGACTTCGAGGATCCGGCCTCGCTGGACGCGTTGGCGCCGTTGTTGCCGGACGCGGCCGAGGACGCCGAGTGGCCGTCGGTGTCGGCGTTGGACTCGGCGTTCGAGCCGGGGCCGGAGGACACGGCCCCGGATTCGACGCCGCCCGAGTCGGGAGCGGACTTGCTGTTGCCCGCGCCGGCGGTGTTGGTGCTGCCGCCGTACGCGCTGGCACCCGCGCTGGTGCTGCCGTCGCCCGCGTTGACGCCGCCGACGGCCGGGGCGCCGTTGGAGCTGCTGCCCCACGCGCCACCGACGCCGACCGCGCCGTTGTCGTGCCCGTCGCCGTTGCCGCTCTGGCCGAACGAGCCGCTGCCGCCGGTGCCGTACGAGCTCTGCGACGCGCCGCCGTTCGCGGACGACGGGTCGGCGAGCGAGGTGCCGGTCAGGTGGATCACGCCGAGGGCGGTGATCGCGGTGACGATCGCGCCCTTGCGGATGGCGCGCAGTATGGGTGTAGGTGTGGGCGTGGGTGATTCGTCTGCTGACATGGAAGAAATCTCTCCAAGCGCTACGAAGCTGACGTCATCACGCTAGTCGCGGGCCCGCGTGCTTCCCTCGGTCCCGCGACATGAATTCGCGGCGCGGACTTGTCACCCGGTGACAAACGCGGCGCCCCCGTAGACTGCCGCCATGACGCGCAAGCTCGCCACGAACACGACCGCCGACCGCGACGCACTGCTCGAATTCCTCAGACCCCGGCACAACGGCCTGGTCATCACGACCCGCGCGGACGGCACTCCGCAGGCCTCGCCGGTGACCTGCGGCGTCGACGATGAGGGCCGGATCGTCGTGTCGACCTACCCACAGCGGGCCAAGGCCCGCAACGCGCGCCGCGACCCGAACGTGAGCATCGTGGTGCTCTCCGACGACTTCGGCGACGCGTGGGTGCAGGTCAACGGGACGGCCGAGGTCATCGACGCCGCCGTGGACGTGGAGTCGCTGGTGGAGTACTTCCGCTGCATCGCGGGCGAGCACCCGGACTGGGCCGAGTACCGCGCCGCGATGCTGAAGCAGGGCAAGTCGCTGCTGCGGATCACGCCGGTCAGCTGGGGCCCGATCGCGACCGGCGGCTTCCCGCCCGAGCTCGCGGAAGACGGGGAATAACTGCTCGGGTCACTTCTTCTGGCGGTCGGCGGTCAGGGTGCCGCCGACCGCCCAGCTGTCGGCCGGGGTCTCCTGGATCCAGACCTGGACGGTCTCGGCCGGGACCTTGAGCGCGTCGACGAACGCGTCGGTGATGCGGGCGACGAGGTCCCGCTTGAGCTCGATGTCGCGCGGGCCCTGCTGAACGGTGACGATGGGCATTTCCAGCCTCCTGTGTGAACCGATCGAACTGATTGATCCTGCTGAGATCAGTTCATCGCGCGGCGGCCGGACGAACAACGGACAGTTCACGCATGCTGCGATCGCGAATCGCGAACGCCCAGGCCGGGAGCGGCTTCGCGGCAGGCGGCGAGCAGCGCGGCAGTGACCGTCCCAGGGGTCGAACGTCCGACGGCGAGCAGCGTGGGCAGCGCGAGATCGGGTTCGGCGAGGCGGCGGAAGACGACGTGGCGCACGTTGAGCTGCGCGGCGTGCGAGGCGTAGATGACGGTCCACCCGGCGGTTCCGGCGCCGAGTGCGGAGAGGGTCTCCTGCAAGCCCGGCGAGACGTGGCTCGACGCGGGTTCGAAGCCCGCGTCGTGGCAGGCGCCGACGACCAGGTCCACGAGCGCGCGGTTCGCCCGGCGTTCGACGAGCCAGAGCGGCAGCCCGGCGAGGTCGGCGATGGCGAGTTCCGGGGCCTCGGCCAGCGGATGCCGCCGCGGCAGCGCGACCACGAGGTCCTCGCGCCAGACCGGCAGCAGACGCAGCGATCCGCTCGCGGGCTCCTGCTCCACCTCACCGCGCACGAAGCTCGCGTCCAGCTCGCCCTCGGCCACCATCTCCAGCCGCTTGGCCACCGGCGCGGAGACCAGGTCGACCTGCGTGTCCGGCAGCCGCCGCGCAAGTCCGTCGAGGACCTCGGTGAGCCGGTCGCCGAGGCCCGCGCTGGTGCCGATCCGCAGCACCCGGGAGCGGTGTTCGGCGAAGCGGGCCATCGAGGCCACGGCCCGTTCCTGCGCGTCGAGCACGGCCAGCGCCTCGGGCAGGAACGCGCGGCCCGCCTCGGTCAGCCGCACGTGCCGGGGCGAGCGGTCGAAGAGCACGACGTCGAGTTCGCGTTCCAGGCGCCGGACCTGCTGGCTGACCACGGACTGCGCGATCAGCAGGCGTTCCGCGGCGCGCCCGAAGTGCAGTTCCTCGGCGACGGTCGCGAAGTACCGGAGTTGGCGCAGTTCCACGGACCGTAGCCTACGTGCAGCGAACGGGGCCCGCGCCGTCGCGGACCCCGCTGCGTGAGCACAGCGCTACTGGGGCGAGGACGACTAGTCGAGCAGGCCGTCGTAGTTCGGCAGCTCCCACGTCGAGTCGGCGTATCCGCCCTCGATGTCGACGGTGTTGTTGCCGATGTTGGCGATGATGTCGTAGCCCTTGGCCTCGAGTGCCTCGCGCTCGGCGGTCTTGAAGGTGTTGACGGCCTCGAACAGCTGGATCGGGTTGCGGCTGTACAGGCCGTCCACCTGGTAGCCGACCGCGGTCAGGTTGTACTTGGTGACCAGGTCGATCACGTCCGGGCGGGCGGTGATGAAGAAGATCTTGACGCCCTTGGACGCGGCGTACCGGGCGAGCGCGAGCACCGGCGGGTCGGCCGGGGTCGGGTAGGAGCTGTAGAAGTAGGAGGCCAGCGACGTGTTGTCGATGTCGAGGACGATCGCGAGCTTCGAGGTCGAGGAGGCCTCGGCGATCCGCTCCTCGACGTACGCGAGCGCGGGCGTGGTCACCGCCGTTACGTCCGTCTGCCACTGGGCGTAGGTGACGGTGGTCGCGGCGGAGGCGGGCGTGACCAGCCCGGCGACGAGACCGCCGGCGAGCGCGGTCACCGCGGCGGCGCGGCGAAGGGCGCGAGCATTCATGGGAGGGCGATTCCTTACTGAGGAGTAGGAAGTGCGACGACTCCCCATTCTGCGGAGCCAGGCGAACGCAGGGTGTCCGGGAGCTGACGCGCACGCCTTCCGCGGCTGGACAACAACGTACGAAGTCCGGATGAGAACCCTGACAGTGTTCCCATCCGGACCAGGACTCAGCCGAACAGCGTCTTTCCCCACCAGTCCCCCGCCGCGGCGAGGCCGGGCGGGACGGCGAACAGCGCGCTGCCGGTGTGCCGGATGTACTCGTTGAGGTTGTCCTGCCGGCCGAGCCGCGTCTGGATCGGCACGAACTGGCGGCGCGGGTCCTTCTGGTACGCGATGAAGAAGAGCCCCGCGTCGAGCAGCCCGGTGTCCAGGTCGATGCCGTCGGTGTACGAGTAGCCGCGGCGCAGGATCTTCTGCCCGCCGTTGGTCTCCGGGCTGGCCAGCCGGATGTGCGCGTTCAGCGGGATGACCGGCGTGCCGTCCTTCGCCTTGGCCTTGAAGTCCGGGGTGTCGAACTCGGACGTGCCGGTCAGCGGCGCGCCGCTGGTCTTGGCCCGGCCGAACACGTTCTCCTGGTCGGCCAGGTAGTCGGTGTCCCAGGACTCGATCAGCATCCTGATGCGGCGGGCGACCAGGTAGCTGCCGCCCTTCATCCAGGCCTGGTCGGTCTCGCCGCCGACCCAGACGAAGTCCTCGAAGTCGTCGGTGGACTCGGCCTTGATGTTGCGCGTGCCGTCCTTGAAGCCCATCAGGTTCCGCTCGGTCTGCTGCGAGCTCGACGTGGACGAGGTGCGCCCGAAACCGAGCTGGGACCAGCGGATCACGGCCGTGCCACGGGCCAGCCGGGCGAAGTTGCGGATCGCGTGGAAGGCCACGGTCGGGTCGTCCGCGCAGGCCTGCACGCACAGGTCGCCGCCGCTGCGGGCCGCCTGGAGCGAGCCGTCGCCGGGCAGTGTCGGCAGCGGGGCGAGCGCGGCCGGACGCTTGTTCGCCAGGCCGAAGCGCTCGTCGAACAGCGTGGGGCCGAACCCGACCGTGATGGTGAGGTTCGCCGCGGTCAGCCCGGCCGCCTCGCCGGTGTCGATGGGCGGCGAGTTGGGCGAGGTCTCCACGGCGCCGACCGGCAGGCCCTTGGTCATCTGCGCTGCCGCGGCCGCCCACGTGCCGAGCATGACCTGCAGGTCGGTGGCGCTCTTGCTGGTCACGTCGAACGCCGCGAACGCCAGCCGGTCCTGCGCCGGGGTGGCGATCCCGGCCTGCTTCGCGCCGTAGAACGGGACGATCTGCGCAGCGGCGGACGCGGTGACGGTCCCGGCCGCGGGCGACGACTCGGTCGCCCGCGCCACGCCGTAGCCCGCACCGCCCGCCGCGACCACTCCGGCGGCGCCGATCGCGCCGCCGAGCAGCAGTCTGCGACGGCTCGGCCGCGCCACGGCGCTCGGTTCGGCGGCCGCCGCGCCCTCGTCCGGCGAGCGCGCGGCGGTGTTCTCCTCGTTCTCAGGCATTTGCGACCTTCGCGGCGACCTGGGACAGCGGCTCCTGCACGGCCTTCACCGCGGCGGCGAGCTTCTGCTTGTCGGTGTCGGTGAGCGTCGAGTACAGCTGGAAGCCGGAGGCGTTCGAGCCGGTGCGGTACGTGTCGACGAGCGTGTCGAGCGCGGTGAAGGCGCTGGAGACGGTGGAGGTCAGCGTCGGGTCGATCTTCGTCAGCGCGGGCTGGAGGGCGGCGAAGGCCTGCTCGGCGCCCTCGTCGTTGGCCTGGAAGTCCAGCAGGTCGATGTGCGAGTAGCGCTCCTCCTCACCGGTGATCTTGCTGCTGGCGACCTCGTCGAGCAGGTCCTGCGCGCCGTTCGCGAGCTCGAACGGCTTGTACGCCAGGCCGTTCGTGAGCGTCTGCAGCTTCTTGACGTTGGTGACGAGGCCCGCGCCGTAGGTGGACAGGCCGGTCAGGCTCTTGTCCTGGAACAGGCCCTTCTCGATCCGGTGGAAGCCCTCCCACTGGCTCGCCGGGACGTCGTCCACCCGGGCGTCGATGTCGCTGTCGAGGTTGTCGCTGCCCACGGTGAAGGACTCGGCGACCGGCTCGATCTTCTCGTAGTACGGCCGCGCCTTCATGTAGGCCTGCTGAGCTGCCGTCAGGTCGCTGCCCTGGAGCGCCGTCTGCAGCGCCTCAGAGGTCTGCACGAGGTAGCCGATCTGCGTGGTCACGTAGGCGGCGTACTGCTTCGTGCCGGTGGCCAGCAGCGCGTCCACGCTGCTCGAACCGCTGCTCGCGGCGGTGCCGGTGACGGTGAGCGTGGTGTTCTCCTGCGCGGCGCCGGGGCAGTAGAGCGTGTATTTGCCCGCGTCCGCACTGACCGAGAAGGTGCCGGAGAAGCCGGGTGGCAGGTTCTCCTTCTCGCCGACGATCCGCTGGCCGCTCTGCAGCTCGACCTCGCTGACGGCGGTCGCGTCCTTATTGGTGATCTTGAAGGTGATCGCGCCCGCCGGGAAGCTCACCTTGTCCGCGCTGCATCCACCGGCGGCGGTGATGGTGATGTTCGCCGTGCGCGGATCCCCGCCCGCGCTCGCGCTCGTGGACGCCCCCGCCGTCGTCTTCGCGGAAGAACTGCAACCGGCCACCAGGCCGAGTGATACGACGGCGGCGGTGGCGGCTATGCCGACTCGGGCGGCGGGAAGGGTGGGCACGGCTGACTCCTGAGAACGCTGGGAACAGTGAAAGTTAGGTGAGGCTAACCTAACTTATCGGTGCAGCCGGGCGCTTCGCAAGGAGTCCGAGAAGGATGAGCAGGGCGACGGCGGCGATCGAGCCGAGGATCCAGGCACCGCTGAGCAGCGCCGAGCGCCGGTCGATGCTGTCGAGGTCGTGCCGGGCCGCGGCGACCGCGGAATCGACCGTCGCGGCCTGGAGCGTGCTCGTGGTGCTGGTGACGGGATTGTCCAGCGGCACGGTGCCGACCTGAGTGCCCGTCAGCGTCGCGAGAACCGTCTCGGTCGAACGCTTGTCGATGATCCGGCCGGTCCGCGGCTCGACCCACAGCGTGACGACGGTCTTGTCCGTGTACTGGACGCCGACGGACGTGTTCGTGTCCTGCGCCCGCACGCCGAGCGGCAGCCGTCCCCCGTTGAGCGCGGCGACCTGGGCGTACGTGAGCCGAGTCGGCCGGTCGGCGGACGCGGTCCCGGTCCCGGTCCCGGTTCTGCTGGAGGTGTAGACGTCGGTGGCGAGGCCATCGTGCACCTCGGATCCGGTGCGCTGAGCCGATATCGAGGCCGTCGCGGGAGCCGCGGGCGCCACGAGGACGAGCACCACGGCGGCGAGCGCGCCGACCGCCGCCGCGCCGGACGTGACGCGTATCAGGGTTCGGCGAGCGAGCTTGCGGTTCGGCGGCCAGGCCACGTAGAGGCCGATCGGCACGAGATAGGCCAGCCAGCCGATCACCTCGATGAGCACCGGATGGTCCTGGATGCCGAGCATTCCGGTGAGCAGCGCCGACTGTACCGAACCCGGTTGCACGAGCCAGGTCAGATCGACGGTCGAGCTCTGGCCCACGTTCAGCCACCCGGCCTCGTGCGCCGTGTGCAGCGCCGTCACGACGAGCCCGGCCGCCACCAGGACGAGCACGATTCCGGTGGCGCGGAAGAACTTCGAGAGGTTCAGCCGCACGCCGCCGCGGTAGATGCCGTACCCGAGCAGCACCGCCAGCAGGATCCCGGCGAGCGCCCCGATCCCGGCGTCGACCGAACTGCCGCTCTCGTTGAACGCCGCCAGCAGGAAGACGACGGTCTCGAACCCCTCGCGCAGCACGGCGAGGAAGGCCATGAACACCATCGCCCGCCCGGCCCGGCTGCGCGCGCCCTCATCGCCGTCGCCATCCACGCCCTCGCCGCTGGTCGCGCCACCGCCGCCGGTCGCCTCGCCGGCGCCGATCGCTGCCGCGGCCAGCCCCTCCAACTGCGACTTGAGCTCGCGGGAGTGCTGCCGCATCCAGACGACCATGTACGTGACCATGCCGACGGCCAGCACGCCCACGACTGTCTCGAGCCCCTCCTGCTGACGCTGCGGCAGGTTGGAGGACACCGCCTCCAACGTCACGCCGACCGCCACGCAGAGCAGCACCGCCGCGCCGACCCCGAGCCAGACCCAGCGCAGCAGATCCCGCCGCCCCTGCTGCCGCAGGAAGGCCGCGATGATCCCGACGATCAGCGCGGCCTCGAGTCCTTCGCGCAGGCCGATCACAAACGTAGGCAGCATCGGGCCCGGGCTCCGTCCAGATCATCACAAGATTAGGTTTGCCTAACCTAATCTATCCGCCCGATCCGGCGAAACCCGGCCCCCTCCGCTGCCGCCGAGCAGCTCGGGACTACTCGACGACGAGCTCGACCGGGATGTTGCCGCGGGTCGCCTTGGAGTACGGGCAGACCTGGTGCGCGGCCTCGACGAGCTTCTGGCCGGTCTCGTTCTGCAGCTCCTCCGGGAGCTCGACGCGCAGCACGACCGAGAGCGCGAAGCCCTCGCCGTCCTTGTTCAGGCCGACCTCGGCGGTCACCGAGATCTCGCCGGTGTCCACCTTCTCCTGCCGGCCGACCAGGCCGAGGGCGCTGGCGAAGCAGGCGGCGTACCCGGCGGCGAACAGCTGCTCGGGGTTGGTGCCCTTGCCGTTGCCGCCGAGCGCGGCCGGGAAGGCGAGCGTCAGGTCCAGCTGGCCGTCGGAGCTCACGGCCCGCCCCTCGCGGCCGTTCGCCGTGGCCGCCGCGGTGTACAGAGCGCTCATGTTCGTTCCTCCCGAAGTCCTGGTGCGACCGTCGGCCGCCCTCGTGGACAACAATGACACGCAACTCAGTTGTGCGCAACTGAACGGTGCGCGACTGAGGTATCCTGGAGAGGTGAACACCGTGCAGAGCTCCCCCGCCGAACTCGCCCTCGAACAGGCGATGCGCCTCGACGCGCAGCTGTGCTTCGCGGTGCACGCGGCCTCCCGCGCCTTCGACAGCGTCTACCGCGTCACCCTGCGCGAGGCCGGCCTGACCTATCCGCAGTACCTCGTGCTGCTCGTGCTCTGGGAACACGGCGAGGTCAGCGTCAAGGAGCTCGGCCAACGGCTGCGGCTGGACTCGGGTACCCTCTCCCCGCTGCTCAAGCGGATGGAGGCGGCGGGCTGGGTGGAGCGCCGCCGGGACCCGGCCGACGAGCGCTCGGTCGTGGTGCGCGCCACGGAGGAGGGCCTCGGGCTGCGCGAGCGGATCTGCGTCGTGCCGGAGCGCACGGTGGAGTCGACCGGGATGACGGTGATGGAGATGGGCGAGCTGCGCGACCGTCTCAAGGCCCTGACCAACTCGCTGGACGCCGCCGTGCTGCGGATGGCTACAGACTCGGCATAGGGCACGCAAAGTCCGACAGGATCCAACGGATTCGAAACCTTGCGCGGGTATCCTCACGCGCCATGCGGGATACAGACGAACAGCAGCGGGGATCGAGCCCTGACGACCGCGACCGACGGCGCTTCCTGAGGACGGCGGCGATCGTCGGCGGCTCGGTGATCGGCCTGGGCGGCGGCGTGGGCGCGGCCGCCGTGCTGAGCGAATCGGGCTCGGGCACGCGGGACACGGCCTCGGTCCGCGCCACCACCGCGTCGAGCGGCGGCAGCGGCGGCAGGCGGGCCACCGGCCCGGGCGGCGGCGCGGCGTCGAGCTCCGCGAAGCCCTCCGCGTCCCCGACGCACAGCGCCTCGGTCTCCGCGACGGCCACGAAGAAGGCGTCCGGCTTCGCGCATCCCGGGCTGCTGCACTCCCAGGCCGACCTGGACCGGATGGCCGCGAAGGTCTCCGCCGGGGCCCAGCCGTGGACCGCCGGATGGAACGTGTTGACCGCCAACTCGCATTCGCAGAGCACGTGGAAGGCGAATCCGCAGAAGATCGTCTACCGCGGTTCCGGCTCGCCCGAGAACTACGGCACGCTCTACAACGACATCCACGCCGCGTACCAGAACGGCCTGCGCTACCACGTCAGCGGCGACAAGGCCCACGCCGAGGCCGCCGTCGCGATCCTCAACGCCTGGTCGGCCACGCTGACCTCGGTCCAAGGCACCGCCGACCGCTTCCTCGCCGCCGGCATCTACGGCTACCAGGCCGCGAACGCCGCCGAACTGGTCCGCGACTACCCGGGATTCGAGCTCGCGCGCTTCCAGCAGATGATGCTCGACGTCTTCTACCCGATGAACAACGACTTCCTGCTGCACCACAACGGTGCGTACATCACCAACTACTGGCCCTCCTGGGACCAGCTGACGTACGCGTCCGTGTTCGCCATCGGTGTCCTTTGCGACCGCGCCGACCTGGTGAATCAGGCGGTCACGTACTTCAAGTCCGGCGCCGGGAACGGCTCGATCGACCATGCGATCCCGGTGCTCTACTCCGGCGGTCTCGGCCAGTGGATCGAGGTCGGGCGGGATCAGGGGCATGCGACGCTCGGTATCGGCCTGACCGGTTCGTTCTGCCAGATGGCCTGGAACCAGGGCTACGACATGTACGGATACGAGAACAACCGCTTCCTCGCGGGCGTCGAGTACACCGCGCAGTACAACATAGGCCAGTCGGTCCCGTACACGTCGTACACCTGGTACGAGGGCGCGCCGGGCGTCTGGTCCGGGAAGCAGGTGTTCACGGCGGCCAGCACGAACAGCCGCGGCAACGTCCGCCCGATCTGGGAGATGCTCTACAACCACTACGTCGTGCGCCAGGGCCTGTCCGCGCCCGCGCTCGCGAAGATCGCGGCCAGCGTGCGTCCCGAAGGAGGTGGCGGGAACTACGGCCCGAACAGCGGCGGCTTCGACCAGCTCGGTTTCGGCACGCTCGCTTATTCGTTGTGAACGCTCACTATTCGTCCGCCGCCCGCAGGGACTCGGCGGCGCGCTGCTCCAGCAGTGCGCGTTCGGCGGCATTGGTGGCCAGTTCGGCGGCGCGAGCCAACTCCGCGTGCGCCTCGGTGTGACGGCCGAGGCGGGTGAGCAGATCGGCGCGCACGGCGGGCAGCAGGTGATAGCCCGGCAGCGC
This sequence comes from Actinospica sp., assembly GCA_035493475.1. Lineage (GTDB taxonomy): Bacteria > Actinomycetota > Actinomycetes > Streptomycetales > Catenulisporaceae > Actinospica. Next base: position 32,128 of record DATJIF010000192.1, read on the forward strand.
ATCGGCGGCGACCAGGGCATCCACCAGCGTGAGTCCCGCCTCGGGTCCGTCGGCCATCGCGACCGCTACGGCGCGGTTGAGGGCGACGACGGGTGTCGGGACCTGGGCCGCGAGCGCATCGTAGAGCCGCGCGATGGTCGGCCAGTCCGTCTCCTCGGGTGTCAGGGCCCTGGCGTGGCTGGCGGCGATCGCGGCCTGCAGCGTGTACGGCCCGCGCGGACGGTTCTCGGCCGCGGTCAGGTTCTCGGCTATGGCCAGCGCCGCGAAGCCGCGCCGGATGAACATCTGGTTCCAGCGCCCGCGATCCTGTTCGCCCAGCAGCACGACGCCGCCGTCCGCCGACGTGCGCGAGGTCAGGCGCGAGGACTGGATCTCCAGCAGTGCCGTGAGCCCGAACACCTCCGGCTCCTTGGGCATCAGTCCGCTGAGCACGCGGGCGAGCCGGACCGCGTCGTCGCACAAGGCCGGCCGGGTCCAGTCCTCGCCGGTCGTCGCCGCGTAACCCTCGTTGAAGATCAGGTAGATCACTTCGAGCACGGACGCCAGCCGGCCGGCGAGTTCCGCGCCCTGCGGCACCTCGAACGGGATCTGCTTCTCGGCCAGCGTCCGCTTCGCGCGCACGATGCGCTGCGCGATCGTGGCCTCGGGCACCAGGTACGCGCGGGCGATCTCCGGCGTCGTCAGGCCGCCGAGCAGTTTCAGCGTCAGAGCCACCCGCGCCGGGGCGGCGAGTACCGGATGGCACGCGGTGAACACGAGCCGGAGCAGGTCGTCCTCGATGTCCGGCTCGTCGAGGGCTGATTCCGGCCCCGGCGCGGCGTCCGACTCCAGTTCGCGGCCGATCAGCTCCAGCTTCCGCGCGTAGTTCCGGTCGCGCCGGATCAGGTCCACGGCGCGGCGCTTGGCCACGGTCATCAGCCAGGCGCCCGGATTGCGCGGCACCCCGTCCGCCGGCCACTGCTCCAACGCGGCCACCAGGGCGTCCTGCGCCAGGTCCTCCGCGAGCCCGAGGTCGCCGCCGACCAGCCGGGTCAGCCCGGCCACCAGCCGCGGAGCCTCGATCCGCCAGACCGCCGAGACCGCCGCGCCCGATTCGTCCACCCCGCCATCTCAGCAGGGCGCGGGCGTCCGCGCAAAACGGACGCCCCCGCCCGGCGGTCACGAGGCGCCGAAGACCGAGCGCACCTCCACGACCATCTCCCACGCGTCGCCGTGGATCAGCAGGAACCGCTTGGCCCACTCGGCCGCCTCCTCCTGCGTGCCGACCTGGATCAGCGCGTAGCCGCCGATGAACTCGCGGGCCTCGGTGTACGGTCCGTCCACCGTCGTCACCTTGCCGCCCGAGAGCTGCAGCACGGTGGCCTCCTCGGCCGGGCCGAGCCCCGCGGTGTCCAGCATCACGCCTTCGCGGGTCATCTCCGAGATGAGCTTGCCCATCTCCTCCATCAGTTCCTCGCTCGGCCCGCCCTCGGGGGCACGAGCCAGGTCCGGCCTGATCAGGATCATGTAACGCATGGGAGGGGTCCTTCCCTTCGGGGTTCTGTCGCCTGAGCGTCGAACCGCGCCCTCCCGAATCGACATCGCGGCCCGATTTTTCTCCTAGATTTTCGCGGCCTCGGGAACGACCTGCTCAGCGAGGATCTCCAGCGGCCGGAGCGTCTCGATGTCGGGCAGGTAGCCGTGCACGTGGGTCACGCCCAGCGCCGCGTAGCCGCGGAACTGCTCCAGCAGCGTCTCCACGTTCTCGCCGTCCTTGCCCGGGTCGATCGGGCCCATGATCGTCTTCTCGATCTCGTCGTAGTCGCGGCCGACGTCGGCGCAGTGCTGGCGCAGGATGTCGAGCTTGCGCTCCAGCTCCGGGCCGCCGAAGAGGTTGCAGGCCTGCGCGTACTGGGCGACCAGCCGCAGCGTCTTCTTCTCGCCTCCGCCGCCGATCAGGATCGGCGGGTGCGGGCGGGTGAGCGCCTGCGGCACGTTGAGCGTGCGGCCGAGCCGGTAGTGCGTGCCGTCGTAGGCCGCCTCCGAGTCGCTCCACATCTGCATGCAGATCTGCAGCGCCTCCTCAAGACGCTCGAAGCGCTCCTTCGTCGACGGGAACGGCAGGCCGAGACCGTTCGCCTCGTGCTCGTTCCACGCGGCGCCGATGCCGAGCCAGGCGCGGCCCTCGGAGAGCACGTCGAGGGTGGTGACGGCCTTCGCGAGCAGGCCGGGCTCGCGGTAGACCACGGCCGTGACCCACGCGAGCAGCTGGATCTTCTTGGTGCGCGCGGCCAGGTAGCCGAGCGTGGTGTAGGCCTCGAGCATGTCCAGCTCCGGCGGACCGACCACGCCGATCTGCCAGACGTGGTCCATCACGCTGAGCTTGGTCAGGCCGGCGTCCTCGGCGGCCACGGCGATCCGGGTGAGGTTCTGCGCGATCCGCTGCGGACCGTCGGGCCAGGTGAAGTTCGGGACGTGCAAGCCGAGTTCCACGGCGATTCCCTCCTGGGGGTGGTTTTGCGGCGCGGCTTACCGCTGCTCGCGAGCCTATCCGACGGCCCGTCACCTGGCGCGGGGTGGCGCGCGCGGATGGATCAACGGAGAGCGGGTACCCGGGAAGGCATGTCTTCGCCCGTCACCGTCATCGTCATCGCCGCGGCGGCCGTGTTCGCCGGGGTCGGTCTCGGCTGGGGCGCCCGGCACGTGATCGGCCCGCACTTCATCCGCCGCGCGGCCGCGCGCCGGTTCGCCCGCGAGTTCGCCACCCTCGTGCAGGGCACCGAGCTCGATCTCGCCGCACTGCGCGGCCCCTCGCACGAGTCCGTCGCCGCGACCGCCGTGGCAACGTACGCCGAGTCCACCACCGACGCCGCCATGCTCGCGCCGAAGCCGCTGAGCCCGCAGGATCAGGACTACTACGCCGCGAGTTGGCAGAACGTGCGGGGGGAATTCGCCGAGAGCCCGCCGTCCGCGCTGCTGCTGGCCGCGCACCTGACGGCGAACCTGCTGCTCAACCTCGGCCTGCTGCCCGCCGACACCGCGCGCCCCACGGAACTGCCCGAGGCCTGGACCTTCCCTTCGGCGCGCGGCTACCGGGAGGCGCTGGACATCAGCACCCGCACGACCCGGGAGCCCGTCTCCGAGCGCGATTTGACCAGGGCTTTAGCGCAGATCGGGGACTTCTACTTCGAAATGTTAACGCTCTCCACGTAGGATGCGGCGGCGTACCACACGGCGCCGCATCGACGAGAGCGACACACCGAAGTGCATCGAAGTTTCCGCCTGACCGCCGCGATTCTGATCGCGTTGTCCGGCACCATGTTGCTGCCCGCGCAGTCCGCCGACGCGGCCGGCGGCACGGACATCACGTCCGCGGTGCTCGCGGGCTCGAACGTGACGCTCTCCGGCCCCTCGATCATCAACCTGCCGTCCGGGACGACCACGTACAACGGCGTCATCTCCGGCCAGGGCACGCTCACCGTCGCCGGATCGGGCACGCTGATCCTCACCAAGGACAGCGATTTCACACTGCCGAGCGGCGACCAGCACCAGAGCGTGACCACGAGCGGCGGCAACTGGCCGTACCCGATCATCACGAACCCGGATCAGCCCGCTGTCATCGTCGAGCGCGGGGCCACGCTGCAGTACGGCACCGACGGCTCCACCGGCATCATCGGCGACTACCCGTACACCTCGATCAGTGGTCTGACGCTGAACCACGACAACATCGAGGTGGACGGCACCCTCACGCTGGACATCGCCAACCGCGAGTACAACCTCGGCACGATCTCCGGCTCCGGCCTGATCACGCAGCCCGGCAACACGTGGGGCACGCTGGATCTGGCCGACAACCTGCCGTTCACCGGCACGATCGCGGACGGCACCGGCTTCAATTTCGGCAGCGCCGCCTTCCGCCTGTCGCTGCCCAACGCCGCGGCCGTGCACAACGACGGCTCCGCGATCATCAGTGCCCGCAATTACACGCTCGTGCTGCCGGAGAACTTCTACGAGAACCACTACGGCAGCGACATCAACTTCCACACGTGGCAGGCCGGCCTGATCGAGATGACCGGCGTGGACCACTACACCGATCCGTCCCTCGACACCGGCACCGTCGCGCACACCGACAACTTCCGCGGCATCAACATCGAGGGCGCGAACGTCCAGTGGGGCAACGGAACCACGGACCGGTTCTTCCTCCCTGCGACGCCGTCCGACTCGTACATCAACATCCACAAGAACGGCTCGCTGACCTTCGACTACGACGGTCCGGTCACCCTCGACACGCCGATCTCCGGCGGCGTCTACCACGCCTCGCTCAGCACCCCGGCGGACGCCTCGATCTCCCTCGCGGCCACCAACGGGAACGCCGTCACCTTCGCCGTGCCGATGAACTACCACGGCAGCACCACGATCGGCCGCGGCGCGACCCTGCTGCTCGGCACCGGAAAGTCGGGCGGGGACAGCAGCCTGCTGACCGGCGCGTCGAACGACCAGGTCGTGGACAACGGAACGCTGACCGTGCGCAACACGAGCACGGCGATCACGCTGGCGAACGTGAGCGGCTCCGGCGGCGTCACGCAGTCGGGCACGGCCAAGACGACGCTGACCGGCACGAGCTACACCGGCCCGACGACCATCAGCGCGGGCACCCTGGTCGTCGGATCCAGCATCGCCTCCAGCAGCAGCGTCAGCCTCACCGGCTCCGGCGCGACCCTCGACGTGGCCTCGTCTGGGCAGAGTGTGAAGCAACTCTCCGGCGTCGCAGGCAGCTCGATCTCCTTAGGCAGCAACAATCTGACCGTCAGCACCTCGGGCTCATCGACATACGGCGGCACGATCACCGGCACCTCCGGCGGCGTGACCACAACCGGCAGCGGCACGCTCACCCTGACCGGCCACGCGAGCACCCCGAACGGGACGTGGCACGTGCAGCAGGGGACCCTCGCGATCGGCAGCGGCGGCGCACTCAACGTCGCCTCCCTGGTCCAGTCGGCAGGGAGCACCCTCTCGCTCACCCCCGGCACGACACCCCCGATCCAGGTCAGCGGCGCCGTCCAACTGGCCGGAACGCTCGCCGTGACCGCGTTGCCGACCGTCCCCGCCGACGGAAAGATCGTCCTCATCCACGAGACCGGCACGCAGGCGATCTCCGGCACGTTCGCCGGCCTGCCGCAGGGAGCGCACCTCACGGTCGGCGGACGGCAGTACACGATCGACTACGCGGGCGGATCAGGCCACGACGTCGTCCTCACCGCCGGCACGGCCACGTCCTCAGCTGCCGCCGCCAACACCTCCGGATCCGCCGCCGCCGAGAACGCCGCCGACAGCAGCAACGCGAGCGGCTCCGGCGGCGGCTCCATGGTCAAAGTCGCGGGTGCGACCGGAGCCGCGGCAGCCGCCGTGGCGGGCGGGGGCTTCCTCTTCCTGAAGCGCCGCAAGCGAATCGCGACCGCCACGCCGCCGAGCACGCCGGACAGCACCCCGCGCACCAGCCACCGTAGGCGCCGCTAGCGAAATGCCTGTGGGGCGCCGATGCCGACTCCGACACCGACGCCCCACAGAGGTAAGCAATTGCTACCAACGCATCAGGAGACGCTCAACGTCCATTGCTGGTTCGAGCCGCCATTCGTCGCCCACTGGTCGATCGCGGAGCCCTCGGTCGTCGAGTTGTTCTCGTCCTCGGCCGTGTAGCCGCTATTCAGCGGGGTCAGCTGGTAGACGGCGTCACCGGAGGTCGCGTACGAGCCGACCGGATCGAACGCCCACTCCTGATTCGTGCCGCCGTTGCACGTCCACTGATCGAGCTGCACGCCCTCAGTCGTGGAGGAACTGGGCACCTCCAGGCACAGCCCGCTGTTCACGCTCACAACAGTGAACACGTCGCTGGTGCCGGACACCTGCTTCAACGTCCACTTCTGGTTCGAGCCGCCGTTCGAGGCCCACTGGATGATCTTGCCGCCATTGGCCGTCGAACCGCCGCTGACGTCCATCAGGTAGGAACTCTTGCCGTTCTTCAGCGTGTAGGTGCTGCCCGAAGTCGGGTTCGAGGACGCCGACGTGGACAGCCCCGTGGTCACGTCCAGCGACCACGAATTCTGCCAGCCGACGTTCACCGTGGTGCCCGACAACGTCATCGGCAGCCAGATCAGCGGGGAGTCGCCGAGGTCCGACGTGGTCCAGCGGTCGCCCGCGTAGATGTACGTCGTGCCCGAACTACCGGACACCGGGATGATGTTCCCGACCTGCGTGTTGTACGTGTCGGTGCCCGCCGGAGCGAAGTTCTGGAACGACGTCCAGCCGCTGGAGAGCGACGTGGAACTCGCGTACACGTCGTCGTTCGTAGCCCAGCCGGTCAGGTGCGAACCGAGGATGTAGTAGCGGCCGTTCGCCTTGACCATCGCAGGGGCCTCATAGTCGGCGAACAGCGCGACGCTGCCGCCGTTCGCGGACCCGGCGCTCACGACGCTGAGATAGTCCGAGGAGAGCTCGTCGATGCGCAGACCGTTCGCGCGGTCCTCGCTGAGCAGGTACGCCGTGCCGTTCGTGTCCTGGAACAGCCCCATGTCACGGCTCTGGAAGCCGAGCGGCTGCGACGACCCGAGGTACGTGTAGGCCCCGCACGGCGTCGAACTCTCCGCGACGCCGACCTTGGCCTCCGAGTAGCTGGTGTTGTCGATGTGCATCCACATGACGTATTTGCCGGTGGACGAGTTGTAGATGACCTTCGGCCGCTCGACGATCCGGCTCGGACCGAGGTCGCCGCTGGACTGCTCGGTCAGCGCGTCGCCCTGGAAGGTCCAGTGCTGCAGGTCGGTCGAGCTGTAGCAGGGGATGGCCTGGAACGAGGTGTTCGACGAGGTCTCCCCCGCCTTGTCCTCGCCGTACGCGTACCACGTGCTGCCGACCTTGAGGATGCCGAGCCCGTGCATCTGCAGCGCGTTGCCGGACGTGTCGTCCCAGGCGGCGCCGGGGGTGAAAGTGGAGGTGGTGTCCGCGTGCGCGGGCAGCGCGGGCACGACGAGCGCGGCCACCACGGCGGCCAGCGCGACGAGGATCCGGACGGGAAGCGGGCGTGGGCGTGCGTGACCTATCTGCGTGGGATGATCCACCGGTTTCAACTCCATTGTCGAATGCAGGCAGCGGTGCAGCGATCGTATTCGAACAGAACACAACACAAACAGACGGTGCGGTGAGTGTGCCTCCGGTACCGGAACCCGTCAAGACCGGTTTCTGTCGGTGCCCCGACGTACTGTGGAATCCGACCGAAACCCTTTGACACGGGAGGCTGCCATGACGACGTTCACCGACCGGCCCAACACGGCGCTGCTGGTGATCGACGTGCAGAACGGCGTCGTCACCGGTGCGCCGCGCCGCGACGAGGTCGTCGCGAACATCAACGCCCTCGTCTTCCGGGCGCGGGCCGGCGGCGTGCCCGTCGTGTGGATCCAGCACTCCGACGAGGACGAGCTCGTCGAGGGCAGCGAGAGCTGGGAGTACGTACCCGAACTGGTGCGCGAGGCGAAGGAGCCCCTGGTCGCCAAGCGCTACGGCGACTCCTTCGAGGAGACCGACCTCGAGCAGGTGCTCGCCGACCGCGGCATCGGCAGGCTCGTCGTCACCGGCGCCCAGACCGACGCCTGCATCCGCTCCACCCTGCACGGCGCCATCGTGCGCGGCTACGACACCGTCCTCGTCGGCGACGCGCACACCACCGAGGACCTCACCGCGTACGGCGCGCCCGCCCCCGAGCAGGTGATCGCGCACACGAACCTCTACTGGAAGTACCAGACCGCCCCCGGCCGCCGCGGCGACACCCTGGACACCGCCGAGGTGGAATTCGAAACCCCCACCCAGCCTTAGGATCTGTTACAGAGATCCGTTGCAGAGATCCGTGAAAGACGACGGACCCCCAAAAGACTGGAGCCGCACGACATGGTCGAGATCCCCGAGCGCGCCCGCGAACTGCTCGGCCGCCCGATCCTGGTGAACCTCGCCACCACCCGCCCCGACGGCGCGCCGCAGGTGAACCCGATGTGGTTCATCTGGGACGGCGAGTTCATCTGGTTCACCCACACGAACCGCCGCCAGAAGTACAAGAACATCGCGCACGAGCCCCGCGTCTCCGTCTCGATCCTCGACCCCGAGGACAAGTACGGCTACGTAGAGATCCGCGGCGTAGTCGACCACATCGACCCCGACCCCGAGGGCAAGCTCTACCAGCGCCTCTCCGAGTGGTACGACGGCACCCCCATCACCCCCGACGACGCCCCCCAGCGCGTAGCCGTAGCCATCCGCCCCACCAAGTTCAACGGCCAGTAGCCCGCAGCCCGACAAGTGGTGGGTGCGCCGCCCGTCCAACCGCCCCGCACCCACCACCTCCAACCCCTCTGCTCTCCTCCCCTCTGCTCTCCTCCCCTCCCCTCCCCTCCCCTCCCCTAGAATCCCCGCGTGACTACCCGCGTGGATCTTGAGGCGGAGCGCCGCCGGATGCAGAACCCTGAACTAGCCGCCGCGTACGCCCAGTGCAAGGCCATCCACCGGAAGTACGACCCGTCGTTCTACGCGGGCTGCCTCATGCTGCCGCCGGCCAAGCGCCCGTACATCGACTCCCTCTACGCGCACGCACGCCTGCTCGACCAGATCGTCGACGACCCGACCGTCACCGACGCGGCCGCGAAGACCGCCCGCCTGGACGAACGTGTCGCAGCGTACGAACAGGCACTGCGCGACGGCGACTCCCCCGACCCGATCCTCAAGGCCGCCGCCCACACGGCGCTGACCTGGGACATCCCGATCGAGCACTTCCACGCCTTCAGCGACACGATGCGCAGCGACCTCACCGTCACCGAGTACGCCACATACGACGACCTCCTCGCCTACATGTACGGCGCCGCCGCACTGCTCGGCCTGCAGCTCATCCCGATCCTCGACCCCCTGGACCCGTCCGCCGCCGACCGCTCCATCGCCGTGGGCCACGCCCTCCAACTCACCAACATCCTCCGCGACATCGACGAGGACCTGGGCCGGGGTCGCCTCTACCTCCCCCAAGAGGACCTGGACAAATTCAACGTCACCCGCGCCGACTTCGAGTCCCGCACCATGACCGACGACATCAGAGCCCTCCTGAAGTTCGAAACAGCCCGCGCCCGCGCCTACTACACCGACGCCCATGCCGCCGTGACCCTCCTCCACCCCTCCAGCCGTGAATGCGTAGCCACCGCCCTCACCCTCTACTCAGGCATCCTCGACTCCCTAGAGCACTCCGACTACCAACTCTTCGGCCCCCGCCACGGCTTCAGCAAACTCAAAGCCCTCCGCATCGCCACCCCCGCCTACCTCCGCGCCCGCAGATCCTGGAACCACTAACCCAGACCCTCGACTGACGCTCAACACCCAGCCCTACCTACGTCGCCGCCACTACGCTCGTCCCTCGCTTCGTGCCGGCAACTACGTCCGGGCCGATTACTTACCCCGCCCACCCGCCCCACTCAAGCCAGCCCTACAGTCGCTCCGCTCCTTCGGGAGCCTACGGCCCGCTACCTACGCTCCCTCGTACCTCGGTCACTACGTCCGCAGGCCTACGGCGTTTCTGTATCACGCACTTTTCGCTTCACCCCGGAAACGATAAGGATCAAAAGCACCTCTGGCGGGCCGGCTCGGACAGCACCCAACAACACTGCCCGGCTGCGGTTGGTCTTGTTGTCTGGGGTGGGGTTCGGTTGGTGTGCGCTGCGCTCGGCCCGAGTCCTGGTCGGCGCGGCTTCAGGTGCGATGTAAAAAATCCCCTCCCACCCATGCTGTCCAGTCGCCAGAACCATCTACTTGGAAAACGGTCGGCCGACCATTCGAGTTCCCAGAGAAGTATGTGAATACTCCCATGGAAGATCCGTCAGAATCGCACCCTTCGCCGCCCGGTTCGCCTACACTTTAAACATCGGTTCGGGGGCTTAGAATTGCTGGTGGCGGGCGAGGTTCACGGTCGATGCTGTTTTTTGGCTCTGTTGACCTATCCGTGGGTCTTTGGCCTGGTGTTACGTGGTTGCACGCCGTTCCCGGTCTAGGTTTCTGGGTGTCGAAGCCTGGAAACGTAGTGTGCGGAGAACGGCGTGCGGAATGTCAGTGTATGGGGCGGGCT
>DATJIF010000193.1:0-40217 GCA_035493475.1 Actinospica sp.
TACCCGACTTCCGGGTACCGCGCCCTTCTGTGTCAGTTGTCGTACACGGCCGTGTTGCTGCCGGTGCCGCTGCCGTCGGTGAAGCCGCCGAGGGTGGCGTTGAACGTGCCGGTGGATCCGGAGGCGCCGCAGACCGAGACGCCGGAGATCAGGCCGACGGTCTGGTTGGCGAAGGTGATGCTGCCGCCGGTGCCGGAGCTGTTCGGGTTCACGATGGCGCCCTGGATGTTCGTCACCGCGCTCGTCGTGCCGTAGTCGCAGGTGATGTTCCCGAGACCGGAGTGCAGCACGACCGCCTCATTGAGCGAGGTGAGGTTCAGGTCGTCGGGGGAGTCGGTGATGTTGCCGACGGCCGTCGTGCCGGACTTCAGGGTGATGCTGACGACGGTGACGCCGGACAGGCCGCTCAGCGTGCACTGCGTCGCGCCGTCTGAGAACGTCAGCTGGCTGATGCTCATCGCGGCGGTGCCGGGGGCGGTCGGGTTGGAGGTGGTCTTCGCGGTGCTCGCGGCGGCGGTGCAGGTGATGGTGACCGTGGTGCCGCTGCTGGTGAACTTGAAGGTGGACGTGGTGCCGCTCGCCAGGGCCCCGGACAGGGTGTCGGTGGTGGCGACGTTGGTGCCGCTGGAGTTCAGCGCGCCCCAGGAGAGCACGTCGCTGCTGCCGGCCGCGAAGGCGGCGGGCTGTACGGCGAGGACGGCGGCCACGGCCGTGACGGTGGCGACGCCGAGGGCGGCGGTCCTGCGGATCGACATGGGGAATCCTTCCTTCATTCTCTCGTGCGCTGGTCTACTGCTCGGATGCGGTGATGGCGCTGGTGAGGTCGGTGACGCTGGAGTCGGCCGCCAACGAGGTGTCGACGTTCGAGAGGATCGCGGTGTTGTGCCCGGCCGCCGAGCCGAGGCCGAAGAGCAGGTCGACCAGCCAGTCGAGGCTGCCCGCGATGCCGCAGCCGCTCGCCGCGGGCACGGCGAACGCGTTGTCCACCAGGCTGGCCCCGCTGAACCCGACCACCAGCGTGCCGTAGCCGTTCGGGTCGGAGTTCAGGCTGACGGTGCCCGCGTTCCCGGTGATCGGCGTGTTCGGCGACGGCGGGGACGTGGTGCCGGTGGTCGGCGCGAGCAGGATCGGGGCGCTGGCGGAGCCGACGTAGCAGTTCGCGCCGAGGAACACGTTGAGCAGGTGGAACTTCAACGGCAGCTTGAACAGCGGGTAGTCCTCCCCGTCGGCCAGCGGCGTGAAGTCGGTGATCGGCCCGGCGAGCTGCACCTGCACGATGGCGCTGGTGACGCCGGGGAACCAGTTGGACAGGCCGGGGATCGGCACGTCCAGCGGCGCGGAGCTGAGCTCGTTGCCGTCGGTCGGCGCGACGGTGCTGAAAACCTCGGCGGAGTTGCCGTCCGGGAAGCTGACGGTCGGTCCGTTGTCCGGCCAGTACGCGCCGAACTTCGCCGTCATGGTCGAGGTGAGCGGGACCGTGATGCCCCCGATGGTCACCGAGCCGCCGCCGATGGTCGCGACCACGCAGCCCACTTCGCCGTTGTTCGCGTCCTGCAACGCGGCGGAGTGCAGCGGACAGGTGCCCATTCCGGCGTACAGCCCGGTCGGCTGGGCGGCGGCCGCGCGGGCGGCGGCGGACGACGCGGAGGCGGGCACGGCGCCGAGGGCCAGCAGCGCCGCGCAGGCCGAGCCGACGCCCAGTTTTCTCAATACCTTCATCTATTCGCACTCCCTATCGAGGGCAGCGGCCATCAACGGCGGTGTACGGTGACGGCGGGCGCGGCCTGGGCAGACGTGGCGTCCGCGGACCCGGCGGGACGGCCGGCCGGAGGGCCGGGCTCGGGAGGGATCTTTAACCCGCCGGTAACTTTACTCGAGAGTCAGTCTTAGGCCCGGCGGCTTTTCCCGTCAAGGCCACCGCCGCCGATTCGGCCAGTTGATCAGTGCCCTGCGATAGAATCTCGGCACTGTGAACCGCTGTGACGAATGGAAACTCCCGGGGTTTTGTCAGAGCCTTGACCCCTTCCTGACTCCCGGGTAAGTTCCTGGCAGACCGCCCGACGGCGTGCGGTCTCGAAGGGAGCAACGATGAGTCAGACCGGCACCGGCGCCGGCGCCACGACCGCACGGGGCGAGGGGCACGTGCGGCTGCGGCGCTTCTCGCTCCTCGCCGTGCCCGCCACCCTGGCCGGCGCGGCGCTCGTGGTGCTGACCGCGAGCGGCGTGCTCGCCGCCCAGTTCTCCATCTCCGGCATGCCGTTCACGGTCACCGCCGACCAGCTGACCGGCGACGGCCTCGAGCAGTACGGCGGGATCGACAACGCCGCCCCGGGCAGCCCGAACCTGCAGGACACCAACGGCCAGGAACTGGTGTTCGTCTCCGCGATCCGGCAGGCGGAGCTGACGAACCTGTGCCAGAGCGTGAGCATCGGCTTCACCAACCTGGTGATCCGGGCCGGCCAGGGTTCGTCGAAGGTCCAGGCCACCAACCTGGTGGTGGACTCCGACCAGCTCAGCGGCGACGCGTCCTTCACCAACATGTCCATCGACCAGGACGCCAGCACGCTCACCGAGGTGCCCGGCGTCACCGGCCCGCTCGGCACCTTCGGGCAGCAGGCGGACACCGTGAGCATCAAGAACCTGCGGCAGGAGAACTGGGCGACCACCGCGTCCTCGTTCACCCTGCCGGGCCTCAGCATCGGCTTCTCCGACTCCGGCTGCTGACCGTGGCCGCCGCCGAGACAGAGCCCGTACCCGCCGTCGCCCCGGCCTCCCGGTGGCGCCGGTTCCGGCTGGGCTTCCGGGCCTGGCGGCACCGGCGTCCGTTCTGGGGCGGGACCCTCGTCGTGCTCGGCGGCGGCGAGATCCTGTTCACCTACAAGGCGCCGCTGCCGGTCGTGCTGCACTTCGGGCTCTACGGCCTGGCCGGGATCCTGGTGCCGGCGATGCTGGTGCTGGTCGGCGCGATGATCCTGGGCGATCCGGCGCACCGCACGTTCTACGCGGTGCTCGCCGTCCTCGCCGCGCTCGGCACCTGGCTCACCTCGAACCTCGGCGGCTTCATCATCGGCATGCTGCTCGGGGTGCTCGGCGGCTCGCTCGCCTTCGGCTGGCAGGTGGGCGAGCGGCCGCCGAGCCGGCGCCGGCGCCGCCGCGAACTACGCGGTGGCGCCGACGGCGGCGGGCGTGTCGGAGAGGAATCCGCCTGACTGGTGCTGCCAGAGCTTCGCGTACGCGCCCTTGGCGTCGAGCAGCTCGTGGTGCGTGCCCTGCTCGACGATCCGGCCGCGGTCCAGGACCACGAGCCGGTCCATTCCGGCGACGGTGCTCAGGCGGTGCGCCACCACGAGGGCGGTGCGGCCCTCCATCAGCCGCCACAGCGCCTCCTGGACCAGGATCTCGCTCTCCGAGTCCAGCGCGCTGGTCGCCTCGTCGAGCAGCAGGATCGGCGCGTCGCGCAGGATGGCCCGGGCCAGCGCGACGCGCTGGCGCTGTCCGCCGGAGAGCTTCACGCCGCGTTCGCCGACCATCGTGTCGTAGCCGTCCGGCAGGTGGTCGACGAACTCCGCGACGTTCGCGGCCGCGGCGGCGCGCCGGATCTCGTCCTCCGTGGCACCCGGCCGGGCGAACGCGATGTTCTCCCGCAGCGTGCGGTGGAACATCGCCGGATCCTGCGGCACGTAGGCGATCTGGCTGCGCAGGTCCGCCTGCCGCAGGTCCCGGATGTCCTGACCGTCGATCAGGATCCGGCCGCCCTCGATGTCCGTCAGCCGCAGCAGCAGCTTGGTGAGCGTGCTCTTGCCGCCGCCGGACCGGCCGACCAGGCCGATCCTGGACCCGCCGGGAACCGTCAGGTCCAGCTCATCGAACAGCGGCTCTTCGCTGCTGTAGCCGAAGGTCACCTGCTCGAACCGGATCTCGGCGCCGCGCGGCCGCAGCGGCTCGGGCGCCACCGGGTCCAGCACGGTCGGCGGCGTGCGCATGAGGGAGGTGAACTGCGCCGCCTCCGTCATCGCGCTCTCCAGGTTGCGGTAGATCCGGCTGAAGTCGAACATGACCCGCGTCGCGCTCGAGTAGTACGCGAACACGACCACGATCGCCGCCACGCCCTGGCCATGCGTCGCGAGCACGACCGCCAGCAGCAGCCCCATACCTATGGCCACGACCGACATCGGCGCGATCACCGTGTCGACGCGCAGGTTGCTGTAGTCCCACGAGCGCAGCGAGAGCAGCTTCGCCTGTGCGACCCGCGAACGGTGCTCCGCCGCCTCACGCGGTTCCGCCGCGAACGCCCGCACGGTGTCCATGTTCGTCAGGCTGTCCGCGACGTGGCCCGCGACCCGTGCGATGGCAGCTTCCCGCTCGTCCACCAGCGCCTGCCGACGCCGGATGAGCGGAACCACCGCCAAGCCGGTGACCGCGATCATCCCCAGCAGCACGACCACCAGCCAGGGGTCGTAGCGCCAGAGCACCACCGAGGCGAAGGCCAGCGGCACGAAGTTGCCCACGACGTCGAACACCAGCGTGTCGGCCGCCTGCTCGAACCGCGACGCGAAGCTCAGCACCCGCTTCGTGAGCGACCCGGCGAAGTTGTCGTGGAAGAACGCCGAGTCCTTCGCGAACAACGTGTCGAGCCCCACCACGTACAGATGCTCGATCCCGAGCGCGTCCAGGCGGTTCAGATAGTGCATTCCAATACGCCAGAGCACCTCGGAGAACAGCAGGACGCCGGTGAATCCGAGCACATAGGGAAGCGCCGCGCCGAGTGTCAGATGCGCGTTGTCGGAGATCCGGGTGACAAGCTGCGCGACGATCAGCGGGGCGACGTAGAGAATGCCGATGTTGCCGAATGCCGGCCCCAGCATCGCCGGAATCGCGAGCCGCCAGAGCCTGGTCAGCTCGCGCCGGTAATAGCGCACCGCGAGCATCACCGAACCCTTGTCCGGTTTCTCCTCGCTCTTGTCCTCGCGTGAATCGACCATCACGCCGCCTCCTCATCGTCTCGCAGGATTGAGCGGTGGACCGCCGTGAGAGGTATCAGTGTCCCGTGACGGCGGCGGGGTAGTCCAAGGGTTTTCCGGGCGGCGCCGCGTGTACGTCGTGGTGCGTATGCGCCGGTTACGCCGCCGGGCGGACGACGGTCGCAGGTGGGGCGTCGTAGTGTCGGGACATGAGTAGCTCGACGCGACATGTTGCCGGGGCCGTCGTGCTGACCGCGTTCTTCCTGATCGCGAGCGGGCACAATCCGCCACCGAGCGGCGGCCACGTGTTGGACGCCTTCGGGTACGTGCTCCTGGTGCTCGCCGGCCTCTCGGCGGGCCTGTGCCGCAGGTTCCCGCGCGCCGCGTTGGTGCTGGTGGTCGCGGTGCTGGGCTGCTACGTCGGGCGCGGATACCCGGAGGGGCCGATCTACCTCGCGGGGATGGCCGTGCTGTTCTCCCTGGGCTGGCACACGTCGCGGCGCACGGCCGTGGCGGGAGCCGCACTGCTGGTCGCCTGCCTCGCCGCCGTGTCGCTGGGGGTACGGTCCGGACCGGCGATCGTTCCGCTGATCTTCGCAGGTTGGGCGGTCGCGGCGGTGCTGCTGGGGGAGGCGCTGCGCAATCGGCGCGTCTACCTCAGGAGCGCCCGTGAGCAGGCACGCAGCCTCGAACTCACGCGGATGGAGCAGGCGCGGCGGCGGATCGCGGAGGACCGGCTGCGTATCGCGCGGGACCTGCACGACAGCGTCGGGCACGCGATGGCGATGATCAACGTACAGGCCGCGGCCGGTGCGCACGTGGCCGATCAGCGACCGGAGGCGGCGAAGCAGGCCCTCGTCGCGATCCAGCAGGCGAGCGGGGACGTGCTCGACGAGCTGACCACGATGCTCGACGTGCTGCGCGCGGAAGGCGAGTCGGCCGACCGGGCGCCGATGCCGGGGATCGCGCAGATCAGGGCACTGGCCGAGTCCAGCGGCAGCGCGCGGCTGCGGGTCGACACCGTCGTCTACGGCCGGACCGACGACGTCCCCGAGGCCGTCGGGACCGCCGCGTACCGGATCGTGCAGGAGTCGCTGACCAACGTGATCAGGCACGCGGCCGCGACCCGGGTCGAGGTCACCGTGCGGGCCGAGGACGATCGCGGCCTGCACGTCGAGGTCCGCGACGACGGCGCCGGTGCCGCGGCCGCGCCGAACGCCACCGGAAGCGGGATAGGGATCCGCGGCATGCGGGAACGGGCCGAGTCCACCGGCGGACGCCTGAACGCGGGGCCGGTGCCGAGCGGCGGATTCGTGGTCCGCGCCGACTGGGGGCCGCGCTCGTGATCCGCGTCGTGTTGGCCGACGACCAGCCGCTGGTGCGGGCCGGATTCGCGATGATCCTCGACGCCGAGAACGACATCGAAGTGGTCGGCGAGGCTGATGACGGAGCCCTCGCCGTGGAGCGGGCGCGCGAGCAGTTGCCCGACGTGGTGCTCATGGACATCCGGATGCCGGGCGTGGACGGTCTCGAGGCGACGCGCCGTATCGCCGACGACGGGAGACTGGCCGCGGTGCGTGTCCTGGTGCTGACCACGTTCGAGCTCGACGAGTACGTCTTCGAGGCGCTGCGTGCCGGGGCCAGCGGGTTCCTGGTCAAGCACACGCAGCCCGCCGAACTCATCCGCGCGGTGCGGGAGGTCGCGGGCGGGGAGGCGCTGCTCTCGCCGAGCGTGACGCGGCGGCTGATCGCCGAGTTCGCCGCCCGGCCGGTCCGGCCCCGTCTGGTGTCCGACACGATGCGGGCGCTGACCGAGCGGGAACGCGAGATCGTCGTGCTGGTCGCGCACGGCCTGACCAACGAGGAGATCGCCGCGGAACTCGTGCTCAGCCCGGCGACCGCGCGCACCCACGTCAGCCGCGCGATGATCAAGCTCGGGGCGCGCGACCGTGCCCAGCTCGTCGTGTTCGCCTACCAGTCCGGTCTGGTACGACCAGCGGACTAGCCCGCCCCGGCTGCTACGTCAGAGTACGTACGCGAGGGTGTCGATCCTCATGCGACGACGTGGCGGCGCCCGCGGGCGAACGTGGAGGCATGACGACAACCCTTCCGCCCGAAGCCCCGCCGCCGATGATCGAGGTCGTCGGCCTGACCAAGACCTACGGTGACCACGCCGCCGTGTCAGAGCTCGCCTTCAGCGTCTCGGCGGGCTCTGTCACCGGCTTTCTCGGTCCCAACGGAGCAGGCAAGTCGACGACGCTGCGCATGCTCGTCGGCCTGACCCCGCCCACGGCCGGTCACTGCCGCGTACTCGGCACCGACTACCGCGCACTGCCCAATCCCGGCCGCCACGTCGGCGTGCTGCTGGACGCCTCCGCGCAGCATTCCGGGCGTACCGGGCGCGAGGTGCTCGCCATCGGCGCGATGACGATGGGGCTCGACCCGCGCCGCGTCGACGAGATGGTCGAGTTCGTCGGGCTCACCGCGGGCGAGGCGCGGCGACGCGTCGGCGAGTACTCGCTCGGCATGCGGCAGCGGCTCGGCGTGGCCCACGCGCTGCTCGGCGATCCGAGCGTGCTGATCCTCGACGAACCGGCCAACGGACTCGACCCGGCCGGAATCCACTGGATGCGCGTCGTGCTGCGCGCGTTCGCCGACCGCGGCGGCTGCGTGCTGCTCTCCTCGCACCTGCTGCGCGAGATCGAGGTGATCGCCGACCACCTCGTCGTGATCGGCCGCGGCCGGATCATCGCGCAGGGCGGCAAGACGGAGCTGCTGTCCACGAACGACACCTTCGCGCACAGCCAGGACGACCGCGCGTTCACCGCGGCGTTGAGTAATGCCGGCCTCGACGCACGCCCCGGAACCGAGGGCCTGCTCATCGCCGCGCCCGCACGGCAGATCGCGGAGGTCGCCGCCGCGGCCGGGATCGTCGTGCTCGCACTCCGGCCCGCCGGCAGCGACCAACTCGAAGACCTGTTCCTGCAACTGACCGCCGACGACGCCCGTGACGAGGTGGCCCGATGACCACGACCCCAGCCCTGACGAACCTGCCCTCCGCCGCGCTCGTGCGCCCGTCGCTGAACGGACCGGCCGGAGTGCCGTTCTCCCGGCTGCTGCGCACCGAACTGCGCAAGCTCACCGACACCCGCTCCGGCAAATGGCTGATGACGCTGATCATCGCGGCCACCCCGATCGCGCTGGTGATCATGCTGTTCACCGCGAAGTCCGGGTCGCTCACGTACGACCAGTTCGTCAACATCACCCAGACCCCGCAGGAGTTCCTGCTCCCGGCGCTCGGACTGCTCAGCGTCACCACGGAATGGAGCCAGCGCACCGGCCTGGTCACCTTCACCCTCGCGCCGCACCGTGGCAGGGTGCTGCGAGCCAAGGCCGCCGCCACCGCGCTGCTCGGCCTGCTCGCGATTGCCGTCGCGTTCGCCGCCGCGGCGCTCTTCAACCTGCTCGGCATCGCCCTGCGGCACGGCGACGGCAGCTGGGCCTTCGGCTTCGGCGGCTTCCGCGACATCGTGATCGTGCAGCTGAGCGGCCTGGCCGAGGGCTTCGCGTTCGGCATGCTCCTGCTGATGAGCACCGCCGCGATCATCACCTACTACGTGCTCCCCACGCTCGTCGCCTTCGCGGTCAACACGGTCTCATCGCTCAAGGCCGACAAGTCGTGGTTCGACCTGATCAGCGCGCAGAGCCCGCTCTACACCCACGACATGACCGGTCAGGCGTGGGTGCAGATGCTGGTCGCCTTCACCATCTGGGTCGTGCTCCCCGCGGTGTTCGGCGTCCTGCGGGTGCTGCGCAGCGAGATCAAGTCCGCCTGAATCAGAAGGAGAATTCGCATGTCCCTCAAGCTCACCCGATCGTTCCCCGCCCGGATCTACGCCGCCGCCCTGCTGTTCGCGATCCTCGGAATGGCCATCCAGATCGCGAGCGGCGTGAAGTACCCGACCGTGCCGCCCGGCATCGTCATCCTCGCCGCCGCCGCGTTCCTCATCGCGTTCGTGCCCTGGCCGCCGCTGCGCCTGCTCGGCGTGATCGCGCCGCTGTTCATCCTCGTCGGCGGCTTCGTCTCGACCACCGGGCGCACGAACATCAGCCATCCCGCCCACGTCGGCCACTTCATCGGCACCCTGATCCAGTTCATCGGCCTCGCGGTCGGCGTGATCGCGGCCTCGGCCGCCGTGGCGCAATGGCGGTCGTCGGCTAACTCGTGAGCACGCGCACGTCCCAGGGGCCGAGGCGCAGCGGCGAGCCGGCGGCGACGGGCGTGCGGTCGAGTGCGTCGGTCAGGTCCACGGGGGCGAGGGGGCGGGCCGGGGTCCAGCTCCAGTTATGGACGATGTGCACGCGACGGCCGTCGGGGGAGGTGCCGGTGGTCGCGGTGACGGAGGCGGGAAGGTCGCGCCATCCGCTGCGCGCGGTGGGGGCCAGCCAGGTCGCGAGGGTTCGGGCCAGGGCGCGGCCCGGAACCGTGCCCACGCAGGTGACGCGGCCCCGGCCGTGGCGGCGGGTGGTGATCGCGGGCCAGTGCCGGAAGTGCGGGTGCTGATACTCGGCGAGGACCTGCGCGTCGGTGACGACCAGGCCGTCGGCCCAGCGGGTGGCGGACACGTCGCGGGGCAGGTCGAGGGGGCTTCCGGCGGCGGCGTGCAGCGGGATGGTCGTCGTCAGGTTGCTGAATTCGTCGTAGTAGACCCCTGCGACCTCGGTCAGCCGTCCCGGTGCCGACTCGTGGCGCGCCCTCGCCTCGTGGTCGGCGTATCCGGTTCGTGGGCCGAGGACGAGGTGGCCGCCGGACTGCGCGTACGCGGCGTACCAGTCGAGTGCGGTGTCGTGGGCGACGTAGTGCGCCGGGACGACCAGAACAGGGTGGCGGCCCACGGCTTCTGCTGGATCCAGAGCGGCGGCCAGGCGCGCGTGGATGATGCGCACCTGGCGGCCCGCGTCGAAGGCACCGCGGTAGAAGGGGTCGAATACGCCGTGGTACGCGTCGGGGTCGGGGGAGCCGTCGGGCAGCGCGAGGGGCGGGTACTTCTGCATCAGCCACTTGCTCGGGGTCGAGTAGACCATGGTGATGTCGGCGTCCGGCTCGATCCCGGCGACGAGGCCCCCGGCGGTCTCGAACTCGGCGCCGAGGCGGGCGAGCTCGGCGTACGCGCGGCCGGGCTTACCGCTGTGCGGCAGCACGCCGCCCCAATAGGTCTCCGTGCCGAAGTGCAGCGTGTGCCAGTGCCAGTATTCGATCATCGCCGCACCGCGAGCCACGAGCGCCCACGCCGCCTGCCGCCACTGGCCGTCGTAGGCCGGACGGTTCTGCCACGGCGTGCCGATGCTCTGCGCGTCGGTCTCGGTGACCAGGAACGGAGCCTGCTTCGACGAGAACATCCAGTCAGCGGTCTCGTACAGGGACCACACGCCGTCCGTCTTCCACTGCTGCTTCACCTCGCGCTCGTCGGGCAGCGCGAGCGAGTCCTGCATCTCGTAGTACGGATTTCCCGAGGCCACGTCGAGGGCGTCGGTCAGCTCGTCGTCCTCGACGGCCGGGCGGGTGTACGAGATGCAGGTGGTGACGAACTGCTCGGGCCGGGCGTATTCGCGCACGATGTCGGCCTGCCACGCGATGAACTCAGTGGTCTGCCTCGCCTGGAACGCGCGCCAGGCCACGTCGTACTGCGGCTGCTGGTTGTTGTCCGGCGTCCACAGGTCGGCCCAGGTCGAGAGCCGGTGCGACCAGTAGACCAGGCCCCATGCCTCGTTCAGCGTCTCCACGTCGCCGTACTGCTGCCGCAGGTGGTCGAGGAAGCGCTGGAAGACGCCGTGGTTGTGCAGCAGTTCGTTGCCCGGCTCGTTGTCCACCTGGAAGCCGATCACGGCCGGGTGCGACGCGTAGCGCTCCAGGATCCTCCGCGAGACCCGCTCGGCGTGGAAGCGGAACGCCGGATGCGTGAAGTCGGCCTCCTGGCGTGCGCCCCAGCCGATCCGCTCGCCGGTGCCGCGTTCCCCGGCTATCTCCGGGTACTGACGCGCCAGCCACGGCGGCACCGCGTACGTCGGGGTGCCCAGGACGACGGCGATCCCGCGTTCGTGCGCGCCGTCGAGCACCGGTTGCAGCCAGTCCAGCTCGAAGCGGCCGTTCTCCGGCTCCCAGGTCGACCAGACCGATTCGCCGACCCGGATGACGGAGAACCGTGCGTCAGCCATCAGATCGAGGTCCGTCTTGAGCCGCTCGTACGGCTGGTACTCGTGGTAGTACGCGGCCCCGAAGAGCACGCGGGCAGCAGGCAGCAGGGTCGCCATCAGGGCAGCCTCCGTGAATCAGATCTGTGAATTGCGTGCGCGGGTCACTGCTTGACGGCGCCGGTGGCCAGGCCGGACTGCCAGTAGCGCTGGAGCACCAGGAACGCCACGACCAGCGGGATGATCGAGAGCAGCGAACCGGTGGTGACGAGCGGGAACATGCCGCTGCTGGCTCCGCCGCCGCCGTTCTGCGCCTGCGCCGCCCAGGAGGACAGGCCGACCGTGACCGGGTACAGGTTCGGGTTGTTCAGCATGATCAGCGGCAGGAAGTAGTTGTTCCACGTGGTCACGAGCGTGAACAGCAGTACCGTGACGAGCCCGGGCGCGAGCAGCCGCAGCGCGATCCGGAAGAAGATGCGGAACTCGCCCGCGCCGTCGATCCGCGCGGCCTCGATCAGGCTGTCCGGCACGGCGTCCTGCGCGTAGACCCGCATGAGGTACAGGCCGAAGGGGTTGACCAGCGAGGGCAGGATCACCGCCCACGGCGTGTCGACGAGGCCGATCTGCGCGAACAGCAAATACGTCGGAATGGCCAGCGCCGTGGTGGGCACCATGATCGTGCCGACGACGAGGTTGAAGCCGCTCTGGTGCCCGCGGAACCGGTATTTCGCGAAGCCGTAGCCCGCGGCCGCGGCCAGGAACGCCGCGCCGACCGAGCTGACTCCGGCGTAGATCACCGTGTTCAGCAGCCAGTGCGCGAACACGCCGTTGTCGGCGGAGAACACGCCGCGGATGTTGCCGAGCAGCTGCGGGGCGTGCGAGAACCAGAGCCCGAACGTGTTGAACAGGTCCTGCGTGCTCTTCGTCGAGGCCACGAACAGCCAGACGAGCGGGATCAGGAAGTAGGCCAGCGCGGCCAGCATCGCGATGGTCAGCGGCGTGCTGCGGCGGGCTTTCATGGCGTTCTCCGGCGGTTCGCGAGGAACAGGAAGACGTACGAGATGACGACGATCACCAGGCCCAGCAGGAACGAGACGGCCGCCGCGTAGTTCACCTGCTGGCCGGTGAACGAGAGCGTGTAGGCGTACAGGTTCGCCGTGTACGCGCTGTCGATGACGTTCGGCGCGAGCTGCTGGAGCAGGTAGGGCTCGTTGAACAGCTGGAAACTGCCGATCACCGAGAACAGCAGCGTCAGGGTCAGCGCGGGCTTGAGCGCGGGCAGCTTGATCGCGCGTGCGATGCGCCACGAGCTCGCGCCGTCCACTGCGGCCGCCTCGTAGAGATCGCGCGGGATCGTCTGCAGCGCCGCATACAGGATGATCATGTTGTAGCCGGTGAACTCCCACGTGACGATGTTCGACAGGCTCGCGAGCATCCAGCCGCTGCCGAGGAAGTTCGGTGCGGTCACGTGCAGGTGCTTGGCGATCTGGGTGATCGGACCGAACGAGGGGCCGTAGAGGTAGCCCCACATCAGCGTGGCCACGACGCTCGGCACCGCGTACGGCAGGAACACGCCGAGCCTGATCACCCGCGCCAGCCGCATCAGACCACTGTCGAGCGCGAGCGCGAACAGCAGCGCCAGCACGAGCATCAGCGGCACCTGGATCAGGAAGAAAAGGCCCACGCGCAGCACGCCCTGCCGCAGCAGCGGATCGCCGATCGCGGTGATGTAGTTGTGCAGGCCCACGAAGGTCGTGCCGCCGATCAGCTTGTGCTGGAACAGGCTGAGGTACGCGGCGTAGCCGAGCGGGGTCAGGAACAGCAGCAGGAACAGGATCAGGAACGGGGCGACGAAGACCGGCCCCGCCGCGCCGGGCCGCCAACCCCGGCGGGGGCGGCGCGGCGCGGCGGCCGGAGCCTCGGGCTCGGCCGTGGCGATGGCGCTCACTGGACCGTGAAGCCCTGGTTCTTGGCGTACGCGGTCAGCTGCGACTGCCACGTGCCGAGCGCGGCGACCGCGTCGCCCTTGTTCGCCAGCGCCTTGCCGACGGTGTTGGTCCAGTCGGTGAAGACCTCGTCGAGGAACGGCGGCCACTGGAACGCGGGATCGACCGTGTCGCTGATCTTGCCGAAGACCTCGTTGACCGTCTGGCCGCCGTAGAACGCGGGGGTCTGCCCGGCGAAGCTCGCGTCGGCCAGCAGCGCCTTCGTCGAGGGGAACAGGAACTGCTTGGTGGCGAACAGTTTCGCGCTGTCCGGGTCGCTGTTGAGGAACTGGGCGAACTGCGCGGCGGCGATCGGGTTCTTGGTGGACTTGATCACCGCGGTCGTCGATCCGCCCCAGTTGCCGGAGACCGGCGCGGACGCGTCCCACTGCGGCAGCGGCGCGGCCCGCCAGTCGCCGGACGTGGCCTGCGCCGAGCCGGACAGGAACACCGGGCCCCACGCGGCGGTGAGCCAGGTCGCGTACTTGCCCTTGTTGAAGCCGGTGTACCAGGAGTCGGTGAAGTCGGGGTCGGTGCTGATCAGGCCCTGCTGCGCCAGCTTGCCCCAGTACGAGGCGACCTTCTGCGACGCGGCGTCGTCCGCCTTGATGCTGATCGTGCTGCTGTTCGCCATCGTGTACGGCTTGGCGCCCGCCTGCCAGAGCAGCCCGTGGTACCCGGCCGGTTCGTTGGCGGCGAGGTTGGTCAGGTAGACGTTCGGGTCGGCCGCGTGCAGTTTCTGCGCGGCGGTCGCGAACTCGTCCCACGTGGTCGGCACGGAGATCCCGTGCTTGTCGAAGATGTCCTTGCGGTACAGCATGCCCATCGGACCGGTGTCCTGCGGGATGGCGAAGACCTCGCCGTTCGTGCCGCTGACCTGGCCCCACGTCCAGTCCACGAACTTGCCGCGCAGCGCCGACGCGCCGTACGGACGCAGGTCGAGCAGGCTGTTCGTGAGCGTGAACGTCGGTATGTACTGGTACTCGATCTGGCAGAGGTCCGGCGCTCCGCTGTCGGCCTGCAGGGCGGTGCGCAGCTTCGTGTACTGCGCGCTGCCCTGGCCGGCGTTGACCACGTTCACCTTGATCGCCGGGTACTTCGCCTCGAACAGCGCCACCTCCGCGGAGATGTTCGGGACCCAGGTCCAGAAGGTGAGCGTGGTCGGCGTGGCCATGGCCTTGGCGATGTCGGCCTGGCTGACGGCGGCCGCGGACGACGAGGAGGTGCCCGCGCCGCCGCTGGAACCGCAGGCCGCCAGGGCCGCGCCGAGGGACACTCCGCCCGCGACGCCGAGGAAGCGGCGGCGGCTCAGCGGTGATGAGAGGTCGATGGATCGTGGCATGACAGACTCCCGCCATTGGAAGTAAGAAGGAATATATAAAAGAATTGATCAAGAGGCCGCGGCGGGTCGCCGCGGTTGGATCAGGGGCGCCCTAGCCGCGCGGCGGCGGGGCGGTGGAGGCGCGGACGACGAGGTCGACCGGTGGGTCGCTCGCCCGGACCGCGTCCGAGTCGGGGTTCTCGATGGCGTCCACGAGAAGTCTCAGGCCCGCGCCGGCCACGGTGTCGAACGGCTGGCGCACCGTGGTCAGCGGGGGAGTCACGTAGGCGGCGACCGGGATGTCGTCGTACCCGACGACGCTCACGTCCTCGGGCACCCGGCGCCCGGCCTCGGCCAGCGCGCGGATCAGCCCGATGGCCATATCGTCGTTCGCCGCGAACACGGCCGTGACCGCCGGGTCCTCGGCGAACGCACGGCCCGCCGCGTAACCGGAGGCGGCGGACCAGTCGCCCACGACCACCTCCGGCTGCGCACAGCCGCGCGACTCCAGCGCGGTACGCCAGCCGGTGAGCCGGTCGCGGGCCGCGTACCAGCGCTGCGGTCCGGCCAGGTGGTGCACCGTCGCGTGGCCGAGGTCGAGCAGGTGCTCGGTCGCGGCCCGCGCCAGCAGGTCGGCGCCGACGCCCGCGGTCAGCACCCGCGGCGCGGCGAACGGCGCCGGGGCACCGATCACCAGCACGGGCACGTCCACGGTGAGGGACAGTTCGCCCTCGTCGATGGGCTCGGAGATCACGATGCCGTCCACGCCCTGTTCGAGCAGCGACTCGACCGCGCCGGCGACGCCGAACGCCTCGCCCTCCATCGTGTTGGCCACCCGCAGCGTGTAGCCGGTGTCGCGCGCGGCCCGCTCGATGCCGACCAGCAGCGTGGCCGGGCCGTAGAGCGCGGTGCCGAGCGAGACCACGCCGATGCTCCGGGTGCGGCCGGAGGCGAGGGCGCGGGCGGCGTTGTTGAGCCGGTAGCCGAGCGCCTCGGCGGCCTCGAGCACCTTGCGCCGCGCCTGCTCCGAGACGTACGGCTCGTTGTTCAGGACCCGCGAGACAGTCTTCTGCGAGACGCCGGCCAGCCGGGCTACGTCCACGCTGCGGGGCGCGGAGGTGCTCCCGCCGCGGGTCGTGGCGCCGACCATGTCTCCTCCTTCGAAGCTGTCCGAGGCTACCCGATCACCGGGTCGCGTGCCAGTGCTTGACTGCGCAGTCAGACTACGCAGTCATACGGCGCCGGGTCAAGGCCTCCGAAGGGATTGACTGCGCAGTCATAGTGGGCCACACTCCAACCCGTTGATTCGGCCCAATGGCGAGCTGGAGGAGTGAGGATGCGCTTAACCAGGCGTTTCAGAACGATCGGCGTGGCCCTGGCGGTGTTCGGGGCGGCCGCGGTGTCGCTGGCCGCGGCCCCCGCGCACGCGTACAGCCCGACGCCCGGAACCGTCTATCAGCTGCCGAGCACGACGCCCTGCCTCAAGGGGCGCGGCAACTGCGCGATCTACCCGAAGGCCGCGCAGTTGCCCGACGGGAAACTGGTCGCCTCCTTCGAGCTGGCGACCGTGCCGTCCTCCGGTTCGGCCGTCGGCGAGACGCTGCCGGTGTACCAGAGCGTGGACGACGGCACGAGCTGGCAGCTGACGTCGCAGGTGCAGGCGCCCGCCTATCTCTCGTCCGATCCCTCGGTGGCGCAGTACACCAGCGCGTGGACGAACCCGTATCTCTATGTTCTGCCACAGGCCGTCGGCAACCTCGCGGCCGGAACCCTGGTGATGGCGGCGGTCGTCTCCGGCGACGACCAGTACTACCTGGAGCAGAAGGCCGCGAACCCGAGCTGGACGCCCACCAACGACGGCGACCGGCAGAACATGGCGATAGCGCTCTACTCCAGCACGAACGACGGCGTGAGCTGGAGCTTCGACAACATCATCACGACCGGCGGCTGGCAGGGCGGCAGTGCCGGGGCGATCGGCGTGGACGTCTCCACCGCGAACACGTACCGCGAGGTCGATCCGGTCTGGGAGCCGTACCTGATGGTCTACAACGGCCGGCTCGTCGCGTACTACTCCGACGAGAACGACTACACCGGCTACAACACGACGACCGGCGCGCTCACGATCGACCCGAACAACGCGACGGCCACCGACTCGGAGGGCCAGATCCTCGCGCACCGCACGTGGGACGGCACGAGCTCGGCATGGAGCAGCGCGGTGGTCGACGTGACCGGCACGACCGTCAGCATGGGCGGCGGGAAGACGGAGATCGGCGGCGGGCGTCCCGGGATGGCGAACGTCGTGCAGACCTCCGACGGCCAGTGGATGCTCACGTTCGAATACTGGGGCGGCGGCGACAACGTCCGCTACAAGCTCTCCAGTAACCCGCTCGACTTCTTCGCGGTCGGCGGCACGGCCGGAACCGGGATCAGCAGCCTGCCGGTGAGCTCGGGCTCCGCGAGCCTCACGCAGGGCGGCAACCCCGTGATCATCCGGCTGCCCGACGGCAGGCTGGTCTACAACGCCGGGGGCAGCGGCTCCGTCTGGATCGACTCGACGGGCAGCAGCACCGGCACGTGGACGCAGTACCAGACCACCATGCCCGCCGCCTACAGTCGAAACCTGACGTACGACGCGAGCACCGGCCGCGTCGTGATCCTCGCCAATCAGGGCACGTCCACGATCATCAGCGGAGACGTCGACCTCGGCCACTCCGCCGGCGCCTACTATCAGATCACGAACAAGCTCACCGGCCAGGTCATCGGCACGCACAACAACGTCACCGACGCGAACATCGGCAACGGCAACGCCGCGGACGTGGACCTCGAGAACGCCGGATCGGCTGCGAACCCCGACACGCAGTACTGGCACGTCGTGACCAAGTCCGGCGGCGTGACCCTGCTGAACGAGTCCGGTGGACGCGCCGCCGAGATCTGGGGCGGGACCGCGACCGCCGGCGCGGGCATCGGCCAGTGGGTCGACAACACCGCCACCGGCCTGTGGAACATGATCAAGCTCTCGGACGGCAACTACGAGTTCCAATCGACCGGCAACACGAGCCTGTACCTGACCGGCGCCTCGACCGGCGCGGCCCTGACCCTGCAGACCGCCCGCACCGACGGCTCCCAGGAATGGTCACTCGGCACCGCAACCAGCGCGGGAATCGGCGGAACCGCGCGCGTGCTCACCAATCTCAACACCAGTACGTGCCTCGACGACTACAAGTGGAACAAGGCCAACGGTGCGAGCGCCGATCTCTGGCCGTGCAGCGGCGACCTGGTACAGCAGTTCAACGTCACCAGCGTCGGCAACGGCGAGTACACGCTGACGAACGTGAACTCGGGCACGTGTCTGGACGACTACCAGTCCGGTACCGCGAACGGATCGAAGGCCGATCTGTGGGCCTGCAACGGCGGCACGAACCAGAACTGGTCGTTCGTCCCGATCGGCACGGACACCTACGAGCTCGTGAACCAGAGCTCGGGGCTGTGCCTCGACGACCCGGGCTTCAGCAAGACCAGCGGCGTCCTCACCGACCTGTGGACCTGCAACGGCGGCACCAACCAGCAGTGGCGCTTCTGAGCTGACGCGGCTGCCTCGGGCGGCGGGGTCAGGAACTCAGGAACCTGGCTTCGCCGCCCACGCCTCCGTACCCGTGACGACCGGCGTTCCGGAATCCGCCGCCCGGTCGATCGCCAGCGAGATGAGGTGGTCCTGACAGCCCTCGGCCAGCGGATACGGCTCGGGTCCCTCGCCGCGCACCCAGGCGGCGGTCGCGGTGAGCAGCGTGGCGATGGCGATCTCCTCGTCCATCAGGCGCAGGCCCAGGAACGGATTGCGGTATACGACCTCGCCCTCGAAGGTGAGGTGCTCGGTGTCGAAGCCGTCGAGGTTCAGGTCGTGGCCCAGATGCGAGCGGCCGATCTCCGAGCGCAGCACGGTCTGCGGGCCGCCCCAGCGGACCACGGTGTCGTCGGCCATCTCGCCGTGACTGCCGCGCACCACGATGCGGCGCAGGCGCAGCCGGTTGTGCCACTGGTTGTCGGTGAAGTCGTAGAGGCCTGACGCGCCGTCGAAGTCGAGCATGGCCAGCGTCGTCGTCGCGTCCTGCGGCTCCTCGGCGCCGGTCCAGCCGTCACGTGTGAGCGGATCGAGCAGCGGCGCGGTGAAGCGGCGTGCGTCCACGCGCACCGGCCCGAAGCCCGCGCCGAGCAGACCCCTGATCATCGAGACGACGTGGTAGCCGTGCGTCGAGGAGACCTGGACGCTCGTCGGCGCGCCGATCAGCCCGCGCCGCACGATCTCCCGGCGCGCCGCGTGGCCCGGCATCAGCAGGTACTGCTCGGCGACCTGCACCTGCCGTCGCGCCCCGACCCGGTCCCAGAGCGCGCGCAGCCCGGCCTCGTCCGGCGCGGGCGGCGTCTCCGCGAGGACCGGCGTGCCGGATTCGACGAGCGTGCCGATCACCTCGGGATTCACCGGCCACGGCACGCTGCTGATGACGAACTCGGGCTGCTGGCGGCTCGCGAGCTCGGCGGGGGACAGGTACGTCGGCACCCGCCACGCCGCCGTGACGCGCTCGGCGGTCTCCGGACGCCGCACGGCCGCGCCGACCAGCGTCAACTGCTCGGGCAGGAGAGCCGCGAGACGGGCGAAGAACTCGGCGCGCCAACCGCTGCCGACGATGCCGAAGGTGACGGGTTCACTCACGTCCATGATTGTCTCAGTTGACGCCCCTCGGCGGGCTGCGCTACCGTCGCCCTAGTTATCGTCAATCTGACGCTAAGTCGGGGAGGGGGCGGGCCATGACATTCACCCATTGGCTGGACTCGCTGGTGGCGCCGCTGAACGTGGTGCTCTTCCACTTCGGGCAGGACGCCGTGACCTGGGCCGAACTGCTGGGCTTCGGCACCGGCGCGGTCGGCGTCTGGCTCACGGTGCGGTTCGACATCTGGAACTTCCCCATCGGCATCGCGAACAACGTGTTCTTCCTCGTGCTGTTCTGGACCGCGCGCCTCTACGCCGACGCCTCGCTGCAGATCGTCTACCTCGTGCTCGGCTTCATGGGTTGGTGGGAGTGGCTGCACGGCGGCGAGCGTCGCGGCAAGCGCGTGATGGGCCACGCCTCGCCCCGCACAGTCGCGGTACTCCTCGCACTCATCGTCCCCGCGACCTGGGGCCTGACCGTCCTCCTCACCGCCGCGAACGACATAGCCCCGTTCTGGGACGCGCTGACCACGGCGCTCTCCCTCGCCGCGCAATGGCTGCTGAACCTCAAGAAGCTGCAGAACTGGTACTTCTGGATCGCGGCCGACGTCATCTACGTCCCGCTGTACTTCGTGAAGGTGCTCTACCTGACCGGCATCGTCTATGTACTCTTCCTGTCCATGTGCCTGCTCGGCCTGCGCGCCTGGCGCCACCAGATCGCGGCCAACGCAGAGGACCGCAGCACCATCCCCCTGGCAGCCGCCGCATGACCACCGAGAGCCACGAGCACCAGCACTTCGAACACGGCCTGATCATCGGCAAGTTCTACCCGCCACACGCCGGACACCGCTTCCTGATCGACGCCGCAGCCGACTCCTGCCGCCGGGTCACCGTCGTCGTCATGGCCTCGGACGTCGAGACCATCCCGCTGCCCGCCCGCGTAGCCTGGCTCCGCGAAACGTACGCGCACACCAGCCACGTCGTGGAGATCGTCGGCATCCTCGACAACCTCCCCATCGACTACGACGACCCCGACGTCTGGTCCGGCCACGTGGCCCTGATGCGCGAAGCAGTCACCGACTCCCGCCACGCCGCACATCCCATCGACGCGGTCTTCACCTCCGAGCCGTACGGAGCCGAACTCGCCCGCCGATTCGACGCCGCGGACGTGCGCCTGGACCAGTCCCGCGCAACCGTGCCCATCTCCGCGACCAAGGTCCGCGCCGACCCCGTAGCGCACTGGACGCAGCTGGAACCCCCGGTCCGCGCAGGGCTGGCCCGCCGCGTCGTCGTCCTCGGCGCCGAGTCCACCGGCACGACCACGCTCTCCCTGGACCTAGCCGACGCCCTGCGCGCCCGCGGCGGAGTACACACCCTCACCGGCTGGGTCCCCGAGTACGGCAGAGCCTTGACCGTGATCAAGCTGGCCGTGGCCCGCGCGCAGGCAGCAAGCGCCGGACGTGACGAGCCGAGCATCTTCGACCTCGAATGGACCGACCAGGACTTCGTCACCGTCGCCCGCCGCCAGAACACCGACGAGGGCCGCGCCGCACGAACAGGCGGCCCCATCCTCATCTGCGACACGGACGCCCTCGCCACCACGATCTGGCAGGAGCGCTACATGGGCGCCACCACCGCCGAAGTCCACGCAGCAGCGACCGACCTGCCCCCGCGCGCCCTCTACATCCTCACCAGCGACCAAGGCGTCCCCTTCACCGACGACGGCCTCCGCGACGGCGAGCACCTGCGCCCCTGGATGACCGCCCGCTTCCGCGAAGTCCTCGCATCCCAGCACGTGCCCTGGATCGAAGTGGAAGGCGACCGCCCCCACCGCGTCCGCCAATCCCTAGAAGCCATCGACGCAATGCTCACCGCCGGCTGGGGCCTCGCCGATCCGCTGGGCTAACCGACCGGCGTGCGGAGGTCGTCGAGGGCTTTGACGAGCTCCGCGACCTGGTTGCGTTCGAGGGCGGCGCGGGCGGAGCGGTCGCCGTGGGCGGCGTCGAGGGGGAGGCGGCGGGTGAGGGCGATGCCTTCGCGCAGGGCCCAGGGGCAGACGGTGAGGCAGGGGAGGTCGAACGCGTCCATGACGGCCTCGGCGACCAGGGCTCCGGCGAGGATCTGGGGGGCGCGGCCGGCGGACACGCCGTCCAGGTCGGCGCGTTCGGTGGAGTGCATGCGGGCCAGGCGGGGGACGTGGCGGCGTAGGGCGCGGCGGGTGATGGCGGGGCGGCTCTGGGCGTCGCGGCCGCCGGTGAGGGCGGCGAGTTGGGCGAGGGTCTTGGACGTGGCCAGCACGAGCGCGTCCTGCGGCGAACCGACGGTGCAGCGGCTGCTGTCCGCGATCAGTTCGGCCAGGTCGCGGGAGAGCTGGCTGCGCAGGCGCTCCACGTGCTTGGGCTTGGGCGGGTCGTCGGGCAGGCAGTCCCGGGTCAGCCGGCGCGCGCCGAGCGGCAGCGAGACGGCCCAGTACGGCTTGCGGGCGTCGCCGGCGGCCAGTTCGAGCGTGCCGCCGCCGATGTCCGCGACGAACAGGCTCGCCGCCTCGCCGCCCGCCCACTCGCGCGCGCCCCGGTAGGTGAGCAGCGCGTCGTGCTCGCCGGACAGGAAGCCCAGGTCGATCCGGCAGGACTCGGCGATCCGGTCGCGCACCTCCGCGCGGTTGGGCGCGTCGCGGATCGAGGAGGTGCCGAACGCGATCAGCTCGTCCAGCCCCTCCCGGCGCGCCGCCCGCAGCGCGCTGCGGATCGAGGCGACCAGCCGCTCGATCCCGTCCGCTTCGATGGTTCCGTCGAGCTTGATCGACGCGGCCAGCCGGTTCGGCCGCTTCGCCACCGCGAGGACCTGGAGCGGGCGGCCTGCGCGGAGGCGGAGCACGTCGAGATGGGTGCCTTGTGACCCGATGTCGAGAATGCCCATACGCATTCTGACAAGTCTACCTGTCTGGACAGGTCCGTAGTTCAGCCGGACGCACAAGTGGCTGAAGTCGGGGGCGGACCGCTGCCGTTGACGGTCATGCCCCAGCTGGTCGAGGCGCCGGCGGCCAGCTGTCCGTTGTAGGACGCCGCGACCGCGCTGACCGTGCCGCCGGACTGCGTGGCCGTCGCGTTCCACGAGCTCGCGATCGTGTCGGAGCCCGGCAGCGTGAGCACGGTCTTCCAGGTGGACGTGGCCGTCGTGCCGGTGTTCGCGACGTTGATCGAGACCTGATACCCGCCGGTCCACGTGGAGACGGTCGAGACGGTGGCGGTGCACTGCGCGCCGGACGCCGTCACTGTCGGGCTCGAGCTGGCCGAAGCACTGGCGCTCGGGCTCGACGTCGGGCCGGTGGACGTCGTGTACGTGGCCGCCGTGTATGCCGCCGAGCACTGCGTTCCGCAGGACGAGGGCATCGAGAACGAGTAGACCTCGCCGCCGTTGAGCAGCGTGTCGGTCGAGTCGATCACCTGGATCTCGTACTGGCTGCCGCCCGCGCTGGTCGGGGCGATGATGTAGTCGTCGCCCATGTCGCTGTCCATGGTGCCGGACTGCCACGCGCCGTTCGCGTAGTAGCGGACGCCGTGGATTCCGTTGGGCAGGTGGGAGATCGCGATCGCGGACCACCAGGTCTGCGCGCCCTGGATGAAGCCTATGTTGATGTCGCCGGTGTAGTTGGGCGCGGGCACGAACTGCCAGCTGACCTGCCGGTTGTTCCACTTGTTCGGCAGGCCCGTGGTCGGCTGGCCGCCCAGCAGGAACTGGCTGAGCGAGCTCTGCGCGAGGTCCACGTGGTACGGGTCGTCGCGGCACCACGCGTTGGAGTCGGCGCAGCTGTCGGCGACCACGAACGTGAGCGTGGCGCCGTTGTACTGGTCGGCGACCCACGATCCGCCCCGGCAGAACGGCTCGTTCTGCGCGCCGTCGTTGGTGCCGGTGCAGTAGTCGCCGACGGTCACCTGCACGTAGCGGCCGCAGTTGAGCCCGTTGTCGAACATGCCCATGATCGACGCGTCGGACGCCGGGATCGGCCGCGGCTCGGTGCCGTAGTCGCCCGGCGTGTTGTAGACGTTCAGCGCGAGGAAGTGCTGCGAGTCCAAGTCCGCCTGCGGCAGTCCGCAGCCGCCGTACGGCGCGCCGAGCCCGGAGAAGTAGGTCGCGTTCCCGGTGACCGGGGACGAGGCGCCGGTCACGTTCAGCGCGTCGGCGGGCGAGGAACCGGCGATCACCGCCAGGGCGCCGAGCGCGACGGCGCAGAGTGCTGCGATCAGGGTGCGGGTACGGCTACGGCTTCGGGTTCTTCTTCGGGTGCGCATCGGCGTCCTCCCGGTACGGGCTCGCGAAATGTCGCGGGCATGGTCCCGCCCGCCCGCCGAGTACGTCAAAGCCCTGTGAAACTTTCAGGGCGGTTTCGACGTCAGCGCAGGTGGCGCCATGAAAACATTGCAGCCCGCGCGGCCACGCGGTTAGCAGTGTCTATGCCTACATTGCGACATGGATTCGCCGCCGTGGCCGTGGCCGGACTGGTCGCCGCGACGCCCGCGATGCTGCCCACGATGACCGGAAGCGCGAGTACGGCCGCCGCGGCCGCCGCGTGCACGGTTACCTACCAGGTGAACCAGTGGACCGGCGGCTTCACCGCGAACGTGAGCGTGGTCGACGGCGGCGCCGCGCTGACGTCGTGGGCGGTGACCTGGAGCTTCGAGGCGGGCCAGAAGGTCACCTCGGCGTGGAACGCGCAGGTCACGCAGACCGGGAGTTCGGTCTCGGCGGTCAACGAGGCGTACAACGGCGCCGTGGCGAGCGGCGGCACCATCGCCTTCGGCTTCCAGGGAACGTGGAGCGGGACGAACGACACGCCGACCGACTTCGCGCTGAACGGGGTCCTGTGCGCGGGGCAGGCGAGCGCGAGCCCGAGCCCGAGCCCGAGCCCGAGCGTCAGTCCGACTGCCAGCCCGACGCCGACTCCTACGCCGACGCCTACCGGTACGGGGATCTCTTCGCCGGGCTGCGCTAACACAGTCTTCTGCGACGGGTTCGAGAGCCAGACGAGCAGCGTGCCGTCGGGGCGCTGGAGCGTGTACAGCCTCGACTGCTCCGGTACCGGAACCGCGGCGATCGACTCCACGACCGCGCACAGCGGCGCCAAGTCGGCCAAGGTGGTCGGCGTCGACGGGTACTGCAACCACGTGTTCATCCGGGACGCGGCCGACATGGGGCTGGTCGGGCCGGTGTGGGACGTGCGGTTCTGGGTCATGCACACGACGCCGCTGCCCACCGGCCACGTCACCTTCGTCGCCATGAACGACGCGAACGCCGGGAACACGGATCTGCGATTCGGCGGGCAGGACGGCGCGCTGATGTGGAACAGGCAGTCCGACGACCAGACGTTGCCGGATCAGAGCCCGACCGGCGTGGCGCAGAGTGCCGCGTTGCCGGTGAACACGTGGCAGTGCGTCGAGCTGCAGGTCAACGGCTCGACCGGCGCCGTCACGACGTGGCTCAACGGTACCGAGATCGCCGGGCTGAGCGAGAACGGCAGCACGCCGGTCGCCAACGTCAGCGACCAGTGGCTTTCCGGCAACGGCGAGCAGTGGCGGCCGAGCCTGACCGATCTGAAGTTCGGATGGGAGAGCTATGGCGGAGGCGGCAACGACACGCTTTGGTTCGACGACATCGCGCTGAGCTCGGCACGCATCGGGTGCTGAGGAGGGACCGGAATCAGGGTACGTTGATCGTGAGCGCGGCGGTCTGGACGGTGCCGCCGGCTTCGAACTGCGCGAACACCCGCCACGTGCCGGACTCCGGGAACAGCGCCTCGGCGGTCGTCGTGCCCGAGCCCTGTTGGATGCCGCCGAGCGAGAGGATGTGCGCGAAGGCGAGGTCGCCGGCGTGGAACGCGGTCAGGTGCACGTACGCGTCGAGGAACCGTTGGAAGGACGTGACCGGCTTGCCGTTCTTCGTGACGGTCACGGTCAGCGGGCCCGACGTGCCCGCCTTCGGGATGCCGGACAGGCTGAGGGTGTACGCGTCGGCGCTCGCCGCGGGAATCGAACCGGCGGTGCCGTGAATCGTGAAGGGGCTGGAGAGCTGGTAGACCAGCGGCGTGCCCTCGCTCGAGTCCGGCGCGGCGAAGCTGACGAACGTCCGGTACGAGCCCGTGGGCAGCGGCGGCGGTGCGACGGTCCAGGTGCCGTCCTCGCGCATGGCGGGTTGCAGGTAGTGGAACGCGGTCAGGTCCGTGCGGATGACGTAGCAGAGGACGAATGCGCTCTCGTACGGCTGGTAGCGGGTGACGGTCTTCCCGCTCGGGCCGGTGATGTGGAACGTACCGCCGCCGGGATCGGTCACCAGTGTGTAGCCGTTCAGCGTGCTCGACAGTCCGGTGCCACGTGGCGCGGCGGCGGCCAGTGCGGGGGTGGTCGGCGCGCTGGTGACGTCGCCCATCCCCGGCATGTCGCCCATGCCCGTCATCCCTGGCATCCCAGGCATGCCGTCGGTCGGCTGCGCGGTACCGGAAGACGATGACGTGGTGCAGCCGCCGAGCAGCGACAGCAACAGCCCGGCGGCGGCCAGGAGCATCGTCGGGCGGCGTGAATGAATCAGCATATTAATTAAAGCCTCCTGGCCGTGGACGGCGCGCTGCCGCCCACGGCCCTTGAGCAGGAAAGCCGGGACTGACTACGGGCTCTCACAGGAGATGCTGGTCGGCACCGCCGGCGTGCCGGTGTAGTCGGCGGTGAAGCCGAAGGACGTGCTGGCGCCGACCGCGAGTTGGTTGTTCCAGCTCGCGTTGTTCACCGTGGCCAGCGATCCGGCCTGGGACAGGACCCCGTTCCAGGCGCTGTTGATGGTCTCGCCGTCCGGCAGCACCCAGCCGACGGTCCAGCCGTACATGGCCGCGGTGCTCGGGTTGCTCACCGTGACCTGCGCCTGGAAGCCGCCCGGCCAGGACGAGACGATCGAGTAGCTCGCGGCGCACGGTACGGGGTTCGCCGGGGGCGCGCTCGCGCCGATGCCGGTCACCTCGCCGTTGCCGCCGTCGAACACCACGTCGGAGCAGCCGTAGAACGTCTCGGTGCTGTCCGACCTGGCCCAGATCGAGTAGATGATCTGGTAGCCGGTGTAGCCGGACGGCAGCGTGGCGTCCCAGTAGTAGTAGCTGTCGATACTGCCCGGATCACCGACCGAGGACGGGTTGGTCGCCGTGGAGAAAGGCACGCTCTCCAGGTCTTCCCAGGTCAGCGGCTTGGTGGAGTCCCAGCCCGGTTTGGTGATGTAGAGCGAGAAGGTGCCGGGGTGCGCCGCCCACTTGTTGTACTTGATCTGGATGGTCGACCCGGACGTCAGGTGCGTCTTCGGCCAGTCGCTGCGCGCCAGGTCGAAGCCGGAGAAGTCGTAGTAGTTGCTGTCGCCGCTGCACAGCGAGCCGTCGGGAATCAGCTGGCTGGTCTCGCCGCTGGTGGTGCCCGAGCGGTTGCCGACCGCGAACCAGTTGTACAGCGGGGTGGTGCCGCTCTGCGCGACGGCCGCCTGGCACGCGGGGTTCTGCGGCACCAGTTGGCCGGTCGAGGTGAGTGCGTCCTCGTAGCACAGGAACGTCCGGCTCCCGGCGACTTCCATCGCGCCGTGCGCCGACGCCGGTGCCGCGAACAGGACCGATGCGGCCAGCGCGCACAGCGCCGCCACCGTCGTCCACAATGCTCTGCGTCGTGTTCTCAACGCTTGCCAGCCCCCTTTCACAGGTGGCAGGTGGGTGGATTGGTCGCCCTGAGCGTAGGAGCGCGCCGCCGCGACGGTCAGTGACGCAGCGCTCGAAGACCGATCCCGCGGACGTGTGCGAAGCGACGCCGCACGTCAGGGGAATCGGGCGCGGCGGAATCGAACGGGGGATCGGATGAAACTTTCCCCGGGGGCCTTACCCGCGCGTGCTGGTCCGGGGCGGGTGTCGGGGCAGGGCTTTGACTCACTTCGGGCGATCGCCCCACGATCCGTGCCATGAAGAGATATCCGATGAAACTGGCCGCGGTCCTGTGCCTGGCCCTGGTCGGCGCGGTCCCGGCCACGGCCACGGTGGCCGCCGCCGCGACTCCGGCCGTCGACGTGACCGTCAACGCGAACGAGGGCGAGGGCACGATCCCGTCCACCGGCTACGGCCTGAACACCGCCGTGTGGGACAGCCAGATGAACAGCACAACCACCCAGAACCTGCTGTCCTCGGCGGGCGTCGGCATGCTGCGCTATCCCGGCGGCTCGTACGGCGACGTGTACAACTGGCAGAACAACACCGTCAGCAGCGGATACGTGGCTCCCGGCACCGACTTCGATCAGTTCATGGGCACCGCGAAGGCCGTCGGCGCGCAGCCGATCCTGATTGCGAACTACGGCACGGGGACGCCGGCCGAGGCCGCCGCGTGGGTCAAGTACGCGAACGTCACCCAGGGCTACGGCGCGAAGTACTGGGAGATCGGCAACGAGAACTACGGCAACGGCTACTACGGCAGTCCCTGGGAGGCCGACGACCACGCGAGTAAGAGCCCGACGACGTACGCGCAGAACTTCCTGCAGTACTCGAGCGCGATGAAGGCGGTCGATCCCAGCATCAAGCTCGGCGCGGTGCTGACGATGCCGGGCAACTGGCCGGACGGCGTGTTCGCGTCGGGCGACTCGGCGGACTGGAACCACACGGTGCTCTCGACGGCGGGTTCGGCGATCGACTTCGTCATCGTGCACTGGTATCCGAGCGGCACCGGAGCCGCTACGGCGCTCAGCGAGACGGCGCAGCTGCCCGGTGAGCTCGCCCAACTGCGTCAGGAGATCGACCAGTACGCCGGTGCGAACGGTCCGAACATCCAGATCGCGCTGACCGAGATGAACTCGACCGTGGACGAGGACACGCAGCCGGACGCGCTGTTCGCCACCGACGCGTACATGACAGCACTCGAACAGGGCGTCTTCACCGTGGACTGGTGGGACACCCGCAACGGTCCGTCCACGATCTCCACCGCACCCGACGGCGCCACGGACTTCGGCGACTACGGCGTGATCTCCAGCGGAACGTGCGTCGGCTCGGTCTGCGAACCCGCCGCGAACACGCCGTTCCCGACGTACTACGGCATCAGCATGCTGAGCAAGGTAGGCCGGCCGGGTGATCTGATGGTCGGAGCGGGAACGGACAACTCGCTGGTCGACGCGCACGCGGTACGCCAGGCGAACGGCGACCTGGCCGTGCTGATCGTGAACAAGGACCCGAACAATTCGTACTCGGTGAATCTGAACTACGCGGGATACACGCCGAGCACCGCGACCCCGACCGTCTACACGTACGGCGACGAGGGCACATCGATCACGAGCGCCGCACAGGGAACCAGCACCACGCAGACCATCGCGCCCTACTCGATCGAGTCGATCGTGCTGACGCCCGCCGCCAACCAGTTCGGCGCGACCGGCGTGCCGGGCTCCCCGACCGTGACCCAAGTGGGCGCGACGACCGCGACGGTGAACTGGACGGCTCCGAGCAGCGGCCAGCCGGTGCGCTACGAGGTCGAGCAGCAGTTCGGCACCGACGGCCAGCTGTTGGCCGAGTCCACCGGCACATCGGCCACGTTGCAGAACCTGGTTCCGGGCACCACGTACCGGCTCAACGTGCTCGCCACCGACCAGTCCGGGAAGCTGTCGGAGCCCTCTGATCCGGTCACCTTCACCACGAGCACCCCGGCCACCAGCACGTGCGCGGTGGATTATCAGATCACGAACGGCTGGGGCAACGGCTTCGTGGCCTCGGTGACGCTCACCGACACGGGCCCGAACCCGATCAACGGCTGGTCGCTCACGTTCAGCTTCCCGAGCACGGCCGAGACGCTCAGCAGCGGCTGGAACGCCAACTGGACCGAGTCCGGCACGAACGTCGAAGCTACGAACGTGAGCTGGAACGGCCAACTCGCACCGAACGGCGGCAACTCGCAGAGCATCGGCTTCGTCGGCAGCAACACCGGCGCGTATCCGTCGCCCGCCGCCGTCAGCCTCAACGGAACCGTCTGCACGACCACGTATTCCTCCTGATCAGCGCGATCTGACGCATGATCAAGTCCCGAAACCCAGTCGAGAGGATTGACGCGCCCGGTTGCCTGCCTTAGACCTTCCTCTGTCGAGAGAGCGCTCTCACATGATCGTTTCAAGGCAACCGAAGGGAACGCAATGAGGCATGTCCCTCTCTCCCGGCGAGGCCGCCCGCGGCGACAACGACTGCGGGCGGCATTCGCGGCACTGGCCCTGTTCACGTTGTCGCTGGCCGGAGCGACGTCCGCAGCCCACGCGGCGACCGGCGCCCCCTACGGCGGAACCGCGGCAGCAGTTCCGGGGACCGTTGATGCCGCGAACTACGACACCGGCGGCCAGGGCGTCGCGTACAACGTGACCTCGACCAACGGCTCCGCGAACAGCTACCGCTCCGACGGAATCGACCTCGAGACCACGGCCGACACGCAGGGCGCCTCCGCTGCCGGTGGCGCCTACGACATGGGCTGGACGACCGCCGGGCAGTGGTTCAACTACACGGTGAACGTCGCCAGCGCGGGCACCTACAGCATTGCCCTGCGACTCTCCTCGCCTTACGGGATCAGCGATGCGCTGCACATCGCGAACTCCGCGGGCACCAACCTCAGCGGCTCGGTCGCCGTGCCGAACACCGGCGGCTACGAGACGTGGACGACCGTCACGGCCACCGTCGTGCTACCAGCCGGACAGCAGACGCTCCGCGTGAATCAGGATTCGAACGGCTGGAACTTCCACGCCATGACTTTCACGCTGAGCTCGTCGGGCGGTGGCGGCGGCGGTTCGGGTGGCTCCGGAACCTCCGCGCCCTTCGGCGGATCGGCCGCGCCGGTGCCCGGAGCGGTCCAGGTGGCGAACTACGACACCGGAGGTCAGGGCACCGCGTACAGCGTGACCTCGACCAACGGCTCCGCGAACAGCTACCGCGCGGACGGGGTCGATCTGGAGACGACGGCCGACACGCAGGACACGTCCGCCGCCGGTGGTGCGTACGACATGGGCTGGACGAACGCCGGACAGTGGTTCGACTACACGGTCAACGTCGCGACGGCAGGCGCCTACACGATCAGTTTCCGCGTCGCGTCGCCGTACGGCATCTCCGACGCGCTGCACATCGCCAACTCTTCGGGCACTGACCTCACCGGCGCGGTCGCCGTGCCGAACACCGGTGGCTACGAGACGTGGACCACCGTGACCGCCACCGCCACGTTGCCCGCCGGACAGCAGACGCTCCGGGTGGATCAGGACTCGAACGGCTGGAACTTCCACTACCTGAGCTTCGCGCAGGGCTCCAACGGGAGCGGAGGCGGCGGTACCGGCGGAGGAGGCGGCGCGACAGAGTACTGCGGTATCAACGACCTCGCGCTGGACCAGCCCGCGACCGCGTCGTCCACGCAGGACGCGACCGACTACTCGGCGTCCGCGGCCGTCGACGGCGACCCCGGCACCCGCTGGTCGAGCGCGGCCAGCGATCCGCAGTGGCTGACGGTCGATCTCGGCAGCAAGCAGCAGATCTGCAGCATCGGCATCTCGTGGGAGGCGGCGTACGCGTCGGCGTTCCAGGTCCAGGTTTCGAACGACGACAACACCTGGACGTCGGTCTACTCCACGACCACCGGCACCGGCGGTACGCAGACCTTCCCCGTCTCCGTCACGGCGCGGTACGTCCGCATGGACGGCACCGCGCGCGGCACGCAGTTCGGCTACTCCATCTTCGAGTTCGACGTCTACGGCCTGACGACCACCGCGCCGGTCACCGGAGGCACCGGGAACGGCGGCAACGGTGTCTGCCCTTGGGTCGGCTCGACGGCGCCGGTCGCGCAGCGCGTCCAGCAGGTGCTCAACACGATGGACCAGTCCGAGGAGGCCACGCTGCTGTCCGGTGACGGCACCTCGACCTACATCGGCCAGGTTCCCGCGATCCCGAACCTCTGCATCGCCTCGATCAACATGGAGGACGGACCGTCCGGAGTCGGCGACGGCAACGGCGGTGTGACGGCGTTCCCCGACGGCGAGAACGCGGCCGCTACCTGGGATCCGACGCTCGTCCAGCAGGAGGGCGCGGCGAAGGGCGCCGAGTTCGCGGGCAAGGGAGCGAACGTGTCGCTCGGCCCGACGACGAACCTCGTGCGTGACCCGCGCTGGGGCCGGACCTATGAGACGTACGGCGAGGACCCGTATCTCTCCGGGCAGATCACGGCCGCCGAGGTCGACGGACTGCAGAGCCAGGACGTCATGGCGATGATCAAGCACGTCGCCGCGTACGACCAGGAGCAGTACCCGAACGGCAGCAACAACGAGACCGTGAGTCGGCAGGCTTTGGAAGAGCTCTACCTCGCCCCGTTCCAGACGGCCGCCGAGCAGTCCGCCCCGGGTTCGATGATGTGCTCGTACGCGGTGGTCAACAGCGCGCCGTCCTGCGCGAGCGCGCAACTCCTGCAGAACGGACTGGATCAGGAGGCGAACTACGGGGGCTTCATCACGTCTGACTGGGGCGGGGCGGGCAACTCCGTGGCCACGCGGGAGGGCGGCATGAACGTGGCGATGCCGTTCTCCGACGCGAGCAACATCACCTCGGCGCTCTCGGCCGGGACCATCAACCCGGCGATCGTCAACGAGCGCGTGGCCCAGATACTGACGCAGATGTTCGCGTTCGGCATGTTCGACAACCCGGCGAGCGGTTCGCTCTCGAACACGGTCACCACGGCGGCGCACCAGCAGACCGCGCTGCAACTCGGTGAGGAGGGCACGGTGCTGCTGAAGAACAACGGAATCCTGCCGCTCAACCCGAACCCGAGCAGCAAGCAGTCCATCGCCGTGATCGGCACTGACGGCGGCGCGGCGGTCGAGCTCGCGGGCGGCGGCAGCGGCGGCGTCGACAGCTCCAATACGGTCTGGCCGATCACCGGGATCCAGAACGCGGTCGGGCCGAACGTCACGGTGACGTACACCGCCGGAGACGACAACGGCACCACCGACATCCCGCAGGCAGTCACCGCCGCCAAGGCCGCCAACTACGCGATCATCTACGCCAACCTGCCCGAGGGCGAGGAGAGCGACCTGACCTCGCTCGACCTGTCCGCGACGGACGAGTCGATGATTCAGCAGGTGGCGGCGGCGAATCCGAACACGATCGTCGTGATCAACAGTGGCGGTCCGGTGGTCATGCCGTGGCTGAACAGCGTGGCCGGCGTGTTCGAGAACTGGTACGGCGGCGGTGAGACCGGCGCGGCGACGGCGGCGCTGATCTTCGGCACGGCCAATCCCTCGGGCAAGCTGCCGGTCACCTTCCCGAGCAGCCTCAGTCAGGTCCCGGCGCAGACGCAGGCCCAGTGGCCGGGCACGGCGACCGGCGTCACGTACAGCGAAGGCGTGGACATCGGCTACCGCTGGTATCAGTCCCAGAACATAACGCCCGCCTTCCCGTTCGGATACGGGCTCTCCTACACGAAGTTCTCCTTCTCGAACCTCAACGTCGGGGCCTTCAACGCCGACGGGGACGCGACGGTCACCGCGACCGTGACCAACACCGGCTCGGTGGCGGGCGCGGACGTGGCGCAGATGTACGTCGGCGACCCGGCCGCCAGCCAGGATCCGCCGGAGCAGCTACGCGGATTCGACCGCGTCACGCTGAACCCCGGTCAGTCCACGGCGGTCTCGTTCCCGCTGAACATCCACGACCTGGCGTCGTGGTCGGCGGCGGACAACCAGTGGGAGGCGCAGGCGGGCACGTACTCGATCAAGGTCGGCGACTCCTCGGCCAGCCTGCCGCTGACCGGATCGACCAGCCTCGGCCAGGAACTGACCGGGCAGATCGCGGCCGGCACGTCGGGCGCCGGAGTGTCCGCAGCGAACACCGCAGTCAGCGCGAACGTGACGCCGAACTCGGGCGTGCCGGGCGCGGAGACGGTCGGCGTCGTCAACCCCTTCGGCTACAGCAGTCCGCAGGGTTCGGCGGTCTCCTTCCCGATGACGGCCGTGGACAGCAACGCGTCGCAGACCCTGAAGTTCACCGCAACCGGACTGCCGCCGGGCATCTCGATCGCGTCCAACGGCACGATCTCCGGCACCGGCACGACGCTCGGCACCTATACCGTCACCGTGACAGCGACCGACACGGAAGGAGTCTCCGGCACGGCCGCCTTCGTGTGGACCGTCGCACACTGATCAACGTCAACGTCAACGTCAACGCGAACGCTGCGTGCGGAAACGCACGAGTATTCGCTGCCACCAGTGCAGGTGGTGCGGGTGCAGGCGCATACCGAACATCCGGCCCAGCGGGATGTACCCGAGCGCCGCACCCGCACCCGCGAGTATCAGGTCATCGATATTGATCGTGGTGCCGTGGATGAAGAAGTGCTGCACGACCTCGACCACCGCGATCAGCACCGCCGTGACCAGTTCGACCCGGAGCAGGCCGCGCAGATACGGGGTGATCTGCGGCAGCAGGAAGCCGAGCACGAAGCCGAGCGCGATGTTGCCGCCGATCTGCAGGATCTGCTCCTCGACGGTCCCGTCCCGCAGATAGAGCCGGATCGTGGCGAACGGGTGCAGGTTCGGCCGGCTGTAGGAGACCGAACCGGGCGTCGGCACCAGCGTGATCAGAATCATCTCAAGCACGCTGAGCATGAGCAGCAGCAGCGCGAGGCTGCGCACCACGGCCCGGGCCGCGCGTCCGGTCGCCGTCCGCCAGTGCTGGATCGGCGTGGTCCGCGGCTTCACGTCGTCTGCAGTCATCGGCGGTGAGAGTACCAACCCGGCGTGCCGCCGAGAAGACGGCCGCCGGGTAGCCTGTTCCAGGGGTTTATCTACTTCTGGAGGAGATCGCAGGTGCGTGCCGGTCGGCGGATACTAGTGCTTGCCGCGATCGTGGCGCTGACCAGCCCGGCGGTCGCGTACGCACGCGGCGGGGGCGGCAGCCACGGATTCAGCGGCGGTGGCGGCGGAGGAGGGGGCGGCGGCTTCCACGGCGGGGGCGGCGGCGGCTTCGGCGGCGTCTACGTGGCGGGCGGCGGTGGGAGCGTCGCCGGGATCATCCTGCTCGTGGCGATCGTGCTGCTCGTGCTGTGGTTCAGGTCCCGGAGCCGGAAGGGGTCGAAGAGCGGCCTGAACACGGCGTCGGACCGGTCGGCGCACCGCGCGGACGCGCAGGCCCGCGAGCGCGCCGTGCAGGTGGAGGCCCGGGTCGCCGGGATCGCCGACACGGATGCGACCTTCGACGTGGACACGCTCAAGCAGCGCGCGGTCTGGCTGTACACCACCGCCCAGCGCGCGTGGACCAACAGCGACAAGGCCACGCTGCGGCAGATCATGTCGCCGGTGCTCTACGACAAGTGGGCCGACGAGCTGCGTGACTACGAGTCGCGCGGCCAGGTCAACGTCGTGGAGATCGTCTCCGGTCCGATGGTCGAGCTCGTCGACGTCGCCAACCGTTCCGGCGAGAAGAACGACACCGTCACGTTCCGGATCACCGCGACGCTCAACGACTACGTGCGCGAGGCCAACGGCTGGCGCGCCGAGCGCAAGGACTCCTCGACCACCCCGGTCGAGTACTGGACGCTGCGCA
The DNA here is from genome assembly GCA_035493475.1 of Actinospica sp. Lineage (GTDB taxonomy): Bacteria > Actinomycetota > Actinomycetes > Streptomycetales > Catenulisporaceae > Actinospica. The sequence continues at coordinate 34,760 of DATJIF010000193.1, forward strand.
AGGACAAGGCCGGAGAGTGGATCGTCGCGTCGGTGGAGCAGGCGGCCGAGGGCGCGCACCACCTGACCAACGCCATCGAGACGGACGGCTGGGACCAGAAGGCCGTCGCGCGCGAGGCGGTGCTCGAAGTCGCCGAGCAGTCCACGGTCAAGGGCGAGAGCGACATCCTCGGGCTCACCGGCATCTCCTGGAGCACCGACGCCGACGCCGCCGCGCAGGACCTGAGCCTGCTCGACGCGCGCTTCGACAAGCCGGTCCTCGAAGTCGCCGTCGAGAAGTTCCTCGAAGAGTGGGTCATGAACGACGGCAGCCTGGACTTCACGTCCGTGCGCACGCCGAACCGCACCGTCATGCGCGAAGCCGTCGTCGGGTCGGTCGAGGTGAGCTCACTGGTCTCCCGCGACCCGATCGTCTTCCGCGTCTCGGTCCGCGCGGAGGGCTTCTACTACGAGGTCGACCGCCGTACCGAGGAGGTGCTGCGCGGCGACGCCCACAAGCGGCGGCCGGTCACGCTCTCCTTCGACCTGCGGCTGGACGAGGACCAGGACGCGAAGGGCTGGACGGTGGTCTCGGCCACCGTGGCGTGAGGGTGGAGCTAGCCCCCCGGTGATCCCGGGGGAGTGCCGCATGGGATGACGTCCTCTGATTCGCGAGGCTGATTCCCATGCGAACTCACGTGATCCCCATGTGCGCCGCCGTCGTGGCGGCAGCGATAGGCACGACCGCCGTACCCGCATCCGCATCCTCGGCCGTTTCCGACGGCGGCGTGAGCGGCGTCCTGCACCGGCTGACCACCACCGACGGCGCGCCCGGAGCCCTGGCCGCGATCAGCAACGGCAACGGCCGGACGACTGTGCTCACCAGCGGCGTCGCGGACCTCGCCACCGGTGCGCCGGTCGCGGCCGACAGCCGGTTCCGGATCGGCAGCATGACCAAGATGTTCGTGGCCACGGTGGTGCTCCAACTCGTGGCCGAGCACCGGGTGGACCTCGACGCGCCGATCGAGCGGTACCTGCCCGGCGTGGTGCGCGGCAACGGCAACGACGGCCGCCACATCACGGTGCGCGAGCTGCTCCAGCACACCAGCGGCCTGCCCGACTATATGGATTACATCAGCGAGCAGGCCGTCGTGACCGACCCGCTGACGCACTACAGCCCGCAGGACCTGCTGAACATCGCCCTCGCGCACCCCTCGCTGTTCAAGCCCGGGACGAGCGAGAGTTACTCGAACACCGACTACGTGCTCGCCGGACTGCTCATCCAAGCCGTGACCGGCCACTCATACGGCGGGGAGATCACGCGGCGCATCATCGAACCGCTCGGCCTGCGCGACACCTCCGTGCCCGTGGACCAGACCGGCATCCCCGGCACGCACCCGCACGGATACGCCGAACTGCCGAATTCCGCACCGACCGACGTGAGCGAGTTCAATCCCTCCGTCGCCTACGCGTCCGGAGCCATGATCTCCAGCGGCGCCGACATGAACCGGTTCCTCGGCGCGCTCCTCCAAGGAAGGCTGCTGCCCCCGGCTGAGCTGCGCGCGATGCAGACTACGGTCCCGACCGGCGGCGGATCGGGGTACGGCCTCGGCCTGGAGAGCATCCCGCTGCCGTGCGGCGGAGAGTTCTGGGGCCACGACGGCGGCATCCTGGGCTTCGAGACGATGAGCGGCGCGACGTCCGACGGCCGCCAGGTGACCGTCATGGTCAACCTCAACCCCGGCGGCAGCAGCGCGCAGGACGGCGACATCCAGTCCGCCGTGACGACGGCACTGTGCGCGCGGTAGCGAAGTTTGTGTCATCTGCAGGAACAGCGGCTACCGTGTGAGCCGTGACCGAGTCTCGCACGCCCACCCGCCGCACGCGCAAGGACGCTGTGCAGAACCGGCAGCGCATCATGGACGCCGCGTGGGAGGTGTTCGCCCGGCACGGCTTCGGAGCGACCCTCGACGACGTGGCCACGTGCGCCGGGCTGGGCGTGGGGACCGTGTACCGGCACTTCCCGAACAAGTCCGCGGTGATCGACGCGATGTTCGAGCAGAGCATCGACCGCCTCGTCGAGCTCGCGCGCACGGCGGCCGAGTTCGAGGATGCGTGGGAGGGCTTCGTGTCGTTCGTCGTGAACGTCGCGGACCTCCAGATCGCCGACCGCGGCCTGCGCGACCTGATGCACACCGCGAAGACCGGCTGCGACCGCGGCGAGGTGGTCCGGGAACGGCTGCGCCCCGTCGTGCGGCCGCTGCTCGACCGGGCCCGCGCACAGGGAGCACTGCGCCCCGACTTCGACGAGCACGACTTCACCGTGCTGCAGCTGATGCTCTCCGCGGCCTACGAGTTCACCAGCCCCGCCGCCCCCGAGGCGTGGCGCCGCTACCTCTACCTCCTGGTCGACGCCCTGTGCGCCCACCGCGACGCCCCCACCCCGCTGCCGCAGCCCGCGCTCGACGAGGCGGGGATCGACAAGGCGATGCAGGCCTGGCCGACCACTAAGCGTCTGTGAACCGCGTGGCGCCGATCGCGCCCGTCGCACCCCGTGCCACCAGAAACGACAGAATCGCCGTGAGCGTCAGGAACGCGTACTGACAGACCGCCGCGAGCGACCCGGACGTGTTCGCCGCGAGCACCACGAGCCCCGACACGCTCCAGCCCGCCAATATCAGCATCATGATGACCGGCACCCGCGACGGCACCTCCCGCGCCCGCCGGACAGCCTGCACCAGCACCGTCACCGCCGCGACGAACAACGCGAACACGGCCGTCCCCGTCAGCACGTCATCCGGCGTGATCGGCCACAGTTGCCCGGCACACGCCTGCGCCGACACCGACCCGCAGTCCAGCGGCACCACCGCGTCCACCGCCGTAGCCGCCCCGAACGCCGCGTAAGCCAGCAGCACCACCGCGAGCGCGCCCCCGACCCGAGGCCGCAACTCCCGCGCGCACACGACCGCGATACACAGCCCCGCCACGCAGTCCAGCAGGATGAACAGCCACGCGAACGGCTCGCTCCGGCTCTCGAAACTGCTCGCCAACGCACTCCCCGCCAGCGACCGGTTGACCAGGAACGCCAGCGGCCACGAGCAGTAAGCCACCGCCCCGACCCCCGCGAACCACAGGCTCACCGCCCGCCCCCGAGCCCGCCGCGGCCTCGCCTCCGCCGACCCCGACGTCGACCCCGGCCCCGGTCTCGTCTCCGCCTCGGCCGGCCTGGTCAGCGTGCCCGTGCCGACGGCCCGGTCAGGCACCCTCGACACTCCAAGACTCTGCGCGAAGTCGACCACGGCGGTGCCTTCTTTCCACCCTCGCAGACTATGCGGAGGTGGCTGCTCCGCTTATCCTACGACGGTAGCACCGATACCGGAGGATGGTTCTCCGGTATTGCCCGGAACGCGTGTGATCTACGACTCAGGGCGTACGCGCTTTCGCGGCGGCCCGGATCCTGGTACCACTGAGAGCGTGACCCCCGACCGTGCCGTCCCCATGACGCTGATCACCCGTAGTCATATCGACTACTGCCGGGTGTGGTCCTCCTCGTGTCGCCCTCAGCTCTGAGCACATTCCCACGAGTTTCACCATGTATTGATTCAGCGGGCGATTCGCCGTGCCCGAAAACAGGTTTCCGCGAAAGTTAATCTTCTGTTTCCTCGCATGAGACGCCGTTTACCGTGCTGTCGCGGGGCGATAACGTCACCGTGTCGCCGATCAACGGACGCGCTCACCCACGAGTAATGCGTCCGCGGCGATGTGCCTCTCTATTCCAACTACCCACGGGAATGGACTGTGAAAGTCAAACTCCGAATAGTCGCACTGCTCGCCGCGCCCCTTCCGATCCTCGCGCTCGCGCTGCCCACCGCGAACGCGTCGACGGCCGCTCCGGCCGGGCGGGTCGCGCTGGCCGCGGCCGGTGCTCCGGGGATCGCGCACGCCGCGCGGACCGGGGCGGTCGCCGCCGGCCAGAAGCTGGGGCTCGAGGTGAGCCTCACGCCGCGCAACAAGGCCGCGCTGGACGCGTTCGTCAAGGCCGTGGCGGACCCGCACTCGCCGTCGTACAGGCACTACCTCACGGTGGCGCAGTACGCGGCCGAGTACGGGGCCAGCCCGGCGCAGATCGCGCAGGTCACCGCGTACCTCAAGGCCGAGGGGCTGACGGTCGGGCAGGTGACCGCGAACCACCAGACGCTGCCGGTGTCCGGTACCGCCGCCCAGGTCGAGAAGGCCTTCGACGTCAGCCTCGGCACGTACCGGGCGGACGGGAATTCGTTCTACGCCAACACGAACGCCCCCTCGCTGCCGGCGGGCGTCGCGGCGGCGGTCACCTCGGTGGCCGGCCTGCAGAACGAGGCGCAGCACACGTACGCGCTGCAGACCGCGGGCTCGACCTCGGCGGCGGTGACCTCGCACGCGGGGACCGTGCTGACGCCGACGCTCGCGCGGGAGGGCTACAACCTCACCTCGGACATCTCCAGCGGCTACAACGGTTCCGGCGAGACGATCGGCCTCGTCGAGTTCTCCGCGTACACGGCCTCGGCGGTCGCGGCGTACAACACCAAGTACAGCCTCGGCGCCACGGCCGCGTCCGTCGTCAAGGTGGACGGCGGCACCACGGACACCTCGGGCTCCGTCGAGGACGAACTCGACATCGAGGTGGACTACGCGCTCGCGCCCAAGGCCACCATCAAGGTGTACGAGGCGCCGAACACGGACGCCGGCGAGGTCGCCGTGTACGCGGCCCTGGTCAGCGCCGACGTCCCGGTGATCTCCAGCAGCTGGGGCGAGCCGGAGACCGAGGACTCCAACCTGTCCTCCGACGACGCCGACTTCGAGGAGGCGGCGGCGCAGGGCCAGTCCGTCTACGCGGCCTCCGGCGACAGCGGCGCCGACGACAACGGCAGCAGCCTGTCGGTCGACTTCCCGGCCTCGGACACCTACGTCTCGGGGGTGGGCGGCACCAACCTGACCGTCACCTCGGGCGCGTGGGCCAGCGAGACCGGCTGGTCGGACAGCGGCGGCGGCCAGTCCACCGAGTTCAGCACCCCGGACTTCCAGGACTCGGTGAACAGCTCCGGCTACCGCGAGGTTCCGGACGTCTCGGCCGCGGGCGGCAACAACAGCCCGTGGTACATCGACGCCGACGGCACCTACGAGGACGTCTGGGGCACCAGCGCCGCCGCGCCGAACTGGGCGGCCTTCACCGCGGACTACGACACGGCCGCGGCCTCGCTCGGTGAATCCGCGTTCGGATACGCGAACTCGGAGATCTACTCGGTCGCCGAGTCCTCCCTGTACAGCTCGGTGTTCCACGACGTCACCAGCGGGAACAACGGCGGCTACAGCGCGGGCACCGGCTACGACGAGGTGACCGGCTGGGGCTCCTACAACGGCGGCGCGTTCATCGCCGACGAGCTCTGACCGCCCCGGCGCTGACCGGATAGCAGTATCCTGACGGGCGCGGTGCACGGACC